>NZ_JACHYZ010000003.1:0-681711 GCF_014193215.1 Rhizobium sp. BK112
TTCCGACCCTTCCGCCGAGCGTTGCTTGTTCGCATCCGCCTTGATCAGGCTCGCATCGACGGCGAAGCCTTCGCCGCCGACAAGACCCTCGTCGATGCAACGCCTTACTGTCGTCTCGAATAGCTCGCGCAGCAGATCACTATCCCGGAAGCGGCCATGCCGGTTCTTGGAGAAAGTCGAATGATCCGGCACATCGCCTTCCAGGCCGAGCCGGCAGAACCACCGATAGGCGAGGTTCAGATGCACCTCCTCACACAGCCGACGCTCGGAACGGATGCCGAAGCAGTAGCCTACGATCAGCATGCGGATCATCAGTTCTGGATCAATCGAGGGCCGCCCGATCTCGCTATAGAAAGGCCGCAAGTGGGACCGCAGGCCGGACAGGTCGACGAAGCGGTCGATAGAACGCAGAAGGTGGTCCGCCGGAACGTGACGCTCAATGCTGAACTCGTAAAACAGCGCTTCCTGCATCACTGTCCGCTCGCCCATCATCGTACTGTCCTCCCAATGCCCCTGGAACGACTGGATCAGAACTTCACACCGACAGCAACACCGACTTTTTCAACGGTATCTACTTGAGAGCGGTCATTGAACCGATGGCCGCTAAGAGGCATTGTGCAAGCCTTCGCAACATATCGAGAGATCATTGCATGCTCCGAAAAGCGGTTCCGAGTGACCTCTTGGCGCTGAAAGCTGTCCGTTCCTCAGTCGTCGAAAACATTTTGAGCGACCCCACAAAGGTTACCGATGATGATTACGATTTGTATGTAGCCAATCCGGGAGTGGCCGTTTGGGAAGAGAACGGCGAGGTCGTCGGCTTTTCTGCGGCCGACCCACGCAACGGAAACATTTGGGCGCTTTTTGTGGTTCCCGGATTTGAAAGAAACGGGATCGGCTCGATCCTGCTGGCCGAAGCCTGTGCCTGTCTCAAGTCTCCAGGCATCGGACGCGCTTGGCTCACCACCGATCGAAACACCCGAGCCGAGAGATTTTATCGCGCGGCTGGTTGGGAACACGTCGGCGAAAAGGACAATGAGCTTCTTTTCGAACGATCACTGTGAATTAGATCACAAACGCTCCAAAAGCAGGCCTCCCGCCAAGGCATGAAAGGCCTCGACCGCCTTCGGCTGCACGCTCTGCGGGTTTTTGCTCGCGGCGACCTAGAGGGCAGCGTTGAGAGCCGCGCCGCTCTCCTGATCTCCTTCTTCGACGGTCCCGTCTGATCAACACTTCGTCATCCACGACCATTCCTCAGGAGCCGTCCGCCCGCGTCACGGGCATTTGCCAAGCCCAGGCGCGACGCTCGAACCTCGTGATCGCTGGTGGCCAAGAAGTGAGACAATTTGCCCACTTAACTATGACCTAAAAGTAATTCATCCTCCAATTGACTCTTCAGAATGGCGGTTGTAATTGCTGTTTGAGTTTTGAAAATACAAGTTGAGTATATGCATCACCTCGGCGAAGTTGTAATACGAAGACAAAAAGAAAAGTTGATTGAAATAGTAAGGAAATTTGTAAGCCGGGGACAGCCTTACGTTTTAATAAACTTTCCATCAAATAAAGATCCTGGCCATCACGCGAGTTGGCTTGGATTGGCGATAGTATTGCGCGAAGTAACGGGGCGCCTCCCGGTGCTGACGGGCAGCGCAGCGCAAAGTATAGATGAGATAAAAACAACACCAGGCGACGCCCCAATATTCATTTGCGGTGGGGCCGACTTTGGCGACGCGCAGGCGGGCAGGGATGATGTTCGCTACCGTTTGATGTGGAAATATCCGGATCGAACGATCATCCAGATGCCGCAAACGATCCATTTCGCAAACGAGTCCCTCAAGGAATATGCGAAACGTACGATCGGAAGGCATCGCAATTTTTTTTGCATGACGCGCGATCGTCAGAGTTTCGAGCTGGCGAAAGCCAACTTCGATTGTGATGTCGAGGCCGGCCCGGACACGGCATTCGGCATGGGAGCGCTGAAACCGTTCGAGGCCGATCCTCTCCGGGTATTATATGTCATGCAGCCTCTCGGAGAGGACGAGGTCGATATAGCGAAAGCGCGAGCGATCGTTGACGGACCTCTTACCAATTGGATCAACGCTCCGAACAGTTTGTCGCGCATGCGCAAGTCGAGCGTCGTCAAGTCGGCGTTGCGGCATGGCTTTAGCCGCACAGAGATGATCGCCCAGCATCGTCAGGATGTCGCGGCTCGATATGTCGATTACGGCGTGAAGATCCTCTCCGGCGCACAACGGATCATCACCAACCATCTGCACGGTCATATTCTCTGTCTTTTGCTGAATAAGCCGCATATCGCGGTTGCGAGGGACGGAAGCAATCTGCACGACGTCATCGGTAGCCAGACCGGCGATAGCCCTCTGGTGGAGAAGGCGACAAATGCCGGTGAGCTTTTGGCAGCAATGTCTCGCCTGCCGTATGAGCTGGGAGGAACTTGGTACAAGTCGAGTAAACCCATGCATCCAAGTCCCGCTGTTCCGGCCCCAGATCTAATACCTCAACCCTCCATAGTCTGATTCCCGGTAGGAGTTCACTTTGTCGGTTTTACGAGACGACGATATTCTGTTCAGCCATGTCAGTGAGAACAGATCCGCCGCAGCCGTTACGGGTGCTTTCTGGTCGGCGCTGAGCACGCTTATTCCGACAGTCCTGACCTTCGCGGTCTTTGTGGTGACGTCTCGCGTTCTCCAGCCTCAGGATTTCGGCCTTGTTGCGCTGGCCTTCAGCATCGTGTCGTTTGCCGGCAGCTTTGGACCGACGGCATTTGGCGAAGCGATCATCCAAAAAGCCGAAATCAGGCGCAGCCATCTGGATACGATATTCCTGCTTTCGCTCGCTTTTTCATTTTTGATCTATGGTGCTTTGTGCATCGCCGCTTCGCCAATCGCGGCCTATGTGGGGCATGAGCAAATCACACCCCTGATTTACATCATGGGATTGAAGGTTTTCTTCGACTTCACGGCCGTCGTTCCGAATGCAATTGTCAATCGGAAGATGTCGTTTCATCTGGTAGCCGTCCGCACTGTGATTGCGACGATCACTTCTGCCTGCATTTGCCTTGTTTTGGTTCTCGCGGGTTTCGGCTTGTGGGGGCTTGCGATTGCGCAGATCGCGGCCACAGCGGCATCATGCGGCGCCGCTTTCTGGGGCGCCGGGTGGCGGCCCGGGCTTCACCTGAAAAGAGCAAGCCTCAACGAGCTCCTTCACTATGGGTTTTTTGCATCCGGCACTCGGTTTTTACAGACAATGAGCTTGGACAACCTGCTCATCGGGGTGCTCTTGAGCCCATCAGCGCTCGGGATCTATAATTTTTCCAAGCGTTTGTTCGATATGATCAACAACGTCATCGCCGGGGGCTTAACATCCGTCACGCACGTCTTGCTTTCTTCATTGCGGGCCGATCCGAAGAAAGTGCGAGAAGCATTTCTCATGGCGACGTTTGGCTGCGCTCTGGTTTCCTACCCCGTCTTCATAGGTCTTGCTGCCGTCGCCGATGATGCGATCACAACAATTTTCGGTGCACATTGGATCGCGGCCGTTTGGCCGGTTCGGTTCTACTGCGTCATAGGATTGATGGCCGGGATCGGCTACGTGCAGGCATCCTTGATCAAGAGCCAAGGAGAGATGGATTGGTGGTTTTACTACCAGCTGGCACGAAACCTCCTCACACTCCTGACGATCGCAATTCTCTATCCCTACGGCGTCACGACAATCGTTTTCGCCATCATGATCGAAGTTCTGTTGTTTTGGCCGATCACCAGCTGGAAGGTTTCGCAGCATATAGAGCTGAGTATCCCGGCATATCTGGCGCAATTCCTGCGGCCTACCATGGCCTCTGCAGGAATGGTTGCAGTCATTTTCCTCCTCCATGAATTGCTCATTCATTGGTCCCCGTATCCACGCTTGGCCGTGGAAATCCTGGCAGGCGGCATGGCTTACTGCGGTCTGATATTCGTTCTGTGCAGAGCTCGCTTAAATGTCTTGATCGGCAGTATAAAGCAGGCACGGCAGCGCAAGAGTAACAGGGGTGCGGTTGCCAACCCTGCATGATTTCCAGGCCATACCCGCATAGACCTGTGTCGCGATTTGAGGGATCTGGTGCTCAAGCCGTCATCTGAAATTATCAGAACGTCGCTTTGGTGACGTTCTCATCCACCGCATCCGAACGCCCCTCAGACGCAACGCGCAATAGGATAATCCATAAGATGACTAGCCTCGACCGCGGTTATTCGCCATCGGCGATGGACGACGTAGGAGTCTCGATTGCCGAGCGCAGCCGTTACTATACGCTCGATGCCATGCGCGGATTTGCCGCTATCAGTGTTGTCGCTACACATTTCCGGGAAAGCTATGCGCCTTCAGCCTATCTGGCAGTCGATTTTTTCTTCGTTCTCAGTGGATTTATTATCGCGGATATTTATAGCAAACGGCTCTCGCGCGGTCTGCTGTTCCAGTCGTTTATGGCGGCCCGCATCAAGCGCCTTTATCCGCTCTATTTCATCGGAATTGTGGTCGGCCTCATACAGATCATTCTGTTAACAAACTGGGGGCTGAGAAATCAAAGTGTCATCGACCTGCTGGTGTCGACGACTGCGAACACGTTCTTTCTGCCGAGCCCGATGTATTTCCTTCAAGCGAACCCGATGCAAGGAATGTTCCCGATCAACGGTCCGGCATGGTCGATGTTCTGGGAGCTGCTGGTGAATATAGTCTTCGCCCTGTGGCTTTTTCGGCTCTCTATCCGCGCGCTCTGCGGAGTTGCATTGGTCTCGGCTGCATGTTTGGTTTTTGTCGGCCTTAAATACGGCATGTTGAATATTGGCTGGGAGTGGCCCTCAGCGGTCGGTGGACTGCCAAGGGTGATGTTTTCGTTTACGGCAGGGGTGGTGATAAGCCGCCTCTTCGGCGGCATGCCCGCCTGGAGGAAGGGTTGGGTCGCCATTGTGCCATGCCTACTTCTGATGATTTGCATTGCGGCGCCGGTTCCTGTCGTGTTGCGGCCTTACTACGACTTGATGTTCGCGATGGCCTTGGCCCCGCTCATCGTGATGCTCGGCCTCTTTCTGGAGATGCCCGCAAAAGCCGAGACATTGGCGACGTGGATTGGCTATATTTCCTATCCTGTCTACATCTTGCACCGCGGTGCGATCGGCGTCTTCAAGCCGGTTGCGGCGTCGATTGGATTGAATGGCCCTCTCGCATTCTTAGTATTTCTCAGCGCGGTCCTATGTTTCGCTTATGTGACCGCTCGTCTCGTTGACAAAACGATGGCGACACGGACTCGTCGCGCTCGATAAGTTTTGCGTCCGCTATGCCATGGGCTTTCTGTTTGGCGAGAGAGCCTCTCGCTACGATCACAAACGCTCCAAAAGCAGACCTGCCGCCAAGGCATGAAAGGCCTCGACCGCCTTCGGCAGCACGCTCTGCGGGTCGTCGCTGGCGGCGATCCAGAGGGCGGCATTGAGAGCCGCGCCGCTCAGCAATCGGGCAGCCGCCTCGGCGTCGAGCGGCTTGAGGATGCCTTGGGCGGTCAGGCGCTCTACCGTGCTCTTGGTCACCTGTAGACAGTTGTTCTGGCTGGGCCATTGCGAGGGATCTCCCAACACCGCGGGTCCGTCGAGCAGAACGATGCGCTGGACTTCCGGATTGAGCGCCATTTCGATATAGGCCGCGCCCTCGGCGAGCAGGCCCTGCCAATCGTCACCTGCCCGCGCCCCAATCTCTTGAGCGCGCACCGCCATCTCCGTGTCGATCTGATCGACAACCGCCGCCAGCAGCCCGCGCTTGTCTCCGAAGTTGTGGTAAAGCGCGCCGCGTGTCAGGCCGGCGTCAGCCGTCAGCTCGTCCATCGACGCTGCGGCGTATCCCTTTTCGGCAAAAGCCTTTCGCGCCGCCGCGATTAGCTTGACGCGATTTTCCTGCATCGTTTCGCTGCGTGTCTTCGCCATTCGATTCCTCAATTCACATACGAAGCGTATATGGACTTGACATACGATGCGTATGTCAGTTATTTCACATACGTACCGTATATCAAATCGAGCGCGCTTGTGAAGCATTCCCCGCGCTCACCGGTCTTTGCCAACATCAAGAGAGATGAGAATGACCCAACGCGAAGCAATCTTTCCTGCCGAAAGGCACGCTCTTTACGAGGAGCACGGCTATTCCGCCGCCATCCGATCCGGTGATCTGCTGTTTGTATCAGGGCAGGTCGGCAGCCGTTCGGATGGAACAGCCGAACCCGATTTCGAACGTCAGGTGCGGCTCGCCTTTGAAAACCTGAAGGCGACGCTGAGCGCCGCCGGCTGCACGCTGGATGACATCGTTGACGTCACCACCTTCCACACCGACCCTGAAAACCAGTTCGGAACGATCATGGCGGTCAAGCAGGAGATCTTCAGCAAGCCACCCTATCCGAATTGGACGGCGCTCGGGGTGAACTGGCTCGCCGGTTTCGATTTCGAGATCAAGGTCATCGCCCGCATTCCGGCAAGTCCTTGATATCGTCCCCCCGCTTGAATCTCAGCAAACAGCGCTGCGGGACCGCTGTCAGCGGCGGGCGACCGGCTTCGTGGCGGCGCGGCGCTGCAGCGCGAAACGTGCAGCCGAGCAGTTGACGTCGGGCACGAGATCGTAGGTCTGCTGGTAGAGGCTCTGCGCCAGCGTATTGTTGCCGCGGGTTTCCGAGGCAAGGGCTGCGAGCGCCGTGCGCTTGTAGGCCTCGACGATCGGTTCGGCGGCCTTTGCCAGCGCCGCATCGTCGGATGGTTCGGCGCTTAGCGAAAGGGCGGCATAGGTTGCGTCGCCATCCCTGCCGACGCGGCCGCCGACGGCGCCGTTGAAGCTTTGCTCGGAAACCTGGCGCATGCGCCGGGCATTCTTGATGCATGTGGGGATGCGGGCGGCTTCCGCGTTGATGCGTTCCGCCGTCGGGCCGCCGTCCGCGCTGCCGCTGTCGGACAGGATGACGTAGCCGATGATGCCGACGATGGCGAGATAGGCGACCCCCATGCCGGCGAGGAAGGCCGGCTGCTTGAACAGCGATTTCTTCGGCTTGTCGTCACCGGCCTTGGAGGCCTCCTTCTTCGGCGCCTCCTTGGCGGCGGCTTTGACGACGAACTGGAATTCGACGTCCTTGCCGAGACGGAAGCTGTCGCCAGCTTTCAGCGAGGCCGTCTGCAGCAGCGCTTCGCCGCGCAGCATGATCGGGTTCAGACCCATGCGGCGAATGATGAAGCCGCCGTCGCTCTGGCGCTCGATGCGCGCATGGATCGGCGCCAGGAACGGATCGTCGACGACGATATCGGCGTTGGAAGCTCGACCGATCGACATTTCCGGCCGGTCGAGCACATGGCTGCGGCTCTGGCCGCCGGGCCCGGTCTGCAGCAGGCTTGGTTTGTTTCCGCGAAAGAAGGAAAAGGCCATGATCAGAACATCCCACTCGACATCATCTCGACGATTGCCGGCGCCAGCACCAGAAGAAGGATCGACACGACGATCATCATCGCCGGCATGACGATCTTGGCCTTCAGCTTTTCACTGGCCCTGTCGGCCTTTTCCCAGCGGCGGAAGCGCAGGTCGCGCGCATGTTCGCGCAGCAGCTCGACGCGGTTGCTGCCCTCGACTTCGCCCTGGATCACCGCACGGATGACCCGCACGACCTCCTCGGCGGTCATGCGGCGCTCCAGCCGCTGCAGCGCCTCGACCATGCCGGTGCCGAGCGCGACGTCCTTCAGCGTCTGTTCGATCTCCTCGCTCATGACGGTGCCGGGTGCGGCCTCGGCATAAAGCCTCAGGCTTTCCGGCAGCGTCGCCTGCGCCTGCTGCGTCATGACGACGAGATCGAGAAAATAGGGAAATTCGCGTGAGATGCGCTCCTTGCGGTCCTGCATCTTGTCGTCGGCGACGACCCAGAAATAGATGGCGGGGATCAGGCCGAGGATCAGCCCGGCCACCAGCCCGCCGATCACGCTGCCGCTGGCAATGCCGAACAGCACGCCGAGCAGGACGAAGCCGAAGAGGCTGAGAACCACGAGAAGGGCGATATATTCCCGCCCCGTCACGCCGCCGAAGGGCCGGCCGCCATAAATCAGCTTCTGCTCGAGCTGGGCGCCGTAATCGGCCAGCAGCGGCTCGAAATGGGTCAGCACGAATTCAACAGGCGTGCGCATGCCGATGCTGTCGACGATATTCGGCGGCGGACCATCGCCGCCCGCGGACCGGCGCACCACCTGGATGCTGCCGAGCAGATCGCCAATCCACCAAACGAAGAGGGCGGTGGTGATGCCGGCAAAGACGACGGCGATCGGGGCGAGGGGTATGTGAGACATCATACCGACACCTTCATCATCGAGCGCATCCAGAAGAAGCCGGTGGCATAGAGAATGGCGCCGACGATCGCGATGACGATGCCGATGGCGTTGCCGAACACCTTGTCGATCAGCTCGGGCTGGCCGAAAAAGATCATCAGGATCATGAACAGCGCGCCGCCATTGACGACGCGGAAGTTCATGCGCGCCTGCGACGACGAGGTGGTGATCTTCTGGTCGAGCTTCCAGATCTCTTTGAAGGATTTCGACATTTCCGTCAGCGGCTCGGAAATGTCGCCGCCCTGGCGGGCAAAGAGGCCGAGGGCCGCATCGACCATCTTGAAGTGCAGGCTCGGCACGTTGCGGCCGTGGCGGTCGAGCGCCTCGACCAGGCCGATGCCGAGCTTCTGTTCGCGGGCGATGCGCTCGAACTCGCGTGAGGCCGGCATCTGGCCGGTATCGGCCACCGCATTGACGGCGATGGCAAGCGGCTTGCCGGTGCGCACTGCCGAGACGATCTGGTCGACGGCATAGGGAAGCTGCGATTCGATCTGCAGCCAGCGGCGCTGCAGGAAATAGCGGATGATCGCCTTGGGCAAGAAGAAGGCGACCGGGATGGCGATGACGATGCCGGCGATCGGCCCGAAGATCAGCGAGACCACCACGAAGACGAGGATCGCCGTGATGCCGTAGGCGAGGATCATCGTATAGGGCGGAACGGCATCGCGCCCGAAGACCTGGGCCGCCTCGCTGGCGAGCGCGATGTCGCGTTCGGTGGCGCGCAACAGCGGCGCCGGCCAGCGCACCGGCGCGCCCCAGACGAGCAGTCCCGCCGTCACCGCGCCGAGGGCGACCGTAAAGATCTGCAGAATGCTGATATTCATGGTTTCCCCCTCAAACGAACATGTCCAATTTTTCGATTTCGCCGTCGTCGTTGAACTCGACGAGCTCGGCGACGAAGCTCGGCAGGTAACCGGTGAAGGCATGCACTGCCTGGCCGCCGGCGCGGCCGACGAGATGGAAGATCGGCTCGACGATGACAAGGCCGGTATCCGGATCGATGCCGATCACCTCGGATATCTCGGTGACGGCGCGCCGGCCGCTTTCCAGGCGGTTGAGCTGCACGACGAGCTCGACGGCGGCGACGATCTGCTGACGGATCGCCATCACAGGCAGCGAGCTCTGGCCCTGCAGCACCATCACCTCCAGCCGGGTCATCATGTCCTGCGGCGTATTGGCATGCGCCGTCGTCATCGAGCCGGCATGGCCGGTGTTCATCGCCTGCAGCATGTCGATCGCCTCCGCGCCGCGGCACTCACCGACGATGATGCGGTCGGGCCGCATGCGCAACGCGTTGCGCACCAGGTCGCGGATGGTGACGCTGGTCTCGGATTCCGCCGTCTTCGGCCGCGATTGCAGATAGACGACATGGATGCCGTCGAGCTGCAGTTCCGACGTGTCCTCGACCGCCACGACGCGCTCGCCGACCGGGATGAACTGCGACAGGCTGTTCAACAGCGTCGTCTTGCCGGAGCCGGTGCCGCCCGAGACGACGATGTTCTTGCGGGCGCGGACGGCCGCCTCGAGAAAGGCGCGCATCGGCTCGCTGAGCGCACCTGCCGTGACCAGCTTGCTGATGTCGAGCCGCGACTTGCCGCCGAATTTGCGGATGGTCAGGCAGGCGCCCTTGACCGCCAGCGGCGGAATGACGGCGTTGACGCGCGAACCGTCCGGCATGCGGAAGTCGGCCATCGCCTCGCTCTCGTTGATCGAGCGGTTGGAATCGACGGCGATGCGCTCGATCACCTTCATCAGCTGCCGCTCATTGGCAAAGGCGAAGGGGTAGCGTTCCAGCAGGCCGAATTTTTCGACATAGATCTCGTCGTAGCGCGTCACCATGATTTCCGAGATGACGTCGAGATCCATCAGCTCCGAGATCGTCCCCCAGCGATACATCAGCTCCTCGATATTGGAGCGCAGGTGCATATGGGCGATCTCGTAGCGGTCGCCGGCATTGAAAAGCGCCTGCCGGGCCTGGAAGGCGGCGCTGAAACGGGTATCGAGCTGGGCGAAGTCCGCGCGGGTGGATTCGAAGTTGAGCTTCAATTGCAAGGCCGAGATCAGCGCCTTGCCGACGTCGAACAGGCGGCGGTTGTCCTGTTCCTCGCGCGCCAGGCTTGCGGCATTCGACAAGGCGTCGCGCCGGCCGGTGCGGGCGATGCGTTTTGCCAGCCATCGATAGACGGCGTTCTTGATGACCAGGATGACAAGATCCTGCGGCGCGCTGTCGAGCGCCTCCTTGATGAACATGTCGAGACGCTCGCGGATGCGGCCGCGCGTCTCCTCGCGGCCGAAATCGGAAGATTTCACCAGCCGGTCATACTGCGTGTCTTTTAGTAGTCGCTCATGTATCTCCATCTGCAGCGCCAGCACCCGTTCCTGGTCCGGAAACTGCGTGACCGCCTCAGGCGCCGCCACCGGCTCGACGAGTTCGATCGTGACATTCGGCACCCAGATCGACATGCCGGCCGAGACCGCCACCGGCGTGCCGGCCCGAAGCGGCTGGTCGTCGACGCGCGTCGGATTGCGGCCATGATGCTGCACCGACCAGCCCTGGCCCGATTTCCGCAGCACGAATTGCGGCGAGGAGACATGGCTGCCGCGCAACCGCACGACGCCTGCACCGGCCGGCAGCGTCAGCGTGCTGCTTTCGCCGACAAAATAGGTCTCATTCGCCGAAAGCGGGATCACCTCCCGACCGCTGCCGTCCTCATAGGAAATCTTCAACAGCATGGCTCATTCCCCCGTGACGGTCACATGCGCGTCCAGTTGATGCTCGGCAGGTCCTCGACGGTATTGTCGGTCGGATTGCGCAGGACGAGATTGAGGCTGCCGTTCGACTGGCCCATGGCGAAGATCAGCATCTCGGCTTCCGACGGCGTCACTTCGACGGTCACATTGTTGTAAGTGCTGTTGGCCTTGGTCACCGCACCCTCCGGGGTCGTCGCCGCACCGACGGCCAGAACCTTGACGTTCTGCAGGAAGGTGCGGGTGACGACGCGGGTGCGTGAGCTGATGCCGAGCTTGTAATCCTGCGCCTGCTTGCGGTAGGCGTTGACATCGTTCTCGTCGGCGCCCGGATACTGGGTGAGGTAGTTCTTCAGCATCTGCTCGACCGGCGACGGCGGCTGGGCCGGAGCCGGCGGTTGCCCGGTCGCGGCAGGCTGCTGGCCCGGAACGGCAGGCGTCTGGCCAGGTGTTCCGGGCTGGGTCGCGGCGGCGGGCGCCACCGGCTCGACCGGTTCGTCGACCGTGCCGAGGATATCGACATAGCTGCCCGGCTCGACGAAATGGCCGACGGCCGCGGCAGCGTTGACGGGAAGGGTCAGCGCCCGCTTGCCGGGCGCAATCATCGTCGTCAGGCGCCCGCCATCGGTATCGTCGAAATACTGGAAGAGCAGCACCGAGCCGGCCGGAATGTCGCTCGCAGCCGTCCTGTCCTTCAGCCATTCCTGGTAGGCGCTGGCAGCGGGAACCGCGAGTTTGGCAAGCGCCCCGAAACTTTCCGGCAGCATCACCGGTTCGGCGAGCATATCGGGCGTGATCGCCTGGCCTCGCGTCACCTTCCGGTCTGGCTGGAGCCGCATGAAGGCATAGGCCACCTGCTCGTTCTTGACGCTCTCGGTCCAGAAGTAAAGCAGAACGCCGGTGATGAGCCCGACGATGACGGCCGCAATGAGCTTCCAGTTCATGGTGTTATTCCTTCGACGAAGGGTTGCCGGATTTGAATGACCTCGACGGTCCTGCCGTCGGTTTTGCTGCGCGTGTACAAGACATTGGCCTCGACGCTGCCGCGCCGGCCGTAAAGGGCGGTGACCCCGCCGCGCTCAGCCGGCGGCGTCTCGATGGTGAAGCCGTCGCGGGCAAGAAGATCGGCGCGCTGATCCGACCAGCGCGAGGCGGACATCGTGCCTTTCGACACGACCGTGCGCGAGGTGTGGCCCTTGTCGCGATCGCCGATATCGCTCAGCACCTCGACGCCGGCCGGCGGACGCAGCGACATCGGCAGCTTGCTGACATCGGCAGGCGCCGCAAAGGCCGGCAGCGTCGAGGCGACATCCTCGAAGCGGCTCATCAGCACCTCGGTCATCGGCGCATCGGCGGGACGGCGGATCATGATCGAGACGCCCGGGATCGGCGCTCTTGCCGAAGGATTGGCCGGATCCTGCCGCCTGAGATAATCGAGGGCGGCCTCGCCGTCGCCGTCGAAGAAGCGCACCACCACGGCGAGGTCATCGCGGATGCGGCTTACCTTCGGGACGATCAGCATGTTGGCGGCGATGACGGCGGTCAGCTCTTGCCTGTCATTGCTCTTCGGCAGGGCAGGTCTTGTATTGACGGCCAGCACCCGCAGCCACTCGTCGGTGATATCGGAAATGCTGCGGTCGCTCTGGTAGGGCGTGAATTCCAGCGGCTGGCCGTTGATGGCGAGATCGCGCGGCGAACGTTCCGGCGCGCCGAGAATGCCGGCCAACATCGAATTCAGCGTCACCCTGAAATCCTTGTAGATCTCGGCACGGCCCGGCGTGGCCACCACGGTGGCGAGGCTGATGACCAGCGCCAAACTCGTGAGATGGCCGGCAAAACGGAAGGAGATGCGCGAGCCCTGTCCCATCTCATTTCGCTCCCGGAAAGACGCCGTCGAAGAGATCGCCGGAATCGTCGGCCACATCGCGGATTTCCCGGCGCAGCGTCGGATCGTAGCCGCGGCGCGTGGTATCGTTGTTGTGCGAGGCAAACAGCGTCGAGTCATCCACCGTGAACGCATCCTTCCAGCGGATGCTCCTGATCGTATCGAGATCGTCGGAATCCCTGAACTTGTAGACCCGGTCGGCGGTCGCGGTGACCAGCTGCGGCTTTTCATTGGCGAGGTCGCCGACCATATCGCCGAAGTCGCGACCGTCGCTCTTCAGGGTATTTTGCACGTCGTCCCAGACAAAGGTGCGTTGCGGTTCGCCGTCGCCTTCATGCGACGGGGTGCGCGAGCAGTTCATGGCGTCGCGGCCGGGCAGGGCCGGCAAGGCAGGGATCGGGAAGACGTTCGAGAAGTCGGAGGTGCAGGTGAGCCCATTCGCCTCGGCGAAGGCGGAGTTGCGCATGGCGAGCATGGTCCCGACCTTCTTGGTGGAAATCCTGTTCGCGTGGATCACGAAAATCACGATCAGCAGGATGACCGGCGCGGCGAGCACGAATTCAATCGAGGCAAGCCCGCGACTGTCGCGGTGCAGCCGCATCAGCAGCCCGCGGCCCGGAGGACCGCCCATTGGCTCAGTGTGTGTTGACGGCAGCCCAGGCATTGGCTCCTCCCTGATCGAAGACGCGCGTCAGGCCGGTGAAACTGTCGGCGGCCGGGCTCTGCTTGATGGTGTTCGAGACCTCGCCCATATCGTCGGCAAGCGTGGCGGGAGCCAGCGATGCGAGCCAGTCCTGGGTATAGAGGTCGAAGGCCGTGTAATTGTGGACCCAGCTCTGCGCCAAGGCATAGGCGGATGGCGTCTTGTCCTTGAAGATGCGGACCTGCAGCCGGGCGCGCGGTGCGCGCGAAACGACCGCCAGCGTCTGGTAGTCGGTGAGCTGGTCGCCCCCGAAGGGCGTGAAGTTGAAGGGTATGCGTCCCTTCAGCCAATAGGGCTTCGGGAAGGAGACGACGGGCAGACTAGCGCCCGCCACGGAGATCGCACCGCCCGCCGGGCCGCAGACCTGGTTCCAGATCATGTCGAACTTGCGGGTGAAGTCGTTCTCGTCCTTTGTCTGCGCATCCGAATAACGCGGCGGCACGTCGATCGGCAGCTGGAAGGGGTTGGTGATGCCGAAGCCGACGCCGAAGACCTTGTCTGCCAGCCAGAAACTGACATCGAGCGCCAATTCTTCCCAAAAGCCGAGGTCGCCGGCATATTGCTCGACAATCGCCTTGAACGGAACCTTGCTCAGGTAAGCCGGGCCGAAGGCTTCATAAAAGATGTAGAATTCCACCAGTTGATCGTCGATGCCGCTCTCGTGGTTGACCCAGTCGCGAATATGGCTGCCGTCGACCCCGCCTGCCGTCAGCGGACCCTTGCCGTTGGGGAAGCCACGATTGGCGAACTCGCCGCGCATGAGGAGCGGATCCTGTCCCTGAGTCCCATAGGACATGGCAAGGCACATTTCGGTATAGGCCGCGGCGGGATTGACGCCATCACGGTCCACCGGCAGGTTGCCGCCGGCACCTTCTCCGGCCTGGCCGCAGGATTCGCACGGGGGATGGAAGACGACGTGATCCGACTTGTTGAGGCGCACGAGGTGCAGGGCTTCGTTGCCGACGCGCTGCGGAAAGCTTTCGACGAGGTAGTCGTTCAGATCGTTCATCGCATCGATGATGTCACTGGACTTGTTGATAAGACCCCAGGGATCGTATTTGACTTGCGCCGCCACCGTATAGGCAATCGCCTTGGTGGCTTCCGTCGCCCGGAATCCCTGGAACGCCAAGCAAGCGCCGTAGATTATGCCGCCGACGATCGGCACCTTTTGCCAGCCGGGGCAATAGGGCATCGGCGGAAGCGGCGGCAGCAGGGATGCCGGCCCAAAGCCTTCCGTGAAGGAATATTCGGCGAGTTTCGCCAGAATGACACCCGAGCGCAGGGCCAGTTCCGCCGTCGTAAGTTGGAAGGCGACCGAGGTCGCCATGACGACGGTTGCCTGCGACGAGGCGACGTTGTTCATCGCCATGATGTTGAGATAGCGCGCTTCCCAGTCGGCGTGGACGAGGGCGGCGGCGTCGGCCGTATCCTGCGTGCGCTGCTTGTCGTAGATCATCTGTCCGGTGTTCAGGATCCAGACGATCATCAAAGCGAGCGCGATCGTCATGTAGAGAATGATCGGCGAGAGGAAGCCGCGTTCGTCGCGGTGCAGACGTTTGATGAAGGTCGGTGTCATAGCAAGTTCACCTCCGCCGTCGAAATCGTGTAGTAGCGGCCGTCCTTCCTTTGGCCGCGGGCAAAGACCCAGCCGGCATATTCGAGCAGCAGGAAACGCGCCTCCACCTTGGCGGTCACCGGCACGTGCGGCGAGCGATTGATGGCGGCATAAAGCGCCATCGGCGCATGGTCGACAGTCACGGTGACGTTCTGCGGATCGAACATATAACGGGCCTGGTTGCGCATCGCGCGCCAGTTCTTCGAAAGGCCCGAGGCGTCGGCAAGGCTTTTCAGTGCGTCTTCCGGCGGCTGGCAGGCGCCGACGCATTTCAGCTGGTCGTAGGGAGCGGCCGGGATCAGCGCCAGGCGGGCGGCAAGATCGGCCTTGCCGGCGGCGGCATCGTCGTCGCAGGTCTTGGCGTCGATCAAGCTTCGGATGGTGATCGGCAGGGCCGGGCAGAAATAGACGCGGGCGCTGCGCGCCGCCGCATAGGCGGCGTAATGGGTGAAGAGGTGGTTTTTAGCCAGGATCGTGAACTGGAAGACCACGAACATGAAGAAGACGAAGACCGGCGTGACGAGCACGAAATCCATCATTGTCGTGCTGCCTGATGTATCGCCGTGCAGCTCGGATATCCGGCGCCGGCGGGCGGAAAGCCGCGGCAGCAGCAGCATCGAGGCAAGCAAGATCATGGCGATCGCGAAGGTGCCGAAGAGCGCGCCGTGATCCTCAGGGATCCAGAAGGTCCGTGAGTGCAGGATCGAACTCCAGAAAGCACCGTCGAAGATGGGGCGTTCGAGTTCCGCGCGCATTGCCGTTACCTCACGAGTGAGAGAGGGGTGAAATCGGGCATGAAAAGGCACCAGAGAAGTCCGAGCGCAGCGGCAACGCCGAAGCGGACGGTATGATGGGTTTCGCGCGGCTTCAGCACCGAAGCGGCATCGCGGAAACCGGCGGGCAGGAGCAGCGCAAACAGTCCGACAGTTCGGGCCAGCACGCTCCACTGAACACGCCGCGCCATCGAGAAAACGGCGATCACGCCGCCGATCATAAGCGATGCGAGGGTCACGTCGATGGCGGGCCACAGGCCGAGAATGGCGCCGAGCGCCGCCATCAGCTTGACATCGCCGCCGCCGCAGCTTCCGGCTGCGAAGGCGATGAAAAAGATCAGGCCGGCTGCGAGGAGCCCGGCAAAGGCCAGGCCGATCCCGGTCAGACCGCCACTGAGCGCTGCCAGCATGAACCCGCCAAGCAGGCAGGGGTAGGTGACGGCGTTCGGGATATGACCGTGGCGATGGTCGAGCACCGCCGCGGTCATGGTGCAGGCGACGGCAAGAGCCGCCGCTGCAGGCATCAGGGTCAGATCGTAGGTCATGTCCATGACACTGATCCGCTTATTGACCCGGCTCGGGAATTCTCTCAGCGTCGGAGAGAGCCGTGTTCTTTTCGTTGAACCATTCGCCGATCTGTTTGCCGAATGCGAGCAAAAGCAGCATCAGCGGAATGACGATCAAAGCGACGGCCAGGACGATCTGGGCCATGTCGCCGCGCTCGTCCTTGTGAAGTGCAATTGCGATAGTCTTGAGTTTTCCAAACATCTGCGTATTCCTCGTTCCTAGGTTTGTTTCGGATCGAAGACCTTGGCGAAGATGAAGCAAGCATACGCTATCGATCCGAACCAGCACGTTGCTCGTTCCAATGATATTTTCTGCTTCAGCTTATCTTCCCCAGTGGCCAACGCTTGTTGAGCAACACCATTAAGACCCAAGAGTGCGCCCAAGGCCAGCCCTCCGTCAAGCAAACGAAACGAAGGGTTCCAATTGACTTGGAGACGTCGCCGGCAAAGCCGCAGTTGACGGCGGAGTTTTTCAACTAACCGTTTGAACCGTCTGCAGTTTTACCTGCCGAGACGAAGTTTTTGGCGCTGTTGCGGCACATCGTCTACTGCTCCATAATTGGTCAATTCTTTCAAGGCGATAGAAGAAGTGGCGCGCTGCACTCATAACGGCCGTCTTCGTCGAGCCCAACCATGGTGTTATTTGAGGATCTGGATTAAGCTTTCCTCAAATGGTGGACATGGTCCGCCAGTCGATCCGGAGAGAAAACGATGGAAACGATGAGCAGCATCTTGATACTTGGATTGGTCCTCATTCCACTGATGATGTTCTTTCCGACCGCCGTTCAGATGATGGCGACACTCTTCGGCATGAGCACGGTTCTGGTCGGGATGCCGCTCTGATGAAGGCCGTTTCCGATGACGCTGCCGAACAGGCAACCTTCCAGGTTCTGACCCGGGCGCTGGACAAGCTGCTCGGGCCGATCCGTTTTCTCCTCGAGGATCCGAGCGTTTCCGAAATCCTGATCAACGGGACATCCGACATCTTCGTCGAAAGGCGAGGCAAGCTCGAACGCGCCGATACGCGTTTCGCCAGTCGCGAGGACCTGGAATCGGCCGCGCGCAGCATCGCGCAATTCTCCGGCAAGCGGCTGACGCCGGAGGAGCCGAGCGTGGAGGCCCGCCTGCCGGATGGTTCACGCGTCCAGATGATCCAGCCGCCGGCGGCCCGCACCGGGCTCTGCATCTCCATCCGCCGCTTTCTGAAAGAACATCGCAGCATCCGCGATCTCGTCACACAGGGCAGCCTGACCGAGGAGTCGCTGTCGCTGCTGCAGGCGGCCGTCGGGCTGCAGAAGAACGTCATCATCTCCGGCGGCACCGGCACCGGCAAGACGACGATGCTGAACGCGCTGTCGGAAGCCTTTGCCGACCACGAACGCATCATCGTCATCGAGGACACCTCGGAACTGCAGATCCGCAAGGAGCACGTGGTCTATCTCGAAGTGACGAAGCCTGACCGTTTCGGCCGCGGCGGCGCCAGCATCCGCGACCTGTTCCGCTCGTCGCTGCGCATGCGGCCCGATCGCATCATCGTCGGCGAATGCCGCGGCGGCGAGGCCCTCGATATGATCCAGGCAATGACTTCGGGGCACAGCGGCAGCCTTTCGACAGTGCATGCGAACACGCCCTACGATGCCCTGCACCGGCTGGAAACGCTGGCGCTGATGTCGGATATCGACATGCCGCTGCGGCCGTTGCGCGCCCAGATCGCCTCGGCGGTCGACGTCGTCGTGCAGATCGCCCGCTTCAAGCGCACCGGAAGACGCCGGGTGATCGAGATTTCCGAGATCAAGGGCCTGAACAATGACGGCCAGTATATCGTCGAAAGCATCTACAAGCTCGAGGGCGACGGCCACTCCAATTCCGACGGCGCATTGCTATGGACCGGTGTCGTGCCGAGCTTCGCCACCGATGCGATCGAAGAGTTGCAAGGCGCCGAGCGCTCGGAGTGGATGAAGGCCGAAGCCGCCACGCGGCAAACGGCCTGAAACCGATTGGCGGACGCTACCTGGGAACTGTCTGCCCGGGAAAGGCGAGCTTGCCGCCTTCCCCGATGTTTACTGGCGCTTCTTGCGCCAGGGCGCGTTCTTCTGCCAGTCGCCTGCCATGATACTCCCGTAGGGGATCACCTCGTCGACCACTTCGGCGAGACCGTAGTGCTCGATCTGCGCCCGCACGTTTGCAGCGCTCTTGTAGGCACTCGGCAGTTCCGACACATCGGCGAAACCAGAGAAGAACCGCGCGTCGAGACCGCTTGTTTCCTTCTCCAGAATAGCCGCGATGTTATTCGGGCTCAGACCTCGCGAATCCGCCCCATACTCCGCAGACAACTGCCTCATATGCGCGCTGCGCGAAAAGTTGCGGCCAGCGCCATGCGGCGAGAAGCCGAGGCCATGGGCAGCGTTCGAGCCGCGAACGATCAGGATCGGTTCCGCCATGTTGAGCGGAATGATGGTCAGATCGGTCGCGTCATGCGCCCAGTTGTCGAAGGCAGGGGTCGCACCCTTTCCGTGGTAGAAAAGCCCGTCCGACTTCCGGAAGACGAAATTATGCTCGTTCCAGAAGCGGTCCGCGACCTTGGCCGAGAGTTTTTCCGCCGCCATGTCGTGAAGGACATAGTGGTTTTCCCTGGTCCACTGGCGGATCGTCTGCAGCGCCGACCAGTAGAAGTCACCTTCCTCGGTATCCGCCGGAATCCAGGCATTTTCCCTATGTGTCTCGGGCGAGATGCGTTCCCGAAACCGGTTGGCGACCTTCATGCCTCTATCGTAGAGCCGCGCTCCCGGTGCTCGCGATCCATGATGGGTCACAAGCGCGGTTTCACCGGTCGACTTCATCGTCCCGACATAGGCAAAATGATTGCCGTCGCCCTGGGTGGCCAAATGCTCGATGCCGGCGCTCAGCACGCCGTCGCGCAGATAAGGATTCTGCTCGAAGGCCGAAAGCGTCGCCTCGGAAGGCTTCAGCTGCGCGCCGCGCGGACGACCGCCGGGGCCGAAATGCGTCACGGCATGCACGGCATCCAGAAGCGACTTCGGGTCTGTGCCGGGAAAGATCGAAATCGCCATGGAGCAGCAGATATCGGCCGAATGCATGCCGGGATGGATCGCTTCGGACGCCACCACGCCGCCGACCGGGATCGTTCCCACCGGACCCGCCGGGCAAGCGTCCGGCATGATCGCGGCGGCCCGGACGACGGGCGTGCGCACCAGCGCGCGCATCGTCGCATTGACCTTCTCGACATTGTCCTGCTCGAAGGCGTTCTCGGCGCGGATGTTGGAATAGATCTCGATATCGTTATCGGCCCTCAAGGCAAGCGTCGGCCCGGGCTGGAAGGCTTTTGCCGCTTCCAGCGCATCTGTCACCGAGCCACCCTTGCTCAAAACCGCATTGGCCGCGTCGAGAGCCGGGCGAAACCACTTCCCCTGGCTCATGCCGGCATCGATCAAATCCTGTCCGCTCATTACCGCTATCATTGTCTTTTCTGCGTCTGCAGTCCTTCTTGTTCCGTTGCTTTTCTTCACGCCACCTGGGCAACGAGCATTGCCGGAGATCTGTCTCGCCGCACGCATTCCATGATCATGGCGCGATGCGGCCCCTGTAGTCACCGACGGCATTCGCCCAGGGTCTTTCTTCATCATCCCGGCGACGAGACGTGGCAGGACAGTTTACTGAGCTACGCGCCCCTTTCGGAAGCGCGGGATGATTTGAACACCCGACCTGCCCGCCGAAATCCGATGGCCGCTCTACCTGTAGTCCTGCCGGCATTCGCCGAGTTATTCCGTCCCCGTGGAACGGGGATAATGCATGCCATGCAGCGGCGACGAGGGTGGACGAAACCGGATGGCCCCGCTCGTGCCAGAGAGCGTATGCCCAGGAGGAGTCGAACCTGCCAGACCATCCAACGTTGGCGGCTGTAGTTCCGACCGGCATTCGCCGCTGCATTTGGCCATGGCGACAGGTGTTTAAGAAACTTCCCGCTACCAAGGGGACGTTTAGTCCCTCGCAGGGTTCGAACCTGCCGCGGCCATGTAGTTCCTTTTGCATTTCGCCATGTCATTCCATTTGTCTGTGACGACGAGGTGTGGTGAAACAGCCCGCTCTATCCGCTGAGCTACGGGTCCATAAAGTGGAGGACCCGGCGGGATTCGAACCCGCGACCTGGAGATTAACGATCTGTAGTTTCATCCGGCATTCGTCACGGCCTCCCGCGCCGTTCGCGGCGGCGCGGGGGTATTGCTTCCTGTGAGCCCGTCAGAGCTCGATTGCCTCGATGGCTTTCACCCAGCCATCCGCTCCCCTGCTATTGGCCGCGAAAGCTGTGATCACCCCATAGACGGCATCCGAGAAGCCGCCGATATTGAGCACGTCTTCCCGCGTCGGCGCCTGGGTCGTGGCGTGGGGCTGGATGTCGAGGCAGACCAGCTTTGCAGCCGGGTTGACCCGCTTGATCCTTGCCCATTCCGTCATGACAGCCGTCGGCTGGCCGCTCCCGCGCGCATCCACCCAGGACTCATTGTCCGAGATGAACACCACGAGATCGACCTTGGCCTTCTCGTTTGCCAGCCTCTTCAGCGGTGCGGAGCAGTTGGTTCCGCCGCCGCCGATTTTCGCCAGCTTACCGGCATTGGTCATCACCGAATCCCGCTTGTTGAGGCTGACATGCACCACGTCATTCTCGAACGGCAGCACCCGCGCCTTCGGGTTGCGCTGCAGGAACGCCGCGGTCATCAGGCCGGCAACATCGATGCAGCGAACCGAGGACGTCGCGCCCTTCCGGTAACCGGTCACGGGCGAACCCATGGAACCCGACACGTCGGGGCACAACACCACATTGCCCGTCAGGGACGGCACGTTGGCGATGGCAATATCCATCGCGTCCTGAAGCGCATCCCGCACGACATCCGGAACCTGGCCGTCGACCATCTTCCACGCCATCATCAACTGATAGGGGAAGACCTTCGCCTTGCGGATTTCCTCCGGATCGGCAAGCCGCGCCGCCAGCGCCTCGGCAAGCCCCTCGACCTGGAACACGCCGTTGCGTGCAAAGGTGTTGAGGTTCTGCCGCACCATCTGCCAGCCACCCTTGCCGGCGATCTCGACCCAGTGCTCCCGCGTCAGCGGCAGCGAGGTCAGCATCTGGAACGGAACATCAGGCACCGGCGCCGTCTGGTCACGCCGGAACGCTTCCAATGCCTTGACGAGCTCAGGCAGTGCCGCGTAGTCGTGCGGCTTGCCGATCGTCCAGGCATAAAGTGCCTTGCGCTCCTCTGTCGCCGGCTTCGGATGCACCATGCGGATGACGTCGGCGAGCGAAGGATCGTTTCCGACCATCGCATGCAGGATCTGCTCGGTGCTGGCCTGTTCGAGCCATGCCTGCACCACCTTCTTCGGGCGTGTGCCGAGCGACTTGCGACCCGTGGCGCCAGAGCGCATGACCTGCACGAAGCCGCGCAGCATCTTGCCGCTCTTCACCACCCGCGGGAATGCACGGGCGAAGGCATCGCTCTGAAGGCTGGAGAGCATGGCGAGCAGTGTCACCGGCATGTCCTTCATGTGACCCTTTTCAGCGGCGTAAACGGCCACCTTGGCGAGAAACTCCGGCTCGACCTGAAGGGCAAGCGTCTTGACCGCTTCGAGCTGCTCAGCCCCATCCGCATAGAAGGTCCCGTTGAATATGCCTGTGACGGCATATTGCGCCAGCGCCTCGCGCGGCGTCAGCTGATAGGCCGGGGCCGCCTCATGATTTTTTGTATCCGTTCCGGGAAGCAGTTTCCCGAGATAGGTTTTGAAGATTGCCTTGTTGACCATGACGGCACCTCTTGTTTGGTTCGTGCCAGATACATTTCAAGACGCGTGCCAGTTTGCAGAAAGGAGCGAGGCGTATACGAAATTTTCTTCCATGCGACTGTTTTTAAAAGAGAAATTTTTATGCCTCGTCGGTCGCAATCACGAATTGCGAAAATCCGCATCCCGACTATATTATCGCAGATTATACCATATTATAATTTTGGATAAGACATGAAGCGCCGCGTCGCCATCAGCATATTGGGAACCACCCTGGACGCAGGGAAATGGGAAAATCGCTGGAGCCGCTGGCGGCCCAATGTCGCGCTCTGCCAGCAACCGGGCCAATTCATCGACCGGCTGGAACTCATCCACGACAACCGCTCGCAAGCTCTCTGTCACCGCATCGTTGCCGACATCGAAACCGTGGCGCCGGCGACGGAGGTAAGGAGCAACGTCATCAACTTCCGGGACCCCTGGGATTTTTCGGAGGTCTATACGAGCCTCAGGGACTTTGCCCGCAACTACAACTTCGACCCCGACACGGAAGACTATCTCGTCAACATCACCACCGGCACCCATGTCACCCAGATCTGCTGGTTCCTGCTGACCGAAGCCCGCATCATTCCCGGCCAGCTGTTGCAGCTCTCGCCGCCGCGCGAGCGGGAACCGGAGCAGGATTTCGCCGGCACGCACCGGATCATCGACCTCGACCTTTCCCGCTATGACGAGATCGCCAAGCGCTTCGCTTCCGAACGGGAAGACGCCGCCTCTTTCCTGAAATCGGGGATTTCGACACGCAACGCCGCCTTCAACAGAATGATCGACGAGATCGAAAGGGTGGTGATCCGCTCGACGGCGCCCGTTCTGCTGACCGGGCCGACCGGTGCCGGCAAGTCGCAGCTCGCCCGCCGGATCTATGAGCTGAAGAAGAGCCAGCGCAAGGTCAGTGGTCCGTTCATCGAGGTCAACTGCGCGACGCTCCGCGGCGACCAGGCCATGTCCACCCTGTTCGGCCATGTGAAAGGTGCGTTTACCGGCGCTGCCGGCGAGCGTGCCGGCTTGCTCAAATCCGCCGACAAGGGCGTGCTGTTCCTCGACGAGATTGGCGAGCTCGGCCTTGACGAACAGGCCATGTGCCTGCGCGCGATCGAGGAAAAGAAGTTCCTGCCCGTGGGCGCTGATCGGGAAGTGTCTGCGGACTTTCAGCTGCTTGCCGGCACCAATCGCGATCTTGGCGAGGATGTCCGAAAGGGAAGGTTCCGCGAAGATCTCTATGCCCGCCTGAACCTCTGGACGTTCCAGCTGCCGGCCCTGCGCGAGCGCAAGGAGGACATAGAGCCCAATCTCGACTTCGAGCTCAGGCGTTACCTGGAACGAGAAGGCGAAAATGTTACGTTCAACAAGGAAGCACGCCAACGCTATCTTGCTTTCGCAACTGGTCCGCAAGCCGTCTGGAGCGCCAATTTTCGCGACCTGTCGGCTTCGGTGACGCGCATGGCGACCCTCGCCCCGCATGGGCGCATCACGACTGACGTCGTTGATGACGAAGTCCGACGGCTGAAAGCGTTTTGGCGCAGCTCAAGCGACGACGGCGGGGTGGATCTGATCCTTGAAGAAGTGCTGGGTGCGGAGACTGCTGCTCACCTCGATCGCTTTGACGCAGCACAGCTTGCCGCTGTTCTTCACACCTGCCGTCAACATGCCACGGCAAGCGCGGCGGGCAGAGCTTTGTTTGCGATCTCGCGATTGGAGAAAAAGAGCAGCAACGACGCCGATCGCCTGAGCAAATATCTCGCGCGCTTCAATCTCAGATTCGAGGACATTAGGAAAGCGGGATAAGGGCTTGTGCTGAGTGTGAACGCCAATCATCTCTTTCATGGGACAAACCAATGGCGGTTGCCGTCGCTACGACCTAAAGCGCTCATCGGCTATTCTGACGAGAGAACGAGGTCACTGCGTCCCGTTAACGTCATACCTGATGTTGCCGGCACGGCGGCCCTCATGCGCCGTCCTTGTCGCCGCTCTTCGCCATGTGGGTGAGATCGTCCCAGAGGCTTTCGGCGAAGCTGCGCAGGACCGTGAGCTCGAAGCTGTCATCGCCGGTGCGGACGATCTGCACGGAGAGATGACCGACCATGGTCATGGCCGATTGGCCTTCCGGGAAGACGGACGGATCGAGATCGACGGCAGTGCCCTTTGAGAGAAGCGCCCGCGAAGAACGGCCGGAAATGCCGATGCGCACACGGCCGTGGCTTTGGTCCATGACGTAAGCTTTTCCGGCAAGCGCTGCGGCGAGAACATCGAGGCTGGCCGGGGTGAGCGGCTCGTCGCCGGCGACGAACCATTGGCGGAAGCCCGCCTTGCGGATCGAACTTTTGGCAAAGCCTGCCTTTGCCAATTCCGCAGCGAGCGTGGATGGCTCGATCGCACCGAGCACATGCAGGAGATGGCCTTCCGGTAAGGCTTGCAGCCGGATGCCTGCCTCCGAGATACCACTATAAACCGTTCCGGCCAGAACCGGTTTGTGTTGCGGAAGATCAGGCATGGAGCTTCTCGTTTTCGGGATCGATGAAGACGGGATGGCAGAGTACCGCATCGGTGAATTCGTTGCGCAGGCCGTTCCAGACCGTCACCTTTTCACCGATGCGCTCCGGGCCGCGCCGGACGAGCGCCAGGCCGATCGTATGGCCGAGCGTCGGCGAGAAGGCGCTTGATGTCACGTAGCCCTGGTCGTTTTCGAGCGTCGCCGCAACGCCGTCGGCAAGAATATGCGAGCCGGTGCGGAAGCCGCTTGCCGGATTGAGCGGCTTGACGCCGACGAGGCGCGGCCGCTCGGGGTCCTGCAGGCCGTCGCGGGCAAGCATCGCCTTGCCGATGAAATCCGGCTTGGTCGACGAAACCATGCGGCCGAAACCGAGATCGCCTGGGGTGACCGTGCCGTTGATCTCGGCATGGGTGACGTGGCCCTTCTCGATGCGCATGACGCCGAGCGCTTCGGCACCATAGGCGCAGATGCCATGTTTCTCACCGGCTGCCATGATCGCGTCGGCAACGCCTTCGCCGTAGCCGGCCGGTACTGCCAGCTCGTAGGCGAGTTCGCCGGAGAAGGAGATCCGGAAGAGCCGGCCTTCGAGCCGGCCGCCGAAGAGCGAGACCTTGCGGGCGCTCATGAAGGGGAAGGCCGCATCCGACAGATCCTCGTCGACGATCTCGGAGAGGATGGCGCGCGACTTCGGCCCGGCAACGGCCATCTGCGCCCATTGATCGGTGGAGGAGGCGAAGCAGACGTCGAGCTCCGGCCAGAGCGTCTGGGCGCAGAATTCGAGATGGGTCAGAACGCCGGCGGCAAGTGCTGTTGTCGTCGTCATGAAGAAATGATCGTCGCTGAAGCGGCTGGTGGTGCCGTCGTCATAGATGAAGCCATCCTGGCGCAGCATGATGCCGTAACGCGCCTTGCCGACGGCAAGCTTGGCGAAGCCGTTGCAATAGATGCGATCGAGGAAGGCAGCCGCATCCTTGCCGAAGATTTCGATCTTGCCGAGGGTCGAGACGTCGCAAAGGCCGGCATTTTTGCGGATGTTCAATACTTCGCGGTCGACGCTTTCGCGCCACGTCGTTTCGCCCACGCGCGGGAACCAGGAAGAACGATACCAGAGGCCGGTTTCGACGAAGACCGCGCCGTTTTTCTCTGCCCAGCCATGCAGCGGCGATTTGCGCGCCGGCTGGAAATGTTTGCCGCGCGATGCCCCGGTCAAAGCGCCGAAGGAGACCGGCGTATAGAAGGGCCGGAAGGTCGTCGTTCCCACCTCGGCGGGCGACACGCCACGCGCCTCGGCGAGAATGCCGATGGCGTTGATATTGGAAAGCTTGCCCTGGTCGGTCGCCATGCCTGATGTGGTGTAGCGCTTGGCGAGTTCGACATGGCCGTAGCCTTCGCGGACGGCGAGGCCGAGATCCTTTAAGTGCACATCGTTCTGATAGTCGACGAAAGCCTTGCCCTTCGAGCCCTTGACCGACCAGAGCGGCTTTGCGTGTGCATCCGTCTCGGACGCCGCGGCAAAGGCCGGCTCCGCCGTGCCGAAACCGATCGCCTTCAACGCGGCAGCAGCTTTTGCGGCGCCATCGCCGAGGCAGGCCGTGGTTTGCCCCATGTCGGCAGCCGAGCCGGCAACGGCAAGGCCTTCCTGCTGAACAGGCGCCAGAAACGCCGAGGCCTCGTCCGACCATTGCGGTTTCGCACCGCGATGGCAGGCAAGGTGGATGATCGGGCTCCAGCCGCCCGACATGGCAAGCGCATCCGCTTCGATCCGGCGGGTGCCGGCTGCGGTTTCGACGCTGACGCCGTGCAGGCGCTTGCCGCCGAACGCATCGATCACCCGGGCGCCCCGCAGAACCTCGGCACGGCCCTGCCAGCTCTTGCCGCCATCGGCGCGGCTGTCGATGATCGCCGCAACTCGAAGGCCGGAGGCTTCAAGGTCGGCGGCGGTGTCATATCCGGTATCGTTGGTGGTGAAGATCACCGTGCTTTGGCCCGGCGCGACCGCCTGCCGATTGAGATAGCTGCGCATGGCGCCTGCCATCATCACACCGGGAATATCGTTGCCGCCGAAGACGAGCGGCCGCTCTTCGGCGCCGGTCGCGAGAATCGCCTGGCGGGCGACGATGCGCCACAAGCGTTCGACCGGACGATCCGGATCGGGCATCGCTACATGCTTCTGCACCCGTTCGACGGCGCCGAAGACATTGTCGTCGTACCAGCCGAACACCGTCATGCGCGGCAGGCGGCGCACATTCGCCAGGCCTTCGAGTTCGGTCAGCAGTTCGCCGAGAAGAGTGTCCGCCGGCTTGCGGTCGACGGTGCCGGTCTCGGAAAGCAGGCTGCCGCCGAGTTCGGCTCCCTCGTCGGCGAGGATGACGCGCGCGCCGGCCCGGCCGGCGGTCAGCGCTGCGGCAAGGCCGGCAGGGCCGGCGCCGATCACCAGCAGATCGCAATGCGCCCAGCATTTCTCGTAGGAATCAGGATCGGCTTCGTAGGAGGCTCTGCCGAGGCCCGCCGCCTTGCGGATCACCGGCTCGTAGAGCTTTTCCCAGAGGGCCGCCGGCCACATGAAGGTCTTGTAATAGAAGCCGGCGCTGAGGAAGGGCGACAGCAGCCCGTTGACCGCGCCGATATCGAAGCCGAGAGAGGGCCAGCGGTTCTGGCTCTTTGCCGTCAACCCCTGATAAAGCTCGATCATCGTCGCGCGTGTATTCGGTTCGGTGCGCCCGCCGCTGCCTGTCGTCACCAGCGCGTTCGGTTCGGCAGCCCCCGCCGTCAGAATGCCGCGCGGGCGGTGATATTTGAAGCTGCGGCCGACGAGCTGGACGCCGTTGGCGAGCAGCGCCGAGGCGAGCGTGTCGCCCGGATGGCCTTCGAGCGGCCTGCCGTCGAAGGTGAAGCCGAGCGTTGTGGCGCGGTCGATCCGGCCGCCGGAGGAAAGACGGAAACTCGTCATGCCGGTTCTCCGCCGAGCTTGGAGAGCGCGGCATCCCTGACGCCGTGGACCGCATGGGTGACGGTGTCGCGTTCGACGATCAGCCAGCGGCGGCATCCGGAGGCGTGGTGCCAGTATTCGCTGTGCCGGCCCCGCGGATTGTCACGGAGATAGACATAGTCGAACCAGGCATCCGCGCCGGCATCCGGCGCCGGCCTGGCACGGCTGGCATCGCCGCGGATCGAAAATTCCTCCTTGGGCCGGGCACCGCAATGGGGACATGAAATCAGGCTTGCCATGGTCGAATGTCCTTAGTGCAGATTGGGCTGGGCGCCGACGCCCTTTTCGTCGATCGGATAGCCGCGCGCGAAACGGTCGAGCCGGAAGGCGCGGGCGGTCTGATGCGGCGTGTTGCGGGCGATCAGATGGGCGTAGCAGAAGCCGGAGGCGGGTGTCGCCTTGAAGCCGCCGTAACACCAGCCGGTATTGAGGTAGAGATTGTCGATATGGGTGCGGTCGATGATCGGCGAGCCGTCCATGCTCATATCCATGACGCCGCCCCAGGAGCGCAGATAACGCACGCGCGACAGCGACGGGATCATCGCCAGCCCGGCCTCGGCGACATGTTCGACCGACGCGAGGTTGCCGCGCTGGGCATAGGAATTATAGCCGTCGATATCGCCGCCGAAGACGAGGCCGCCCTTATCGGACTGGGATACGTAGAAATGCCCGGCGCCGAAGGTGACGACCGTATCGATGAAGGGCTTCAGCCCTTCGGAGACGAAGGCCTGCAGCACATGGCTTTCGATCGGCAGCCGCAGGCCTGCCATATCGGCAACGACGGTGGAATTACCGGCCGCCGCCAGCGCCAGCTTGCCGCAGCCGATGAAGCCTCTGCTGGTCTCGACGCCGGTCACCTGACCATTTTCGCGGCGGATACCGGTCACCTCGCACTGGGTGATGATGTCGACGCCGCGGCTGTCTGCGCCGCGCGCATAACCCCAGGCGACCGCATCGTGGCGCACCGTGCCGCCGCGCGGGTGGAACAGGCCGCCCATGATGGGGAAACGGGCATTGTCGAAATCGAGGAAGGGCAATTTCCGGCGCACCGCCTGCCGGTCGAGAAGCTCGGCGTCGACGCCGTGCAGCCGCATGGCGTTGCCGCGGCGCGTATAGGCATCACGCTGCGCATCGGAATGGAAGAGGTTGAGCACGCCGCGCTGCGAGACCATGGCGTTGAAGTTGAAGTCCTGCTCCAGCCCTTCCCAGAGCTTCATCGACAGCTCGTAGAAGGGATTGTTGCCTGATAGCAGGTAATTCGAACGGATGATCGTCGTGTTCCTGCCGATATTGCCGGAGCCGAGATAGCCCTTTTCGAGGACGGCGACATTGGTGACGCCGAACTCCTTGGCGAGATAATAGGCGGTGGCAAGACCATGACCGCCGCCGCCAACGATGATGACGTCGTAATGCGGCTTCGGCGCCGGATCGCGCCATGCAGGCGCCCAGCCCTTGTTGCCGCGAAGGCCGTTCAGAAAAATCGAAAGAGCGGAATAGCGCATGGGTCACCCGGAAAGAACAGCTGCATGATGCCAGAAAGGAGCAAGCAGACTTGCACGATAAGGACATAAATCGCTAAGAAAGAGACATGTCCTCACTTGATAGCAGAAATGCGCAGACGATCGGCTTCATCCTTATCCCGGGATTTGCGCTGATGTCCTACGCCTCGGCGACGGAGCCGCTCAGGGCGGCAAATCTTCTGGCCGGGCGCGAGATCTATCGGCTGCGGATCTTCTCGCCGGATGGTGCAGCGGCGCTTTCCTCCTCGGGCACCAGCGTTCCCGCCGAACCTCTGCCGGTCAGAGGCTCGGGACTTGGAACAGCCTTTGTCTGCGCCGGCGGGTCACCGCGCGACTGGCGATATCCCGGTGTGCTTGCCTGCTTGCGGCAGCTGTCGCGCGAAGGTGTGCGGATCGGCGGCATCTCGGGCGGCCCCTATCTGATGGCCGCCGCCGGATTGCTGGGCGGCCGCGACTTCACCATCCACTGGGAGCATGCAGCCGCCCTTCTCGAAGCCTTCCCGGACCTCACGCCGCGCCAGGCGCGCTTCATGATCGACGGCAACCGGATCACCTGCGGCGGCGGCATCGCCCCGCTGGACATGATGCATGTGCTGATCGCCGAGCGCATGGGACCGGATTTCGCCCGCCGGGTCAGCGACTGGTACCTTCATACCGAGATCAACGAGCCGGCGGCACCCCAGCGCGCCTCGCTGGCCGAACGTTACGGCGTCCATCATCCCGGCTTGCTCAGCGTTCTCGAACGGATGGAGGAGACGATCGAGATGCCGCTTGAGCGTGCGGCCATGGCGCGCATCGCCGGCGTCACCGCCCGCCATCTCGACCGGCTCTTTGCCGCCCATCTCGGCACCACTTTCCTCGATCAATATCGCAGGATCAGGCTGCAGCATGCCCATCGCCTGCTGAAACAGAGCCCGCTTTCCGTCTCGGAAATCGCGGTCGCCACCGGTTTTTCCAGCCTAAGCCACTTTTCCCGGATGTTCCGCGCCGTCTACGGCAACGCTCCGCGCGCGGCGCGGCGGGAATAGGTTTTCTTCACGGTTGAGGAATTTTCACTATGGCGATAGGGTTGCCTTCAGAGCAAAGAGAAGGCGGCGGTGGAAAATCCATGAAATCCAAGCGTGAAGCGGCAGAGCAACCGGAACAGGCGCATGGCGGACGCGCGCCCTTTTCCCAGGATCCGCACGCCGTCCGGGAGCCGAAGGAGAATAACCTCGAAATGGCGATCGGCCATGAGGTCCGCGCCTACCGCAAGAAACTCGGCATCACGGTCACCGATCTGGCGGCCGCGACCGGCATTTCGCTCGGCATGCTGTCGAAGATCGAGAACGGCAACATCTCGCCGTCGCTGACGACGCTGCAATCGCTGTCGCGGGCGCTCGGCGTGCCGCTGACCGCCTTTTTCCGCCGCTTCGAGGAACCGCGCAATGCCGTCTTCGTCAAGGCGGGGCAGGGCATCGAGCTCGAGCGGCGCGGCACGCGTGCCGGCCACCAATATAATCTGCTCGGCCATATCGACAACAATACCAGCGGCGTCATCGTCGAGCCCTATCTGATCACGCTGACCGCCGATTCCGATATTTTCCCGACCTTCCAGCACGAGGGCATGGAGTTTCTCTACATGCTCGAAGGCGAAGTGATCTATCGCCACGGCGACCAGCTTTTCCAGATGCAGCCGGGCGATAGCCTGTTCTTCGACGCCGACGCGCCGCATGGGCCGGAGCAGCTGATGAAACTGCCGAGCAAGTACCTCTCGATCATCAGTTATCCCCAGCAGAACTCCAAGAGCTGACTTGCCTTAGAAGAAAAGTTTATTCCTCCCAGTTGATGTCCTGATGTAGACCTGCTAGTCCTTTCTCAACATGAAAGGAGGCACACCTATGTGCGGCATCGTTGGACTGTTCCTCAAGGACAAGAGCCTTGAGCCTCAGCTCGGAAATCTGCTCTCGGATATGCTGATAACCATGACCGATCGCGGTCCGGACTCGGCCGGCATCGCCATCTATGGCGGCTCCGCCGAAGGCAGGGCAAAAATCACCATCCAGTCGGCCAATCCGAGCGCGGATTTCGACGGCCTCGCCGGCGACCTTGAGAAGGCCGGCATCAAAGCCGACGTCTCGATCAAGAGCACGCACGCGGTCATCGAGCTGGACGCGTCCAAGCTTGGCAATGTGCGCAAGGCGCTCGAAGAGATCCGCCCGGCGGTCCGCCTGATGGGATCGGGCGAAAGTGTCGAAATCTACAAGGAGATCGGCCTTCCGAAAGACGTCGTGGCGCGCTTCGGCGTCCGCGCGATGAGCGGAACCCACGGCATCGGCCATACCCGCATGGCGACGGAATCGGCGGTCACCACGCTCGGCGCGCATCCGTTTTCGACCGGCGCCGACCAGTGCCTCGTGCACAATGGCTCGCTGTCCAACCACAATAACCTGCGTCGCGAACTGGTGCGCGAAGGCATGACCTTCGAGACGCAGAACGATTCCGAAGTCGCCGCCGCTTATCTCACGGCCGAAATGGCCAAGGGCAAGGATCTCGGCCAGGCGCTGACGGGCGCGCTCGACGATCTCGACGGCTTCTTCACCTTCGTCGTCGGTACCAAGTCCGGCTTCGGCGTGGTGCGCGACCCGATCGCCTGCAAGCCCGCCGTCATGGCCGAGACGGATCAGTATGTCGCCTTCGGCTCGGAATACCGCGCGCTGGTCAACCTTCCCGGCATCGAGAATGCCCGTGTCTGGGAGCCGGAGCCGGCAACGGTTTACTTCTGGGATCACGACAAGGCCGCCTGAAGGACGCCTGAAAAGCAGGAGCCGGCGCAAACCGTCTCGGACCAACGAGGAATAAATGCCCACATTCGATCTTTCCAACACGCCTCTTCGCGAATTGAACAGCGCGCTGCACGCCCTTTCCCAGGGTGCCAACGACACTGAATTCGAAGTCATCAACCCGCGCGGCAGTCATGCCGTCGCCGTTGGCATCGACAGCCCCGTCACGGTCGCTGTCAGAGGATCGGTTGGCTATTACTGTGCCGGCATGAATGACGGCGGCAGGGTGACGGTTCATGGTTCGGCCGGTCCGGGCGTTGCCGAAAACATGATGTCCGGCACCGTCGTCATCGAGGGCGACGCCAGCCAATATGCCGGCGCCACCGGCCGCGGCGGCCTGCTCGTCATCAAGGGCAACGCGGCCTCGCGCTGCGGCATTTCGATGAAGGGCATCGACATCGTCGTTCATGGCAGCATCGGCCACATGTCGGCCTTCATGGGTCAGTCCGGCCATCTGGTCGTGCTGGGCGACGCCGGCGACGCGTTGGGGGATTCGCTCTACGAAGCCAAGCTGTTCGTCCGCGGCGAGGTCAAGAGCCTCGGCTCCGACTGCATCGAGAAAGAAATGCGGCCGGAACATCTGGACAAGCTTGCCGAGCTGCTCGATCGCGCCGGGGTTACGGACGTCAGGCCCGAAGAGTTCAAGCGCTATGGCTCCGCCCGCAAGCTTTACAATTTCAACATCGACAACGCCGACGCGTATTGAGGCGAGGGACCCCCATGAGCTATCACAACCCCTATACCCCGCCACGCAAGTCCGCGACTTTCGACGACTATACGCTCGCCGAAATCCGCCGCGCGGCCGCGACCGGTATCTATGACATCCGCGGCGCCGGCACCAAGCGCAAGGTTCCGCATTTCGACGACCTGCTGTTTCTCGGCGCCTCGATCTCGCGCTATCCGCTCGAAGGCTACCGCGAGAAGTGCGACACGACAGTGGTGCTCGGCTCGCGTTTCGCCAAGAAGCCGATCACGCTGAAGACGCCGATCACCATTGCCGGCATGAGCTTCGGCGCGCTGTCCGGCAATGCCAAGGAAGCGCTCGGCCGCGGTGCGACAATCGCCGGTACGTCGACCACGACAGGCGACGGCGGCATGACGGATGAGGAACGCGGCCATTCGCAAACGCTGGTCTACCAATACCTGCCGTCGCGCTACGGCATGAATCCGAAGGACCTGCGCCGCGCCGACGCGATCGAAGTCGTGGTCGGCCAGGGCGCCAAGCCCGGCGGCGGCGGCATGCTGCTCGGTCAGAAGATCTCCGACCGCGTCGCCAATATGCGCAACCTGCCCAAGGGCATCGACCAGCGCTCGGCATGCCGCCATCCGGACTGGACCGGCCCCGACGATCTGGAAATCAAGATCATGGAGCTGCGCGAGATCACCGACTGGGAAAAGCCGATCTACGTCAAGGTCGGCGGCGCGCGTCCGTATTACGACACCGCTCTTGCGGTGAAGGCCGGCGCCGACGTCGTCGTGCTCGACGGCATGCAGGGCGGCACGGCGGCGACGCAGGACGTCTTCATCGAGAATGTCGGCATGCCGACGCTCGCCTGCATTCGTCCGGCTGTCCAGGCGCTGCAGGATCTCGGCATGCATCGCAAGGTGCAGCTGATCGTTTCGGGCGGCATCCGCTCCGGCGCCGACGTTGCCAAGGCCCTGGCGCTGGGCGCCGACGCGGTCGCGATCGGCACGGCGGCGCTCGTGGCGATCGGCGACAACGATCCGCATTGGGAAGAGGAATATCAAAAGCTCGGCACGACGGCCGGCGCCTATGACGATTGGCATGAGGGCAAGGATCCGGCCGGCATCACCACCCAGGACCCGGAGCTTGCCAAACGCCTCGACCCGGTTGCGGCCGGCCGCCGCCTCGCCAACTACCTGAAGGTCATGACGCTCGAGGCCCAGACGATCGCGCGTGCCTGCGGCAAGAACCACCTGCACAATCTCGAGCCGGAAGACCTCGTCGCACTGACGATCGAGGCATCGGCCATGGCGCAGGTGCCGCTCGCCGGCACCAACTGGATCCCCGGCAAGACCGGTTTCTAAAAACGCCGGCCGGGCGCGTTTGGGAGGATGCGGCCGGCTTCATCATCAAGTGTCTAAGATCATTACATAAGGTCAATACAAGGGGACAAACGTGACACTGGACCTCTCGCAATACGCCTCCGAAAAAGGCATCAAATATTTCATGATCAGCTACACCGACCTGTTCGGCGGCCAACGCGCCAAGCTGGTCCCCGCCGAAGCCATCGCCGACATGCAGAAAGATGGCGCCGGCTTTGCGGGCTTTGCAACCTGGCTCGATCTGACGCCTGCCCATCCCGACCTGTTCGCGGTCCCCGATGCTTCCTCCGTCATCCAGCTGCCCTGGAAAAAGGACGTCGCATGGGTTGCCGCCGACTGCGTCATGGACGATCAGCCTGTCGAACAGGCCCCGCGCGTTCTGCTGAAAAAGCTGGTCGCCGAGGCTGCGAAAGAGGGGCTGCGGGTAAAAACCGGCGTGGAGCCCGAGTTCTTTCTCATCTCTGCCGACGGCTCGGTGATTTCAGACCAGTTCGATACAGCCGAGAAGCCTTGCTATGATCAGCAGGCCGTGATGCGTCGCTATGATGTCATCGCCGAGATTTGCGACTACATGCTCGAGCTCGGCTGGAAGCCCTATCAGAACGATCACGAGGACGCGAACGGCCAGTTCGAGATGAACTGGGAATATGACGACGCGCTTCAGACGGCGGACAAGCACTCCTTCTTCAAGTTCATGGTCAAGTCGGTCGCCGAAAAGCACGGCCTTCGCGCCACCTTCATGCCGAAGCCCTTCAAGGGCCTGACCGGAAACGGGTGTCATGCCCACATCTCGGTCTGGGACATCGATGGCAAGGTCAACGCCTTCGCGGACAAGGAAATGGCCTTCGGGCTCTCCGCTCAGGGTAAAACCTTCCTCGGCGGCATCATGAAGCACGCCTCCGCGCTCGCCGCGATCACCAATCCGACGGTCAATTCCTACAAGCGCATCAACGCGCCGCGCACCACATCGGGCGCCACCTGGTCGCCGAACACCGTCACCTGGACGGGCAACAACCGCACCCATATGGTGCGCGTGCCGGGACCGGGACGCTTCGAGCTGCGCCTGCCGGACGGGGCGGTCAACCCGTACCTCCTGCAGGCGATCATCATCGCCGCCGGCCTCGACGGCATCCGCAGCCAGGCCGACCCCGGCCCGCACCACGATATCGACATGTATGCCGAGGGCCATCTGGTGAAGGACGCGCCGCGCCTGCCGCTCAACCTGCTCGACGCGCTGCGCGCCTATGATGCCGACGAGGGCCTGAAGGCGGCGATCGGATCGGAATTTTCCGCCGCCTACCTCAAGCTCAAGCATCGGGAATGGAATGCCTATTGCTCGCATTTCACCCAATGGGAACGCGACAGCACGCTCGACATCTGAGCGTCCTGCGCAGCTATGGATAATGGGCTGAAGGGCCGGAACCGCAATGTTCCGGCTCCATCGAACCACGGCGCGCCGGAAACGGCGGAGGAAAAGGCAGCATGAAAAACGTCGTACTCACCGTATCCTGCAAATCGACGCGCGGCATCGTTGCGGCGATTTCGAGCTATCTGGCGCAGAAGGGCTGCAACATCATCGACAGCTCGCAGTTCGACGATCTCGATACCGGCAAGTTCTTCATGCGGGTCAGCTTCATTTCGGAAGAGAACCTGTCGGGCGCCGACATCGCCGCCGGTTTTGCCGCCGTCGCAGCGCCCTTCGAGATGGATTACGAGTTTCACGACAGCGAAGAGCGCATGAAGGTGCTGCTGATGGTGTCGCGCTTCGGCCATTGTCTCAACGACCTGCTCTACCGCTGGAAGATCGGCGCCCTGCCGATCGACATCGTCGGCGTCGTCTCCAACCATTTCGACTACCAGAAGGTCGTGGTCAATCACGACATCCCCTTCCACCACATCAAGGTGACCAAGGAGAACAAGCCGCAGGCCGAAGCCCAACTCGTCGATCTCGTCAACCAGACCGGCACCGAGCTCATCGTGCTCGCCCGCTACATGCAGGTGCTCTCCGACCAGCTCTGCAAGCAGATGTCGGGCAAGATCATCAACATCCACCATTCCTTCCTGCCGTCCTTCAAAGGCGCCAACCCCTACAAGCAGGCCTATGGCCGCGGCGTCAAGCTGATCGGGGCGACGGCGCATTACGTCACCGCCGATCTCGACGAAGGCCCGATCATCGAGCAGGACACGGCGCGCATCACCCATGCGCAGTCGCCCGACGACTATGTCTCGATCGGCCGCGACGTCGAAAGCCAGGTGCTGGCCCGCGCCATCCACGCCCATATCCACCACCGCACCTTCATCAACGGCAACCGCACCGTCGTCTTCCCGGCAAGCCCGGGAAGCTATGCCTCCGAACGCATGGGCTGAGGGCGGCCGGCCAGCCGGAAATTTAGACAAGCCTATTCCGCCAGTCACTCGGGCGCGCTGGACTTTTGGCGCTCAGTAAAGAAGGCCGGTGAGCCGACGACGTCTGGAAGTTTGGGCAAGACTCAGGCCGCAGTACGCTTTCCGAAGCCGAATGTCTTGCGCAGGCTGCTGTCGACCGCGTTTGCCGGCATAAACCTGCGCAACCGGCTTAGAAGCGTCGCCTGGCCGCCGACCGGTTGACGCATTTTGTATGGGCCGTTGATTACCGCCAATATCTTCTCCGCGACTGTCACAGCCGACGGCGCGGTTTTGATCTGGGCTTGTAACGTCTTGATGGTCGCATCAGCCTGCGCCGCGTAGGCTCCCAGGGGTGCCTCGGTCTGTGCCGCGTTTACATCGAGCTTGGTGTTGGTGAACGTCGGTTCAAGCAGCACGACGCGCACGTTGAACTCGCGAATCTCATGATCCAGCGACTCCGACAATCCTTCGAGTGCATGCTTGCTGCTGGCATATATTCCCATGAACGGTGCAGGCAGGAAGCCGAGGACCGAACTGATATTGATGATCAGCCCGCTGCGAGCGGCGCGCATCGAGGGCAAAGCAGCGCGGATCATGCGCAGAGGGCCGAAAACATTGGTATCGAATACCGTTTGCGCTTCGGAAGGCGACGTGTTCTCGACAGGGCCGATCAGCGAAACGCCGGCATTGTTGATCAGAATGTCGATCCTGCCTGCCTCGGACAAAACCCATTGAACAAAATTGGAGACCGAGGCGTCATCGGTCACGTCGACAGTCCCATAGCGCACGCCGGGAATGGCGTTGACACGGCTGGGGTTGCGTACGCCGCCAAAGACCTGGAAGCCGTTTTGCGCAAGAAGGCGGGCTGACGCTTCACCTATTCCGGAGGATGCTCCGGTGATAACGACAACTCTGTTTTGAGACATGCATGCTCCTTGGCTCTTGGCGCGAGTGGTTGATTACGTGCTTCAATAGAAGGTCGGAACTTTTCACCCCTGTCGCCAAAGGACAGCTTCTCAGAACCTGCATCTCAGCGCGTAAGATTTCGATCGACATCTATTCTTGCTTTAGATGTCAATCGAAATATAAAATCAAGCACTTTTTGCTTTACGGAGATTTTTTCCGATGATCGCGCCTCCAAACGCGCTGGAGCATGGCGCCGAGCCCGAAGGCCCGCCGACATTACGGCTCGGAGCAGCATGAACCTCAATGGATTCAGGATTTCGGAGCGGCCGTTCCCGCTCGGTTTCGAGCGACCATTTCGTCGTGAGTCAGGCTCGTGCCTGCCGCGAAGAATTCCTTGATCAGGCCGTCGCGATTTCGGCTGCGGGAGATCGACCCACCGTCTCGCGGTCCGACGTGCCGAGCGCTTTCATGATGAAGCGGATTTGGGCATGGACGCTGCCTGCGGTGGCCTCACCCTCCTGAACGCGCTGTTCGACCAGAACCGGGTGGGAAAACGGCAAGAAGGCGGTGACGATGCCGTGCGCCGCTTCGTCGGCGTCGTCGACCTTGAACTCGCCTGTCTGCAGCCCCTCGCGGACAAGCGCTTTGAGGATTGCCAGGATTTGCTCATTGTGTGCGTTGAGGGTTGCCCAACTTCCATCCGTGGCGGCGACAAGCAATTGGTGCATGGGTCTGTCCTCCACCAGCGTTCTCGCGCTGTGCCGGTGAATGGCGGTCAAAAGATCAGCCAGCTTTTTGCTCGCCGGCGCATCCGATCGTGCAATCGCCAGAGCGATTTCAGCAACCTCTTTGACGACAATGCCGCAGACGGAACTGTTGATCGCCGTCTTCGAGGGAAAGAAGCGATAGATATTCGCCCGGCTCATTCCGAGCTCCGAGGCGATGTCGGCGACAGACGTCTTGTGATAACCGATCCGCCGGAAATACCTTTCCGCCACCTCGAGAATCCGCGTCCGCGACTGCTCAAGGTCACTTCCTATCGGGTCCGCAAAACTCATCGCCGCCCCCGGAGAACATCACTCGGCAGCCATTGCTGTCGGTATTTCCACCTCTTTCGTCGAATTTTCATGGCTTTCATTTTTCGTCGGCTTGATGCGGAACCAGCTGGCGTAGAGAGCGGGAAGGAAGAGCAGGATCAGCACGGTGCCGACCGCCGTTCCGCCGATCAGCGTATAGGCCATCGACCCCCAGAACACCGAGTGGGTGAGAGGAATGAAGGCAAGGACGGCGGCAAGGGCCGTCAGGATGACGGGACGCGTCCGCTGCACCGTCGCCTCGATGACGGCGTGATAATCGTCGAGACCAGCTGCCTTGTTCTCCTTGATCTGTTCCGTCAGGATCAGGGTGTTGCGCATCAGAATTCCCGCCAGCCCGATCAATCCGAGAATGGCATTGAAGCCGAAGGGTTTGTCGAAGAAGAGCAGGACCGGAACCGCCCCGGCAAGACCGAGCGGCCCCGTCAGCATGACCATGGTCATCGTCGACAGGCTGCGGACCTGCAGCACGATAACGATCAGCATGGCGGCAATCATCGCCGGGAAGATTTTGACGAGGGCGGCATTGGCCTTGAGCGATTCCTCGATGTTTCCGCCCATCTCGATACGATATCCTACAGGAAGCGAGGCGATCAGCGGCTGAAGCGCCTTTAGAATCTGCTCCGATACTTCGGGCGGCTGTGACGCCTCGTTGATATCGGACCGGATCGTGATGACAGGCGTGCGGTCGCGACGTTTCATGATCGGTTCTTCAAACCGGATTTCCGAGTGGCCGATCTGATCGAGCGGAACCTGCCGGCCATCACGGCTCATCAGCGAGAAGTCTGCCAATCGTGACGGGTCAAGCCGGTTTCCGCCGGCACTGCGTGCAACGACAGGCACGCTGCGGATATTCTCGCGAACCTCAGTGATCGGAATTCCGCTCAGCAGCAATTGCAACTGCTGGGCTGCCTCGGCCGGCGACAGGCCGATCAGGCCCAACCGATCCTGGTCGGGAACGAAGCGCAGCACCGGCGTGCGGTTTCCCCAATCGCGGTTTGCCTGACGCACATCGGGCACGCTCTTCATGATGTCGAGGGCTTTTTTGGAGATCTGGTACAATTGCTCCGGATCAGGGCCGGTAATCCGGAACTCGACCGGAAACGGCGTGTAAGGCCCGAAGACGAGTTGGGTGACGCGGACATAGGCTTCGGGGGCGAACCCGTCCGAAATGGCCGCACGCAGCCGAAGCTTCAACACCTCGCGTGTGTGAGCGTCAGGGGTCAGCACGACGATCTTGGAGAAAGACGGATCCGGCAATTCCGGCGCCATGGCAAAGAAGAAACGAGGAGCGCCCTGGCCGACATAGCTGGTGACGGTCTTCGCCTCCGGCTGCTTCAGCAGCCACCCTTCGAGCTTCTCGACCGTGGCCGTCGTCGTCTCGATGCTGGTGCCTTCGGGCATACGGACTTCGACGAGGACTTCGGGACGGTCCGACGTCGGGAAGAACTGCTTTTTCACCGCTCCCATTCCAACGACGGAGGTTCCCATGGCGATTGCGACCACCGCACAGGTGACGAACTTGTGGCGCACGGTGAACTCGATCAACCGCCGCAGGCGCCGGTAGTTCGGCGTGTTGTAGATGGCGTGATGGCCGCCTTCGACCGGCTTGATCGCCGGCAGCATCTTGACGCCGAGATAGGGCGTGAAGATCACTGCGACAATCCAGGAGACGATCAGGGCAAAGCCGACGACCCAGAAGATGTTGCCGGCATATTCGCCGGCGGTCGATCGGGCAAAGCCTACCGGCATCAGCCCGATGATCGTCACGAGCGTGCCCGACAGCATCGGGGCCGCGGTATGGCTCCAGGCATAGGCGGCCGCCTTGATCCGATCCATCCCCTCTTCCATCTTCACCACCATCACCTCGATGGCGATGATGGCGTCGTCGACGAGAAGCCCGAGCGCCAGGATGAGCGCACCGAGAGTGATGCGATCGAAGAACCGGCCGGTCTCCAGCATGATGAGGAAGACGACGGCAAGGGTGAGCGGGACGGCCAGAGCCACGACGATGCCGACACGCCAACCGAGACTGACGAGGCTGACGAACAACACGACGCCGAGCGCCATGGCGAATTTCAGCATGAACTCGCCGACGGCTTCCTCGATGTTGACGGCCTGGTCGCTGACCTTGGCCAGCGTCATGCCGAGCGGCAGGGTCTTTGCGATTTCGGAGGATCTTTCCTCCAGCGCCTTGCCAAGCTCCAGACCATTCCAGCCCTGTTGCATCACCGCGGCCAGCATGATGGCGGGCTCGCCGTCATGGCGGATGAGATAGGTGGCCGGATCCTGGTAACCGCGCCGCACTTCGGCAAAATCCGAGAGCTTCAACGTGCGCCCGGCCGCGACGATCGGCGTGTCTGATATCGCCTGGATGCTGTCATAGGCGCCATCGAACCGAATGAAGACCTGCGGGCCGCGCGTATCGATCGATCCCGCCGGCGTCACGGTGTTTTGCCGCTGTAAGGCGGCCGCAATGTCCTGGGCCGAAATGCCGAGGGTGGCGAGCTTGGCATAGGAGAATTCAACAAAGATCTGTTCGGGCCGCTCTCCGAGGATGTTGATCTTCTTGACGCCCGGGACATGCAGAAGATCCTGGCGGATCACCTCGGCCTGGCGCACGAGCTCACGCATCGGCATGCCCTTGGCCTTCAGCGCATAAAGACCGAAGCTGACATCCGAATACTCGTCATTGACAAAGGGACCGAGCACGCCCCGGGGCAGGTTCCGCGCCTCGTCTCCAAGCTTCTTTCGGGCCTGATAGAACTCCTCCTCGACTTCAGTGGCCGGCGTGCTGTCCTTCAACGTGACGGTCAAAAAGGCGTATCCCGGCCGCGTTGTCGTCTCGACGCGGTCGTACCAGGTGAGCTCCTGTAGGCGCTTCTCCAGCGGCTCTGCGACCAAATCCTGCATTTCTCGCGCTGTCGCGCCTGGCCACACGGCTGTCACGGTCAGGGTTTTGATGGTGAAGGAGGGGTCCTCGGCGCGCCCGAGCTTGACGAAGGCATAGGCGCCGGCGGCGGCCAGCAGAACGATGAAGAACAGCGTAACGGCCCGCTCGCGAACGGCGAGCGCGGAAAGATTGAAGCTCATCAGTTTGCCGCCTCTGCCTGTTCTACCTTGGTGCGCACGCTGGCGCCGTCCTGCAGCAGATGGGCGCCGAGAGCGACGACCGGCTCGCCTGATTTGACGCTGGAAACCACCGCCATCTCCTCACCCATCTGTTCGATTTTCACCTGCCTGAAGTGGACGGTCGAAGATGTCTCATCGAAGACCCAGACGCCGGTTCGGCTGCCATCGTCCAAGACGGCGCCGACCGGCACCGCGGCATGTGATTGGCCGCTGCTGTTGGAGATTCTGATCGTCACCGTCGCACCCAGCGGCGCCGACGCTGCGGCGCCATCCAGAACCCAACGCGCCTCATAGGTGCGGGTTTGAGGATCGGCAGCGTCGGAAATCTGCCGAAGCCGCGCCTTGTCCTGCCGGCTCTCGTTTCCGTAAATGCTGGCGTCGGCGATCTCGCCGATTTGCGGTCGCAGGGACTCCGGAAGCCAGACGAGCGCTTCGCGCGGACCGGCCTGCGCGAGCCGGACGACGGTTTGCCCCGCCGTCACGACCTGCCCCGGCTCTCCGAGCGTTTCGACAATGGTCCCGTCTGCATCAGCAACCAACAGAGAGTAAGTTGCGGCGTTTTCAGCGACCCTTGCGTCCGCTTCCGCCGCAGCCAGTTGAGCAGTCGCCGTGTCGAGCGCAGCCTTTGCCTGTTCATAACGCTGCGGCGAAGCCGCCGCCAATCCGCTTTTCGCCAAAGCAGCGTAGCGTCTCTCGTCGGCTTGCGCCTGGGTCAACACAGCCTGCGCGGAGACGACGGCATTGTGCTTCGCCGTCAGTGCGAGACGCAGATCGGTCTCGTCGATGCGCATCAAAGGCTGGCCGGCCTTGACCTGCTCGCCAACGTCCACATAACGCTGCATGATCTTGCCGGGCACACGAAATCCGAGATTGCTCTGCACCCGGGCGGCAATGGTGCCCGTAAAGGTGCGTTCGGCCGTTTCCGGCTTCTTCGCCTCCACCAGTTTGACGAACGGTGGCGCCATTCGTGGATCGGCGGCTTGCGCGCTTTTTTCCGAGGGTACTCCGACAAAGACGAGTGCCGCGGCGCTGGCAGCCGCCAGAAGGCCGAAAGAGGCGAGGAGGATTTTGCGGTTCATGTCAGTAAGCCTTCTTGACGGGCGCAGCCACTAAATTAGATTGCGATCTAACTCTAATTCTGTTATAGATGTCAAATGAAATCTAATTGGAGATCGCAATGAGAGTCAGTCGCGCTCAAGCCGAGGCCAATCGTGAAACGGTGATCAATGTCGCAAGCCGGCTCTTCCGGGAGCATGGCTTCGACGGCATCGGGCTGAAGGACCTGATGAAAGGGGCCGGCCTCACTCAAGGCGGGTTCTACAAGCAGTTCGAATCGAAGGATGATCTTGTGGCGCTGGCATCCGGGCGGGCAATGGAGAGCGCCATTCGCAGGTGGTCGAGGGTTGCCGCCGGCAGTGCCGATCCCTTCGCTGCGGTTGTCGGCATGTATCTGTCGACCGGGCACCAGGAAGAGAAAGGTGATGGCTGCCCCTTGGCTGCGCTTGGGTCTGATGCGGCGCGCCAGAGTGAAGAGGTGCGAGTTCCGTTCCAGAATGGCATCGAGGCGCATCTTCAGATTCTGGACGAATTGATCCCGGCGTCGGACGGCACGAAACCCTATGACAAGGCCATGGTCGTCCTGTCCCTGATGGTGGGCGCCGTAACCATCTCTCGTATCATGACCGATCAGGCCATGTCGGAGCGTCTGCTCGAAACCGCGGCTGATGCCGTCAAGCGCATCGCGGGCGAAACAGCGGAGGAATGAGATCCCGGCTCTGCACCGTCGTTGCCGAAAAGGATCAGCGCAGGCGAATGGCCTCACCGCTCCTCACCTGCGAATTCAGAGGTTCTCATGATCCATAACGCGGCACTCGCTCCGCGATGGGCCGGCGTAGACTTCGCGCCGGACTGAGGAACTCTTCGAGGCACGGCTCAAGCAATCCCTGCCTTACAAGCTCCTCGACATTATCGGCTGTGTTGTGGGCCGGGCCCACACCTGAACTGGCTACAGACATTGTTCCCGACCCATTAACGATCAACGGTCGCTTTACGGCGATCTCAGACGCCCGCACCGTGCCGCCAGCGTCAAGCTGCTCCTCGAATGCCCAGCCATAAATGACACCGCTCGCCAGTTGGAAATTTATGCAGGCGTGCTCCGCCAGTTGCTCGGGGGCACCGGGGTTTTTCGCGCCTTGAAAAATAGGCGAAGGAGCCGACCACAGTCATCGCCGAAGACTGGGTCAGGCGCACCGCCACCATGCCACCAAAGTTTTGAGGAAATGCATGCCGGATGGGCTTGCCACGACGCGAAAGATTTATATAGTCAAGAAATAAATATTCCGTACAGGAAACAAGAGGGAACGAAAATGGCTCTATCATGGCGTTTCTCCACCTTAGCGGATCGGCACCGCGCTCTTGGCTCGAAGCTCGAGGACTGGAGCGGCATGGGGACCGCCTGGACCTATGACAAGGACATGTCGGAAGAGCATGTCGCCGTCCGCACCAAGGCCGGCCTCATGGATGTCTCCGGCCTGAAGAAGGTGCACCTGGTCGGCCCGCACGCCATCGCCGTGCTCGACTACATCACCACCCGCGACCTGACGAAGATCTATCCCGGCCGCTCGGTCTATGCGACCATGCTGAACGAGCGCGGCCACTTCACCGACGACTGCATCGTCTATCGCACCGGCCCGAATTCCTGGATGCTGGTGCATGGCTCCGGCTCCGGCCACGAGGAAGTCGTCCGCCAGGCGGCAGGCCGTAATTGCGCCGTGCTCTTCGACGACGACCTGCATGACCTGTCGCTGCAGGGTCCGCTCGCGGTCGACTATCTCGCCAAATACGTGCCCGGCATCCGCGACCTCAAATATTTCCACCACATGCAGACGACGCTGTTCGGCGCGCCGGTGATGATCTCGCGCACCGGCTATACCGGCGAGCGCGGCTACGAGATCTTCGTGCGCGGCCAGGACGCCGTGATGGTCTGGGACAGGATCGTCGAGGAAGGCAAGGAGATGGGCATCATCCCCTGCTGTTTCTCGGTTCTCGACATGCTGCGCGTCGAAAGCTACCTGCTTTTCTACCCCTACGACAATTCGCAGATGTATCCCTTCGCCGATCAGCCGCCCGGCGACAGTCTCTGGGAACTCGGCCTCGACTTTACCGTCAGCCCCGGCAAGACGGGCTTCCGCGGTGCCGAGGAACATGCCCGCCTCAAGGGTAAGGAACGCTTCAAGATCTTCGGCATGCTGATCGATGCCGACGGACCGGCCGATCTCGGCGACGAGGTCTTTGCCGACGGCAAAAAGGTCGGCGTCATCACCTGCCCGAGCTATTCGTCGCTGACGAAGAAATCGATGGCGATCGCCCGTCTGGACGTTGACAAGGCGGTGCATGGGACGAAACTCGAAGTCCGCGGCAAGACCCTCAAGGCAGGCGCCACCGCCCACACGCTTCCCTTCGACGATCCGGAGAAGAAGAAGAGGACTGCCGTAGGTTAAGGAGCACGCGAATGCTCGTTGCAGGCATCAAGAGCCGACCAGTCTACGCGGGACTGACCATCCAGCCCAACGCCCGGCGGCACATTTTCGCGCTCGAAGGGGAGGGCGCCAAGGCTCTCCTCGATCAGCAACCGGCGCTTGACGAAACGGCGCTTTCCCGCAGCGAGATCCTCTATGTCGCCCGCGGCTCGCAAGGGTCCGGCCTGGACGAAGAGTTGGGCCGCCTCGGCGCCGACATGTTCTTCACGGCGCCGACCATCGCGACGCTGCTCTTCCGGTTGAAGGGTTCGCTCGCCACCGCCCATATGGGCACGCGGCTGTATATCTCGGGCACCGAAGGCTTCATCGGCCAGGCGATGCTCCTGGCGCTCGATTACGGCATGGACCATGCCTCCGTCATCACCGAGCACCGCGGCTCGCTGGCCCGGCGCGTGCAATGTGTCCATTGCAAGGGCATCACCGACGACGTCACCACCAGCCCCTTTGCCTGCAGCCATTGCGGGCTCCCGCTTCTGGTACGAGACCATTATTCTCGCCGGCTCGCCGCCTTCCAAGGCGTCAATATCGATGCCGAAGAGCCCGGCAGCGCGCCTGATCCGGAGGAGTTGTTCCTTTGAGCGGTGGTACTGAAATTCCTGTCCGCGTGGCGCGGATCACGCCGATCGCCGATCGCGTCAAGCGCTTTCGCTTCGAGCGCCTGGACGGCAAGCCGATGCCCTATTTCTCCGGCGGCGCGCATGTCATCGTCTCGATGAACGATGGTGGCCACATGCGCCGCAACGCCTATTCGCTGATGTCGCCGCCGCATGACTGCACAGCCTATGAGATCAGCGTGTTGCATGTCGAGGATTCACGCGGCGGCTCCACCTTCATGCATGAGAAGGTCAGTGAAGGCGACGAGCTGAAGGTCAGCTATCCCGTCAACCTGTTCCAGCCGGACTGGCGCGGGCGCAAGCATCTTCTGATCGCCGGCGGCATCGGCATCACCCCCTTCATCGCGATGATGGAGCAGTTTTCCCGCGAAGGCGCCAATTTCGAGCTGCACTACGCCATCCGCTCGCGCGATTGCGGCGCCTATTGGCGGGAACTCCTGGGGCGTTACGGCGGGCATCGCATCAAGATCTATTGCGACGCCGAAGGCGGCGCCATCCCGCTGACGCGCCTGCTCGACAGCCAGCCGCTCGGCACGCATCTCTATGTCTGCGGCCCATCCGGGATGATCGATGGCGTGCTGAAAACAGGCCTTAACGCCGGCTGGCCGGAACAGAACCTGCATTCGGAACGGTTCCTGTCATCGCTGCCCGGCAAACCCTTCACGATGGAACTGATCCGCTCCGGCAAGACCGTGAAGGTCGGCCATCACGAAAGCATGCTGGAGGCGATCGAGGCGGCGGGCGTCGACGCGCCCTTCCTCTGTCGCGGCGGCGCCTGCGGTCAATGCGAGACCGGGGTCGTCACCTGCGACGGCAAGCTGCTGCACCATGACGTCTATCTGACGAACGAAGAAAAGGCATCCGGCCGCAAGGTGATGATCTGCGTGTCCCGCTTCGAGGGAAACACGCTGCATCTTGATCTCTAGCGGCATCTGATAAAGCGGGACAAGGAGACCGAACATGGCAATCGCCTTCAAGCAGGAAACCTTCCGGAACGACTTCAGCTACCGCAACAGCCCCGAAAATATCCGGCGCTTCCCGTTTCCCTTCGACCGCGACGAATACATGTATTCCGTCAACATGGAGCCGCATGTGCGCGGCCGGGCGGGCACCGTCTACGAAAACCTGATCGACGTCGACGAGCATTATGTCGCCGAGATGCATGATCGGGCATTGGTTCTGAAGGAGGATCCGCTGCGCTATCAGGCGCTGCCGCACATGATGAGCGCGCAATGGGATACGCTCGAACTTTTGATGGAAGAGCAGGCGGCGGGTTACCCCGACCATTTCACGCTGATCCGCAACGGCGATCAGTGGCGCTGGATCAACCGGCCGCTCGGCATCGACGACAGCTTCACCTTCGGCGATGCCTCGACGCTGCCCTGCGAACCCTTCGAATATATCACCCGCCAGGCCCAGGGCGACTTCTGCATCGTCGATCAGCGCGACGGCAATCTCTGGATGGACGCCGGCATGGTGACGACGCAGGCCGACTGGTCGCTCGATTTCGATATCGGCATGAATTTCATGGAATGGCACGGGCCGGTGCCGCTCGCCCACCAGATCGGCGTCTTCGACCGGGCGCTGAAATTCCTGTTGAACCTGCAGCAGGGCAAACCGACACGGCGCTTCAACTGGACGATGACGATCAATCCGCGGCTCGACACCAGCCCGGAGAACTACCACAAATGGGGTCCCGATCGCACCACGGTGACGCCTGACAATGTCGGCGAGAAGGTGCATCTGCGCGTCGAGCTGCAGAGCCTCTGGCGCCTGCCGCGCTCGAATGCCATCCTCTTCGTCATCCGCTGCTACCTGATGAACATGGAAGAGCTCGCCACCGTGCCGAAATGGGCGCGCCGCTTTCCGCGCGTGCTGAAGACGCTGCCGCCGGAGCTCATCGACTACAAGGGCCTCACCCGCTTCCGCGAGACGACGATCGACTGGCTTTCCAAATATGACGACGGAGCTCCGACCAGTCCCGGCATCTATCCCGACTGACGCGCAGCGGTGCGCACCAGCGCCGCGTGCGGTTTCAGACGCGCAAAACAGGCAATGACATATAATCAAGAGGGGAATGCTTCATGACAAGAGTAGCCGTCATCGGTGCCGGTCCTTCCGGGCTTGCGCAGCTACGCGCCTTTCAATCGGCCGCCCAGAAGGGCGCCGAGATCCCGGAGATCGTCTGCTTCGAAAAACAGTCGGATTGGGGCGGGCTCTGGAACTATACCTGGCGCACCGGCCTCGACGAATATGGCGAGCCGGTCCATGGCAGCATGTATCGTTACCTCTGGTCGAACGGCCCGAAGGAATGCCTCGAATTCGCCGATTATTCTTTCGAGGAGCATTTCGGCAAGCCGATCGCCTCCTATCCGCCGCGCGCCGTGCTCTGGGATTACATCAAGGGCCGCGTCGAGAAGGCGAATGTCCGCCACTGGGTGCGCTTCAGCACGCCGGTGCGCATGGTCCGCTTCGACGATCAGACGAAGAAATTCACGGTGACGGCGCATAACCGCATCGAGGACCGGATGTATGACGAGGAATTCGATTATGTCGTCGTCGCAAGCGGCCATTTCTCGACGCCGAACGTGCCCTATTTCGAGGGTGTGAAGACCTTCAACGGCCGCGTGCTGCATGCCCATGATTTCCGCGACGCGCTGGAGTTCAAGGGCAAGGATATCCTCATCGTCGGCCGCAGCTATTCGGCCGAAGACATCGGTTCGCAATGCTGGAAATACGGCGCGAAATCGGTGACGACGAGCTACCGTTCAAAACCGATGGGCTTCAAATGGCCGGAGAATTTCGAGGAACGGCCGCTGTTGACCAAGCTCGAAAACCGCACGGCGCATTTCCTCGACGGCTCGAGCAAGGAGGTCGATGCCGTGATCCTCTGCACCGGATACCAGCACCACTTCCCCTTCCTGCCCGACGATCTCCGGCTGAAGACCGCCAACCGCCTCTGGGCCGACAGCCTCTACAAGGGGGTGATCTTCGACAAGAACCCGCAGCTTTTCTATATCGGCATGCAGGACCAGTTCTACACCTTCAACATGTTCGACGTGCAGGCCTGGTGGGCGCGCGACGTCATGATGGGGCGCATCACCCTGCCGTCGGAAGAGGCGCTGAAGGCCAATTTCGACATGTGGCGCGCCCGCGAAGAAACGCTTGAAGATGCCGAGCAGATGATCTGGTATCAGGGCGACTATGTGAAGGAACTGCTTGATGAAACCGACTATCCCTCCTTCGACATCGAGGGCACCAACCAGACCTTCATGGAGTGGGAACATCACAAGGCCCACAACATCATGGGCTTCCGCGACCATGCCTACCGGTCGCTGATGACCGGCAACATGTCGCCGACGCATCACACGCCCTGGGTCGAGGCGCTCGACGATTCCATGGAGGAATATCTGCGCAACTGATGAGGCAGGCCTGCATTGCCGGAGGAGGGTGGTCGTGCATTCTCTTCCGGCGCATGCGCCGTATTAAATGAGACGACATAAATCCATCTGCAACTCTTCTCTTCGGATGTGGCCTTCATGGATTTTCAAACGAGCATTCTCGGGCGCATGAACGGTTTTCTCTACCGCTGCCGCGCCGACGAAAACTACACCATGCTTGAAATGACCGACGGCATCGAGCGCATCTTCGGTTATCCCACCGACGAGATCATCGGCAATCGCACGCGGACCTTCACCTCGATCATGTACGAGGAAGACGTGCCTCTGATGGACGAGATCGTCGGTCGGGCGCTGGAGAAGCGCACGGACTGGACGATGGAATACCGCATCCGTCACGCCATGGGTCATCTCATCTGGGTCACCGAGACCGGCGGCGGCATCTGGGACGAGAGGGGCGAGCTTCTTTATCTCGAAGGCAGCATCATCAACATCGAATCACTCTATCAGCGAATCGATGAGCAGACCGCCGACATGCGCGTCACCGCCTCGAAGACCAATGAAATCCTGCAATCGCTGCGTTACCTGAAGCTGCTTGCCGTCAATGCCGGCATCGAGGCCGCCCGCGCCGGCACGGCCGGATCGGGCTTTGCCGTGCTGGCCGCCGAGATGCGCACGCTCGCCAACTCCTCGGAAGAGGCCGCACGCGCCATTTCCAATGCACAACGCAAGGCGGAAGGCTGAGCGTCACCCGGCGCAGCGGCAGATTTGCGGCTGACGTCGAAAGCCGCATTATTAACCGTGCGGTGCAGCTGGAGAACATAAAGCGTTTCCAATGGCTTGCCGCAATCTCGCCCTCGAAAAACCTCACGTCATTATGGGTAATGTTAAGGTCGCGTTAACTTTTTGTTAACCATAGCAGCGCTAGACATGGTCAACGATTTCTTCACATAGATGACCAAAGTGCTAACAGACGCTCGCTCTATCCGCATCAAGGGCCGCTCTTTCCTCGCGGTCATGCTGTCCCCGGATCTTCCCATCGATGATTGGTTGATCAGGCTGGACGATCTGGCCGCGCGTTCGGCCGGGTTTTTCCTCGGCCGGCCTGTCGTGCTCGATCTGACGGACCTGCAGATCGACCGGCCGCAGCTGAAGGACCTGATTGCCGAACTTGCCAAGCGCAATGTCAGCATCATGGGCATCGAAGGCGCGCGGCCTTCGATCCTCGGCTCCGGGATGCCGCCGGCGCTCAAAGGCGGCCGGTCGGTTTCCGATATCGAGGTTCCGGCCAAAGAGAGCGTCGATACGCCGGTCAAACCGGCAGCGGCGGAGACGCGCCCGGCCATGCAATCGATCGTCATTCGGGAGCCGGTGCGCTCCGGACAATCGGTGATATTCCCGGAAGGTGACGTCACCGTCATCGGATCGGTCGCCTCGGGTGCCGAGGTCATCGCCGGAGGGTCCGTGCATATCTATGGCGCCCTGCGTGGCCGAGCCATGGCGGGGTCCATCGGAAACGCATCGGCGCGGATCTTTTGTCGCAAGCTCGAGGCCGAGCTGGTTGCAATCGACGGCATCTACAAAATGGCGGAAGACATGGCCCCCAATCTTCGCGGACAGGCTGTTCAGCTCTGGCTCGAAGAGGACGCGATCATGGCAGAGAAACTGATCTGACGGCAGCGGTGCGCGTCTCTTCGAGAGCCGCAAAGGACGCTGTAACACTTTGAATTACTGGGGCCACGGCAAAGGAGAGACAATGATGGGGAAAGTGATCGTCGTCACGTCAGGCAAGGGCGGGGTTGGCAAGACCACCTCGACCGCCGCATTGGGAGCGGCGCTGGCGCAACGCAATGAAAAAGTCGTCGTCGTCGATTTCGACGTGGGCTTGCGCAATCTCGACCTCGTGATGGGCGCCGAACGCCGGGTCGTCTACGACCTGATCAACGTGATCCAGGGCGACGCCAAGCTTACCCAGGCGCTGATCCGCGACAAGCGTTTGGAAACGCTGTTCCTGCTGCCGGCCTCGCAGACGCGCGACAAGGACAATCTGACGGCCGAGGGCGTCGAGCGCGTCATCAACGACCTGAAGCGCTATTTCGACTGGATCATCTGCGACAGCCCCGCAGGGATCGAACGCGGCGCGACGCTTGCCATGCGGCACGCCGATGTTGCCGTGGTCGTCACCAATCCGGAAGTCTCGTCGGTGCGCGATTCCGATCGCATCATCGGCCTGCTGGATGCCAAGACCGCCAAGGCCGAACGCGGCGAGCGGATGGAAAAGCACCTGCTGCTCACCCGCTACGACGCCAACCGCGCCGAACGCGGCGACATGCTCAAGGTCGACGACGTCCTTGAAATCCTTTCCATCCCGCTGCTCGGCATCATACCCGAAAGCATGGATGTCCTGCGTGCCTCCAACATCGGCGCGCCGGTCACGCTGGCAGACAGCCGCAGCGCGGCTGCTATGGCCTATTTCGATGCCGCTCGCCGGCTCGCCGGCGAGACGGTGCCGATCGCGATCCCAGAGGAAAAGAGGAATATTTTCGGCAAGATCTTCGGACGGAGGGCAGCATGAATATTTTCCGTCTTTTCAACAAGCAGAGAACAGCACCGGCCGCCCGCGAACGGCTGCAGGTCCTTCTCGCCCATGAACGTTCCTCGGCGGGGTCGGACCTGGTCTCGCTGCTGCGTGAGGAAATCCTGGCGGTGATCGCAAAACACGTGCAGCTCGACCATGACAAGGTGCAGGTGACGATCGATCGCAACGAGTACGTCTCGACGCTGGAAATCGACGTCGAAATCCCGCTGAATGCAGCCGTGCAGGCGGCTTGAAAGATAGCGCTGCCTGTCGTGTCGACAGGCGGCGCCGACAGTCAGGACTTTCTGGCTTTGCGATTGGCGTAGCGCAGGTCGCGTTCGGCCTTTCGGGCCGCTTCATCGGCAATCACGCGGGCGATCCGGTCTTTGTCAGCCGCTTCGCGCGCGTCGGCCTCGGCGCGTGCGGCGGCCTCGGCGGCAGCCTGACGCTCGGCTTCTGCGGCCTGAGCCCGCTCCAGTTCCTCGAGCTTGACCCGTTCGCGCGCAGCACGCCGTTCTTCCCTGGCCGCGGCAATGGCCTGGCGCTCCGCCTGCTTGGCGAGCCGGGTGGGTTCAGCCGTATCCTTGGCGGTACGATACGCATTGAGGAGAGCGGCCTTGGCTTCGGCAGCGGCGCTGCGGCGATCGGCAAGCTCGTTGTTTCTGGCGTTTTTCAAATCTGTTTCCTGACTGTTGGATGTCTGGCCCGAAGGTCAGATTTTCTTTTTCTTTGCGGCAAGAGCGGTAACCGCTGTCAAGCGATCCTGCAACTCCTTGGCCTCGCGGGCTTCGCGTAACCGCAAGGTCTTTTCCTCGCGGGCCCGCACCGTCTGATCGACTTCTTCAACCGCACGGCTTCGCGCCAGGAACTGCGATTGCGCGTTTCCAAAGGCAATCTCCGCCTGCTTGCGTGATTTGCTATGTGACTCTGTCATATCCGTCCTGGATTCATGCGCCGCTCAGCGAACGCAACAAAAAGGCCAGGCAAATTGCCTGACCTTGATAGTATCATGCTTTCGGCAGTGCCGGTACATCCGCGGTCAAAGGAAAGCAGATTTCAGCTCAGGCAGCCTGGAGATTGCAAGCGGACATTTTGCCCGACTTGTTATCGCGCTCAAGCTCGTAGCCGATCTTCTGGCCCTCGACGATTTCGCGCATTCCGGCGCGCTCGACGGCAGAGATGTGAACGAAGGCGTCAGCGCCGCCGTCATCAGGCTGAATGAAGCCGAAGCCCTTGGTGGAATTGAACCATTTAACTGTGCCAGTGGTCATAACCAACCCTTTCATAGCAATTGACAGACCGCACGTGCGCAAGCACGGCGGATGATGATCTCGATTTTGAAGAGGGAAGTTCGTCCAGGGCACGTTGCCAGCGTGCGATAACAAAAGTCAAACAAGCAATATCGACAACCGGGATATAGTCATCCAAGTCGAATTTGTCAACTTTTAGTTTTTCAGGAACGCGCATTCGCCAACAGGTTGCAAATCAGCCGCTTTGCATGCCAAAAAAGTCGATCGCCGCCTCCGCCCTCAAAAAACAGGGGTTACGAGCGCGGCCGCGTCTTCTGCGGGTCGTAATGCGAAGGCGGCACGATCGTCGCCGGCAGGCGCTTCTGGTGGCCGTCGAGCTTGCCGATTTCGACCTCGGTGCCGGGGCTTGCATGCATCACGTCGATGCGGGCGAGCGCGATGGTCTTGCCGAGAACAGGCGAGCGGGTGGCACTGGTGACGACGCCGACCTGGGCCCGGCCGATATGGACGCAATCACCATGGCCGACGGCCTCGTTGGCCTTGATGTCGAGGCCGACGAGCAGGTGGCGCGGATGCTCCTTGCGCCGGATCAGCGCCTCACGGCCGATAAAATCATCCTGCTTGGATTTCAGCGGCACGGTGAAACCGATGCCGGCCTCGAACGGGTCCGTCTGGTCGGTGAATTCGTGATGGGCGAAAATCAGGCCCGCCTCGATGCGGACCATGTCGAGCGCCTCCAGCCCCATCGGCTTCAACCCATGCGGCTGGCCTGCCTCCCAGACGGCGTCGAACACCGTCAGCGCATCCTTCGGATGACAGAAGATCTCATAGCCTAGCTCGCCGGTATAGCCCGTGCGCGAGACGACGACAGGGGCGCCCTCGAAGCCGCCGATGCGACCGACGGTGAAGCGGAACCATTCGAGCTCGCCGATTTCAGGCTGGCGCGGCGCCGTCCAGATGATCTGCTTCAGGATATCGCGGCTCTTCGGCCCCTGGAGGGCGATATTGTGCATCTGGTCGGTCGAGGAGCGGACCCAGGCCTTGAAGCCCTTCTTCTCGGCCTGTTGACGCAGCCATATGCCGCTGAAATCATCGCCGCCGATCCAGCGGAAATTCTTGTCGCCGAGCCTAAACAGCGTGCCGTCATCGATCATGCCGCCGTTTTCGTAGCACATGGCGGAATAGACGACCTGGCCGGTCGACAGTTTGCGCACGTCGCGCGTCAGGCAATATTGCAGCAGTTCCTCGGCATCCGGCCCCGTCACCTCGAACTTCCGCAAGGGCGAGAGATCGATGACGGCGGCGCGCTCGCGGCAGGCCCAATATTCCTCGACCGGCCCTTCGCTGGAAAAGCGGTTCGGCAGCCAGTAGCCGCGATATTCGGCGTAGTCCCGCGTCAAGGCGGAGAGGCGAGGATGAAAGGCGGTTTCGCGCGTCAGTTCGGCGTCGGCATCTGGGGTCATGCGATAGGCTACCGCTCGTGAGAATTTCTCTTTTCCGGAAAAGGTGCGGACGTGGATATCCGTCGGATCCCAGCCGTTCGCCGCGTCGATATCGTCGGGACAGGACGAGGAGACGCAGACGAGATCGGTCAGCGCCCGCATCAGCACGTAATCGCCGGGACGCGACCATGGCTCGTCGAGATAGAGCTGGTTGTTGTGGTCGATGTTGGTGTTGTAGAAATAATTCAGCGCTTCCCAGCCCTTGCGGCCGGCAATGCCGTAGGGCGCCAGCGCCGCGTTGAAATTATCCGTGCAGTTGACGTGGCCGGGATAGCCCATGTCGTCGTAATAACGCGCATTGCAGGCGGTCGCGAAAGCGTCGTGACGGCCGACCGTATCCTGGACGATCTCGACCAGCGGCTCGAAGTCGCGGTCGAAGGCCTTGGAGGGCAGGCCAGGCATGGGATAGCTGCGGCCGAGCAGCGTGCGGGTGACGGTGGAATCAAGCGCGAGATCGAGGCCTTTGTCGACCTTGCGGGCGGCAAACGCCTGGAAATCGGTGCACTGGCGTCCATAGACGTCGATGATCTGGATGAATTCGCCGGCACGTACGAAATAGGCAGCGGCGGTCGCCGCCCGGATGCGGATATCCTCGACCGGATCGGCGACCGGTTCCGGCAGGGCCGAGGCGTAATCGCGGATCAACAGGCTGCGCTTGATCCTGATCTCGATCGGCGTCGCCGTATCCTGCGCCTCCGGCGACATGGCCGCGGCGGGTGCCGCGACGATCAGCAGGCCCTTCATGGCAATCGTGAAATCCGCTTGGCTGCCCGGGGTCGATCCCGCCCCGAAAATGCGAAGCGCTCCGGCCGAAGCCAGATCGGCGCCGCGGCGCTGAAGCGCTACGCGCGTGCGGGCGGCGCTCTCATGCTCTGCCTGAAGAATGGCCTTCAAACCCTCGGCTGAATTGCTGAATGCCGCACCAAGACCGGCCGCCCGGAATCGTCCCTTTTCGTCGAGGAAAGAGATCTCGCAGACCTGCCCGCCCTCGCTGTCGATGACGCTGACGCGGTCGCCCGGCGCGACGCGCATGACGACCGATCCGCCGCCCTTTGCCCGGTAGCGCTCGGTTCCCTCCGGCAGAGTGGGAATGCCGGGATAATGCACGAGGCTCGCAGTCGCCGGGCGCAGGCCGTTCATAGCAGGATGAAGTTCTCGCATGCTGCCCTCATGGGGGATCGGCGTACCCTGGGGCACACCCATACAGGTTACAAAATGCCTCGGGAAAGTAAAGTCATGTTGACTAAAAAGAAAATATCTTCACTATGCATAAAGAGTTGAGACTCGGGGAATCCGTCGGGAACACGGATCGCCAAAATCATCCGGGCCGGCTTGAGACTGTCAGGGAGACACGTTCAGGGAGACGTACAAAGATACGTCCGGAACAAATCGAATGGGGAATTTCACCGATGACAGATGTTGTGGAGGCCGGAATTGCATCCGGCACCGAGGGTAAGCTTGTACGCGCGCTCGATTGGAAGGGCGCATTCTGGGTGGCTGCGGGCGTGCCGCCGCTCGTTCTTTTCTCCATCGGCGGTATCGCGGGCACGACGGGCAAGCTCGCCTTCGTCGTCTGGATCATCTCGATGGTGATGGGTTTCCTGCAATCCTTCACCTATGCCGAAATCGCCGGCATGTTCGGCAACAAATCCGGCGGCGCCTCGGTCTATGGCGCCACCGCCTGGCTGCGTTATTCGAAATTCATCGCGCCGCTGTCTGTCTGGTGCAACTGGTTTGCCTGGTCGCCGGTGCTGTCGCTCGGCTGCGCCATCGCCGCCGGCTACATCCTCAATGCCTTCTACCCGATTCCGGCGGCGGATTCGCAAATGGTCCTCGACTGGATCGCCGCCCATGCCGCTTCCATCACGGCCGATAGCCCCCGCGTCGCCGAATATATCGCAGCCCATGCCGGCACCACCCCCGATGACGCCGTCAAGGCATTGCTCAGCACCGACGGTGTCGCGGCGCTCACGCCGGCGATCCGCAACTGGTCGCTCGTCACCTTCAACATCCCCTTCCTTGCCACCGCCAATATCAATGCCACCTTCTTCATCGGCGGCATCCTGATGCTGATCATCTTCGCGATCCAGCATCGCGGCATCTCGGAAACGGCCAGCGTACAGAAGTGGCTGGCAATCATCGTGCTGGTGCCGCTGCTGATCATCGGTCTTTACCCGATCGTCAGCGGCCAGATCCTTGCCACCAACGTCACCGGCCTCGTGCCGCCGACGGCTGCCTATGCTGCCGCCGACGGCACCTGGAGCAACGGCGGCTGGACGCTCTTCCTCGGCGGCCTCTATATCGCCGCCTGGTCGACCTACGGCTTCGAGACGGCGGTCTGCTACACCCGCGAACTGAAGAACCCGAAGACCGACACCTTCAAGGCGATCTTCTATTCCGGCCTTGCCTGCTGCCTGTTCTTCTTCCTCGTGCCCTTCGCCTTCCAGGGCGTTCTCGGCCATGCAGGCATGCTCGCCCCCGGCATCGTCGACGGCACCGGCGTTGCCGAAGCGCTCGGCGGCCTGATCGGCGCCGGCCGGATCGTCACCCAGCTGCTCGTCGTGTTGATGATCATGGCGCTCTTCCTCGCCATCATGACGGCGATGGCCGGCTCGTCGCGCACGCTCTACCAGGGCTCGAAGGACGGCTGGCTGCCGAAATACCTCGACCACGTCAATGAGAATGGCGCGCCGACGCGGGCGATGTGGACCGATTTCGCCTTCAATCTCTTCCTGCTGGCAATCGCCTCGGATGTCGGCGGCTATTTCTTCGTGCTCGCCGTCTCGAATGTCGGCTACATCATCTTCAACTTCCTGAACCTCAACTCCGGCTGGATCCACCGGGTGGATTCCGGCCATATCGAACGCCCCTGGAAGGCGCCGACGTGGCTGATCGGCCTCAACACCGTGCTCGCCTTCGTCAACGCCCTCTTCCTCGGCGCCGGCGCCAAGGTATGGGGCTATTCCAATGCGCTCTGGGTCGGCTTCATCTTCGCCGCCCTGATCCTGCCCGTCTTCGCCTATCGCCACTATGTGCGCGACGGCGGCAAGTTCCCGGCCGGCGCGATGGAGGATCTCGGTCTGGTCGGCCAGGATCTCGGCGTCAAGAAAGCCGGCATCCTGCCTTACCTGGCGCTCGCCGGCGGCTTGGCGATCGTCCTGATCGCCAACGTGATCTTCCAGCTTCCGGCCTAAAATCGCCTCCCAAGCAGCAAGGCCGAAAAGCCGCCATGGAAACATGGCGGCTTTCTTCGTTGGTGTTGCAGACCGGGCGAGACGACTCATCCGGTTATGGGCGGAGACTCAGCGGCCGCCCTCGATCTTGCGGTGGCGCTGGTTGATGCCGCCCTTGCCGTAGGGATAGTCGAACGGCTGAGGGGCGCTCACCTCGTTCAATCTTGCCATGTCATCATCGGAGAGCTTGAGCTTCATGGCGCCGAGATTGTCGGCGAGCTGTTCGGGCGTGCGGGCGCCGAGGATGACCGAGGTGATCGCCGGCTGTGCCGCCGTCCAGGCGAGCGCCACCTGCACCATGCTGACGCCATGCCCCTTGGCGATCTCTTCGACAACAGCGATGATCGCCCAGGTTCGCTCCAGCGCATTGCGCGGCGCATAGGATTCGCCGCCGCGATTGGGGTTTTCACCGAGGCGGGTAGCACCCGTCGGCATCTCGTCGCGCTTGTACTTGCCGGTCAGCCAGCCGCCGCCGAGCGGCGACCACGGCAGCAGGCCCATGCCGGCATCCTGGCAGGCCGCGACAATCTCAAGTTCGATGTCGCGCACCAGCAGGTTATATTGCGGCTGCAGCGTCACCGGGCGGGTATAACCGCGTGCCTTGGCGATTTCCGAGGCCTTGGCGATGTGCCAGCCGACATAATTGGAGAAGCCGTAATAGGCGATCTTGCCGGAGGAAACCGCATCGTCGAGAAAGCGCAGCGTCTCTTCGATCGGCGTCAGCGCATCCCAGGCATGCATCTGATAGAGATCGATCTGCTCAAGGCCGAGGCGGCGCAGAGAATCGTCGAGCGCCTGGCCGAGATGCCGGCGCGACAGGCCGATATCGTTGGGTCCGTTGCCCATCGGGAAACGCCCCTTGGTGGCGACGATCGCCTGGCGGGCCTCGGTCGGGCGCGCTTTCAGCCAGCCTCCGATGATCTCTTCCGACTTGCCGGCGCTGTAGACATCGGCGGTATCGATGAAATTGCCGCCCCAGGCGAAATAATCGTCGAGCAGTTTATGCGAGGCGGCCTCGTCAGCCTCCGCGCCGAACGTCATGGTGCCGAGGCAATAGGCGGTGACGACGGTCCCGCTGGGACCGAGCTTGCGATAGTCCATTTCTTCCTCCTCATGCGGATACCCGCAGCCGACGCGCAAACGGTCGGGGTAGAAGCCGGGGCTCCTGCAATCAATGACAATATTGAGCTTGAGGCGGCCGCTTGCCGCCGGATGACGTACCGCGCCCTGAGCTCGCAGCGCAGGGGCGAGGGGGAGCATAGCCAATCCCGCCCTCGCGACAAGTGAGAAAAAAATTTTCCCGCCTGCCGTCGCAGCCGGCGACGGTTACGGATTTTGCGAAAACGAGCCGGCGATCAGATCGGCCGCAGCAACCCCGGTCTCGTAGGCGCCGTGCGCCGTTGAATAGCGCGACGTCGAACAGGCTTCGCCGGCAAAGAAGATCCGCCCGTCATGCGGCGCGGCGAGACGGCCGCGCAAATTGGACGCGCCGGGTTCGGCATAGGAATAGGAGCCGCCGATATGCGGCACAGCGGCCCAGGCCGACAGTGCGGCGACCGACAATTGCTTGCGAATGTCAGCGCCGAAATGCGCTGCCAATTCGTCGCACGCGAAGGAAAAGGCGGCCTCGCTGCCTTGCCCTTCCAGATCATGCGCGAGGTCGCCAGCAAAATAGGCCTCGACGACAGGCGCGCCGAACGGCCGGAGCTGATAGGTGCCGGTCGCGCCGCGACTGGTGGAGCCGAGCATATGCGTATCCGCCGGCAGCGCCTCCCGATTTGCGAGCCTCAGGAAGAGCTTGTCGGCGAGGCCGAGCGGCAAACGGGCTGCCGCCTCGATCTTGTCAGGCAGAGGCGGGTCGAAGGCGATCCTGCCGGCGGCAAGCACATTCGTCGATACGGTCACCAGCACCGCGCGGGCGCTCAGCACACCGCGGTTCGTCTCGACGTCGATACGGCCGGCATGACGGTGGTCGATGCGCGTGACCTCGGTGCCGAGCCTTGCCGGAACCGGCTTGCCGTAACGCGAGACCAGCGTTCCATAACCCTCGCGCACCCGCCAGTCGGGACCGGGGCCGGGATCATATCTGTTGTAATCGACGATTGACGACCGCTCCAGCTCGGCGCCGGTGATATAAGTGCCGATCGCCCGGATCTGGCCGTTCCAGGGATTGCCGGGCTCGAGCAACTCGGCCATGGCGGCGTCATTCCCCTCATGGCTCTCGAGACGCTCGAAATAGGCGCCGATCGCCTGCCTTGCGGCATGCATCTCCGCGCCATCGCGCTGAAGCTGGCGTCCGCCGTCGTTCCAGGGCGCCGGCGTGCGGTCGACCGTCAGTCCGACCTCGCCGGCGATCGCAGTCCAGGCATTGGTCCGCGCGCCATGCAGCCAGCCGCAGCCGAGATCGAGCGCAATATCGGCGTCAGGCAGTCCAACCGTCCAGGCGCGCCCGCCGAGACGATCGCCGGCTTCAAGCAGGAGGATGGACAGATCCGGGCGGAGCGCCTGCAGGCGGCGGGCGGCGGCAATGCCGGCAGCTCCACCGCCGATGATGACGACATCCGCGTCGGCACCCTTGCTATCGTCACCAGGCATCTATTTTCCTTCGGTCGTGCGACGGTTAAGTGGAAAGGGTCAAGGCAGTGCCGCTTCGCTATTGCAGCTGTTCCAGAAGCCGCCGGAGCGCTGTCCGCAGATCGTCCATTTGCTGCTGGCTGGTCAAGGCGGCCCAGCTTTCATCGACGCGCCGGCCCGCCGCCATCGCTATCGGCCTGACTCCTTGTCCTTTTTCCGTCAGAAACACCAGCCGGCCGCGCCGATCGTTCGGATCGGGCCGGCGCTCGACATAACCCAAGCGCTCGAGTTCTTCCACGGCCTGGGTCATCGTCTGCTTGCGAACACGGGCGAGCTTGGTCAGCTCGCTGACCTGAATGCCCTCGGGTCGCGCGAAGGTGAAGACGTTGGCGTGCGGCGGGCGGATATCTCCGTAGCCGGCCTCATCGAGTGCCGCTTCGACGGCCTGCGTCCAATGCTGATGGACCAGACGCAACAACAGGCCAAGGGACGAAGACGCCATGAAACCCCCGCGGCAATATAGACAGTTACCTGTCTATGTGATAAATGGACAGTTGCCTGCCTATATAGCACGAAAGCGCGGAGCTCCATATGCCGACCATCGATATTCTCACCTCGTTCATCTCCTACGAGGAACTGGGGGAGGGCGACCCGATTGTCTTCCTCCACGGCAATCCCACTTCATCGCATCTCTGGCGGAACATCATGCCAGGCGTCGGGCCAGGCCGTTGCCTGGCGCCCGATCTGATCGGCATGGGACGCTCCGGCAAACCCGATATCGACTATCGCTATGGCGATCACATCGCCTATCTCGACGCCTGGTTCGAGGCGCTTGGCCTCGACGACGTCGTGCTCGTCGGCCACGACTGGGGCGGTGCGCTGGCATTCGACTGGGCTTCGCGCCACGCCGAACGTGTGCGCGGCATCGCCTTCATGGAAACCATCCTGCGGCCGATGAGTTGGGAGGATCTGCCAGGCGGCGGAAAGGCGCGTTATGAACTGTTGCGGGGCGCCGGAACAGGCGAGGCCAAGGTCCTCGATGAAAATTTCTTCATTGAGCAGGCCTTGCGTGCAACCACGCTGAAAGGGCTTAGCGATGCCGACTGGGATGTCTACCGCGCTCCCTATCCGGACCGTAACAGCCGGCGCCCGCTGCTGGAATGGCCGCGCGCCATGCCCATCAACGGCGAGCCGGCCGATGTGGTCGCCAGGATCGAGAACTATGACCGCTGGCTTTCCGCCAGTCCTCAGACTCCCAAGCTGCTGCTGACCTTCGACGGGCCTGCCGAAACGCTGTTGATCGGCAGCGAGATGATTTCGTGGTGCCGCGACAACATCGCAGGCCTGGAGACCAGGGGGTGCGGGCCTTCGCGCCACATTGCCCCTGAGGACCAGCCCGAGGCGATTGCCGCCGAAATCAAAAGCTGGATCGACAGGAGGGGTCTCAGGGCAGCGCAGCCGAAGGTCGAGTCTCAGGTATAAAATCTGCGTCTGCGTCACCGTGACTGCGCCATGACAGACTGTTGCAATGTTGAGCCGGTTCATGGGCGGGATCAATCAGCCGCTGTGAAGGTCCAATGCCCCGTTTCGATCGACGACGCTTTCTTCTCGCCTGGCTTCGCGCGCCGTTGCGCATCGCTTCGATCACACCATCAGGCCCCCGCCTTGCGGGCCTGATGACCAAGGAAATTTCTGCGCTCACCGGGCCGGTTCTCGAACTCGGTCCGGGCACCGGCGTTTTCACCGCGGCCCTTTTGCAACGCGGCATTGCCGAGCGGGATCTGACGCTGGTGGAATACGAGCGTGATTTCGCCACGTTGTTGCAGGACCGCTTTCCCGATGCCAGGGTGCTGCAGGTGGACGTGCGGCAGATGTGGAAGACGTCGCTTTCCGGAAGTTTCTTCGGCGGCGTCGTCAGCGGGCTTCCGCTTCTTGCCATGCGGCCGGACGACGTGCAGGCGCTGCTCGAGGACTGCTTTGCCAACCTCAGGCCGCACGGCGCCTTCTATCAATTCACCTACGGGCCGAAATGCCCGGTGCCTGCCGAAATCCTCGACGCCCTCGGCCTTGTCTCAAAAAGATCGGCTGGACGTTGCGCAATATTCCGCCGGCCGCGGTCTATCGCATCAGCCGCCGCTACCAGCCAATGGCCCTGATCGAGCAGCGCCGCGCATGATGACGGATACGATCCTTTCCGACGAAGCGGCGCTCTTGCATTCGATACGCCACGGGCACCGCAGACTTGCTTGAGGGTGATATGGTTTCCACCTATGGATCGACGGCCCCGACAAGCCCCCATAGGCCCTGCGACAGGAATGTGAGATGCGCATATTACTGATCGAGGATGAACCTCAAATGGCCGCAGCACTCCGAGGGGCGCTCACCAGGCACGACATGGTGATGGACCACGTTTCGAGCTTGGGCGACGCCGAACTGGTGATCGGCGACGGCGCCTATGACGCCGTCCTCCTGGATCGGCAGCTGCCAGACGGCGACGGTCTTGAGCTTATTCCGAAGATCCGCAAAAGGGGATTGACGCTACCGGTCATCGTCATCACCGCCAAGGGAGAGGTTCCAGACAGGATCACCGGCTTGGAGACCGGCGCCGACGATTACCTCGCCAAGCCCTTCGTCTTCGACGAACTTCTGGCGCGGCTGCGTGCCGTCATGCGCCGCTCCGAAACCTTGCGCCCCGCGCTGATCTCGATCGGCCGGCTTTCATTCGATCCGACCTATTGCGAGATCATCGTCTCCGGCCGGCGTCTGGAAATGCCGCGCCGGGAAGCGCTGGTGCTCGAATGCCTCGTGCGCCGGGCCGGCCGCATGGTGCCGCGACCGGCCTTGATGGAAGCGGTTTTCGGCTTCGACGACGAGATCCAGTCGAACGCGCTCGATTCCCACATATCGCGGCTGCGGCGCAAGCTGGCAGCGTCGCAGGCGGGCGTGGTCATCAACGTTATCCGGGGCGTGGGTTATCTCCTGCGTGAGGCATCATGAGCAAACATTGCTCCTATTCGCTGCACAAGCGGCTGTTCTGGCGGCTTCTTGCCGTCCAGTCGGTCGTGCTCATCCTGGTGATGATCGTGCTGATCTCGGTGGCCAAGATATGGGATTACCGGTCGACGGAAGGTACGATCGAGATTCTGCGCCAGGCCGTCTTCCGCCAGCCCACCGGAGCGTTGGGCCTGAGGGAGACCGAGGATATCAGGCAGTTGCGGAAAGATGCGCCCGATCTCTGGTACACCATTCGCGACATGCAGGGGCATGTTTTGACCGAGGGCCGGATTCCGGAAGAATATGCCAGCATCGGCAATACGCTCGATCATGTCCGCCAGGCGCGCTTCGGCGAGAATCTCGGCGACCACGACCGTCCGGCGGCAAGGATGAAGTGGATTGCGATGGATGGGGGACAGGTGCAGTTCCTGACCGGCACCGACGGCCCCAACCCGCTCGCCCCTTTCCTGTTCGGCGTTTCGCTGATCCTTGCGAAAATGGTGATTCCCATCGTTGCGGTGATGGCGTTGGGAGCGCTGATCGCAACGCCGCTCGTCGTGCGAAGGTCGCTGGTCGGGATCGACCAGGCCGCGTTGCAGGCCGATACGATCGATATCGACCAGCGCGGCGGCCGGCTCTCGGCAGACGATATTCCCGACGAGATCGCGCCGCTGGTGCGTGCCGTCAACCGCGCGCTCGGCCGTCTCGACGAGGGGTATGAGCGGCAGGAACGGTTTCTGACCGACGCCGCCCATGAACTGCGCACGCCAATCGCCATTCTGAATACGAGAATTGGATCCCTGCCGCACAGTTCGATCAAGACCGACCTTCTGGAAGATGCCGCAAGGCTCGCCGTCCTCACCGAGCAGATGCTCGATCTTCAGCGGCTGAAACAGGGCAAGGTCCAGTTCAGCAAGGTCGATTTGGGGCAGCTGGCGCGCAAGGTCATCATCGAGATGGCGCCGCTGGCCTTTGCCGCCGGTTATACGGTGCAGTTCGAGGTCGACGGCGCCGGAGAGATCGACGGCGATCCTCTGGCGCTGCAGCGCGCCCTGATGAACATCCTGCAGAACGCGATCAACCACGGCGGCAGGAAAGGCATCATCTCGCTGACGTCAGGCTGCAACTGGATCGAGGTCAGCGACGAGGGACCAGGCATTCCCGCCGATGTCCGGGATCGGATATTCGAGCCCTTCTTCAAGCGCCATCATGACGGACGCGGCGCTGGCCTCGGCCTCAATCTGGTTCGCGACATCATCCGTTTGCATGGCGGCGAGGTGACGATCGACAACCGCAATCCCGGCGCGGTCTGCCGGTTGAGCTTCCCGCTGGAGAGGGCCGCAGGTGGGGACACTCCACAGCGGCTGGCGCGAGTGATGGATTCAATCGCCTCTCCGTGACATATAGATTCGATGAGCGTGCATAGAGATTCGCAACTCGACATGTTTGCTAAGGCATCGCCCGCGATCGCCAAGGCGCGCGGTCCATCGCGCCGGCCGCCGTCGCAGCCGGCCGGCTCTTCCCAAGAAGACATGGCGCGGACGCTGGAAGAGAGCGGCAATTATCGCATCCTGAGAAAACTCGCCGCCCGGCCGATTGCGCCCGTCAGACGGCCGGGATTTTCGCGGCTCGGCGTCGTTCTCGACACCGAGACGACAGGTCTCAGCCACCGCAACGACGAGATCATCGAAATCGGCGCCGTCGCCTTCACCTTCAACGATGACGGCGCGATCGGCGACATCGTCGGCATTTATGGCGGCCTGCAACAACCGTCCCGGCCGATCCCGCCCGAGATCACCCGGCTGACGGGCATCACCGATGCGATGGTCGAAGAACAGGTCATCGATATCCAGGCGTTGCGGTCCCTGATCGAGCCGGCGGATCTGATCATTGCCCACAATGCCGGTTTCGACCGGCCGTTCTGCGAGGCCTTCTCGACAATTTTCGCCGGCAAGGCCTGGGCATGCTCGGTGTCGGAGATCGACTGGAGCGCCCGGGGTTTCGAGGGCACGAAGCTCGGCTATCTCGTCGGCCAGGCCGGATATTTCCATGACGGCCATCGCGCGGTGGACGATTGCCACGCGCTGCTGGAAATTCTCGATCGAGAGCAGGGCGAGAGTGAAAGCCCGTTCACCGAGCTTTATCGCGCCAGCCAGCGTTCGCGCATCCGTATCTTTGCCGAACACAGCCCGTTCGAGATGAAGGACCACCTGAAGGCGAGGGGCTATCGCTGGTCTGATGGAAGCGATGGCCGGCTGAAGTCGTGGTGGATCGAGGTCGACGAAGACGGCCTCGGCGACGAGCTTTCCTATCTGCGCGCGGAGATTTACCGGTGGAAAGAAGCAGAACCACCGCTCGTGCGGCTGACGGCCTTCGATCGCTTCAAATCCTGATCGCGAAGCGGTTCCGATCGTGACCGCGAAATCGCCCATAGATAGCGACCCATGCAGGCACCGCATAGGTGCAGTGATGCATTGGCGCTGCAACAATCGAAGGTCTCGTACTATATAGAACTCATCGAAGCGAACGAAGCGCCAAGGACTGGCAGCTAGGCTTCGAAAGCCCACGGAAAGGGGATCATTATGAACGTAGCACGCTCTTTTAACAACTGGCGCAAGTACCGTCAGACGGTCGCTGAACTGGGTCGCATGTCCGCACGCGAACTGGACGACCTCGGCATCGGCCGCAGCGAAATCCGCAATGTCGCCCGCGCAGCCATCGCCCGCTAACGGCAACTAAGACTACGCATTTTCGAGACTGTGCCCAGCGCCTGCTTCCTCCCGAGCGGGCGCTTTGCTTTTGTGTTTCCGGTGGATGGATCACGGGCAGTCGAGCCGCCCGCTTTTCGCATAACGCATAGCTGCCTTGCAAAGAAATGCCTATCAACTGGGCAAGAAATAAGTATGATTATTTCTATCGAAGCGATGCACCTCCTCCCGCATCCCTTCGATATACAGGCGCCCCATCCTCCTCCCAGGGTCGTCTGTGGAACGACAGCACTCCTCCTCCCAGCTGTCGTTCGGTTCTTTTCGAAAGCCTGCCGCACCTCCTCCCGCGGCAGGCTTTTTCGTTTTGGCCGACAGAAATTCTAGCGGGGCTGAGAAACGAGCACCTGCGATCCGTCGCTTGGGAGATGACAGTTTTCCCGTTTATTGTTGATTTTATTCCCTATTTTCCCGGTCCGCTTGCTGCCGCGCGCGAGCCTGCAGAAACATATTGACTCCGAACTTGTCGTACAACTATGTAACCGTATGGTTCATTGCCGAGCGGAGCGGACGGTCGAACCGAGCCGGCTTTCGCGACAGCAACAACGCTTGACGACAACGAAAACTGAGGAATTCGACATGCAGACCGACGTCAGACATGCCTCCCATCCCGAGGCAGTGCGCAATTTCGACACCGAAACGCTGCGGCGTCACTTTCTGGTCGAGACCATCTTCGAGGGCGGCGAGATCCGGCTCACCTATTCCCATTACGACCGCATGGTCATCGGCGGCGCCACACCGCTCGATACCGGGCTGACACTGACGGCGCCGACGGCGATCGGACAGGAAACCTTCCTTGCCGAGCGTGAACTCGGCGCGCTGAACATCGGCGGCGCCGGCCGTATCGTCGTCGACGGTACCAGCTACGATCTCGCCAAGTATGATTGCCTCTATGCTGGCAAGGGTGCCAAGGATATCCGGTTCGAGAGCGCCGATGCCGCCAATCCGGCAAAGTTCTATCTGGTCTCGACTCCGGCCCATCAAACGCACCCGACCGTGTTGCTCACCCGCGAAAAGGCCCGTCACCTGACGCCCGGCGAAGCCGCGACGGCCAACAAGCGGTCGATCTACCAGTTCATCCATCCGGACGTCTGCCAGTCCTGCCAGCTCACGCTCGGCTTCACCATGATCGAGCCGGGCAGCGTCTGGAACACCATGCCGGCCCATACGCATGACCGCCGCATGGAAGCCTATCTCTATTTCGATCTCGAAGCCGAGCAGCGCGTCTTCCACTTCATGGGCGAGCCGCAACAGACCCGGCATATGCTCGTCGCCAACGAGCAGGCGGTCATCTCGCCGCCCTGGTCGATCCATTCGGGCGCCGGCACCAAGAACTACAGCTTCATCTGGGCGATGGCCGGCGACAATAAGAGCTTCACCGACATGGACCATATCGCCATTGCGGATCTGAGGTGAGCGCCGTGGCCAATCCCTTCGACCTGTCCGGCAGGACTGCCGTCGTTACCGGCGCCAATACCGGCCTCGGCCAGGCGATCGCGGCGGCGCTGGCCGAGGCCGGCGCGTCGATCGTCGCCGTCGGCCGCTCCTCGATGGACGAAACCGAGGCGCTGGTGAAGCAAGCGGGAAGCCGCTTCCATGTCATCAAGGCCGATCTCGCCAGCATCGAACCGGTAAAGGGGATCGTCGCCGAGACCATCCAGACTTTCGGCGGCCTCGACATCCTCGTCAACAATGCCGGCATCATCCGCCGTGCCGATGCGCTCGACTTCACCGAGGAGGACTGGGATGCGGTGATCGACGTCAATCTGAAGACCGCCTTCTTCCTGTCGCAGGCGGCCGGCCGCCATATGGTCGAGAAGGGCAGGGGCAAGATCATCAACATCGCCTCGCTGCTCTCCTTCCAGGGCGGCATCCGGATCCCGTCCTATACGGCCTCGAAAAGCGGGCTTGCCGGACTGACCAAGCTGCTGGCCTGCGAATGGGCCGGCAAGGGCGTCAACGTCAACGCCATCGCCCCCGGCTACTTCGTTACCAACAACACCACGGCGCTGCGCGAGGATGCCGACCGCAATGCCGCCATCCTTGCCCGCATCCCGGCCGGGCGCTGGGGAACGCCGTCCGAACTCGGCGGTGCGGCCGTATTCCTGGCATCGTCGGCGTCCGACTACGTGCATGGAACGGTGCTACCCGTCGATGGCGGTTGGCTGGCGCGGTGATCCGCCCATTGAACGACGACTGCATCATTCAAAGTGCGACAGCGCCGCGCGTCTGAGAAGATACGCGGCGCTGTCGGCATAGAGCTGCTGTTGCTCGATCGCGAGCTTGAGGGCTTGGCGGAGCGTGAGGAACAAGCGCTGGAGGAGGACTAACGCCTATGCTGGCACAGCCTAGGCGCCACTTTTGGGTGACTACATCGTCTGACCTATTGACGCGTGCATGAATGTGCACATATACATTCTTTATGACGGAGAATTCCACCACAATCGATAGTTCCTGTATGAGTCGCCAAGCTGCGGCCGACAAAATTGCCCGCATCCTCGATGCGCAGTTCTTCCGCGCTCTGTGCGAACCCGTCCGCATCGAGATCATATTGGTCCTGATCCGAAAGGGTCGATCGGATGTTGGTGCCATCGCCGAAGAGCTTCCGCAGGACCGCTCGGTGATCTCTCGGCATCTCCAAGTGCTCGAACGCGGGGGGATCGTGTGCGCCAGCCAGGAAGGGCGGCATGTGTTCTATGAACTTGACGCTTCCACCAGCGTCCAGCGCTTTGAGGCAATCCTGGGCCAGCTCAGAGCTCTGCTGCCGCTGTGTTGCCCGGCCAAGCCGCGATAGATCGATAGAGTTTTGCCATAAATATGCATAAGGACGCACAGATGCATGTACTATTTATTGCTCCCGTGCAGCCTCGGATCGCAGGCGCGCCATGTTGATCGCCGCGACAACTTTCGTGAGCTGCACAAGCACTGGCATTCCAGTCCTTCCTGGCGGCGCATCTCTACCGCACCGATCCATCTTGCCGACGCGTGCAATCGCTCGGGAGGTTCGCGGCCTGCTGTGACCACCCTGTGGTCGGGATCAGGAATTTCTACGCTCCCTCTCCATTCTGAAGAACGCTTATCGCGACGTAGGTTGCAAAAGAGGTATTTTCCAAATGACAGCTGTTCAAAATCTGGATGTACTGGTCATCGGCGCAGGTCAGGCGGGGCTCGCGGCCGCCTGGCACCTACAACGCGCGGGTCTGAACTTCCTTGTTCTGGAAGCGTCCGACGCCGTCGGTGGAGCGTGGAACCTCTACTATGACAGCCTCACACTCTTTTCGCCGCGGCGCTTCTCCGAGTTGCCCGGAATGGCCTTCCCCAAGGCGGCAGGTGAATATCCGCGCAAGAATGAGGTCAGCGCCTATCTTGCGGCCTATGCCGACAGTTTCGGCTTCCCAATCCGCACGCGCTGCAACATCGTATCGGTGCGGCATGATGGTCGGCTATTCACGGCTCTGAACGATGGCGGCAACGTGTTCGAAGCTGCCAACGTGATCGTCGCAGCAGGCGGTTTCGCCACGCCAAACTGGCCGAAGATTCCCGGCGAAAACACATTCAAGGGAACAACCCTCCACGCCTACGCCTACCGTAACCCGACAGGATACGAGGGAAAGCGCATCGTTGTGGTGGGAGGGGGCAACTCCGCCGTCCAGATCGCGGCCGAGCTGGCGGATTGCGCGGACGTGACCCTCACCACGCGGGAGCCCATCAAATATCTGCCTCAGCGCGTGCTTGGCCTGGACCTGCACTATTGGCTCTGGTTGACGCGCCTTGATCGTACCCGCCTGTTCAATGGCGGGGGAACGCCGGTCCTCGATGACGGCACCTACAAGGCCACCATCGCGGCGGGCCGTCCGCGACACCGCGCAATGTTCAGCTACTATACCGAAAACGGGGTCGTTTGGCCGGATGGCGAGGAGAATGAGATCAATACGGTGATCTATGCAACCGGCTACCGCCCCACAGCCGGCTTCCTCGCAGAGCTGCCGGGCGCGCTCGATATGGACGGCAGGCCCAGGCAGCACGACGGGATTGCCGATCTGCTGCCGGGTCTGTTCTTTGTCGGCATCCCCAATCAGCGGAATCTTGCATCCGCCACCCTGCGCGGCGTCGGCCCGGATGCCGACTATATCGTCAGCGCAATGAAGCGACGCTGATGGCCGCCGCTATCCGTGGTGATGCCGGCGGAAAACATGGCGAAGAGCTCCGCCCAGCGTTACGATTCACGAGATGATGCTGATGATAGACCGACACCTGCGACCGGAAACCTATGCCAAGGCGACCGCACCATTGTCCACTCCTCCAGCTGCGAGGGCCGCGGCATAGGCGGCATCCACGATTGCGCGTCTGAGCGCTGAAGGCGAAATGTGGTCGTGGTATATTTATGTCGCCCGGCGATTCTCCATTAACATTCGTTCGACTTCCGCGGAATATTCAGGAAGGCAAACATGTTTGACAGGCAACCGGTTCTCGAAAATCAGCGCGTCCATATTCGTCCGCTTACCCAAGGGGATTTTGACGCACTTTATGCGGTCGCATCCGATCCGCTGCTTTGGGAGTTGCATCCGGCATCAAATCGCTGGCAGAAAGACGTTTTCATTGAGCTTTTTAATGCCGCCATTGATTCAGGCGGGGCGCTGGCCGTGATAGACAAGGCTGCGAACCGGATCATTGGTTCGTCTCGCTTTAACATGCCCAATGTGAAATCTTCCAAGGCGGAAATCGGTTGGTCCTATCTCGCGAGGGATTATTGGGGCGGCGCTTGGAACCGCGAAATTAAGCGGATTTTGATGAGTCATGCATTCCGGTTCGTCGATACTGTCTACTTCCGCATTGCGGAGGCAAACATGCGTTCGCGCCGGGCAACTGAAAAGCTCGGCACGCGCCTGATCGAAAAGACGGAAATCATCAGAATGCCTGACGGAACGCCAGTCCTCCACGTCTTTTACGAGATCACGAAAGACGAATTTGCAGCCCAGGCACTGCTTCCGTCCCGCTAGGTCTAGGCCTTTCTCGTGAAGATAGAGAAGTAACAGTGACGGCTCTCGTTTCCGCAGTGCCCACTGATCACAAACCATGGTCGGCCGACTGCGATGAGACCACGTCTTTACTCATCGAAGAGCGAAACTGCATTGCTTTTAGAAAGGAGGAAGTGCCACTAATAACCTCAGGCGCAAGGATTGTCTGTTCGGCCAGTTAGCCGCAACTCGGCCGCCGCCGGTTTGAAATCACAAACCAAAAGCCACAGCCGTGACCGGCGTCGTTTTGCCTTTCCTGCCGGCATGCGTTAGCAAAAGGAAATGAGGCCGGCGCAGCCGCATCGACACGCAGGATTCAATAGGCATGACGGACAGGGACAAGGCGGTCTTCAACACCATGCGGCAGCCGGCTAATAACCTGCGCAGCGGCCTTGCGGATACGTTGACGGCGCAGATCGAGTCCGGCGACCTGAAACCCGGCCAGCGTCTGCCGACCGAACAGGCGATCATGCAGGCGACCGGCGTCAGCCGGACGATCGTTCGCGAAGCGCTCGCCGCGCTGCGCGCGAAAGGCCTGATCACCACGCGGCAAGGCCTTGGGGCGTTCGTCGCGAACGATCCGACGACCCGATCCTTCTCCATCATTCCCAACGACCTGCAATCGATCGACGAGGTTCTGCGCGTGCTGGAGCTGCGCATGGGGATCGAATACGAAGCCGCTGGCCTTGCCGCATTGCGACGCACGCAGGACGATATCGACCGCATGCAGGATCGTCTCGATGCCCTCGACAAGGCGCTCGAGGAGGGCGGTTACGGCGCGCAGGAGGATTACGCCTTCCACAGGTCCATTCTGGTCGCGACGCAGAACTCCTATTACAGCCGCCTCTTCGATACGTTCGGGGACATCATGGTGCCGCGGCAATGGGCGCGCCTGGACAAGATGACGGCAGTCGAGCGCAAGCGCCATGCGGCACGCATGCGCCGGGAACACCACGCGATATTCGCGGCGATCCGTGACCGAGAGGAGGCCGCCGCACGCCGTGCCATCCGGACCCACCTGTCGAAAAGTGCGGCGCGCTTCGAAGAGTTGCGCGACGCTACGGTATAATCCTTCTTACAGCTCAGGCTTCGGCTTCATCAGCCGCCGCCAGGCGGCGTGGTCGGTGTGCAGATCGACGGAAGCGTGGATCGCGGGAAGAAGCGGTTTGCGTTTGCGCCGGCCGAAGCGCCGTTTGAAGCCCAGGATGTTTTCGACGAAGCTCCTGGTGTAGAGGCCGGGGCCGCTCGAATAGATGCGCCATCCGCCGTCGACGGCGATCTCTCCCGCCTTGACGCGCTCCCATTCGGCCGCCGCCTGGTAGCGGTCATGGAAAGCCGCATCGCTGCTGCTGAAATAGGTATTGCGCTGGCGCAGCGACGCATGCGGCAGCGCTGACGTGATCGAAATCGGATTGACGACGGCGATCGCCTTCCAGAGCTCTTCCGCTTCGGCCTCCAGCGCCAGCGTTTCGCAATAGCGCAGATGCGCATGCACATACATCAAGCCGATCTCGCGGCCGAAGAAGGAGGAGGATTCGGCCCGGCGAAACAGCGTCTCGGGTCCGCCGGCATAGGTCGCCGGCTTCTCCATCAGCCGCACGCCGTCGGGGAAGAGCAGATGCTCTTTAATCAGCTTCATATGATCGCGTCTCTGCGCCGGCGTGAACAGGCCGCCGAGCATTGCCTGCGTCATCGAGATCAGCGAGAAGTGCAGGCCGGTGCGCCGGTCGCTCGGGTGCAGCAGCAATTCGACGCCGTCATGGGCGGGATCGAAGATACCGTAGCCGGCAACGACGCCGTCACGCACGAGATGGCGGTTGAAATCCCGGCGCATCGCGGTTGCGATCTTCCGCAGTCCCTTGGCCTTGTTGCCATGGCCGAGGCGGCGCAGGATCGCGGAATAACGGACGATCTGCTCATAGAGCAGGGCGACGGTCCAACTGCTGACCATCCAGTCGCGCAGATGCGGATCGGCCGGCTGCAGCGAATCGTTCCAGTCTCCCTCGCCATAGCGGATCAGATGCGTTCCCGGGATGAACGCTTCGCGGACGGTATCGAGCAGCTTCTCGACATGGATCTCGATGGTATCGAGCTCCGGCGCCCTGGCCATCGTCTTCTCATCGCGCCAGGAGACTTTCTCGTCGAGGAAGCCGAGATCGCCGGTCGCCTCGATATAGTCGCAGAGCGCCTTCAGCGGCCAGACGACGATATCGCCGTGGCTATCGCCCGCCCGGATATTGGCATAGGGCTCCAGCATGAACCATTGCGGCCAGTCGCCTTTCTCCAGATATTGTTCGCTGAGGACGGTCTTCAACACCTCTTTGGCTTCGCGGTCATGCTCATAGGCGAGCAGGAATTCGATCGGCCCCTGGCAGGCGTCGCGTGTACCCCAGGCAGCGCCGGTATATTGTTCGAGGCCATGCGGCACGCTCAAATGCACGATGGCGTCATGCGCGAGCCAGGGTAGCAGGGCCGTCTGCGCCGCAAGATCGGGCGAGGTGCTGCCGATCGTTACGCCGCGGACGGCGTTGCGCCAGAATTTTGATGCCGGCGCAAGCATGGCCTCGTCGGTGACGCCGGCCTCATAACGCTGCGCCAGGCGCTCGGCTTCCGCCGCATCGGTCATCGAACCGACGACGGCGAAGGAAAGCCCCCGCGTCGGTCGGGATCGGAGCGCGACGAAGGCGCCGTTGCGCGCCACCCCACCGCTATAAAGCAGTTCGTCGCCGCCGATCTCCTCGATGGCATCGGGTGTCGAACTTACCAGCCAATAGCTGGCATCGGGATAACGCTCGCCCCAGAGCCAGGCCGGGTCCGGCCGGAAAAGGATGCGTTTGCCCGAGGTGTCGAATTCGATCTGGCCGCCCGCATCATATTCGCGCTCGCCGAGCACGACATGGCCGAACACCAGGAAGCGGCACGGCGTGCCCTCGACGGAAATGGTCCACTGCATCGCCGCATCCTCGCCGGAGGCGACCGCCGAAACGATGATCGTGCGTTCGGGGAGGCGATAGATCCAGCGGCAATCGCTGAGACCCATGTCGAAAGCCGACGGTACCGCCAGCAGCTGCCAGCCGGCGCCAAGATCCACCATGATGCGCAGCCCGCTGGCGCGCGTCAGATTGTAGGGGTCGCGGGACACGGAAAAGAGTTTGTGAAAGGAGGTATTGCCGATCGTCAGCTGCGCGGCGAAAATGCCCTGCATCCAGCAGGTCGCGGCAAGCGTCGCATCGTCGAGCAGCATATTCTGGCCGCTACGAACGATCGCGCCGTGGCGGCGGGCCACCATGAGTTCCTTGTCGCGCAGCACGACATGGCGGTTCAAAACGCCGTCGGAGACAAAAAACGACAACAGCTTTCCGCCGCCCCGCTCTTCGAGGCTGCGCTGGGGATAAAGCTGGCTGATCGCGTTTTTGTCGAGCGTTTCGGCCTTCAGCAGGGCGGCATCCTGCAGCAGGCTGCGCACCGGCGCCGCCTCTGCGATATCGGCGGCCGTATTGTCCGCCGTCGCCAGCCCATCGAGCCGCGAAAGATCGGCATCGCTCGACGCCTCGGGATGATCGGCGGCAAAGACGGCAAAGAAGGTCGCGGTCACACCGCTTGCCGGCACGGAGAGCGCTTTCGACTGGATGGCGGGACATGCCGTCTCCTGCTGGCGCCGTTTGCTTGGCAGGCTGGTGCCGAAGGGGCCGACCAGCAGATCATCGAGACGGTTCTTCGCCTGCACCAGCTGGATCGCATCCGTGGCATAGGCAGCCGCGCCATCGACGCAGCCCTGCGCGAGCCAGGGATTGCGGGCGCCCGACTGCTTGAGATTTTGCCGGTTCATCACCACAGGGCCGAGTGTCTGATGATCGGCAATATGGTGATCGACATATTGCGAGGCATAGGCTTCGCTGTTCATCAGGAAGCCGCGATCGCCGAGACCGACGTCCTGGATCAGCACCAGATCCGCCGGCAGCGTTCCCTCCTTCAGATGCCGGATGGAGACGCGCCAGAACCAGGCCGTTTCGGAAGGATGCAGCTCAAGACGGACGGCGTAGCCGATATCGCCTGTTTCGCCGCTCCAGGAAAGGCTCGTCACATCGTGCCCGAAGCCGCCATTGGCGCGTGGCCCGACAATCTCGACGACCTCGGGTGCCGCGCCGCCGATGCGCAGATAAAGGCGACCGATGCCGCCAAACAGCGGCGAGCCCTGGATCTGGTTGATCTGCACCGATCCCTTGTCGTCGGCATATTCGATGGCAAACAGCGTGCCGTTCGGCAGGGCCGATACCGACAGGCCGGACCCGTTGCTGATCGTGACGAGGCCAAGCTCCTCGCGTCGGGGCATTTGAAAACTGCGCGTAAGGTCCGGGGCCATTGAGATCTCGTCGATTGGCTTCAGAGGGGAACTGGAGGATGACGCAAAATGATTGAGAGAAATCTTACCGGCGATCGGAAGATCGGCAACTTATCACCTTGGTTTTCACGTTGACGCCGGCCGCCTGGCGAAGGGGACTGAGAGCAGGGCGCAGCCGGTCAGGACGGCGATGACCAGCCAGGCTTCGTTGATCGCCTGGACGCTTGCCGCGGTCTGGACCAGCGGATCGAGCACCGCCGTCGTGTCCGCATCGAAGCTGCCGCTATGTCCCGATATGGCCTGGAGAGGTGCGCCGACAAATGTCGCAGCCTCGATATCGCCGGTTTGAAGACGGGTCCAGAGGCTTTGTCCCAGCGGTTCCGAGCGCGTGTAGATGATGGTGTCGATCAGCGCGATGCCGATCGCCCCGCCGAGATTGCGCATCAGATTGAAAAGACCGCTCGCATCGGGGATGCGATCCGGCGGAAGCGTGCCGAGCGCCAGCCGCGTCGGCGGCAGCAGGCAGAACATGATGGCGACGCCGCGCACGACCTGCGGCCAGAACATCGCGTCATAATCGGAGCGGGGATCCTGAAACGCGCTCATTCCGACACCGATCGCAAACAGGGCGAAACCGGCGGCCGACAGCAGCCGCGCATCCATGCGCTTCTCCAGCGCCACCGCGATCGGCGCGGTGATCAGTTGCGCAATGCCGGTGACCAGCATCGTCATGCCGATTGCGAGCGCGTCATGTCCCCTGATGAAAGCGAGAAAGACCGGCATGAGATAAACCGAGCCGAAGAGGCCGATGCCGAGCACGAAGCTCAGCACCGAGCCGACGAGAAAGTTCCGGTCGCCGAAATTGCCGAGATCGACGATCGGCCGGCTTCGGTAGAGCGTTCGCCCTATGAACGCGCCTCCCGACGCAAGACAGAGGGCCAGCAGGCCGAGCACATAGGCCGAGGTCCAGCCGCTGGTCGGCGCCTCTTTCAGGCTGAGTTCCAGGCTCGTCAACGCGGTCGCCATCAAGAGAAGCGACAGAACGTCGAGATGCCCAAGCTCGGACGGATCGGCCGCCTGCCGCGGCAGGAAGCGCGCCGCCAGAATTGCCGAGACGATGCCGGGGATGATGTTGATCAGGAACAGCCAATGCCAGGAATAGGTCTGCGTCAACCATCCGCCGACGATCGGCCCGACGGTCGGCGCCAGCACCGCCAGCACGCCGGCGATGGTCGTCGCCAGCGCCTGTCGCTCGTTCGGAAAGAGGATGAACACGGCTGAAAATACCGAGGGGATCAGGGTTCCACCGGAAAAACCCTGCAGCACCCGCCAGGCGACCAGCTCACCGAAACTGCCGCTGGCCGCGCAGCCGGCGGAGGCGGCGACGAACAGGCTGATGGCGGTGACGAACAGCCACCGCATCGTCAGAAGCCGCGTCAGCAGGCCGGTGAGCGGGATCGCCACCACTTCGGCGATGAGATATGCCGTCTGTATCCAGCTCATCTGATCCGGATCGATGCCGAGCGCCGACTGAATGGTCGGCAGCGATGTCGCCACCACCTGGACGTCGAGGATCGCCATGAACATGCCGACGCACATCGCCAGAAAGCCGAGCCAGACGATGGCGGGCGTTTCACCAGAATGGGCAGATTCAAGTCGTTCCGACATGCGATGATCCCGCACACTGCATTCTTCGCTCCCGACTGCGAAAGCCAAGGCTGATCGCGTTTACGATCGAGACGACCGACGGCATGGTTCAAGCAAAGAAATGGACCGCGATTCCGCCGATCGCGACACCATAGTTCGGATGAGGACGGAAGCGATAGAGCCTGCCCACACAAATACGTCACCAACGCAATCGAGCCTGACCGGGAAGGCCAGACTCGATCTTCGATCGGCGAATGCGGTCCGGGCGTTTTATGCGCTCGGCTCCTTTGCGGCCAGGACGATTAGCCGCGGAAGAGCGACAGGATGTTCTGCGACGACGAATTCGCGATCGACAGCGACTGGATCGCCAGCTGCTGTTGTGTTTGCAAGGCGGAGAGTTTGCTCGACTCCTCCTCCATATCGGCATCGACCAGCCGGCCCACGCCCGAGTCGATCGAATCGGAAAGCGCACCGACGAAGTCTTCCTGCAAGTCGATGCGCGTCGAGATCGAACCCAGTTGCGCACCGGCAGAGGTCATTGCCGATAGCGCGGATTCGATGGTCGACAGGGCCGACTGGATCTGACCGGTGGTGAAGTTCGTGATATCGAGCGAATAGACGGAATTGCCATATGCATCAGCCGTTCCGAGAATACCCGTGGAGGTTTCGATCGACCCGCCGCTCATGCCGAACAACACATTGCCCACGGAGCTGGTATCCAGGGTGTATTCCGTCATCTTAACGGAAACGGCGCCGGAACCGTCGCGAACGAAGGAGGATACGACACTTTTCGTGCCATCCGCGCCCGCAACCCAGTTCTCGCCCGAGAACGACGCCGACTGGGCAATGCTCGCCAGCTGTTCCTGCAGCTGGCTGATTTCTTCCTGGACCTTGGACTTGTCGACACCGTCCTCGGTTGCTGCGACGAGCTTGGATTTGATCTCGTCGACGACGTCAATCGCATTGTCCATGGCCGTATAAGCCGTATCGACCTTTGCTGCGCCGAGGCCGAGCGCGTCGGACACGGCGGAGAGCGCCTTGTTGTCGGACCGCATCGTGGTTGCGATCGACCAGTAAGCGGCGTTGTCGGATGCGGTGTCGACCCGGTAACCGGTGGAAACGCTGTTCTGTGTCGTTTCGAGATTGGAGTTGATGCTGCGCAGCGTCTGAAGGGCAGACATCGCTGAATTGTTCGTATTGATGCTCGTCATGGGAAATTCGCCTGCTTCGGAGGTTGAATGTGTTGCATCCCGGGGAACATCCCGGCCGTGGCGAGCAGCCTCATGCTTATCGATCCGTGTTTCCGATCAATTCGCCACCGTTGGGTTAATTATCGTACTTAAAAGTACCTTAATGGTTAACGCGGCGCGCATGGCCCGATATTTTTCTCGAAACGGGACGTGAAACCTCGGAAGACCCTGATCCGCCGGCCATCTCACGGGCGAATCCTGCATTGATTTCTGCCGAAGAGCTGAGCCGAAAGGTCGCTGCAGAAATTTGAGATCGGCAATTGACGGGTCGGCGGGAAACTGACTATCAATATTAAATCAATTTGATTGACTACAAAAATAAAGCACAAGGGGAACATTGGAATGAGATCGAGCAAGAGGGCAATCCGCAATATTTCCGTGCGTGCCGGCTGGGCGGCGGCAACCGCCCTGACGGCACTCGTCGTTTTTGGGGCAGGTGGTGCAGCCGCTGAATCGGTGCTGACGATGCACATCGAGGAGCAGACCAGCTGGGTGCAGAACTTCAATCCCTTTGACCTCGCCGGCCGCCGGCAGAGCACGATGGATTTCATCTACGAGCCCCTGGTCATCTTCAATGCCGAGGATGGCGGCAAGCCGGTGTTTCGCCTGGCGACCGATTATAAATTCTCCGAGGATATGAAATCGGTGACCTATACGCTGCGATCCGGCGTGAAGTGGTCGGATGGCCAGCCGCTGACGTCGGCCGACGTGAAATACACGATCGATCTGATGCTGAAGAACGCCGCCCTCGACACCGTCGGCGTCGGCGAGAGCGTTGCCTCCGTCGAAACGCCGTCGCCGACCGAGGTCAGGATCGATCTCAAGGCGGTGAATTCCGATTTCCCGGAATCGCTTGCGGATCTGGCCGTCGTTCCCGAGCATATCTGGAAGGACGTTTCCGATCCGGTCGCTTTCAAGAACGAGAAGCCTGTGGGCTCCGGCCCGATGACGGAGCTGCGCCGCTTCACGCCGCAGGTCTATGAGCAGTGCCGCAACCCGAATTACTGGGATGCTGCCTCGCTGCACGTCGACTGCCTCCGGCTGCCGCAGATCTCCGGCAACGACCAGATGCTTGCCATCCTGCCGGAGGGCAATATGGACTGGATCGGCTCTTTCATTCCGCAGATCGACAAGACCTTCGTCGCGCTCGATGCCGATCACAACGGCTATTGGCAGCCGCCGGCCGAAACCGTCGCCTTCCAGATGAACTTCAAGAGCGGCAATGAAGGCAACCTCGAGGCCTATAAGGACCTGAATTTCCGTCACGCCTTCAGCCTTGCCATGGACCGCGCATCGATGGTCGATATTGCCGGCTTCGGCTATCCCGTCGTCAACGAACATGCGACCGGCCTGCCGCCGCGCTTCGAGACCTGGCGCAACAAGGGCGCCGAAGGCGACAAGGACGCCTTCATGGGCTTCGATACCGAGAAGGCCAACAAGATCCTCGACGATGCCGGCTACAAGAAAGGCGCCGACGGTTTCCGCACGACGCCAGGCGGCAAGCCAATCGCCTTCCCGATCATCGTTCCGAACGGCTGGACGGACTGGATCGACGCGGTGCAGATCGCGGTCGAAGGGCTGCGCGCCGCCGGCATCAACGCGTCGGTTGCCACGCCGGAATACGAACAATGGCGCAAGCAGATCATCGACGGCAGCTTCGAGGTCGTCATGAACTCCCGCGCCGACGGCGCAACCCCGTTCCGCGGCTATTATCAGAGCCTGTCGACCGCCTATGGCGGGCGCATCACCGGCGCGCCCTCGCGCTATTCGAACCCGAAGCTGGACGCCCTTTTCGATCAATATCTGAAGGCAACGTCGGAGGATGATCACAAGAAGATCTTCAACGACATCCAGCTGCTGATTGCCGACGACTTCCCCGTCGTGCCGGTGTTCAACGGGCCGACCTGGTATCAGTTCTCCAGCAAACGCTTCACCGGCTGGGTCACCGACAAGGATCCCGTCATGAATCCGGAGGATCATGACAATAACCGCATGCGCCTGATGCATTTGCTGCGCCTCAAGCCGGTCAGCTGAGCCTCGCGAAGGAGCGGAAATGCGCGTTTCGAGCCGGCGCCTCGGCGTCTATGCGGTCGCCCTGGCGTTCGCGATCGTCATGAACTTCATCCTTCCCCGGCTCATGCCGGGGAGTCCGGTCGATGCCATGGTCGCCCAGCTCGGCCCGCGGGCGACACCCGCGGCCGTTGAGGCGATCAAGGCGCGCTTCGGCGCGGTCGACCAGCCGATGCTCTGGCAGTTCGTCGATTACGTGAAGGGGCTTGCGACCTTCGATCTCGGCGTCTCGGTCAAATATTATCCCCAGACCGTCGTCCAGGTTCTTGGCCGCTCGACGCTCTGGACGGTCTTTCTCGTGACGACCGCGATCATCTTTTCGCTCTGCGTCGGTGTCGTGCTTGGCGCGATCTCGGCCTGGCGCCGCGGCGGGCGCTTCGACACGATCGTCTCGCCGCTCTCCGTGATCATGATTTCGGTGCCGCCTGTCATCGTGGCGCTGACGACGCTGTTCGTCTTCGCGGTCTCGCTGCGCTGGTTTCCTGTCGGCTATGCCTATGATCCGAACCTCGATCCTGCCTTCGATTTCACCTTCGTCGGCAGCGTCTTTGCCCATGCGATCCTGCCGGTGCTGACGCTGTCACCGTTCCTGATCGGCGAATTCCAGACGACGATGCGCTCGTCGATGATTTCGGTGCTCGGCGAGGATTATGTGACTATGGGGCGTGCCAAGGGCCTCAGCCACCTCACGGTCATGTTCGGTTACGGCGCGCGCAATGCCATGCTTCCGGTGCTGACCAACCTGGCGCTGATGCTCGGCGCCGTCTTCGGCGGCTCGATCGTTACCGAGATCGTCTTCAACTATCCCGGCTTGGGACTGACGCTCTATACTGCGAGCATCGCCCGCGATTACCCGGTCATCCAGGGACAGCTACTGCTGATGACGCTCGCGACGCTCGGCGCCAATTTCCTCGTCGACCTCATTTATGGGCTCGTCGATCCCAGATTGCGGGAGGCCGTATAATGGGCTTCGGACTCCGGCCTATTCTCAGGCAGAAGAAGGCGCTGGCCGGCCTCGTCATCATTGTTGCCCTGTGGCTGATGGCGCTGTTTGCGCCGATCGTCGCGCCCGGCGAGCCGGGAGCGCGTGTCGGGCGGTCGCACCAACCGCCATCGATCGAACATGTCATGGGCACCACGAAGATGGGGCGGGACGTCTATCGCCAGTTCGTCTGGGGCGCCCGCAGTTCTCTCTCCGTCGGCTTTGCCACGGGGATTGCCATCACCGTTCTCGGCACGGCCATCGGCCTCGTCGCCGGTTATGCCGGCGGCAGGACCGATGCGGTGCTCGACCTTGCGACCAACGCCGTGCTTGTCGTGCCGAACATGCCGCTCTTAATCCTGCTCGCCTCCTTCGCCGGCACGGTGGGGCCGATGACGATCATGGCGATCATCGCGCTGACCTCCTGGCCCTGGGGCGCCCGCATGACGCGCTCGCAGACGATGGCGCTTCGCAACCGTGATTTCGTCACGGCCTCCAAGATGATCGGAGAGCCGGCCTGGCGCATCATCTTCGTGGAAATCCTGCCGAACCTGACGACGCTGATCGGCATCAACCTCGTCGGCAGCATCATCTACGCCATCGTTGCCCAGACGACGCTCGAATATCTCGGCTTTGGCGATCCCTTGAAGGTCTCCTGGGGCACGATGCTCTACAATGCCCAGAATTCCTCGGCGATCATGGTCGGCGCATGGTGGGACATCGGCGTGCCGGCAGCAGGCATCGCACTGACGGGGCTTGGCCTTGCGCTTTTGAATTTCACCTTCGACGAGATCGCCAATCCGCAGCTGCGCTCCGGCCCGGCGCTGACGCGCTGGTTCCGCCTCACCCGCGCCCGCAACCGGGAACTGGAGCTTGGCCGATGAGCGACAATCTGCTGGAAATCGACAAGCTCAATGTCGACTATCTCGTCGACAAGGGAGAGTTTCGCGCCGTCAGGGACGTCTCCTTCACTATCGGCCGCGGCGAGATCTTCGGGCTGGCCGGTGAATCCGGCTGCGGCAAGAGCACGATCGCCTATGCCATCACCCGTCTTTCCAAGGCGCCGGCCTGGATCAGCGGCGGCAGCATCCGGCTCACCGGACAGGATCTCCTGAGGCTGCCGGAACGCGAGCTGCAGCGTATCCGCTGGAAGCGCATCGGCATGGTCTTTCAGAGCGCGATGAATTCGCTCAATCCACTGATGCGGGTCGAGGCGCAGTTCCACGACGTTCTCTACCGGCACACCGGTTGTTCGCGCGAGGAATCAAGAGCTCGGGCCGAGGAGATGTTCCGCCTTGTCGGCATTCACACCCATCGCATCGGCGATTACCCGCACCAGTTCTCCGGCGGCATGCGTCAGCGCATCGTCATTGCGATCTGCCTGGCGCTGAGGCCCGAACTCATCATCATGGACGAGCCGACGACCGCGCTCGACGTCGTCGTGCAGCGGGAGATCCTCGAGCAGGTCGTCGATCTGCAGCGGAGCTATGGTTTCTCGGTGCTCTTCATCACCCATGACCTGCATCTGATGGCGCAGCTCTGCCAGCGCATCGGCGTCATGCTGAAGGGCGAACTCGTTGAAGTGGGCGACGTGCGGCAGGTCGCCCAGGCGCCGCTGCACGCCTATACCCGCAAGCTCTGGAATGCCATTCCACAGCTTCCGGGCAATCCGCATCTCTCGGGGGTCCTGGCATGAAAGCGGAGACTGATGCTGTTGTCACGGATGCCGTGATCCGGCTCGAAGACATCAAGCGCAATTTCGGCCCGGTCCAGGCGCTGAAAAGGGTGTCCTTCTCGCTCTTTCCCGGCCGGGCATTGGCGCTGGTCGGCGAATCCGGCTGCGGCAAGACGACCTGCGCCCGCATCATTGCGCGTCTGGACAAGCCGACCGGCGGCAGGCTGTTTTTCCGCGGACAGGATCTGACCGCCCGCGGCGAGGCCAAGGATGAGCATCGCTACCGCCGAGAGGTGCAGATGGTCTTCCAGGATCCGTTCTCGTCGCTCAACCCGGCCTTCACCGTCAGCCATCATCTGGCGCGGCCGCTGCAATTGCACCGGCAGAACGGCGCGAGGGCGGATCTTGCCGAAGAGATTGCCAGCCTGCTGGCAAGCGTGGGGCTGGAACCCGATTTGACCCGGCAAAAATTCCCGCATGAGCTTTCGGGCGGGCAGCGGCAGCGCGTCAACATCGCCCGCGCGCTGGCGGTCGCGCCGAGCGTGTTGGTCGCCGATGAGCCGACCTCGATGCTCGATGTCTCCATCCGCAAGGACATTCTCGATCTGCTCGCCACAGTGAAGCGTGAAAACGACTTGGCCATGCTCTATATCACCCACGACATCGCGACGGCCGCACTTGTGGCCGAGGAGATCGTCGTGATGTTCGCCGGTCAAATGGTCGAATGGGGCGATACCGATGCCGTCCTCTCCGATCCCCGCCATCCCTATACGCGGTTGCTGCTTTCAGCCGTTCCGGATGGCAGCCGGCCGTTCGTGACGGGCGGAAGCGCGCGTTTCCTCGAACAGGCGGAAAAGGTGCGCTCGCTCAGCCGTCCTGAGTCCACCGTCGTCGAGCAGGTCGGCCCCAATCATTTCATGCGCGCGCTTGGCGGCTCGAATGCCGGAATGCTCGAGAGCTGATTTTCAAAAGGCCAATTCTCAAAAGGCCAATCCTCAAAAGGAAAGAGTGACCATGTCCACATCACGACCGAAAGCCCTGCGGCTTGAAACCCTTTGGAACCCGCCTGCCGACGGCAAGGAGTTTTCCTACGTCCTGCGCCTCAAGAACCTCGGCACCGAGCCGCTTTCGAATTTCTCGCTTTGCGTCAGCGGCCCGGGTCGTGTCGATCCGGCAGGTCGTGTCGAAGGCGCCACGGTTTCGCAGCGGCTCTCGAATTTCACCGAATTCCAGCCGCCGGCCAATTTCGTTCTCGGCGTCGGCGAGACGTGGACGATCTCGGTCTATGCGCTGAGCTGGCAGTTCCGCCACTGGACGGACGGCGCGACGAGCGGCTATCTCGCGCTTTCCGACGGCAGCACGATCGTGCTCACCATAGAGCCGACGCGATCTTCGGTCAGCAACGCGCCGCTGAAGCGTGGCGCCGAGATCTATCCGGTTCCCGTCAACGCGCCGGTTCAGGTGTCAATCATCCCCTGGCCGAACCATGTGGCCGTCACTGCCCGCCGGCCGCTGCCGGCCGGTTTTGCGCCGCAGGCGCAAAGCGCTGAAGGGGAGGCGGCAGCACGCAGCTTCGCAGCGCTGGTCGAGCATCTCTTCGCCGTTGAAGGCATCGTGCGGAGCGAGGCGGAAGGCGCGGTTCCGGTTGTCCTGAAGGAGGCCACCGGGTTCGGACCAGAGGCTTACCGGCTGAGTTTCGAAGGTGAGACGATCACCATCGAGGCAAGCCGCCAGAGCGGCTTCTTCTACGGTCTCGTCACGCTCGGCCAGATCTGGCGCGGCGCAAGGCTGCATCCCCAAGTCTTCCAGTTTCCGGCCGCAGGCGAGATCGTCGACGAACCGTCGATGGGCTGGCGCGGGCTGCATCTCGATGTCGCCCGCCAGTTCTACGGTGCTGCCGAGGTCAAGAAGCTCGTGGCGGTGCTGGCCTGGAACAAGCTCAACCGCTTCCACTGGCACCTTTCCGACGACGAAGCCTGGCGCGTCGAGATCGACGCCTATCCCGCCCTGACCGCGGTCGGCGCCTGGCGCGGCCATGGCCTGGCCGTTCCGCCGCTGCTCGGTTCGAGCCCTGCCCGCACCGGCGGTTATTACACCAAGGCTGCGATCCGCGAGATCGTCGCCCAGGCTAAGAGCTTCGGCGTCGAGATCGTGCCGGAGATCGATGTCCCCGGCCATTGCTACGCCATGCTACAGGCGATACCGGAGCTGCGCGACCCGGCCGAGGTCGGCAGCTACTATTCGGTTCAGGGCTTTCCCGACAATTGCATCAACCCGGCCCGCGAGAAGACCTACGAGATCATCGAGACGATCCTCTCGGAACTCATCGAGCTCTTTCCGTTCAAGACCATCCATCTCGGCGCCGACGAAGTTCCGCTCGGCGCGTGGTCCGGCTCGCCGGAAGCGCTCGAGCGCCTGCGCACCGTGGCGGGCGACGAGGTGGCCGATGCGCATGCCAAGCGGCTGAACGTCGTGACCAATACCCATGGCGCCGACGACATCCACGGCTCGGGCGCCGCCATCCTGCAGGCGGAGTTCCTGAATCGTGTCCAGCGCTTCCTTGCGAGCAAGGGCTGCATCACCGGCGGCTGGGAAGAGGCCGCCCACGGCGATGTCATCGACAAATCGAAGAGCTATCTCTGCAGCTGGCGCAACGTCGAGGTCTCGGCCGAACTTGCCGAACGCGGCTATCAAATGGTGGTCTGCCCCGGGCAGGTCTATTACCTCGACATGGCGCTCAGGCCCGATTGGGACGAGCCCGGCGCCAGCTGGGCGGGGACTTCGGATGCGGAAAAGCTCTACAATTTCGACCCCATCGGCGGCTGGACGACAGCACAGAAACAGAAGCTCCTCGGCATCCAGGCCTGCATCTGGTCCGAGCCGATGACGGATCGCGCCGTTTTCGACCGCCTCGTCTTCCCCCGCCTTTCCGCCCTTGCTGAAACGGGCTGGACGAAGCCGTCATCCAAGTCGTGGGAGCGTTTCAGGGCGCTAGCAGGACTGATGCCGCTGCTCTACGGGCTGCAGCAGTCGTAGCGCCCGGATCGGCCACGGGTTTTGATTTGCCGACCACCCTTGCCATCGCCGGAGGCGGTGATGGCGGGGGATACTGACATTGCTTTCAAAGGGAATTGTCCGGTGCCGCTTCATCTGCCGCGGGCGGCTGACATTCGGCTGCGGCGATACGAATCGGACGTGTTCCAATCGGCGCGCCGGTCGCGCGGTCGATGGTGACGGGATCGATCTCGGTTCCGGTCTCGGCGTCGAAGAAGCGGGTGACGTCACCGCCGCCGCGATGCTTGCGGCCCCAGGCACCGATCGCAAACAGCACCGGCAGAAAGTCGCGGCCAGCCTCCGTCAGCACATATTCATCGCGCGGCGGGCGCTCGGAATAGCGGTGTTTTTCCAAGAGCCCTTCCTCGGTCAACGATGACAGCCGCCCCGTCAGCATCGTCGGGACGATGCCGAGGCTTTTGCGAAATTCATCGAAGCGGGTCAGCCCCGCATGGGCGTCGCGCATGATCAGCATGCTCCACGCATCGCCGACGAGCGCTAGGCTACGGGCGATCAGACAGGGTTGATTTGAAAGATTCTTCATGTCGATATCTTTTTAGTAGTGACTTGCTATCAATTTGATAGTAACAGGTTGCGCATAGATGTTCCATGACAAAAACGAAGGCAGACATTGATGAGCAAGAGAGAACGCGGCGTTGCCCTGGTCACCGGGGCTTCCTCCGGCATCGGGCTGGTGACGGCGAAAGCGCTGCGGCACGACGGTTACCGTGTGTTCGGCACCAGCCGGAAGCCGATGCCTGATACCGCCGATGGCATCACCATGCTGGTCTGCGACGTCATCGACGATCAATCCGTGCAGGGCGTCGTCGACGAGGTTCTGAAACGCACGGGACGGATCGATCTGCTCGTCAACAATGCCGGGATCGGCCTGCTCGGCGGTGCCGAGGAGTCGACGACGGCGCAGGCCAAAGCCGTCTTCGACGTCAACGTCTTCGGCACGATGCGCATGACCAATGCAGTGCTGCCGGTGATGCGGCGGCAGCGTAGCGGCCGGATCATCAACCTGAGCTCGATCCTCGGGCTGATCCCGGCGCCCTTCAACGCGCTCTACGCAGCAACCAAACACGCGATCGAAGGCTATTCGGAATCCCTCGACCATGAGGTGCGAACGCAGGGCATCCGCGTCGTGCTCGTCGAACCGGGCGTCACTCGCACCTCTTTCGAGGAGAACATCACCCGGCCGGACAAGCCGCTTGCCGTCTATGATGCGGTGCGCGCCGATGCAGAGAAGCTGATGCGCGAGATCGTCTCGAAGGGCGATGCGCCCGAAGTGGTCGCCGCAACCGTCGTCCGGGCTGCCAATGCGCCATCGCCCAAGAGACGTTACACGGCCGGGAAAGCAGCAGGACAGGTGCGTTTCATCCGCCGCTTCCTGCCCGAGTCCTTCGTCGACAAGAGCCTGCGGAAATTCAACAAACTTCCCGATTGATCCTGGCTTGCCGCGCATTGTCGGCTCATCACAAACACGAAAGTTCGCCTTCATGAAAGCATTCCTGATCGATCGCTACAAGAAAGGCGGCGCCCTCAGGCTCGGCCAGAGCCCTGAACCGCAGCTGCGCGAGAATGACGTCATGGTCGAGATCCATGCCGCTAGCGTGAACCCGCTGGATGCCAAGATCCGGGACGGAGAGTTCAAGCTGATCCTGCCTTACCGGCTTCCTTTGGTGCTCGGCAATGATGTCGCTGGTGTCGTGGTCCGGGTGGGCGCCAATGTCCGGCAATTCAAGCCCGGCGACGAGGTCTATGCGCGCCCCAGCAAGGATCGCATCGGCACCTTCGCCGAGTATATCGCCATCGACGCTGCCGATATCGCCCTGAAGCCCGCCAATCTCAGCATGGAAGAGGCCGCATCCATTCCGCTTGTGGCGCTGACCGCATGGCAGGCGCTGGTCGAGCGCGCCAAGCTGCAGAAGGGGCAGCGGGTGCTGATCCATGCGGGCTCGGGCGGCGTCGGCACCATCGCGATCCAGCTTGCCAAACATCTCGGCGCCCATGTGGCGACGACCGTGAGCACGGCAAATATCGAGCTGGTGAAAAGCCTCGGCGCCGACGTGTTGGTCGATTACAAGAAGGACGACTTCGAAAAGGTGCTGAAGGGCTATGACGTGGTGCTGAACAGCCTCGGCAAGGATACGCTGGAGAAATCGCTCGCCGTCCTCAAGCCGGGCGGCAAGCTGATCTCGATATCAGGTCCGCCTGATCCCGACTTCGCCAGGGAAAACGGCTTCGGCTGGCTGCTGCAGCAGGTCATGCGCTTCTTGAGCTTCGACATCAGGCGGAAATCGAAACGCCTGGGGATCGGCTATTCCTTCCTCTTCATGACGGCAAACGGCGCGCAACTCGGCAAGATCACCGCGCTGATCGAGGCGGGCGCCATCCGCCCCGTCATCGACCGGGCCTTCCCGTTCGAGAAGACCAACGAGGCGCTGGACTATGTGGAAACGGGACGCGCGAAGGGCAAGGTCGTCATCGCGGTGAAGTGAGGTCTTTAGCCGGGGGGCTTTTGCAGGACGTCAAGCGCGGATTGGTTTCGGAAAAGACAAGTGCGGTCGAGCGAAGGGCGTCACTGTTGCTGCCGGTAGGCAGAGGGTGTGACGCCTGTGCCCAACTTGAATGCCCGTGTCATGTGGCTCTGGCTGCTGAAACCGCAGGCCGAAGCGATCTGCGCGATCGGGTCCATGCCGCACAACATCGATTTGGCGCGCTCGACACGCCGATGGGCCACCCAGCCATGCGGGGACACACCATAGCTTGCCCGGAACATCCGCTGAAAATGAAAGGCGCTGAGCTGCCCGATCGTCGCCAGATCCTGTAGGCGGATCGTCTCACTGAGATGGGCCTCGATATACTCGAGAATACGGCGTCGCACATGAGGAGCGAGCCCGCCGCTGATCGCGCAGGGACGCATCCCGCCAAAACGCGGATCAACGAAAAGATCGTTGATCGTCTGCGTCATTGCTTCTTCAGCCAACAGATGACCGCCCGCCAAAATCGCTTTCGTCATCTGCCGCAGCGTGTGCGCCACGGCGGGTGCCTCTGCGAAGGTCACTTCGGGAAGAGCCATGAGCCGAGCATCGCGGTCAAACGTCTCCGAAAACATCCGGCGCATTTGATCGTCGGGAACATACAGATGCACGAATTCGAAGAAGTCGGTGATTTCCCATTCGGACGAGTGCCCCTGTGGCATGATGCACAGGACCCCTGGACGGCCGCGCACGGGGCTGCCGTCCAGACGACGCGTTCCGGCGCCGCCTCTGAGATAAAGACTGAACGTATGACCGTTCGGCCGCTCATAGCTCATCCTGTCGTGTGAATTGTTCCAGATGGCCGCTGATCGCCCGAAACCCAAATCGATGGATTGTGACATCCGCGCATTGGGAGATGCGGACAAAAACCTGAAAACCGAGAGTCGGCTATCTTTCACCAATACTTCCCCATGCCTGGCCACGCCTTGCGAACAATACTGGTCGACGACCCACATGGCGAGCAGGAAGTCCGGGCAAATCGATTTCATAGCAAGAATGTGCAAAAGCCCTGCGCGCGGTTCGCCTATTGGTCGCGAAAACGAGGATCACTCCATGGCAAATGCCGCTCTCTTCATCGCGACCGTCCTCATATGGGGGACGACCTGGATCGCCATTGCGATGCAGGTCGGTCCCGTGCCGGTCCTGGTCTCGGTCTTTTACAGATTTGTAGTCGCAGCAGTGATACTCGTCGCCATCCTGGCTGTCATGCGGCGACTCAAGCTCCCTACCTTGCGCGATCAACCTTTCATCCTTGCGCAAGCGCTCTGCCTGTTCAGCCTCAATTTCATCTGTTTCTACAGCGCCGCCGCCTCCATCCCGTCCGGGCTGATCTCCGTAATCTTTTCGCTCGCAACGATCTACAACGCAGTCAATGCGCGCCTGTTCTTCGGCGACCGCATTACGGGCCGCACGCTTCTCGCAGCGGCGCTCGGAGCAACCGGGCTCCTCCTGCTTTTCGGCGAGGAAGTTGTCGTCGATTTCGATACGGGCACGTTGAAAGGGATCGGGCTCGCAGCGCTTGGCACGCTCTTCTTCTCGCTGGGCAACATGGCATCGCGTCGAAACAGCGCGGTCGGAATCTCACCGCTGACCGCCAATGCATGGGGCATGACCTATGGCGCGATCATCCTCCTCTTCCTGATTGCCGTGACGCAAACGCCGATCGTGGCGCCGCCCAACATCACCTATATTGCCGCCCTGTTCTATCTCGCGGCAATCGGATCGGTGATCGGTTTCACCACCTACCTGATGCTGGTGTCCCGCATCGGTTCCTCACGCGCTGCCTATGCCACCGTCCTGTTCCCGATCGTTGCCCTGTCATTGTCGACGGTCTTTGAAGGCTACCACTGGAGCGGTCTGGGCCTGATCGGCCTGGCGCTGACGCTTCTCGGGAACGTGGTCATCTTTGCGCGACCTCTCGCCCGTCGCCCGCTGCAAGCAGATGCGAGGCAGCCGGCCGGCGGATGAGGCCGGCATCGGTAACCTCCCGGGCGCTCTAGCACTTTGAATCTACGCATCGCGCTTTCCGAAAATCGATTCCGATTTTCGGGCCGATGCGCTAGCCGAGCGGTTTTTGCAGGACGTCGAAGCGCGGATTGGTTTCGGAAAAGATCGGCAGCGCGGCGGCGCCGAGGATGGCCGTATCCTTGCCGGTCATGCCGATCATGACGCGAGGCGCGGTGCGCTTCTGGCTGGGGTCGATCGGGGTGTACAGCGGCTCCAGCCGCTCTGCCAGCCGAAGCATCAGCGATGTCGATATGCTGCCGCCGAGCACGATGGTCTGCGGATCGAAGGCCAGTTCCAGAAAATCGACAGTCTGCCGCAGCGGCTGGACGGCCTGATCGAGCCAGGCATCGAGACCCTCACCGCCCCTGGCGATCAGTGCGTCGAGATCGTCAGGCGAAAGCTCCTCGGCATTGGCAATGCCCATGAATTCGTAGGCAACGGTCGGCGAAATGTAGCGATCCAGACAACCGCGCTTGCCGCAGCTGCAGAGCTTGCCATGCGGTTCGACGATGATATGCCCGATCTCGCCGGCATTGTTGCGGCTGCCCTTGTAGAGGTGGCCGTCGAGGAACATTCCCGCACCGATGCCGCCGCCGCCGGCGAGGAAGAGACAGACGAAGCTGCCCAAACCGCGGGCGACGCCGTGAAGACGCTCGCCGATCGCCGCTGCCGTCGCATCGTTCTCGACGAGCACCGGCACCTTCACCCGCTGTTCCAGCTCATGCCCGACAGGAAAGTCCTGCCAGCCGGGCAGGCTCTGCGGGCTGAGAGAGGTTGTGCCGCCATCGGCATAACGGCCGGGCAGGGCCATGCCGACGCCGAGCAGCCGGTTCCGGTCGAATGCGAAGGCCTGCTGAAGATCCTCGACGATTGTCTGGAGAGCCGGCATGGCCCTTTGCGGATCGGGGTGTTCGACATGGCGCTCGATGCGTGCGCAAACGGCGCCGGACAGATCCGTCAGAACGCCGCTTGCGCGCTGGCGGCCGAGTTCGAGGCCAATCGAATAGGCACCGCGTGGATTGATGGTGTAGGGGATGATCGGCTGACCGCGCGCCAGCTTCTGCGCCTCGGACGGGACGAGAAGGTGCGATCTCTCCAGTTCCTCGACGATATTCGAGACGGTCTGGGCGGTCAGCGCCGTCATCCGGGCGATCGCCGCGCGCGACAAGGGGCCGTGCGTGCGGACAGCCTCGATCACCACACGCCGGTTGTGAGACTTGGCCTGCTCGAGATTCGTGCCAGAGATCGCCTTCATGTCGCCTTCAAAGGAAATGGTGCGTCACCCTTGTCACAAGACGAACAGCGATGAAAGCTCCATTCTTCGCAACGTCTTATTTGCTCAACGGGCTCTGCGTCCTTGCAGGAAGCCGAGGAGCGCTATGCCGGATAATCCGGTGACGGCGCTCAGGATGGCGGTTCCCGAATAGCCTGTCATGAATGTGCCGGCGGCAAAGACCAGCGCGCCGATCCCGGCGCTGGCAAAGATGTTGACGGAGATCAGTGCGCTGCCGAGCCCCGGCCGGTCGGCGATGAGATCCTGCAGATAGGTGATCGGAAAGCTGATGATCGCGGCCGCTCCAATGCCTGCGAGCAAGGTGAGCCCATAGAGGTGCCACGGCTGCGAGGCAAAGCCGAGAAGGCTGAGGAATACGGCATAGATGACGGTGCCGGCGGCAAGCGCCGTCATCTGCCCGGTCTTCCGGGCAATCCGCGACCAGATGATGATGAAGACGACCTCCAGCAATGCGACGATGCCGACAAGAATGCCGACGTCGCTGAGCTTGCCATGCGCAGCACCGGTGGCGATCAACGGCAGAAGGGCGTCATTGAGATGCAGCGTGCTGGTAATCAGCGCCACCCCGCAAATATGCGCGGAGATGCGCGGCGAAACCACCTGGCGCAGCGCGCCGAGATAGCTGAGATGATGGACCGCGGCCATCTCCGTTGCCGACCGCTTGGGCAGGGCGAAGATGATGATCGCCTGGCAGAGCAGACATGAGATGGCGGCAAAGAGATAGGCCGGCAGCATGCTCGATGCGCCGGACAGCATGAGGCCTGTTATCCCCGGGATCAGCACCCAGGACAGCGAGATCATGGCGCGCACACCGGAGTTGGCCGTCACCATGTCGCTTCGGTTCATGCCGTGCATCGCCGCGCGTGCATTGGCAAACAGCAGCGAGTTCAGCGCCCCGTAAATCGGCAGCGGCAGCAAGCCGCTGATGACGAAGACGGCGGCTGTGGGAAAAGCGTAGACCATGCCGTAGCCGGCGATGCCGAACAGGCAGGCGCCGATCATCGTCGACCTGTACTCGCCCAGCCGATCGGCGAGATTGCCGAGCAGGATGCTGATGACGACGTTCACCGCCGCCGAGACGAAACTCAGGAAGGAATAGAGGCCGTCGCTCAAGCCCAATTCGCGGATACCGACGATCGAACGGTAGGGTGCAGTCATCGCCCCCGCCATCCCGAAGGTAAAAATGGCGATCATGCTGGCGCGGATCGCCGGATTGCGGAAGACATCGGGAAAAAGGCGGCTCATGCGGTCATCGATCCGAAGTAAGCCGGCTTCACAACCTGCTCCTCTCGTATTCCTCTAGAGCAATTCCAGGAAAAGTACGAAGCGGTTTTTCGTCCGGAATTGCGTAAAAACAAAAAGTTAGAGCGGTTCGGCGCTTCCATGAAAAGATGAACCGCTCTGGATTTCAATAATGTTCCGATTGCGAGAAGGTCCGCGCCAGTTCGGCTTGGCCAGCCGTGAGGCCGCAATCGACTGGCAGGCAGACGCCTGTGATCGCTGCGGCAAGAGGACCGGCAAGGAAGGCCACGGCATTGGCGACGTCTTTCGGATCGACGACGCGCTGCAGCGGATACCAGCGGCGAGCTTCCTCGAAAACATTTGGATTGGCGCTTGCGCGTGCTTCCCAGGCCTGCGTCTTCACCGTGCCGGGTGCGACGGCATTGGAGCGGATGCCGAACTTGCCGTATTCCACGGCAACCAACCGGGTAAAATGCAGAAGGCCTGCCTTGGCGGCGCTATAGGCAGGGTGTCCGAAGACATGCAGGCCGTTGACCGAGGCGATGTTGACGACGGAGCCCTTCGAGGCCTTCAGCATGGGCTCGCATGCGCGGAAACATAAGAATGCCGCTTCGAGATTGAGCGCAACGTCCGCCCGCCAGATCTCCGGCGTCGTCTCGTGCAGGTTGGTGGCGCGGGCCGCACCGGCATTGTTGACGAGGGTCCGAACCACACCGATCTCCGCCGCACGCCTTGCCAATTCGGCAATGCTCGTCTCGTTGGTCACGTCGCATCCGACGGCCACGAAACGATTGCCCGGCCCGAGTTTTGACGCCACGGCAGCCGCAGCGGCAGCATCGATGTCGGCGAGCAGCACGACGTCGTGGTCATCGGCGAGCCGTGCGGCGATCGCCGCGCCGATATCGCCTGCAGCGCCGGTCACGATGGCTATCGACTGCGTCATTTCCTGTCGCTCCCGTTCATGAACCTCAATCTCCAAGCAATTGCCGGTCGTCGCCGTCGCGGTGAATGACCAGCTGCTGCTTGATGCGCCGAAGCGTGGTCGTCGCCTTTGGCTGAACGGCGTAGGCGACCAGGCTCGACAGAATATCGACCGTCGCGATGTAGGCGATGCGCGTGGAGGTCGGGCGATAGATATTGCTGCCTTCGGGAAGGTCGATCGGCACGACGATCTCGGCAGCCTTGGCAACCGGGCTTGCCGTCTGGGTCAGAGCGATCGTCTTCACCTTGGCCTGGCGGGCAAGCTCGAAGGCCCGCACCAGCTCCGTATTGCGTCCCGAGAAGGAGGAGCCGATCAACACGTCGCCGGGCCTTGCCGCGGCAGCCATCATCAGCTGCATGCTGTGGTCGGAACTTGCCGTGATGCGCAACCCGAGACGGAAGAGGCGATTCTGGAGTTCGTCCGCGATCATCGACGAATTGCCGCCCGAGCCGAAGGCGTAAATCATATCGGCCTTGGCGATATGCGAAACGGCGGCTTCGATCGCGGCGAGATCAAGCGACCGGTGCAGGAGAAACAACGCGTTCTGGGCCTTGGTGATGATATCCTGGGCCACATCGGCCGGGTCGGTGCTTTTCGATTCCGGTTTCAGATAACGCACGCCGATATGGGCGGTTCGGGCGAGCTGCACCTTGAAGTCGGAGAAACTTTCGCAACCCAGCCGACGGCAAAAACGGGTGACGGTCGGCGGCGATACCTCGGCCCGTTCCGCCAGCTCGATGATCGAGGCGTTCACGGCAAACTCGAAGTCGTTGACGATGATTTCCGCGATGCGGCTCTCGGAGGGGGAGAGCCGGCTCTTGTCTTCCTGCAATGTCGAAAAGATATCCAAACCCGTCCCCCCGATGGCGCGCTATCCATCCTTCTTCTTATAGGCCACGCAGTCGATCTCAACCTTGCAATCGACCATCATCGACGATTGCACACAGGCGCGTGCCGGCGGATGTTCGCCGAAATACTCCTGATAGATTTTATTGAAGGTCCAGAAGTCGCGCGGATCGTCGAGCCAGACGCCGACGCGCACGACGTCCTCGACGCCGTACCCGGCCTCATCGAGGATCGCCAGCACATTGGCGATCGTCTTGTGGGTCTGGGCAATGATGTTACCGTCGATGATTTCGCCATCTTCCATCGCAACCTGCCCGGAAACATACAGCCATCCGTCGGCTTCGACCGCACGTGCGAAAGGCAGCGCCTTGCCGCCGGCGCCGGTTTGAACAGTGCCATAGCGCTTGATGGGCATGCTGAAGTCCTTGCAAATTATTTTCTTGATAAGTTGACAAATGACCATAGAAAGCGGAATTTGACCAGTGAAAAACGCGATTTATGAAAAGAATTTCAATCCGGGGCAAACATGCGCGATCCTTTCCTAAATCCTTTCCCGTCCGACAGCGCCCGGTCTGCGATCTGGGAAATGCTCGTTCCGCGCGATATCGATGCCTTTCTGGCCGCCGACTGGTCGATGGTCGAGCATGACTTCGTCGAAGAGGGCTTCATCGGCATCGACGGTCAGAAGGCCGTCAGCCCCGACAAGTGGCGCCTCGCATTTCCGACGCTGTCGGCCTATCGCGAGGAATGGCTGAGGCAGGCCAGGGATTTCGCCGCACAGAGTTTCGCGGAAGATGCGCGCACGGCGATCTTCACCACGACGACGCTTGAGGATATCGAGATCGAAGGCGACATGGCGCTTGTCCGCAAGAAATTCGACGGCGGCATTTCCAAGCCTGACGGCACCCGCGATATCATGCAATGGCAGACGCTTTATTATTGCAGGCTTCACCAAGGACGCTGGAAAATCTCAGGTTTCACCGGCTACCTGCCGAACCCGATGGGTTGACGCGCGGACGACAACACGAAGGCCACTTTCTTGCGCATTTTCACCGCAGCACTGGCGACCGAGACCAACACCTTTTCCCCGATCTGCGTGGATCGCCGCGCATTCGAAGCCTCGCTTTATGCCCCGCCCGGCCAACATCCGGAAACGCCGACGCTCTGCACTGCACCGATCACCGTCGGAAGGCGCGTCGCCCGAGAAAAAGGTTGGGAGCTGATCGAGGGAACCGCCACCTGGGCCGATCCCGCCGGTCTCGTCAACCGGGCGACCTACGAAGAATTGCGTGACGAAATCCTCGATCAACTCCGCGCGGCAATGCCGGTCGACGCTGTCGTGATGGGCCTGCATGGGGCCATGGTGGCCGCCGGATACGAGGACACGGAAGGCGATCTTCTCGCGCGCATGCGCGAGATGGTCGGGCCCGACGTGCTGATCTGCGCCGAACTCGATCCGCACAGCCATCTCACGGTAAAACGCGTCGCGGCACTCGATTTCGCCGTCTATTTCAAGGAATTTCCGCATACGGATTTCGTCGATCGCGCCGAGGATCTCTGGCGCATCGCCGTGGAAACACTGGAAGGCCGGGCCCAGCCTGATATGTCGGTGTTCGACTGCAAGATGATCGACGTCTTCCCGACATCGCGCGAGCCGATGCGCTCCTTCGTCGACAAGATCATGCGGATCGAGAAAGATGATCCGGACATCCTGTCGATCTCGGTGATCCACGGCTTCATGGTGGGCGACGTTCCCGAAATGGGAACGAAGCTGCTTGTCGTGACCGACGACAAGCCGGAAAAGGGTGCGGCTCTGGCGCGCGAACTCGGCCTGGAGCTGTTTTCCAAGCGCGGCACCTTCATGGTTCCGCAGATCGACGAGAAGGAAGCCGTGTCGCGGGCGATGGCCGCCACCGCATGGCCCGTCGTCATTGCCGACGTCTGGGACAATCCGGGCGGCGGCACGGCAGGGGATGCCACTGTCGTCCTCGGCGAACTCCTGGCCCGCGGCGTCACCAGCGCCGCGATCGGCACGATCTGGGATCCGGTCGCCGTGCAGATCTGTTTTGCGGCGGGCGAGGGGGCGGAGATTCCGCTGCGCTTCGGCGCCAAGTCGGCGCCCGGCACCGGCAACCCCATCGACGGCACCGTGAAGATCGTCAAGCTCTTGAAGAACGCCGAGATGCAGTTCGGCGAGAGCCTCGCACCTTTCGGCGATGCCGCCCATATCGTGCTTGACGGCATCGACATCATCCTCAATTCCACCCGCGCCCAAAGCTTCGATCCGAGCCTTTTTTCGGTGATGGGCATCGATCCCACCAGGCAGAAGATCCTGGTGATCAAATCCACCAACCACTTCTTCGCGTCCTTCTCGAAGATCGCAGCGGAAATCCTTTACTGCTCCGCCGGAACGCCCTATCCCAATAATCCGGCAACGACGCCGTACCAGCGGGCACCGAAGACCATCTGGCCGATCGTCGCCGATCCACATGGGATAGAACGCGGAGCCGCCTAGATGCCTGATACCAGCTTCGCCGTCGTCGCCAAGGCAGGCGACAGGATCGCCGACCTCTCGACGCCGCGTCCCGTGATCGACGAAGACAGGCTGGCGGCAAACATCGCCCGCGTTCAATCCTACATGGATCAGCACGGGCTGAACTTCCGGCCGCATATCAAGACGCACAAGATCCCGGCCCTGGCCGTCGCGCAGACTGCCGCGGGCGCCAAGGGCATCAATTGCCAGAAGGTGACGGAAGCCGAAGTCTTCGCCGCGGCCGGCTTCGAGGACATCCTCATCACCTTCAATATCCTCGGACCGCAGAAAATCGAGCGGCTGGCCAGGCTGAACGACAGGATTTCGGCGCTCAAGGTCGTCGCCGACAGCGAAGTGACGGTCGATGGGCTGGCAGCACATTTCTCCGGCCACAAGCCGCTGAACGTACTGGTCGAATGCGATACCGGCGCTGGCCGCTGCGGCGTACAGACGCCGGGGGAGGCGGCCTCGCTCGCCAAGCGCATCGCCGCCGCCGACGGCCTGACCTTCGGCGGCATCGTGACCTATCCGAAGCCGCAATCGGCGGCCGCCGTGGAAGCCTTCATCGCTGAAACGCTGGCACAGCTGAAAGCCGAAGGCATTGCCTGCCCGATCGTCAGCAATGGCGGCACACCCAGCCTCTTCGAGGCCCATCTCGTCAAATCGGCCACCGAACACCGCGCCGGCACCTACATCTACAACGACCGCCAGATGGTGCGCATGGGCCATTGCACCGAGGACGATTGCGCCATGCATGTTCTGGTGACCGTGGTGTCACGCCCAAATGTCGACCGCGCCGTCATCGATGCCGGCTCAAAGGCGCTGACCTCGGATCTTCAGGGCTTCAGCGATTACGGCCTGATCGTCGGTTATCCCCAAGCGCGGATCAGCAGCCTCTCGGAAGAACACGGCGTCATCGATCTGTCCAATTGCACCGGCCCCCGGCCGCAGATCGGCGAGAAGCTCTTCATCATCCCGAACCACACCTGCGTGGTATCCAACCTGTTCGATACGATGGTCTTCCACCGCGGTGGCGTCGTCACCCGCGTCGAGGAAGTCGCGGCCCGCGGCCTCGTCTGGTAGGGGAGGAACGCCGCTCGACGGGGCTCAGTGCGTCACTTGGGCATATCGTGAAGGTATGTTTCAAACTTTGACCAGAACTGGTGGTCAAATACGGTTTCTTTATCGAGCTTTAGCTGCCGTGCCATGCCGATGCATTCGCTGGCGTTTAGTTTGATCGTTTTTCGAGATTTGATAAGCTCTAAAAACAGACCCTCGAAAGCCATTTCATATTCTCGATTGTCCAGATAAAGCCCAATGGCCTCACCGGATTCAGCATCGAGATCTGCGCGTGACATCACGCTTCGCACAAACTGATCGATCGGCTCAAAATCATCACTTGTTTGTCCGCACGGCATGTATCCGTCCTAGGCGGCCGTCGGATTGATGAGGTTCATATCGATTTCGGTCAGTTCCACCCGCCGCTCGAAGGCAATGCCCGCCTCGTCGAAGAGGTGGCAGTCCGCAGCATTGATGCCGGTTGCGACAGGCGCATCCGCGCGGATGCCGACGCTGCCGGGCAGCATGGCGCAGAAATTCTCGGCTTCGCCGTTCAGCGAGGCGTAAGCGACCGTATTTGCCCCGAGGCGCTCGATGACCGTCGGCGTCACGGTAAAGACGATGTCGCCGCCGCCGAGCTGGATATGCTCCGGCCGGATGCCGAGCGTCAAAGCCTTGCCGACCATGCCGTCGCGCGGCGTCACTGGCAGAACGGCTGTCTGGCCCTGATAATCCACCTCGACGCCATTGGCGCTGACGCCCTTGCAGGTCACCGGCAGGAAATTCATTTTCGGATTACCGATGAAGCCGGCGACAAACTGGTTTGCCGGCTTGTGATAAAGCTCCAGCGGCGCCCCCGTCTGCGAGATATCGCCGGAATCGAGCACCACGATACGATCGGCCATGGTCATCGCCTCGACCTGATCGTGCGTCACATAGATCATCGTCGCCTTCAACTGCCTGTGCAGCTTGGCAAGCTCGATGCGCATGTCGGCGCGCAGTGCTGCGTCGAGGTTGGAAAGCGGCTCGTCGAACAGGAAGATCTTCGGTTCGCGCACGATGGCGCGGCCGATCGCGACGCGCTGGCGCTGGCCACCGGACAGCATGCCGGGTTTCTGCTGCAACCGCTGTTCGAGGTGAAGGATGCGGGCGGCATTTTCCACCTTGGCCTTGAGCTTTTCCTCTTCCATCCTTTCGACGCGAAGCGGGAAGGCAATGTTTTCGAAAACTGTCATGTGCGGATAGAGCGCGTAGGACTGAAACACCATGGCGATGCCGCGCTTGACCGGCGGCAGGTCATTGACCCTGATACCATCGATAACGATATCGCCCGCGCTCGTCGCATCGAGACCGGCAATCATGCGCAGCAGGGTGGATTTGCCGCAGCCTGACGGGCCGACGAAGACGACGAACTCGCCGTTCCTCACCTCGAGCTGCACGCCCTTCAGAACTTCGTAGTCGCCATAGAACTTCTGAACTTTGTTGAGAAGGAGCTGTCCCAAAAATCTGTCTCCACCGGCGGCCTTGTCGCACATTCGATCGGGGAGGGATCGCGGGCTGTGCACCCGCGATCCCAAAGAGTCCAAAGCGCTTTACTTGAACGCTTCGATTTCGCCGGCAGCCTTCTTCAGCGCGGCTTCCGGTTCGGCCTTGCCCGTCACCACCGACTGAATCATCTCGATGATCGAGTTCTGGAAGCCCTTGTAGTCGGTGAAGAGCGGTTCGGGACCACCATAGTTGATACCCTCGATGAGCGGCTTCCAGTAAGGATCCTTGGCGACGAACTCGTCGACCTTTGCCGACGGGCGCAGCGGGGTCAGGCCGGCACCGCCCTGCAGCTCGTATTCCGACTGGACGTCGGGCGAGGTGATGAACTTGGCGAATTCCGTCGCCTTCTCCTCGACCCCCGAACCCTTGAAGATCGCCAGGCTGTCGGTGATCAGCAGCGTGCCGGGTCCCTTGGCGTCGGGACCGAGCGGCAGCGTCGCAATACCCCAGGCAATCTTCGTCTCCTTCAGCCTGGAGGCGGCGCCCGATCCTGCCTGGATCATGGCGACCTTGCCGTCGAGGAAGATGGCGCGGACTTCGTTCTGCTCATAGGCCGTCGGGCCTTCCTCGGAGTAGGGGACGATATCCTTGTAGGCCTTCAGCGCGGCGAGAATCTGCGGGCTGTCGAGCGTGACCTTGCCTTCGGCATCCGTCACCGCGCCGTTGTTGGTGTAAACCCAATGCATGAACTGGTGCATCGTGTTGTCGAAGGTCTTGGCGGAGAGACCGAAGCCCGGAATGCCGGTCTTTTCCTTGATGGTCTTGGCCATTTCGATTTCTTCAGCCCAGGTCTTCGGCGGCTTCTCGGGATCGAGGCCGGCCTGCTTGAAGAGGTCCTTGTTCCAGTAAAGCGCCTTGGTGGAGAAAGCGATCGGGACGCCCCACTGGGTATCCTCGAAGGTCACCGTGTCGACGATGTGCGGATAGTAGCTCTTCTTTTCGTCATCGGTCATCGGCACCGGGACGATCAAGTCGTTCTGCGCGAATTCCTTCAGCGTGCGCGAGCCGACATAGGCCATGGCAACGGGCGTGCCGGCGGCGGCGAGCGTCGTTGCCTTGTCCTGGCACTGCGCCCAGCCGACAACTTCGGGCGTGACCTTCCAACCTGCGTTCTTTTCTTCCCACTGCTTGATGTATTTGGTGTGGACCGGGTCGATCGTGTCGCCGCAATAGATCCAGCTGATTTCCTTGTCGGCCGCCTGGGCAGTGACTGCGGTCAATGCCGTCGAACCGAGCAAGGCGAGGGCCATCAGGCCTGTCTTGATGGTAATGCTCACGTCGTGACTCCCATTCTTGTGTTAGCTGTTCACTCGTTTTTTGGTCTTATTGTTTCACCGCACCGGCGGTCAGCCCGCCGACAAGGTAGCGCTGAAGGAAGAAGATGACGACCATCGCCGGCGCGATACCGACGAAGGAAGCCGCCATCAGTTCGTTCCAGATGACCTCCTGCTTGCCGAAGTAAGCAAAGAGCCCCACCGGCAAGGGCATGTATTCGCTCTTCGAGTTGAACGTCAGCGCGAAGATGAATTGCTGGGCGTAAGCGCCGATGAAGGTGGTTATGGCGACGACGATAATCCCCGGCATCGCAATGGGCAGGATGACACGGCGCAGCGTGTAGAAATGGCTGGCGCCATCCATGTAGGCCGCTTCGTTGAGCTCCTGTGGAATGCGGATCATATAGGTGCGCAGCAGCCAGATCGCCGACGGGATCAGGAAGGCGACGCCCGGCACGATCATGGCGAGATAGGTGTTGAGCACGCCCATGCTGCGCATCAGCCGGAAGAGCGGGATCAACAGCACGGCGCCGGAGAACATGTTCACCGTCAGGAACGCGCCGAGCAGGATCCCCATGCCCTTGAATTCGAACTTCGCGAAGGCGTAAGCCGCCGGAATGACGAGGCAGAGCACGATCAGCGTGACGATGATCGAGATGAAGAACGAGTTGAAGATATAGCGCCCGAAGCCCGGAACGCTGATCCACATTGTCCGGTAGGCTTCGAACGAGCCGTTCTCCGGCCAGAAGCGGTAAGGCGAGGAAAAGAGCTGGGCGAGCGGCTTCAGCGACACCAGGAAGCCCTCGACGAAGGGCGACAGCACGAAGAACAGAAACATCGCGATGCCGCAATAGATCAGGATGATTTCCCACCAGCGGTAACGGTCGATCATGGCGGCACTGCTCATGCGCGCTTCTCCGGATTGAGACGGCGGGTGACGCGGAAATAGGCGAAGCAGAAGAGCGACAGGAAGATGCAGATCAACACAGCGCGCGCTGCACCTTCCCCGTATTTCTTCGAACCGATCGCCGTCTGATAGGTATCGATGATCATCGTCGTCGTCTCGCCGCTCGGTCCGCCCTGCGTCAGGATCCAAATGATGTCGAACGAGTTGAAGGTGGCGATCAGCGACAGCATCGACATGGTGATGATCGCCGGAACCATCAGCGGCAGGGTGATGCGGCGGAAGCGGTACCAGCGGCCGGCGCCGTCGGTCCAGGCAGCCTCATAAAGATCCTTCGGAATGGATTGGATCGCCGCCAGGAAGTAGATCGTCACCAGCGGCACGCCGATCCACACATCGGTGATGATCGTTGCCCAGAAGGCGGTGCTGCCATAGGCGAGGAAGGCGACCGGGCCGTCGACGAGACCGAAGCGCTGCAACAGGCCTGATATCATTCCGAACTGGCCGTTATACATCCAGCCCCACATGAAGATGCCAATGGCCATCGGCACGATCCATGGCGGCATGGTCAAAAGCCGGAACAAGGAGCGGCCTGGTACGGCGGCATTCAGCATGCATGCGCCGAAGGTGCCGATCACCATTTTCAGGGCGACCGAGAAGAACGTCCAGATGAAGGTCCGGAAGATGACTTCCGCAAACCGCTCATTGAAGATCTTCTCGTAGTTGATCCAGCCCACCCAATTGGTGGTCTTCCTCAGCGATGCATCGGTGAAGGAGAGAATGAACGTATCGACCAGCGGATAGGCGACGATCGCCAGAACGTAGAGGACAGCCGGGAGAAGAAGGATCCAGGCGAAGATGACCGTGCTTCTTTGAACACTCATCTTGCCACTCTCCTCAAGCCGCTCTTGCGTGAAGGGCTTCGTCGAAACGGTCCCAGATCGGTCTGAGATCGACGACCGTTTTCTTCATCCTCGCCTCGTCCATCGCCAGAGCCAGAATGCCGGCTTCGAGCGCATTCAGCGTGGAAACGGGAAGTTCGAGCCCGGTGCGCACGCTTTCAAGCAGGTCGCTCGCCATCTGTTCATCGGCGCCGTAATGCTGGGAGAGCTCGGTGGCGGCATATTTGTTTTCGACCACCTTGTTGCCGGTCAGCTGTTCGTGAACGTCGAGATAGCCGCGCACGAAATCGCCTTCGGCCATGCCGCGCGACCCCATGATGGCGAAACGGCGGAACTGGTCGGGCACGTTGAGATTGGTGTGAAAGTTCATGCCGACGCCATTGGCATATTCGACGATCGCCACCTGGTAGTCGATGATATCGGCATCGCTGTCGAAGACCTTGTCCGAGCCCATCCATCCGCTCGGCTTGCGGTGGAAGAGTTCGAGGTCGTTGATGCCCTCGCGCGCCGGATCGTTGGCCGGAATGAAGCTCTTGCGGCCGCCGAAACTGGCGACGCGTTCCGGCCGTGCGCCGACCACGCCATTGTAAAGATCGAGGTCGTGACAGCATTTCTCCAGCATGAAGCTGCCGGAGTAACGCTCGTAGCGGCGCCAGTCGCGCATGAAGAAGGCGCCGTGATAAGGCTCGATATGTTCGGAGGCCTCGATCGACACGATCTGACCGAGCTTGCCCTCGGCCTGGATGGCGCGGAGATCCTTATAAAGAGGGGAATAACGCAGCACGAGACCGACCATCAGCCGCTCGTGGCCGAATTTTGCCATCAGATGGGCAAGCTCGATGCTTTCTGCGATGGTCGTGACGATCGGCTTTTCACAGAAGACCTTGAGACCGGCCTGAAGGCCGAGCCTGATATGGTCGAGATGGAGGTGATTGGGGGAGCCGATCATCAGCAGATCGAGCTTTTCGGAAGCGAGGAGTTCTTCCGGCGAACCATAGGCCTTGCCGACTGAAATGCCCTTTTCCGTCAATCCGGGAAGTCCGGCGGGTTCCGGATCCACATAGCCGACAATGTCGAAGCTGCTATCGATTGCCTTGAAAACATAGCCGAGATAGCCGAGCCGGAATCCTAGCCCAATGATTCCCACTTTCATGCCGATCAAGTTCCCATTTAGTAATTTATTTTCTTTAAGTTGGGACAAAAATCGAGAGGCGTCAATAGAAAACGGGCCTCAAAGCGCGAGTATGAAATTAATTTTCATAGATCGATAGCGGGCGGCCCATTGCTTGCAACAACTGGGCGGACGCGGTTCGCCGGATGGACGTTGGTGCGCACGCTCCCGAAGCCAAGGCAGTCATTCGGCGCGGTTGCCCCGGCCGACAAGCTCACGCGAAACTCGCGAAATGTTGAAAAGAGTCGCGAGCTTACCTGTGTAGGATGGTGCGAGAACAAGGAGGCAGGAGGAGCCATCATGACGCGTATGACAGCCAAGGATTTCCCTCAGGAACTTCTCGAACTCTACGATTATTACGCCCACGGGAGAATTACCAAGCGTGAGTTTCTCGACCGGGCCGGCAAATTCGCCGTCGGCGGCGTGACGGCGGCCGCCATTCTTGCGTCGCTGAGCCCTGACTATGCGCTGGCGACCCAGGTCGAGTTCACCGATCCCGACATATCAGCCGAATACATCACCTATCCCTCGCCAAAGGGAAATGGAGATGTGCGCGCCTATCTCGTCCGCCCGAAAAACGTGACCGGCAAAGTCGCGGCCGTGGTGGTCGTTCACGAGAACAGGGGCCTGAACCCCTATATCGAGGATGTGGCGCGCCGCGTGGCAAAGGCGGGTTTCGTAGCACTTGCCCCGGATGGCCTGACGTCGGTCGGAGGCTACCCCGGCAATGACGAAAAGGGGCGGGAGCTTCAGCAGAAGGTCGACCCGGAAAAGCTGATGAACGACTTCTTCGCGGCGGTCGAATTTTTGATGCATAACGATCTCACCACCGGCAAGGTCGGCATCACCGGCTTCTGCTATGGCGGCGGCGTCGCCAACGCCGCGGCGGTGGCCTATCCGGAACTTGCCGCGGCCGTGCCCTTTTACGGCAGGCAGCCGCGCGCCGAGGACGTGCCGAAGATCAAGGCGCCCTTGCTTCTCCATTATGCCGGGTTGGACAAGGGGATCAACGAAGGCTGGCCGGCCTATGAAGCTGCGCTGAAGGCATCGGGAAAAACATTCGAGGCCTACATCTATCCCGACGTCAATCACGGCTTTCACAATGATTCCACGCCCCGCTACGACGAGGCGGCAGCCAAGCTCGCCTGGCAGCGAACGGTCGACTGGTTTACGAAATATCTCGCCTGAGAAGTCCGCGGCCTGAACGTTGATGTTGGCGGGGAGATTTTTCCCGCCGCCGATCCGCCGCCGTGGCTTGTCAAGGCGACTGATGGTCGGTGATCAGGTTCCAGACGGCATCGTCGCCGGACAGGTTTTCAAAATCGGCAAGCTTGCGAAGCTGCAGGAAAGAGGCCTCGGACACATTCCGATTTCCCCAGCGCAAGCAGTCCATGAACTTGACTTCGCGTTCATGCACACTCATCGGCGCTTCGAGCGATCCCTTTGCATGCAAGCGAGACTTGCTCAAGATGCCCCCATCGCGCGTCGTGACGGTGACGACGTGCGGGAGGCGCTCCACGCCTTTTTCCTCTTCGGCCGAATAGGACTGCATTTCGATGCACGGCATGAGTTCCCGGATTTCCGGCCGCCCAATCTCCTGCCGCGTAAAATCCGAAAGGCTAAGGGAGCCTTTGAGGAAAGCTGTCGCCAGGCAATATTGCATCGAGAAGCGGGCCTGCATCTCATCGATGGGGTCGGGATAAGCGAGGTTGCGGGCAGCGGATATACCGACTTTTGTCTCGATCCGGGCAATGTCGCCAGCCAGAAGCCCACGCTCCTGCTTCAGATCCAGAAGCGCGTCGATGGCGCGATGGGTCGAGGCGCAACAGGGATGGCGCTTGGTCACCACGCCTCGGCTTTCGATGACATGTTCCTCCTCGAAGGTCAGGCCCTGCCAGCCCTTGGCATCATCGCCCCCGAAGAGATCGAGGAAACCTTGCGGCCGCTCGAGGATATCCGGCCGCCCGCTCATGCCGGCCAGCGCCATGCGCGCCGCGTCCACGGCATGGCGCGCGGCAATGCCGGCGTGAAGCGGTTTGGCGGTCGTGCCGAATTGCCCTTTCGGGCCGCAGGCGAAGCTCGTCGCCAGGCTCATCGCCGCGACGAGTCTCTCTTCGTCGGCGCCGAGAAGCCGTGCCACGCCAGCCGCAGCCCCGATGCTGCCGACCGTCGCTGTCGCGTGCCAGCCCCTGTTGTAGTGAGAGGGATTGACGCCAAAGCCGACCGCCGCCTGCGCTTCCAGCCCGGCGAGGTAGGCCTCGAGAAACCGTCTTCCGCTCGTCACCTTGCCGCTGGTCAGAACCGCCAGCAGCGCCGGTACCAGCACCGCGGAAGCATGCGCCCTCGCCGGATGGAAATTGTCATCGAAATCCAGCGCATGCGCCGCGGTTGCGTTGATGAGTGCGGCGAAAGAGGGCGAGGCGGCGCCGCCGGTGACGAGCCGCGCTTCGCCGCCTCCGGCGATTTCCCCGTCGAAGGCGCGAATGAGTGCCGCAATGCTTTCATCGCCCCGGCCGGCAATCATGCAGCCGATGGTGTCCACCGCAGCATCTCTTGCCCGCTCCATGGCGACGTCTGAGAACGTTGTTCGCGACAGGAGCTGTTCCGCGATCTTCCGGAGAATGGTGGCCATTGACGAAAGTCTTTCCGTGAGTTTGGTTCTCGGCGGAAAATGTTCAACTTTCCGCAGCTCCGCAATCTTATGCGGATCGCGGGTAGGGCTATCGACATTGGAGATAGAATGGCGCGAGACACGAGTGCGGCGATCAGCCTGAAGCATATCGAGGCCTATGACGCCATCGCCGCGACGGGCTCGACCATCGCCGCTTCCGTCGAGCTTGGTATCTCGCAATCGAATGCCAGCCGTTTGTTGCAGCAACTGGAAGACTATCTCGGCGTCCGGCTGTTCGAACGGGAAAAGAACCGGCTTCAACCGACCCGCGAGGGACTGCAGCTCGGCCCGGAAATCCGCGCCATTTCCGACCGGCTGCGCGCCTTGAAAACCGCGGCGATGGAGCTCGAGAGCGGTCGGTCGCGCGAGATCATGCTGCGGCTCGCCTTTCCCTCCAGCCTTTCCTCGACGCGCATTCCGAAGCTGGTGAAGAATTTTCTCGCCGCCAATGGTCCGATGCGCGTCGAAGTCGCGTCCGGCAGCTATCTGGCAATCGAACGGATGGTGGCCGACGGCGAAGCCGATCTCGGTTTCGCGCGGCTGCCACTGATGAGCCCGGGGTTGAAACAGGAGAAGGTGCTGTCGTCGCGGATTGTTTGCGTCCTGCATAATGATCATCCCAAGGCCGGCAGCCGCCTATTGTCGGTCGGCGAGCTGAAGGGGCAGGATCTGATCATGCTGAACAGGGAGCGGCCGGTTCGCCATGAGCTGGAGGCGTTGTTCTACAAGGCCGGCATCCGCCAACGCCCCCTGCTCGAGGCGCATTCGGTGGCGAGTGCCTGCGCTCTGGCCGCCCAAGGGCTCGGCATTGCGCTGGTCGGTGAGATCATCGCCCGCGAATATGCGACGCTGCCGCTGCAGTTCATCCCGCTCGAACCGGAACTGCCGGTTGCCTACGCGCTGATCAGCGGCGAGAAATTTCCGATGCCCAAGGCCGCCAGCCTCTTCCTTCAAAGCATTTCGGACTGGGCATGATGACGGTGCTTGGACTGTCCCGGGGGATCGCAAACGCATGAATATCAAGCAACTGGAAGTCCTGCGCACGCTTCTGGCGACGGGGTCGACGATTGCCACGGCAAAGACGATGGGTCTCAGCCAGTCCGGTGTCAGCCGCCTCCTCCAGCAGCTCGAGGCGGATCTTTCGATGTCGCTTTTTGTGCGCGACAAAGGCCGTCTCATTCCCACGCCCGAGGCCCTGCTTCTTGCCCGCGATGCCGAGAACATCTTGCTGGCGGTCGATCGGATGTCGGGTCATGCGGAGGACCTAAGAAGCGGCGCCGCCGGTCCGGAGATCGTCCGCATCGGCCTGCCGAGCAGCATGTGGGAGCATTTCGCGCCGGCCATGCTGGTCGATTATATCAGGGATTTCCCCGGTGTGCGGATCGAGACCTTCTTCGAGACGACGACTGCGATCAACAAGCTTGTCGAGCAGAGGGTGATCGATTTCGGCTTTCTGCGCATGGAGGGCGAGAGCGGACCGGGCATCGAGGTCGAGCGCGTCGCCACCGGCGAAAGCGTCTGCGTCGTTCCGAAGGATCATCCTCTTGCGAAACTGGAGGAAATCACGGTCAAGAATTTGCGCGACGTTCCTCTCATTCTGATCGGGCGCCAACGGCCGAACCGCATGGCGCTCGACCAGACCTTCCGGCGAGCCGGCATCAAGCAGATCGTCAAGATCGAGACACATACCAACAGTTCCGCCTGTTCCTATGTCGCGCATGGCCTTGGGGTCACGATCATCAGCAGCTTTTATGCCAATCTCTATCGCCACCTGCCGGTGGTTCACCGTCCTTTCGTGCCACGCGCGACCCAGGAATTCGGATTGGCGAGGGCGGTCGGGACGCCACTCTCGATTGCTGCCCACGCTCTGAGCGACGCCTTGAAGCGACAGATCCGGCTTTCGCAAAAAGACGTTTGAAATTAAGCTATTAGCCTGAAGCCTTGCGCGAACGCAGTCGCTTTGGTTGCGGTCGTATTCCGCATAGACTTATGACGGAATCGCATAATATTGCGGATATTTCTTCATTCGATCATAGTCTGCGGCAACGAAACCGATGGCGCCGGGCACAGTCCGTCGCCCATCGCGGGGAACAAAAATGCTGAAATTCGTTCTAAACCGCCTGCTGATGGCATTGCCGACGATCGTCCTCGTTTCGGTGACTGTCTTCACCCTGATCCGCTTCATACCCGGCGATCCGGCGGCACTGATGCTGGGGGATATGGCTGAGCCGGATCAGATCGCGGCAATGCGCTCGGAACTCGGCCTCGACAAATCGCTGCCTGAGCAGTTCCTGATCTGGACCGCCAATGTCGTGCAGGGTGACTTCGGCCGCTCGATCGTCAATGACGAGGCGGTGCTGCCGCTCGTCGCTTCACGTTTTCTGGTCAGCGCCGAAGTCGTCGTCGTCGCCGTGCTTCTGGCAAGCCTCATCGCCGTGCCGGCCGGCGTCATCGCCGCCTGGCGGCAAAACAGTCTGACGGACCTTGCGCTGGTCGGCACGGCCACGATCCTGCTGTCGATCCCGACATTCTGGCTCGGCCTCCTGCTTCTGCTTTTCTTCGGCTTGAAACTCAGCTGGCTGCCGGTGCTCGGCTATGTCTCGATCGGCAGCAACCTCACCGGCGGCCTGCTCTATCTCGTGCTGCCGATCATGACTCTGGTCATTCACGAGATGGGTGTGTTGATCCGCATGGCACGCGCCTCGACGCTGGAAGTGCTGCGTCTCGACTATATCACCCACGCCCGGGCCAAGGGGCTTTCCGAAAGCGCCGTCCTCTGGCGGCACGCCTTCAAGAATGCCTTCGGCCCGACCTGGACAGTCATCGGTCTGATCCTCGGCAATCTGCTCGGCGGCATTGCCGTCATCGAGACGGTCTTCACCATTCCGGGACTCGGGCGACTGATGGTCGACAGTATTTTTGCCCGCGATTACCCGGTGATCCAGGGGTGTCTGCTGTTCGTCTCGCTTTCCTATGTGCTGGTCAATTTGGTCGTCGACCTGCTCTATCCCTTGTTCGATCCGCGGGTAGTCGCCGAATGAAAAACGTCACGTTCAACGGCTTCATCGGCAGCATTCTGATTGCCGCATTGCTCATCTCCGCTGCGATAGGCCTTTTCTGGACCCCCTATGATCCGATGAAGCTCGGCTTCACCGCGCGGCTGGCGGCGCCAAGCAGCGCCCACTGGCTCGGAACCGACGAATTCGGCCGCGACGTACTCAGCCGCCTGATCGTCGGCGCCCGGGCGAGCGTCTGGATCGGCACCTTGACGGTCACATTCGCGACGGTCTGCGGCACGCTGATCGGTCTCGTCAGCGGTTACGCCCGCGGTTGGATCGATGCAGTCATCATGGCCGTCAACAATGCGCTTCTCGCCTTTCCGGGCATTTTGCTGGCGCTCGGTTTGCTCGCCGTCTTCGGCGCCAACCAATATGGCATCATCTTCGCGCTGGGCATTGCCTATTCGCCCTCGATGGCCCGGGTTGTCCGGGGTGCCGTTCTGTCGCTGCGCGAGCGGGAGTTCATCGAGGCTTCCAAGGTGATGGGCAATGGCGAGCTCTACACCATGTTCCGCCATATCCTCCCCAATTGCATCGCCCCGATCACCGTGCTTGCGACCTCGATGTTCGGCTGGGCGATCCTTTCGGAAAGCGCGCTCAGCTTTCTCGGCCTCGGCGTGCCGCCACCGGCGCCCACCTGGGGCAACATGCTGGCCGCCGGCCGGCCATTCATCGAGCAGGCGGTCTGGCTGGGTCTCTTCCCGGGCCTGGCGATCGCCCTGACGCTCCTCGGAATCAATCTTCTGGGCGACGCTCTTCGAGACAAGCTTGATCCGCGGATGAGGGGACTGAAATGACCAAGGAAACGCTTTTGAATGTCCGCAACCTGTCGCTTCAGGTCGCCGGCACCGGTGTGCAGGTCGTCAAGAACGTGAGCTTCGACATCGCGCCAGGCGAGATCTTCGGCATCGTCGGGGAAAGCGGATCGGGCAAGACGCTGGCAACACGCGCCCTGATCTCGCTGCTGCCGGCGCCGATCAAGGTGATCGGCGGCTCCGTTGCCTACAAGGGACGCGACGTGCTTGCGATGAGCGCTGCGCAATTGCGCCAATTGCGCGGTGCGGAAATCGGTGTCGTCTTCCAGGAACCGATGACCTCGCTCAATCCCTCGATGACCGTCGGCCGCCAACTCGAAGAAGGGTTGCAGCTGCATACGAAATTTTCGCAGGAAGAGCGGCGCAGCCGGATCCTTGACATGCTGAACCGGGTCGGGATCCGCGATCCCGCCGGGGCGCTCACTTCCTATCCGCATGAATTCTCGGGCGGCATGCGCCAGCGCATCATGCTGGCATCGGTCATGCTGCTGAAACCGGCGCTGTTGATCGCCGACGAGCCGACGACGGCGCTCGATGCCGTGATCCAGCGCGATGTCATGGAATTGATGGTGGAACTGACGCAGGCGGAAGGCACCGCCGTGCTGCTGATCAGTCACGACCTGCCGATGGTTGCCCGCTACACCAACCGCATCGTTGTCATGGAAAAGGGCGTGATCGTCGAAGAAGGACGCACCGCCGATCTGCTCGACGCACCACAGCGTGCCTATACGAAGAAACTGCTTTGCTCCCTGCCGTTCCGCGGAGAGACCCGGACGATCGACAAGACCAAGGCGCCGATGGTCTCGGCACGGGATATCGTCGTCGATTATCCGGGCCGGCGGTCGCTGATGAAAAAGGCAACGCCAAAGCGGGCGCTGCATGGCGTCAGCATCGATATCCACGAGGGCGAAGTCGTGGCACTGGTCGGCGGTTCGGGTTCCGGCAAGACCACGCTCGGCCGCACCATTGCCGGACTGGTCCGGGAGAGCGAAGGCGATATCCGGTTCAGGGGACGCAGCCGCGACGACAACTGGATGGACTATCGGCTGAATTGCCAGATGGTGTTTCAGGATCCTTATTCCTCGCTCGATCCGCGCATGACCATCGTCGCGCTTGTGGAAGAAGCGCTGCGGCTCGTTCCCGATCTCGACGCTGCGGCAAAGCGCACGCGCGCCCTGGAGACGCTGGAGGAAGTCGGGCTTGGGGCCGACTACGCCGGGCGCTACCCGCATGAACTTTCGGGCGGCCAGCGTCAGCGCGTGGCGATTGCCCGGGCCATTGCGCGCCGGCCGAAATTCCTGATCGCCGACGAACCGGTATCGGCCCTCGACGTGACGGTCAGGGCGCAGGTGCTCGAACTCCTGTCCGATCTGCAAAAACGCTACGGCTTTTCCTGCCTGTTCATCAGCCACGATCTCGGCGTGGTCGAACAGGTGGCCGATCGTGTCGTCGTCATGCAGGACGGCCGGATCATCGAGCAGGGCGACCGCGATACGGTTTTCGACAGGCCGAAGGAGGCCTACACACAACGGCTTCTCTCGGCCATCCCCGCTCTGGACCACAATGCTCAGGGCGGCGTGATCCTCAAATGGCGCCTGGAGAACTGACATGACGACGATGATTGAATCCGCAAAGCTTGCGGAGCGATTGAATGCGATCTGCGATGCCCAGCCTTTCGTGACGCGCTTCATGGTGCGTGCGCTCGGCAGCGGAGAAACGATCGGCAGAGGTGCGGACGAGGAAACGCCCTCCGCCAGCACCCGAAAGACCTCGATCATGATGGCAGCCTTGAAGGCCGCGCATGAAGGCCGCCTGGATCTGGACGAACGGATTACCTACGAAAAGCGTTTCGCCGAGGAAGTGGCAAGCGGGATGTTCCGCTATCTCAGCCCCGGAATCGTCATATCGCTGCGCGATGCCATCACCGGCATGATGGTGCTGAGCGACAATGTCTGCACCAAGATGGTCTTCGAAAGGCTGACGCTCGAAGAGGTCGACAATTATTGCAAGTCGATCGGCATGACAGGCACCAACCATCGCTTCCTCATCCCTCCCTTGGCGCTGTCGCCCGATCATTCCTTGAAGGCCGTCACCACGACGACGGCGCGGGATCAGGTCTATCTGCTGCAGACCATCCTGGATGCGCAGGATTCGCGGGACGCTGCGGACCGGCTCGGCTGCTCGCAGGCGCTGTGCGCCTACGCGCTTCAAACCCTGAAGAACCAGATCCTGCGCTATGCCATTCCTTCCCGGCTGCCGTTCGGGGTGCTCGTCGCCCACAAGGGCGGCACGGGAAAGCGCGGCCGCATGAATGCCGGCATCGTCTATCGCGACGGGACCCCCTTCTACATCATCGCCGCCTATACCGACGACGTGCCGCAGGAAATGCCGGACGGCACACCTGGTTATACGGTCGCGCTCGAAACCATCGGCAGGCTTTCACGCGCCTGCTGGGATGAACTCCGATCCTAACAATCCATAAAAGAGGGTAGAACAATGCATAAGCTTCTTCTCGCAGGCACCATGTTGATGGCGATGGCCGGCGTGGTCGATGCCCGCGATATCGTCGTGGCGCAAAGTTCCGATTTGCGCAGCGCCAATCCAGGCGTCAATCGCGACGGCAATACCGATGGCGTCATCCTGCATATCGTCGAAGGGCTCGTCGGCTATGCCAACAACGGCGAGGTCAAGCCGCTGCTGGCAAAGAGCTTCGAAGTCTCGGCGGATGGGCTGAGCTACAGCTTCAAACTGCGTGACGACGTCAAATTCCACAACGGCAAGAAATTGACCGCCGATGACGTCGTGTGGAACTGGAACCGCTATCTCAAGCCCGAAACGAAATGGACCTGCCGTCCTGACTTCGACGGCAGCGGCAGCGTGCATGTTACCGGGGTCAAGGCAGTCGATACTTCGACCGTCACCATCACGCTGGAAAAGCCATCCGCGGTCTTTCTTGGCCTGATGTCGCGCCCCGAATGCGGTTACACCGGGATCATCTCCCCGGAATCGGTCGGTGCGGACGGAAGCTTCATCAAGCCGATCGGCACCGGTCCCTTCAAATGGGATGAATGGAAGAAGGGCGAATATATCCATCTCGCCAAGTTCGACGATTATGTCTCGCCCCAGAACGACGGCAAACCCGACGGCATGGTCGGCTCGAAACGCCCTCTCGTCGATGGCATCAAGTTCATGGTCATTCCCGACGCTTCGACCGTAAAGGCCGGCCTTCAGTCCGGCGTGCTCGATACCGCGGAGATTTCACCGGATCTCATTCCCGAATTCAAGACGAGCGACACGATGCAACTGATCGTGGCGCGCAACAACGGCAAAAACCTCTTCTACATCCAGACGCGCGACAAGGTTCTGAGCAATCCCGGCGTGCGCCGCGCGATGGCGATGGCACTCGATCTCGACCAGCTCGTCGAGGCAGCCTCCAATGGCACCGGCACCGCCAACGGTTCGATGGTTTCGCAAGACTCGCTCTATTTCGACGATGTCCAGAAGGAGCGCCTGCCCTACGACATCGAGGCGGCAAAGAAGGAGCTTGCGGCCGCCGGCTACAAGGGCGAGCCGATTACCATCATCGCCAACAAGCGCAGCAACGTGCCAAGCTTCCCGGCCGCGGTGATGGCGCAGGCCATGATGCAGCAGGCAGGTCTCAACGTGCAGATCGAGGTGCTCGACTATGCGACGCAGGTCGATCGTCGCCGCTCCGGCAACTACCAGATCATCTCGCAATCGGTCGCGCCGCGGCTCGATCCGGCGCTGATGTACGGCTTCTATGTCGGCAACAAGGACAAGAACGCTTCGTTGATGTGGGATGACCCGAAGGCAGTCGAACTGATGAAGGCGGCCTATGCCGAGCCCGACCAGGCGAAGCGTCAGGCGATCTTCGACGAGTTTCACACGCGGATGCTCAAGGAAATGCCGGGCATCTTCCTCTATGACATGGTCGATGTCTGGGGCGCGACCAAGAAGCTCAAGGGCCGGCCCGTCTGGCAATCGAATGCCCGTCTTTGGGAAGTTTCGCTCGACAATTGAGCCTGAACGGCGGCGCCCGGTGGGTCGGGCGTCGCTATTCCACTTCGACAGTCAACAGAAGATCCGGCAGGCATCAGTCCTGCCGGGTCCGGTGCAACACGTCCCTGTGGCGGCAGGACAGACAGCGAGGAAATGCCATGAATCTTGACGCGATCAGCTCCATTGCCGCGACGATCGAAAAGATGAAACCGGATTATCTCGCTCTCAGCGACAGCATCTGGGATTTCGCGGAGCTGAAATTCGAGGAGCGGCGCTCGTCGCAATTGCTGGCAACGGCACTCGAGGAAAACGGCTTTGCCGTGCGCCGCGGCGTCGCAGGCATGGAAACGGCCTTCATCGGCGAATCCGGCAGCGGCAAGCCGGTGATTGCTTTCCTCGGCGAATTCGATGCCCTGGCCGGAATGAGCCAGACCGCCGACGTGGCTGAGCCTCTTCCCCAGGCGGCGGGAGCAACCGGTCACGGCTGCGGGCATAATCTGCTTGGTGTCGGGTCGCTGATGGCGGCGGTTGCGCTTGCCCGCCACCTCAAGGAGAACAATTTGCCCGGGACGGTGCGCTATTACGGCTGCCCGGGAGAGGAGGGCGGTTCCGGCAAGACCTTCATGGTTCGCGCCGGCGCATTCGATGATGTCGATGCCGCCCTGACCTGGCATCCGGCTCCGTTCAACGGTGTTCGCTCGACGAACAATCTTGCCGTTCTCGAATATTACTATCGCTTCAGGGGTGTCGCGGCACATGCCGCCAACAGTGCCCATCTCGGCCGTTCGGCGCTCGATGCGGTCGAACTGATGAATGTCGGCGTCAATTTCCTGCGCGAACACATGCCGCAGGATTGCCGCGTTCACTACGCGATCACCGACACCGGCGGCAGGGCGGCCAATGTCGTCCAGGCCAGCGCCGAGGTGCTCTATCTGATCAGGGCGCCTGACATGCCGCAGGCGCTTGAGCTTGCCGGGCGCGTCGAGAAAGTTGCACGAGGTGCGGCGATGATGACTGAAACCGAAGTCGAGATCGTGTTCGACACCGCCTCGACGAACCTTCTTCCCAACATCACGCTGGAAACGGCAATGCACCAGAACATGGTCGCGCTCGGGCCGATAGCCTTCGACGAGGCCGACATCGCCTTCGCCAGGAAAATCCAGGATACCTTCACTGAGGAAGCAATCAGGAGCAGCATCCGCCTCTATCAGATCAAGGGCGATGTGTTCTCCAATGCCAAGGTCGATGGCTCGACGCCCTTGCACATCGGTCTGCGCGATTTCGAGGGGCAATCGCATTTCCGGGCCGGATCGACCGATGTCGGCGACGTCAGCTGGGTGACGCCGACCGCGCAATGCTGGGCGCCAGCCTGGGCGATCGGCACCAATCCCCATACCTGGCAGGTCGTCGCACAGGGAAAAAGCCCGGCCGCGCACAAGGCCATGGCACATGCGGCCAAGACGCTTGCGACAACGGGGCTCGCATTGATGTCGTCACCCGACCTCCTGGCAGCCGCGACGGACGAGTGGCGAGAAAAGACCAGCGGCAAAGCCTATACATGTCCGATCCCCGACAATGTGATGCCCGCAACGGTTCATGGCCGGTAGTTCCCGTCTCCGTCTGCTGTGACAACGACCTGCATCGCACCCGCTTGCAGGATCCCATGAAAAAGCACTAAGGGTATGGAAGTCGAAAGCGCGGAACTGAGGCATTCACCGCTTTCGAACCTCCAACACGTCGGAAAAGGCAAAGATGACAAGCTCCGAATGGCGGGTGGGAGTGCTGTTTTCCAGAAGCGGAATTAGCGAAATTACGGAAACCGAGCACTTTCTTGGCACCGCACTTGCGATCGAGGAAGTCAATGCGGCGGGGGGCGTGCTTGGCAAGCCCATCGTTCCGATCGCCTATGATCCGGGCGGGGACCAAACCGCCTATCGCAATCTGGCCCGGCGCCTGCTCGCCGATGACGACGTCAATATCATTTTCGGTGCCTCGATGTCGGCCAGCCGAAAGGCGGTGCTGCAGATCGTCGAACGGCACAACGGACTGCTGTTTTATCCGTCGATGTACGAAGGTTTCGAATATTCGGAGAATGTGGTCTATACCGGCGCCACCCTCAATCAGAACACCTTCGCGCTTGCGGAATACCTTCTGCGCCACCATGGACGCCGGATCTACTTCGTCGGCGCGGATTATATTTATCCGCGCGAATCCAATCGGGTCATGCGGGATGTGGTCGAGGCAAAGGGCGGTGAAGTCGTCAGCGAGCGATATCTTCCCCTTCATGCCGACGAACAGACCTTGCGTTCGGTGATTTCCGATATCGTCCGTCTCAAGCCCGATGCCATCTTCTCGACGATCATCGGCCGGCCGGCGCAGCGTTTCTACCGCATGTATGCCGAGGCCGGAATCGATCGGACGCGGGTTCCGATTGCCAGCCTGACCATGGCCGAGAGTGAGATTCGCGAGATCGGAGCCGACGCCTGCACCGGCCATATTCTTTCGGCGACCTATTTCCAGACGGTCGAGAACGAGGCGAACGAGCGCTTCGTGGGGGCATTCAAAGCCCGTTTCGGCCAGGACTTCACCACGAGCGTCTGGTCGCAGCCGGCCTATGCGCAGGTTCACCTTTTCGCCCGCGCACTTGCCCGGGCCGGCTCGCTCGAGACCCATCGTATTTCCGAAGAAATCCTTCTGGAAGATTATCTTGCTCCAGAGGGCCGGATCAACTTCGACGCCGACACCCGCCACCTCTGGTTGCATCCCCGCATCGGCGTGGCGCGCGCCGATGGGCTTTTCGACATTGCCTGGCAGGCGCCTGGCCCGATCCGGCCGGACCCGTATCTGACGGCGTCGCGGTTCGAAGACGTCTGGCTGGAGGCCTGAGATGGCGGGACCGAGCAGGATCGTTCAGGATCTGCGGCGCGCACGCGTTCTGGTTGTCCATCCGCGTGACGAGGACGGCAACGTGCTGATCGCTCACCTCAAGCGCCTTGGCTGCGAGGTCCGGGCCACCTGGCCGCTTCCGCCAGCCTTGCCTCCCGACGTGGACACCGTCTTCCTGCATGTAGAGGATGTGCATGTCGAGCACGCGCTTGAGATCATCGACCTCCAGCAGACGGCGATCATCGCCATCGTGACCTATGAGAGCCCGACAGCCCTCCAGGCGATCATCGATCTCAACGCCCACGGCGTTATCAGCAAACCGTTGCGGCCGCTCGGCATCCTGACGCAATTTGCGCTTGCACGCTATCGGCAGAGCTACGAAAAGCGGCTCGCCGGCAAGGTGCAGAAACTCGAGGAAACCTTGAAAAGTCGCCGGCTGGTCGAAAAAGCCGTTTCAGCGCTGCGGGCCATGAATGGTCTCGACGAGGCCGCGGCCTATAAGCTCTTGCGCGATCAGGCGACGTCAAAGCGCGTTCCGATGGCGACGATCGCCGAATCCATCATTGCCGCGCAAGACACCATGAAAAGCCTCGGACTTTCCATCGGCGCAAAAACTCAACCTTAAGTTGCCAGCACTGGCGTCGCTGAAAATGCCTGCTGACGCGGCTTGACGGTCACATTCTTTCGTGCAAGCCTAAAGACAACGAGCAGGTTTGCTCAGCGGCAGGGCTGCCGCATTCACATCATGGCTATGTAGCCTCTGGTTCACGGATTGAATTCCGTGCCAGAGGTTTTTTGCGTTTGGAGACAAGATTGAGTGTCAAGACCTCAACCGCACGGGCGGTAACCGTCGCAACCGTCCAGTTCGAACCGATCATCGGTGATCGCGCCGGTAATCTCGCGGCTATCGAGCGGCTGGCGAAGGCGGCGAAGACCCAAGGCGCGGAGATCGTCGTTCTGCCGGAACTGGCCGATAGCGGCTACACCTTCCGTGACGGCGAGGAGGTTGCCGCATTGGCCGGCCCGGTACCCGGCGGCCCGAGTGCCGAGACGCTCCGCCGCCTTGCCGAGGAGTTTGGCCTTTACATCGTCAGCGGCATTGCCGAGCAGGATGGCGACCGGTTTTACAACAGTGCTCTTCTTTGCGGCCCCGAGGGATATATCGGCAAATACCGCAAGCTCCATCTGTGGAACAACGAAAACCGTCTTTTCAGAAAAGGCGATCTCGGACTGCCGATATTCGACCTGCCTTTTGGCCGTATCGGCATTGCCATCTGCTACGATGGCTGGTTTCCGGAAACGTTTCGTCAGTTGGCCCTGGCCGGCGCCGAGCTGGTCTGCGTGCCTACCAACTGGGTCCCGATGGCCGGTGCCGAAGGCCTTCCCGAGCCGATGGCCAATATCCTCCATAAGGCGGCCGCCCACACCAATGGCCTTTACATCGCCTGCGCCGACCGGATCGGCATCGAGCGCGGCCAGTCCTTCATCGGCCGCAGCCTGATCGTCGGCCCGCAGGGTTGGCCGATCTCTGGTCCGGCCAGTGCCGATCGCGAGGAAATCCTCCTTGCGCAAATCGATCTGTCGAGCGTGACGGAAACCCGCACGCTCAACAGTTTCAATCATCTGCTCGGCGACCGCCGAGCCGATGTCTACGGGTAATGTCAATCCACTCAAGAAAGGGGAACAAAATGCAAATGAAAACCATAATCCTTACACTGGCATCTGCGGCATTCGCCACCGCAGCTTTCGCCGAGGATCCGATCAAGATCGGCGTGCCGGTCGGGCTTTCAGGCGCAAACAGCGTGGTTGCGCCGTCCGTCGTCCAAGCTGCGGAGCTCGCCGTCGAAGAAATCAATGCCAAAGGCGGCGTGCTCGGGCGGCCATTGGAGCTTGAGATCGCCGACGATGCATCAGGGGCGGCCGGCGCGCAAAAGGCCTTCGATTCCCTGGTTTTCCAGAAGGAGGTGAACGTCATCATCTCCATGGAGACAAGTGCTGCGCGCAATGCCGGCCTGCCGATCGTTTCCAAGGGTGAGGTGCCATACATCTACACGTCCTTCTACGAAGGCAAATCCTGCAACGCCAATCTTTTCGTCGATGCCTGGGTTCCAGAACAGCAGGTGCCGCCTGTCGTCGACAATTTCATCAGCAAACAGGGCGCAAAGAAGTTCTTCCTGATCGGTTCGGACTATGCCTTCGGACGCGGCATGCTGACCTTCGCCAAGGGCTATATCGAAAAAGCCGGTGCTCAGATCGTCGGCGAGGAATATCTGCCGATCGACGGCAGCGATTGGACGGCCATCATCTCCAAGGTCCGCTCCTCCGGCGCCGATGCGATCATCACCTCGACGGCCGGCGGCGCACCGAACGTGACCTTGACCAAGCAGTTGCGTTCGTCTGGCGTCACCCTGCCTTACGGCAATCTCGCGGTCGACGAAGGCACCGCCAAGAGCATGGGCGCGGATGCCAAGGACATCTTCCTTTCGGCCTCCTACGTCACCGGCATCGACAGCCCGGAAAACAAGGCTTTTCTCTCGGCCATGGACAAGAAGTTCGGCAAGGAACTGCGCACGCCGAACGATCTCTCCGTGCCGCAATATGAAGCGATCTACCTTTACAAGGCAGCCGTCGAAAAGGCTGGCAACACGGATACGGCGGACGTGCTCAAAGCCCTTCCTGACGTCTCCTTCACCGGTCCGCGCGGCAAGATCTCCATGAACAAGCAGCACCACGCGCCGCTGACGATGTATCTTGGCCAGGTCAAGGACGACGGCAGCGTTGCAGTCGTCGATAGCTTCAAGGACGTCGATCCCGGCGATCAGTGCCCGAATCTCTGAAACCAGCGTGGCGGGGCAGGGCGCCCCGCCTCCAGCATCGGAGTTCTAGAAATGACGCTCTTTCTCGATATCGTCAGCACTGCGGCCATTCTCTTCATCGTTGCCGCCGGGCTGCTTGCGATCTTCGGCGTGCTGAAGATCATCAATTTCGCGCATGGCGCATGGCTGACCATCGGGGCTTACTGCGCTGTTGTCGTCAGCGGGTTCGGTCTCAATCCATGGCTTGCCATCCCCTTTGCGTTTCTGGTCGGCGCGATCCTCGGCGGTGTTGCCGAACGGTTCATCGTACGGCCTCTCTATCGCCGCCCGCTCGACGCCATTCTTGCAACCTGGGGCCTTGGCATCGTCATCGGCCAGCTGATCACGCTGTGGTTTGGCCGCGACGTGCAGTTCACGCCGGCGCTGCTGCCGGGCACCTTCGATCTCTTTGGCACCGGCTACTCGGCCTACCGTCTTTTCGCCATTGTCGCCGCCATCTGTCTGGGTCTCGGCTTCACCTTGCTGCTCGATGGGACAAGGCTTGGTCTCTCCGCCCGGGCAGTCATCATGAACGAAACCCTGGCGCGCGGGCTCGGTATCGATACCGAAAAGGTGCGGCTCGCGACCTTCATGATCGGCACCGGCCTTGCGGCCCTTGCCGGCGTGCTGCTCGCGCCGCTGACCAGCGTCGATCCCAATATGGGCGTCGCCTGGCTGACGGGCGCCTTCATGCTGGTGATGGTCGCAGGCTCTTCTTTCACTGCGCTTGCTGCCGCCTGCCTCATCTTCGGGGCCGCCCAAGTGCTCGTCAGCACCTATTTCAGCCCAATCCTCGGCGGCATCACCGTGGCCGTCCTCTGCGCGATCACACTGCGCATACGTCCGAAGGGATTTGCCCGTGCCTAATAGACAAAAACTCCGGCTTGTCCTTCTTCTGACGCTGGCGCTCGCGGCTCTCCTGCTGATCGTCATCGGACCGATGTTTCTCGGCCGCTTCAGCCTCAACGTGCTGACGCGTTCGATGATCTACGCCATGCTGGCGATTACCGTCGACTTGCTCTGGGGCTATACGGGCGTTCTCACCTTCGGGCAGGCGGCATTCTTTGGCGTGGGCGCCTATGCCACCGCCATGGTTCTCACCCATATCGGCGCAAGCCCGGCGCTTTTCGTCGTCGCCCTTGTCGCCGCCGTGTTCGTTCCGCTCGTGCTTGGCCTCGCCGTCGGCTGGCTGTCGTTCTATCACGGATCGACACCGCTCTATGCCACCGTGATCTCGCTCGTGGTGCCGATCGTCGTCACCCAACTCATCTTTTCCGGCGGCACCTGGACCGGTTCGTCGAGCGGCCTTGTCGGTTACGAAACCCTCCCGCTCGGGCTTCCTGGCTATTTTCGCCTGTCGGGCGCGTGCCTGCTGGTCTTGGCCGTTCTTGCCATCGTCTTCGTCCGGTCGGACGCCGGCCGTCTGCTGGTTGCAATTCGCGACAACGAAGCCCGCATCGCCTATCTCGGCATGAACCCCGCTCGGCTGAAGATCGTCCTGACGGCCGTTCTGGCTGGCGTATGCGGCCTGGCCGGCTTCCTTTATGCCAACGCATCCGGTGTCGTCGCACCCGAGAATACCGGCTTCGTATTCGGAACCGAACTCGTCGTCTGGACGGCGCTCGGTGGCCGGGGAACGATCATCGGACCCTTGTTCGGCGCAATCGGCATCGACTATCTGAGCGCCAGCCTTTCGGGCGATCTGCCCTTCCTGTGGCAATTGATCATCGGTGCGCTCTTCGTCGCCATGATCATCCTTTTGCCGGGCGGCCTCGCTTCCCTGGTGACGCGATTCCTGCAGTCGGCCAACTCCAGCAGCACTCTGAAGTCCTTGCCGACGCGCATCGTCGCCGAGGACGGTCCGTTGGCGGGCAAAAGCCTTCTGTCGATCCGCGGTCTCGGCAAGTCCTATGGCAGCCTCTCCGTCCTCAAGGGCATCGACCTTGAAATCGGCGCCGGAGAACTCGTCAGCCTGGTCGGCCCCAATGGCGCCGGCAAGACCACGCTGATGCGTTGCCTGTCGGACGGTACCCAGCAGATCGAAGGTCAAGTGGATATCATCGGCACGAATATCGCCGGTCATGCACCGGAACGGATCGTCGCTCTCGGCGTCGGCCGCAAATTCCAGGTTGCCAGCATCTTCGACAGCATGACCATCGGCGAATGCCTCAAGATGGCGCGTTTCAGCCGCGAGACACCCAGTCCGATGCGATCGCTCGCCGAGATCATGCTGCCGGCCGCTGCAGCTGAGATCCTGACGCTCACCGGCATGGCCGACATGTTGGACAAGCCGGTCTTGCTGCTGTCGCATGGTCAAAGGCAGGCTCTCGAACTGGCGATGGTCGTCGCTCTGGAACCACGCATCATTCTTCTCGACGAACCGACGGCGGGTCTTACCAAGACCGAGCGCATGACCATCGGAGCCATCCTCAAAAAACTGACGGACGAGATGGGTTTCGCCGCCATCCTGGTCGAACACGATCTGGATTTCGTGCGCGACATATCGAGTCGCATCGTGGTTCTCCACCAGGGCAAGCTCGTTCTCGACGGCACGGTGAATGACGTGGTCAATTCCGAAACGGTTCGCACCATCTACGCAGGAGGCGCCCATGGCTGACGCGTTCAAACTCAAACTCAGCGGCGTATCGAGCGGATATGGCGCGGTCGACGTCGTCAACAGCGTGTCGCTTGCCATCCGGCCTGGCGAAATCTTCACCCTCATGGGCAAGAACGGCATGGGCAAAACGACGCTGCTGAAGACAATCCTTGGCTTCCTGCGTGCCGGCAAGGGCAAGATCGAGGTCGATGGTGCCGCTATCATCGACAGGAAGCCCGCCGAGTTGATCGCTTCCGGCATCGGCTACGCCCCTCAGGAATTGCCGTTGTTTCAGGATCTCTCCATCCGCGACAATCTGCGCCTCGCGCTCAAAGGCGATCGGGATCTGGCATCCGCCCTGGAGCGGGTCTACGCCTATTTCCCGTTCCTGAGGGATCGGCTGGCACAGAAAGCCGGCACGCTGTCGGGCGGGGAGCAGAAAATGCTGATCCTCGCGCGGGCGCTGATGCTGCGTCCGAAACTGCTGCTGATCGACGAAATCTCCGAAGGTCTGCAGCCCTCTGTTGTCCAGAACATCGCCAAGGCATTGAGGGACGACCGCGAAAAGCGCGGCACGACCATCCTGCTGGTCGAACAGAATCTGGATTTTGCCCTTTCGGTGGCGGACCGCTGGGCCATTCTCAAACTCGGGGCGATCGAAGACGAAAGCCTCAACGGTCCGGAGAGCCGCGCCCGTGTCCTGCAACATCTGAAGATCTAGGGGCCGGCGCAAGTGCGAGACCCATGGAACGCTTTCATGCCCTATCCGGATGCGGATGTCGGGCACGCGGCCAGCGGCCCGCTTTCCGGCCTTCGACTGGCGGTCAAAGACCTTTTCGACGTTGCCGGCTATCCCACAGCGGCCGGCAACGCCACGGTACTTGCTGCCTCCGGCATCAAGACATCGACGGCGCCTCTGGTCCGAACACTGCTCGATGCCGGCGCCTGCTTCGTCGGCAAAACCAATACGGATGAGCTCGCCTATTCCCTGATCGGCGGCAACATCCATTTCGGTATGCCGATCAATCCGCGCGATCCCAATCTCATCCCCGGCGGGTCGTCGTCGGGCTCGGCCGTCGCGGTTGCTGCGGGCCTTGCGGATATCGGGCTTGGAACAGACACGTCCGGCTCCATCCGGCTGCCGGCCGCCGTCAACGGCCTCATCGGCTGGCGGCCGACACATGGAAGCCTCGACAACCGGGCACTGCGTCCGCTGGCGCCAAGCTTCGACGTGCCGGGTTTCATCACGAGAAGCCTGGAACCAATGGCTGCGGTGATGAGCGCCGTCGGCATGCCCGCGGCAGATGACCGACCATCATCTATTCTCATTTCCGCGGATATCTTCGCAACCATCGACGACGCGTTTGCCGACGAGATGACCGCCAGCCTTCGATCAGCGGCCATACCTGTCCGCAGGATAGATGCGATCTCCTCGTTCAGCCTCGCCGACCTTGCTTCGGCGTTCATCACCATCCTGCAAAGGGAAGCCTGGGACAGCAACAAAACACTCTTCGAGCGGGGCCCTGAAGCCATTGCTCCCGATATTGCTTCGCGCCTTCTGTCAGGATCTCGTCTGGATGACGAGGAGGTGCGTGAGGCACGTGCGATCGCCAAGCTCTTTTCCGCGGAGATCGACCGATTGCTGTGCGAAAATGTGATTGTCGCTCTTCCGACCTTGGCCATGAACCCGCCAGCGCGCGATGCCGGCGCAGAAAGCTTCGCTAGATTCCGTTCCGCCTGCATCGAGCTTCTGTGTCTTTCGGGCCTTAGCTGCTGCCCGCAACTGGCTCTTCCAATTGCCAGTTACGTGGGGAAAGTTTCGCTTTCCTTGTTAGGCGAAAGGAGCGCCGACAGGATGCTCATGAATGTGGCCGGGCGACTAAGGGCTGAATGAAAGAGCAAATGCGGCCGGGACGCTTTCCCGCCGTCCATCCATCCCCGTGACTTGCGACCGGCCGATGAAATTGCCCCTGCAATGGCAGCGGAAGCGCGGCACGACGCTTGGCTATTGTGTGCCGCCGCCTTTGCGTCGCCTGACCATCTGGCCACCGATGATTAGCAGAGCCGAATTGACCGCACCTATGCGGGCAATCGCCCAACTGCCCGCCGCCACAAACTGCGGAAACACTGCGTCCCGCAGTTGACGCGAAACGCTTTTTGACGATACGGCAGGGCGAAATCGCAAATGGCGGATGGTCGTCGGTGGGGCGGAAGAGCTGCGGAGCATGGGTTTGAAACGGGCGGTGGATTTTTTCCTGGCTTTGCTTGCATCGGTGGTCCTGCTCGTTCCGATCCTGATCGTCGCTCTTTGTGTTCGCTTAACCTCGCCAGGACCGGTTCTCTACTGGTCAAAACGGATCGGTCGTTTCAACCAGATCTTCCTGATGCCGAAATTCCGGAGCATGCGTGTCGACACGCCGACGGTTGCCACGCATCTGCTCGACAATCCGGATCGGTTTCTGACACCCATCGGCTCGTTTCTGCGCAAATCCAGCCTCGACGAACTGCCGCAGCTTTGGTGCATTCTCGAGGGGAAGATGAGCTTCGTCGGTCCGCGGCCGGCGCTCTACAACCAATATGATCTGATGGAGTTGCGCACGGCGCACGGTGTCGACAAGCTCCTGCCTGGATTGACGGGATGGGCGCAGATCAACGGGCGCGACGAATTGCCGATCCCGGAGAAGGTGAAATTCGATGTCGAATATCTCGAGCGGCGCTCATTCGGCTTCGATATGCGCATCCTGTTCTTGACCGCCGAGAAGGTCATTCGCCGCAAGGGTATCAGGCATTAAGTTACCTACTTCTGATAGACTAGCGGTGCAGAAGGCCTTGATTTCCGATTATTTCAGTTGCGCTCGTTGGAGAAAGTGACAAGAAGGTGGTTGTCTGATTGATCTGCGAGACGCTGGTAAGCAATGCCTGAAAATACCCCCGCTGGGACGCCGCGCTCAGGATGGTTGTTACTGCCGATGCAAGCGCTCGTCGCTCCTCTCCTGGCGATGCCGCGTGTTGCCAAACGCGCACTGGCTTTGCTGGTGGATTCCTGCTTTTGCATTCTGACGATCTGGCTCGCCTATTGCTTCCGCCTGAACGAATGGACGGTGCTGACCGGCGTGCAGTGGTTGCCGGTCTTTGTTTCGTTGTGCATGGCACTTCCGATCTTCATCGTCATGGGCATGTATCGGGCGATCTTCCGTTATGCCGGCCTGGCGGCTTTCATCGCGGTTCTGAAGGCCATTGCCATCTACGGCGTCGCCTTCATGACGATATTTACGGCGCTCAGCGTCCCGGGCGTTCCGAGAACCGTCGGCATTCTCCAGCCCTTCCTGCTGCTGATCGGGATCGGCCTGTCGAGGTTGGGTATCCGTTACTGGCTCGGGGATGCCTACCAGCGCATCCTTAACAAGAATACGGTCGCCAAGGTGCTGATCTACGGGGCAGGGAGTGCCGGGCGGCAGCTGGCGGGTGCCCTGACGAACAGTGCCGAACTCAATGTTGTCGGCTATCTCGACGATGATCCGCGCCTCAAGGGCGGCATCATGGGCGGCCTGCCGATCTACGATCCCTCGGATCTTCCGGTGCTCGCCGAAACGCTTGGCGTGCACAATGTGCTTCTTGCTCTTCCATCGGCATCGCGGCAGCGCCGCAACGAAATCCTGGAGCATATTCGCACAGCCAGGGTGAACGTTCGCACATTGCCGGATCTTACGGCCCTGGCTCAGGGGCGGATCGCCGTCTCCGACATCCGTGAACTGGAGATCGAAGATCTGCTCGGAAGAGAAGCGGTTGCGCCGCGGCAGGCCTTGCTCGACAAGGCGATGCGCAACAAGGTGGTGATGGTCACGGGTGCCGGCGGCTCGATCGGCGGCGAATTATGCCGTCAGATTTTGCGTAATAGCCCTTCCAGCCTGATCCTCGTCGATCAGAATGAGTTTGCGCTTTATAATATCCACGCCGAGCTGCAGAAGCTGGCCGAACTGTACAAGCATGAAAATCTGCAGATTGTCCCGATTCTCTGTTCCGTCCGTGATCAGGATCGCATCGAGCATATCATGCAGAGCTGGCGACCTCAGACGCTTTATCATGCCGCCGCCTACAAGCATGTGCCTCTTGTCGAACATAATGCCGTGGAAGGCATCAAGAACAACGTCATGGGGACGCTGGTCACGGCACGCGCGGCGAACAAGAACGGCGTCTCGAATTTCGTGCTGATCAGCACGGACAAGGCCGTGCGTCCGACAAATGTGATGGGCGCCAGCAAGCGGCTGGCGGAGATGGTTCTGCAGGCGCTCGCAGCAGAGTCGACGACTGACAGACTGCAAACGAATTTCTCCATGGTGCGTTTCGGAAACGTCCTTGGCTCCTCCGGTTCGGTCGTGCCGCTTTTCCGGCAGCAGATCAAGGAAGGTGGTCCCGTGACGCTGACACACCCTGATATAACCCGCTATTTCATGACCATTTCGGAAGCCTCGCAACTCGTTATCCAGGCTGGCGCGATGGCCGAGGGCGGAGATGTTTTCCTGCTCGACATGGGTGAGCCCGTTCGCATCGCAGATCTCGCCCGCAAGATGGTGGAGCTTTCCGGGCTGACGGTTCGCGACGAGGACAATGCCGAAGGGGACATCGAGCTTTCCGTCACCGGCCTCAGGCCCGGCGAGAAACTCTATGAAGAACTGTTGATCGGGGATAATCCAGAAACGACCGAACATCCCCGGATCATGAAGGCGCGCGAGGATTTCCTCTTCTGGCCGGAGCTTTCGAAAAAGCTCACCTCACTCAATGTCGTCTTGGATCGGAACGATATGACCGCAGCGCGGTCGATGTTGGCGGAGCTCGTCTCTGGCTATTCATCAACGGGCGAGGTCTCGGATCTCGCGTTCACCGGTGCCGAAACCACTACCGCCGCCTGAGACATCCGGCAGCTGGTTCCGGCTGACAGACGCTCAGCCGCGAACGCCGGTGTTGTTCCCACGGTCGGAAAGCCGTTGTGGGCAGCCGAGTGGGCTAGCTGAAGAGCCAATTCATGTGCTTCATCGACCTGTCCGTTACTATCGCCAGTATGCGCGAGTCGAACTTTCCGCCGATGATCGACCGAGGAAGTAGCCGAGGCCGAATGCCAGCATGCCGGTGGCGAGCAACAATGCGCTTGCTGCTTGCGGGTGATCCCTCGCGCCGGAGGCGACGGCATAGACCTCGCGCTTCACCTCGTTGGCGGCCGACTTCGCGACCTTGGTCAATCCCTCCGGCTGCTCGGTGGGCGTGCCGGTGAATCCGGCGTTCAAGTTCTGTTTGTCGGCCATGTCGAGGACCTTTCCTGAGAGTGGCGCGAAGCAGAAAGTTCAATCCTGCTCGCGTGTGCCGGGGGAGGCTTCGCGTTGATCCGCGTCTTCGAGATCCGTCTTGACGAGGAATGCATCCGTATGTTCGCGTGAGGCCTCTCGCAATGCTGCAAGGCTTGGAGGATTGTCAGCCTCGCCCTGCTGTGCATCGAGTTCATGTTCAGCCAGGCTCCAGTGATGCTGATGCTTGCCGTCCGGCCTTCCTTCCTTCTCCCACAGAGAATGGGCCCTTTTTCGGATCTCCTCCTCGCGGGTGGCTGCCGGCGACGCGACGCTCTGCTTGTTGATATCGGTTGCGGCTCGCCGAGCCATCTCCCGTCCGCTTGTTTTCGTGGCGGACGGAACTTCCGGCCGGTCACCGTCGGTCGCGCTTTCGCGTATCTTGCGTCGTGCTGGGTTTTTCATGAGCGCCTCCTTGGAGTTCTCAACCAACTCGACCGACCTAAGTTCCAAACAAAGTTTGCTTCTGATTTCGTCAGGTTCATGCCGTCACTCGACCGTAGTGCGTCTTGGCATGGGGACAAAACTAATATACTAGTATGCCAGATAGGTTCAGCGTCCCGGTATCGTTATGCGGCAGGCATCAGAAACCGAAGTTTTGGTCGTCCCGGCCCCGCAAGAGGTTGCCGGCAGGTTGCGCCGTATCACCGCGGCCGGCGCAATCTACGAGCGCCTGCATGCCGACATCGTGTCATTGCGAATGCCGCCCGGCATGCTGCTGCAGGAAAAGCGGATCGCCGATGATTTCGGCGTCAGCCGCACGCCGGTACGTGAGGCGCTGCTCCGGCTTTCCGAAGGCGGACTGGTCGATATCTATCCGCAGTCGAGCACCGTCGTGTCGCGGGTGCCGGTTTCGGCGATCCCCGAGGCGGTCGTCGTGCGCAAGGCGCTCGAAGGCGCGACTGTCGAGACCGCGGCCCTGACCGCCACCGCCGCAGACATTGCCCGTCTCGACGCCATCATCGCGCGGCAGCAGACCCATGCTGCGGCCGGCAATGCCTCGAATTTCCATGAGGACGATGAGGCCTTTCACGAGGCAATCGCACAGATCTCCGGTTATCCCGGCATCTGGGCGACCCTGAAAACGGTCAAGGTGCAGCTCGATCGAGCACGACGGCTGACGCTGCCGGTTCTCGGGCGCATGGACAATGTGGTGCACGAACATATGATCATCCGCGATGCGCTCGCCGCCCATGATGCGGTGGCGGCACGCAGCGCGATGACCCATCACCTGAGCGCGGTCATTCCCGATGTCGACGAACTGCGCGCACGTTACCCCGATTATTTCTGCTGACGGCAGGCGAACATGAAACGAAAAGGCGAGGGAAGGACGAAGGATGCGACAGGGTTGGAGATGGTTCGGACCGGAAGCGCCGGTGACGCTGGATGACGTCCGCCAGACGGGTGCGACGAATATTGTCTCTTCGCTGCATCAGGTGCCGATCGGCAGGGCCTGGACGGAAACGGAAGTGCGCGAGCGCCAGTCTCTGATCGAGACGACGCCTGGCGACCGTTCGCCGCTCGTCTGGTCGGTCGTCGAAAGCATCCCGATCCCCGACGCCGTCAAACGCAAGGGTGGGGAGGCCAAAGCCGAAATCGAGGCGTGGATCGCCAGCCTCGAAGCGGTGGCCGCCTGCGGCATTCCGATTGTCTGCTATAATTTCATGCCGGTGGTGGACTGGACCCGCACCGAACTCGATTTCGTGACGCCGACGGGTGCCACCGCCATGCGCTTCGACCACGAGCGCTTCGCGGCCTTCGATCTCTTCATTCTGGAACGGCCGGATGCGGCGCAGCACTATTCCGCGGAGGACCGCGAACGGGCGCGTATCGTCTTCGAGGCGATGACGGACGACGAGATCGCCGACATCACCCGTATCATCACCTCGGCTCTGCCTGGCTCGACCACCGAACCTCTGACCATTCCGGCCTTCCGCGAAAAGCTGGTCGCCTATAGCGGTATCGATGCCGCCAGGCTGCGCCGGCACCTGATCGAATTCCTGGAGGCGGTGACGCCGGCTGCCGAAGCGCGCGGTGTCAAGCTGACGCTGCATCCCGATGATCCGCCGCGTTCGCTGTTCGGCCTGCCGCGCATCGCCTCGACGGCCGATGATTATGCCGCTCTTTTCGATGCGGTGCCATCGGCGGCGAACGGCATGTGTTATTGCACCGGCAGTCTCGGGGTGCGCGCCGAAAACGATCTGCCGGCGATCGCCCGGCGTTTTGCTTCGCGCATTCATTTTGCCCATCTGCGCGCCACGACGCGCGAAGGCGACGGCCGGACGTTCCATGAAAGCGCGCATTTGGAAGGCGACGTCGATATGGTCGCGGTCCTCCGGGAACTGGTGGCGGAAGACCGCCGCCGCGGCGCGCAGGACACCATTGTCTTCCGCTCGGACCATGGCCACCGCATGCTCGACGATCTCGACAAGGTCGTCACACCAGGCTACCCCGCCATCGGCCGCATGCGCGGCCTTGCCGAGCTGCGCGGCATCCTGCATGCGCTGGGCGCCCCGCCGAACTGAGGGCGTCCCCTGTTCGCGCAGCGCCCTTCGGCGGAAATTATCGCGCTCTGAAGCCCGAAGGACGCTTCAGAGCGCGCAACCCTTCAAGAAAAGATCGGCGCACATCTTTGCCCGCGCCTGGATCGCCTCGATCTTGGGCGGCGGTTCCTGGCGCAGGATCGCCGCACGCTGCGGCTCCATGGCCATCATGCCGCGCAGCATGCCGCAGGCCAAATGCGGATCGTCGAGCGCAATGAGGCCGCGCTCGACCTGGCGGCGCAGCCAGTCCTCCATCAGCTCATTGGTGCGCAGGATCGCCTGTTCGTAGAAGGACGTGGCGATCTCCGGAAAGCGGTCCGATTCGCCGATCACGAGGCGCATGATGGTGACCGTCTCGTCCGAGAGCGACAGCATGCCATAGGCCATCAGCATGCGCTCCAGCCCGTCCCTCAGGTCTGCAGTGGCGAGCGTTGCGGGATCGAGCGCAAGCAGGAAACCGACGATACGCTCGGAGATCATGCTGGCGAAGAGATCGGCCTTGGTCGGAAACAGCCGGTAGAGGGTCTTTGTGGAAACACCGGCCTCCTGGGCGATCGTGGCGATGCTTGCCGCCGCGTAGCCATTCTCGTGAAACTGGGTGTTTGCTGCCTTGATGATCAGACCCTTGGTGTCGTCGTCACAGCGTATCTGCGGCCTGCCGCGCGGCCTCTTCTCGATTTGTTGATTTTGGACCATCGCAATTTTCCAAATTCTTGTTGACATCGATTTTATAAAGCATATTTTGGAAAACATCAAGTTTCCTAATTAGGATTCCACCTGACTTCAGAGGCCGCAGCCCAAGAGACGGCGACCGTCATCCGGAGAAAGACAATGACCATCAAGACGCTGCATGCCCTCAACAACAACGCTGCTCCCGAAACTGTCGCCGAAGCCGCCCCGGCCAGCCTGGACGCGGGCCAGCCGCCGCGCATCGCCGAAGCTGCCGCTCCGATTTCCGAGAAAAAGCCTGCCCGCAAGCGCGGCGGCCGATCGCTGCTACTTGGCGCCACCGCACTGGTGCTGATCGCCGCCGGCGCCTATTACGGCCATGATTACTGGACGGTCGGCCGCTTCCATATCTCGACCGACGATGCCTATGTGAAGGCCGACAACAGCACGATTGCCCCGAAGGTTTCCGGCTATCTCGCCGAGGTCCTCGTCATGGACAACGAGACCGTCAAGGCCGGCCAGCCGCTTGCCCGCATCGACGATCGCGACTTCAAGGCGGCCCTCGATCAGGCCAAGGCCGATGTCGCTGCCGCGGAAGCTACCGTCAGCGCCAAGCAGGCGTCGCTCGAGATTCAGCAGTCGACGATCGCTGCGGCCCGCGCGACCGTCGACGTCGATCGCGCCAACGAGACCTTCGCCGAGCAGAACAACAAGCGTTATTCGAACCTTGCCACCAGCGGTTATGCCCCGGTCCAGACCGCCCAGCAGGCCGCCTCGCAGATCGCCGCCGCTCAGGCCACCATCGTGCGCGACAGCGCCTCGCTCGATGCCGCCGTCAAGCAGGTCGATCTTCTCAATGCCGAGCTTGCCCAGGCGAGGGCCTCTCTTGCGCGCAGCCAGGCCGTCCAGCGCCAGGCCGAGCTCAGCCTTTCCTATGCGACGATAACAGCCCCGGTCGACGGCACCGTCGGCAACCGGACGCTGCGCGTCGGACAATATGTCCAGGCCGGCACTCAGCTGATGTCGGTCGTGCCGACGACGGCTGCCTATGTCATAGCCAACTACAAGGAAACGCAGTTGACCGACGTGCGGGCCGGTCAGCCGGTCGAGATCGAGGTCGATATGTTCCCCGGCCGCACCTATCACGGCCATGTCGACAGCCTCGCTCCGGCAAGCGGCCAGGAATTCGCGCTGCTGCCGCCCGATAACGCCACCGGCAACTTCACCAAGGTCGTTCAGCGCATTCCGGTGAAGATCCTGCTCGACGGCGATGCCGCCGCAAACGGCGATCTGCGCCCCGGCATGTCCGTTCAGCCTGATATCAATACCAAGAACGATCGCAGCTAGGCCAGCGGCGAGGAGTTTGTGTCATGTCCACCATCACAGCAACAGCCATCGCCGTTCCGCAACAAAGGACCGGGGCTAGCACCCGGGACTGGATCGCCGTTCTCGCAGGCATGATCGGCGCCTTCATGGCGATCCTCAACATTCAGATCACCAATGCCTCGCTTCTCGACATCGAGGGCGGGATCGGAACAGGCGTCGACAACGGCGCCTGGATTTCCACCTCCTATCTGATCGGCGAGATCGTCGTCATTCCGCTGACGGCCTATTTCAGCAACGTCTTCTCGTTCCGCCGCTATATCCTGGTGAATTCGATCCTCTTCCCGCTGTTTTCGATCGCCTGCGCCTTCGCCCATGATCTCGGCACGATGATCCTGCTGCGCGGTCTGCAGGGTTTTGCCGGCGGCGTGCTGATCCCGATGGCCTTCACCATGGTGCTGACCAAGCTGCCGAAGAACCAGCAGCCGCTCGGCTTGGCGATCTTCGCGCTTTCGGTCACTTTCGCGCCGGCAATCGGCCCGACCATCGGCGGTTATCTCACCGAAAATTACGGCTGGCAGACGATCTTCTTTATCAACGCCATCCCGAGTGCCATCATGGCAGTCGCCCTTGCCCTGACGCTCGACAAGCAGCCGATGCAGCTCGGCCTGCTGAGGGAAGGCGATTGGGCGGGCATCGTCACGATGGCAATCGGTTTGTCGGCATTGCAGACGGTGCTTGAAGAAGGCAACAAGGAGGACTGGTTCTCCTCGCCCTTTATCGTCAAGCTCAGCATCCTCGCCGTCGTCTTCCTCGTCGCCTTCATCTGGATCGAGCTCACCGTGAAGAAGCCGCTGGTCAAGCTCAGCCTGCTGAAGCAGCGCAATTTCGGCATCGGCGTTGCGGTCAACGTGCTGGTCGGCGTCGCCCTTTTCGGCACCGTCTATATCCTGCCGCAATATCTCGGCCAGGTGCAGCGCTACAATGCCGAGCAGATCGGCAACGTGCTGGCCTGGACCGGCCTGCCGCAGCTGCTGTTGATCCCGCTCGTGCCGATGATGATGAAGCGCTTCGATGCCCGCTACATCGGCTTCCTCGGCATTTCGATCTTTGCGATCAGCTGCTTCATGAACATCATGCTTTCGGCCGATACCGCGGGCGATCAGTTCTGGATCCCCAACATTGTCCGCGCCATCGGCCAGGCTCTGGTGCTGACCCCGATCACCGCCATCACCACTGCCGGCATTGCACCTGCAGATGCCGCCGCCGCTTCCGGCCTGACCAACATGCTGCGCAATCTCGGCGGCGCCGTCGGCACGGCGACACTCGGCACGGTGCTGACCAAACGCGAGCAGTTCCATTCGAACATCATCGGCCAGTCGGTGACGCTCGGCCGCGACGAAGTCCGCAATCGCCTCGACCAGATGACAGGCTACTTCCTGTCGCACGGCGTCTCCGACCATGCCGTCGCAGCCCAGAAGGCCGTCGTGGCGCTGGGTCAGGTCGTCAAACGCCAGGCTCTGATCATGGGTTTCAGCGATACCTTCGCCGTTATCGGCGTGGTTCTTGCCATCGCAGCCGTCGCCCTGCTGCTCACCCAAAAACCGCGTGCCGGTGGTGGCGCCGGCGCTCACTGAAACGACAGCGCTCGCCCGCCTTCCCGGCGAGCGCTTTCTCTATTGCGGAATTTCGACCGTGAAGGCGAAGCGGGCCACAGCGCCCGGCGCCAGGATCGTGGTGGACGGCCTCGCCGAAAGCTCGCTCGATGCTCCAGCTTCCGCGGCCGTTCCATGCCAGGGCTCGATGCAGAGGAAAGGCGCACCCGGCTTGGTCCAGAGCGCAAGATTGGGCAGGTTTTCGAAATGGAACCGCATGGTCGGCCCGCCTTCGGCGCCATAACTCAAGCCTTTGCCCGCCCCACTCGGAAAGATCATCGCATCCTGTTCGAACATCGCGTGATCGAGCATCAGCCGACCGGCATCAAACGGCGAGGGCAGAGGCGCAGGGTTGATCAGGCCACCCGCCAACCGCACAAGACCCGGCTCGCCTTCATTGTCGAGCGTCACGATATGGTCGCGCCCGGCAGCGCCGGGCAGCGGCCAGGCGAAAGCCGAATGGAATCCGAGGCCGAAGGGCATCGGCTTCTGGTCGCGATTGGCAACCTCCGCCGTCACCGTCAGCGCACGGCCCTCGACCGCATGCACCACAGCCAGCTGAAAATCGAACGGATAGACTGCCCGCGTCTCCTCCGAGGCGATGAGTTCGTAGCGGCACATCGTTGCGGTGGATCCGGCAAGCGCGAATTCGCTGCGGCGGGCAAAACCATGCTGGGCCATCGGATAGACCGCGCCGTCGATCGCTATCTTGTCGTCCGGCGCCTTGCCGACGATCGGAAACAGGATCGGCGACCGCCCGGTCCAGAAGGCCGCATCGCCGGTCCATAACCACGAGCGTCCATCGCTTGTCGTCAGCGCCTGCATCTCGGCGCCGAGCGAGGAGACTTCGACGGCGAGATCTTGATTCCCGATCCGGATTGAGCTTGGCATCGCGGCTCCCTTTCGCATTGGTGCGGCACCAAGCCATACCTTTCCGCACCGGGTATTTCCACCCCATTGAGAGAGGCGGGACGGCAGCCACGATGACAATAGCAGTGCCGTCGCGGTGCTTATTTCCGCACCGCGCCTAATCTCGCGATCACTTCATTCGGAATGCCGTAGCGCTGAATAGCGTCACGGTTGTTCCGCAACCCGCATATCTCACGCTGGATGAAGAATGCCCAGACGGCGTCGGATGCTTCATTGAGAAGCCTCTCGCGTTCCTCAGCGGTCTGGTGATCGGGAGCCCAGGCCTTCAGGGCGGCAAGTGCCGCCTCCACCTTCAGCCCGTGACGTCCGAGCGAATCCGCGCGTTCCGACATCAGCTCGTATTCGAGGACGTTGAAGCCGCTTTTATCCTGCTGGGATTGTCGGAAGGACTGCGGCGGACGAACGCTCATTGGCACAGGTCTCCGTTGGCGTGAGTTCCGATATTATCCAATCCTGTTCCAAATTAAAGAAGGTGAGCAAGATGCCGTCCGAAATCCGCACTCGCTTTTCGGCGTCGTACTCTTGATCGAGAGGACAGGAAACAGGGCTATCCTGCGGTTTCCTTGCATGGCATAAGCGCGCCAAAATCTCCTTCTCCAGGCGCCGCGCAAATCATGATCCGTATCGAAAATATCAGCAAGCAGCTCAGCCACCGTATCCTCTTCATCGAGGCGTCCGCGGCCCTCAATCGAGGCGAGAAGATCGGCCTGGTTGGTCCGAACGGCGCCGGCAAGACGACCGTCTTCCGGATGATCAACGGCGAGGAGCAGCCCGATGAGGGGCAGGTCTCCTGCGAGAAGGGCGTCACCATCGGCTACTTCAACCAGGATGTCGGCGAGATGTCGGGCCATAGCGCCGTCGCCGAGGTGATGAATGGCGCAGGTCCCGTCAGCATCGTTGCCGGCGAATTGCGCGAGCTCGAAGCCGCCATGGCCGATCCCGAGCAGGCCGACAATATGGAGGAGATCATCGAGCGCTACGGCGAGGTGCAGGCGCGCTATGAGGAACTGGACGGTTATGCGCTGGAGGGACGGGCGCGCGAAGTGCTTGCGGGCCTGAGCTTCAGCCAGGAGATGATGGACGGCGATGTCGGCGCGCTATCGGGCGGCTGGAAGATGCGCGTGGCGCTCGCCCGCATCCTGCTGATGCGTCCTGACGTCATGCTGCTCGACGAGCCGAGCAACCATCTGGATCTGGAAAGCCTAATCTGGCTGGAGGAGTTCCTCAAAGGTTATGAGGGCGCGCTGCTGATGACCTCGCATGACCGCGAATTCATGAACCGCATCGTCACCAAGATCATCGAGATCGACGGCGGCACGTTGACGGCCTATTCCGGCGATTATGAATTCTACGAGCAGCAGCGGGCGCAGAACGAGAAGCAGCAGCAGGCTCAGTTCGAGCGCCAGCAGGCAATGCTCGCCAAGGAAATCAAGTTCATCGAGCGCTTCAAGGCCCGCGCCTCGCATGCCTCGCAGGTGCAGAGCCGCGTCAAGAAGCTGGAGAAGATCGACCGGGTGGAGCCGCCCAAGCGCCGCCAGGCCGTCTCTTTCGAGTTCCAGCCGGCGCCGCGATCCGGTGAGGACGTGGTCAACCTGAAGAACGTGCATAAGAAATACGGCAGTCGAAGCATCTATGAGGGGCTGGATTTCATGGTGCGGCGGCGGGAACGTTGGTGCATCATGGGTATCAACGGCGCCGGCAAATCGACGCTGCTGAAGCTGGTGACGGGCACCGCCGAGCCTGACCAAGGCAGTGTGGCTCTCGGCGCCAGCGTCAAGATGGGCTATTTCGCCCAGCACGCCATGGATATTCTCGACGGCGAGCATACCGTCTTCCAAGCGCTGGAAGACCGGTTTCCTCAGGCGGGGCAGGGGCCCTTGCGCGCGCTGGCCGGGTGTTTCGGCTTCTCCGGCGACGATGTCGAGAAGCGGTGCCGCGTGCTGTCAGGTGGTGAGAAGGCGCGCCTCGTCATGGCGATGATGCTGTTCGACCCGCCGAACCTGCTCGTGCTCGACGAACCGACGAACCATCTCGACCTCGACACCAAGGAAATGCTGATCAAGGCGCTGTCGCAATATGAAGGCACGATGCTGTTCGTCTCGCACGACCGGCATTTCCTGGCCGCGCTCTCCAACCGGGTGCTGGAGCTGACGCCCGACGGCGTCCACCAATATGGCGGCGGCTATACCGAATATGTGGCGCGCACCGGCCAGGAGGCGCCCGGCCTGCGAAGCTGACGGCATTTTTGCCCCGGCATGTCGAAACCGTCGGCGTCGAAACGACCAGTGAAGAGCCGGCCAGCGATATCGTTGGCCGCTCGGAGCAACGGAGGAGAAATGCCCATGCAGTTGGATCGGATCGAAGTCGTCACGCTGTTCGTCGATGATATCGGCGAGGCCAAAGCATTCTACCAAAAGGTCTTCGCACCTGATGTCGTCTTTCAGGACGCAGTATCCTGCGTGCTGAAATTCTCAGGAACGATGATCAACCTGCTCGATGCTGCGCAAGCGCCTCAGCTGGTCGAGCCATCCGCCGTGTCGTCCCCCGGTTCGGGGGCACGCGTACTGCTGACGATCAAGGTCGATGATGTCGATGCAGTTTGCGCAGAACTGCGCAAACTCGGGGTAACGCTGCTCAATGGTCCCGTCGATCGTCCATGGGGCCGCCGGACGGCGGCCTTTGCGGATCCGTCGGGCCATGTCTGGGAGGTCGCGCAGGAGTTGCGCTAAGCTGGTGTCGCCGCGTTCCGAGGTCGCCTTCAGATTTTGCGACTGTGATGCGTCTCGGCAAGTTTCGTTCACGCGAAGAACAGATTCGGCGGCTATCGCCACGATGATGACCAAATTCCGTGGTGTTCGGAGCCCTCTTCATGCAATCGGGGACGGGCGCATCGGCATGGACTGGATCAATCGCTATATCGATCAGCCGCTACTGCACGGCGCGGCGGGCTTGCTGCGGAGTTGGCATCTGCGCACGCGGCAACCGCCGGAGCTGCTGGAGCCGACATGGAATCTCGTCGTGCTCTCCTTTCTGCTGATCGCGAGCGGCCAGGTCGTAGCCGGCAAGCCTTTCGCGCTCAGCGTTGCCGCGCTGGTCATGCTGGCCCTGCCCTCAGTGCGAAAGCTGCTTTCGGCGGCAAAGGCAGGGGGAGGCGGTTACGGCGCGCGGGAATACAAGTCGCTGAGAGCGCGCGCCATCGCCAAACGCGAGGCGGAGTGGTCGGTGCGGATCATCGTGTTGTTCGCATCTGCCTGCCTTCCGTTCATCGCCCGCATCGACGATCCGGTGGGAGCCTATTTCATGCTGGGGGCAAGCATCTGGTTCGTATTGACCGGGCCGCTCAAGGCTTATCTCGATGCGGCCGAACCTCCCGAACCGAATGAAGGCGACCGGACGTATAACGGCGTCTTTCACCTCGGCTGACTGAAGTCGAGGCGGCATGCATGCGCCCACTGTCAGGCCGACGGGAACCAAATGGGGCGGCCTCCGTTATCTCCGCAGCAACGTAAAAGGAGATTGCGATGCTTTACTACGCTCTGGTGTTTCTCGTTGTGGCCTTGATTGCCGGCGTCCTCGGATTTGGCGGCATCGCAGGGGCCTCAGCTTCCATTGCCCAGGTTCTGTTCTTCATTTTCCTGGTGCTGTTCGTCGTATCGATCGTCATGCGCCTGATGCGAAAAGTATAGTGCGGACAGATAAAGTATAAAAACCCGGCGAGACATATCGCCGGGTTTTTATTTTACTGGGCCAGGGCAGTTAAAAATTCTGCGCCTAAGGCAGAATGAAAGATGGCCGTTTTGCGATAAATGGCACCTAATCGAGGATTGGGATATGAGGCGCTGCCGTCCTTGGCAACACACCGGTTAGTCTGGGATCATCTGCCACTTCGACCATGAAAGCATATGGCTTGAAACCGGACCGCTGATAGAACGGCAATGCATTCGGATGATCGAAGTGGCAGGTGTGGACCCAAAGCCGTTCGATGGGATGCGCCCAGGCAATCGATAACGCCTTGTCCATGAGATAGCGCCCCGCACCGGTTCCGATCGAACTTTTGGCAACTCCAAAGAAAACCAGTTCACACCGGCCATGTTGCCGGAAATCAAGCTCCAGCATGCCGGACGGTCGTCCGTCCGCCAGGAGGACGTATATTCCACCAGCGGGTCGTTGATAATGGCCGTCAGCCTGTCATCGGGCATGACCAAGCGCGAAACCCACATCCAATCCTCTCCGACCAGCCGGAAAAGCTGGCGATATGCCATCAGATCGGGAGCTGTCATCCGCTCCAAAGAGATCCCAGGGATAAGCTTGGCTTCCCTGGAGGCCGGCTTCTCCGTCATCTCCAGACAGGTGACGGCATTTGCCAGTTTACCCTTGGGGACCAGAGAATATCCCTCTGGCAAATGTGGATTGGAATTATTCGATTTTTCAACAGTTTCCATAGCCATCACACCGTTGCGATCCGCTGCCTCTCCCGTCGATTTCTTGCATCGCATGAACCGCTGACTTGCGCGAGGAATTTATCGTTAGGGATGGTGTGACAACTCGCGCGTGAGAAAATCATGCAGGCATTGCGTTGCGACTTGCGTCGGTGCGGGACTGCGCAATACTCCGAGCGATAAGTATTTTGAAAGGCCGATTGATTTTGCCATCCATATTTTCACCTGTTTCACTGTCCGAAGACGCGGACTCACCAAGCGGATGGTGGGTCGTCCGTGGAGCGCATGCGCTGACAGCTGTAACCTTCGGATCAGCCTACGCCTTCTCCGCTGTGTTTCCCGGTCTTTCCGAGGAATTCGCGGCATCGCGTGGCGAGATCGCGCTTGTCTTCTCCATCTCGGCTTTGGTGTTCTATTCGCTGGGCGCAATCGCCGGCCCGCTTGCCGATCGCTGGTCGTCCCGCGCCGTCATAGCGACCGGTTTGGTGGCAATGATCATCGGTTACGCCGGAGCCAGCCAGGCACAGTCGCTGGCCTCGCTCTACATTTGGTACGGTGCCGGGGTGGGGGTTGGGATCGGCCTCTCTTATGTTCCGGCGGTTGGAGCTGTGCAGTCTTGGTTTATCCTCAAGCGGAGCCGCGCGTCCGGCATTGCTACGGCCGGCATCGGCCTCGGCACACTCTTGCTGCCGTTTACGACCGGCCGGCTTGTCTCCGGGCTTGGTTGGCGTGGATGTTTCATCGCTTTGGCGGTTGTCATAGCCGCAATCGGTCTGCCGGCGGCAATGCTCGTGCGTAGACGCCAAGACAACAGCATTCCTTCAGAACTGCGATCCAGCGACCGGCCCAGCCCTTTCACCGTATGGCGCGATGGCCGTTTCAGCCTGTTCTACATCATGCTGCTCTTGGTGTCGTTCTGCACATTCATTCCCTATGTGCATATCGTCCCGGCAGCGCATGACATGGGTCTGTCGCTTGAAAGCGGTACAATCCTTATAGCGCTCATCGGCGTCGGAAACATCTTTGGGCGTTTCGTGCTGGCCGGTTTGGGCGACCGCATCGGTTCCTTGCGCCTTTTGACAATTCTTACCTTTGCTGTTGCCGGCTCATTCGTCCTGTGGTCCGCTGCCAACGGCATGGCCATGATGGTGCTTTTCGCCCTGTTGTTCGGGGCGAGTTATGGTGGCTGTGTCGGCCTTTATCCGGCCGTCGCCGCCAATCTCTTCGGCACCCGTCATATCGGAACGATACTGGGCTATCTCTATACGGCCGTGGGTGTGGCTGCTTTGCTGGGGCCAACAATGGCGGGGCTCGTATTCGATAAAACCGGTAGCTATCTGGGCCCCATACTGTTCAGCGCGGCTGCCGCTGTCGTTGCCGGTTTCCTGACACTCTGGCTTCGGCAGAAATGGTAGCGCCGCAAATGAACAGAGGCGGCCAGACCGAGCCTTGTGGTCACCGGCCGCTCAGCCGGATGTCACCGGTCGAGATCGATGTGCCTTTCTGGCAACCATTCCGGATAAGATCATGAAATAATCGAATGCCGCGAAAAGGTGCCTTCGAAATGTCCCAATGGGGCTGAACCGTAGGCTTGTTTGTCGCTTGCGCCTTCCCATGCGCTTTGACATGCGATGCGTAAATGATGCCGGTTCGGGATCGTTTTGCGGTTCCGTCCGTTATCTGTTGCCGAATCTGGTGGCGAGTAGCCGGGTATGCTCCCGTCACGATTTGAGAAGGAGAGACTTATGAACAAAATTCTTGCGACGGCCTTTGCCGCGGTATCGTTGACCTTTGTCGGAGCGGGGGTGGCCAATGCAGCCGACCTCGTCACAAGGACATATGAAGAGCCGGACCTGCGCAATGGCGTGAAGATCGGTTATCTTACCTGCGATATCGGCGGCGGCACGGGTTATGTGCTCGGTTCATCCAAGGAAGCCGATTGCATTTTCCAGTCGACCGTCGGCAACGAGCTTTCGGATCGTTATACCGGCGAAGTGAGAAAACTTGGCATCGACCTTGGTTTCACCACGCGCAGCCGCCTGATCTGGGCCGTGTTTGCGCCGACCGCCGGCTATCACCGCGGCTCGCTCGCCGGCCTCTATGTCGGCGCTACCGCCGAAGCCACGCTCGGCGCCGGTGTGGGCGCCAATCTCCTGGTCGGCGGTACCTCCGGCTCGATCCATCTGCAGACGGTCAGCCTGACCGGCCAGCTCGGCCTCAACGTTGCGGCAGGCAGCGCCTCGATGACGCTGACGGCAGCGAATTGATGTTCTCTTTTGGCGCCTCCTGCCGCATGGCGGTGGGGAGGCGCCAACTCTTCTGAGGAGCGATTTCGCGCCCTCGCATGCCCAAGCCGGATCACGACATGATGGATATTCGAATGGCAACGCCCGACGAGGACGAGGTCCTGGTGGGGCACTATCTGAAGATCTGGGACAGCTACGGCACACCACCGGAACACTACAGCTCCGATGCGGCGGCGCGGATCTTGTCTTTCATCAGAAGCGGTCGCGAAGAGCGCCGCCTGACCTCGTTCCTTGCGATCGTCGACGGTGAAATCGCCGGTTCTGCATCCTGCCAGCTGCACCAATCGCCGTTTCCGGAGGTCATCCGTCCGGAACAGCGGCTGTTCGGTTATATCTGGTCCGTCTATGTCGCCGACGCCTTCCGTCGGCGCGGCATCGCATTGGCGCTGACCAACAAGGCCGTCGATTATCTGAAATCGATCGGCTGCACGACGGTCGTCATCCATGCCTCGGATGCCGGCGAACCCGTTTATAGGGCTGCCGGTTTCGAACTGGCGAAGGAAATGCGCCTGAAGTTCCCGGAGGAATAACGAACGGATGCGGCCGGTGCCGCATCTTCCGCTTACGTCTTCGGCCGGCCGGGTGCGATAAAGGCGGCGATCGTCGCCGCGTCATGGCCGGCCTCACGCAGGAAGCGGCTGGCAAATTCGATGGCGGGGCCTCGAAGCGCATCGTCCGGGCGGATCAGGTGAAAGGCCACGTGATAATCGAGCGTCCGTTCCGAGACAGTGACGACGCGCCCGGCCGCCAGCGCCGCATCCGACAGCGGCGGTCGCGCCAGCGCGATGCCGAGCCCCTGCGCACAGGCGTCGATCACCAGATTATAGTCTTCGAAGCGCCGGTCATGGCCGCGCGGCGTATAGTCGACACCCTCGCGGGCGAGCCAGCGGCGCCAGCCTTCGATGTTCGAATCGTGCAGGATCGGCAGTTCGAGCAGCGACAAGGCATCTGAGCGCTGTCCGAGCCGGTCCGCCAGCGCAGGGGCAGCGATCGGACACGATTTCTCCTGCCAGAGCGGCAGGGCGCGCACGCCCGCCCACGGCCCCTTTCCGCAGCGGATGGCAAGATCCGTGCCTTCGCCGAAATCCGCCAGCCGATGTTCGAGCGTCAACTCGACATGCAACTCGTTTCCCTCAAGCTTCGGCAGGCGCTGAAACAGCCATAGCGAGGCGACGGAGGGCGTTACCGAGAGGCGCACTACCGCCTTGTTGCGGCGGGGCAGCCAGCGCTCGCCACTATTGCCGAGCAGCGCCAGCGCTTCCTCCGCCCGCGCGAAAAACCGCATACCTTCCGGCGTCAGGCGCACACCTCGGGCTTCGCGGGCAAACAGCCGCACGCCCATCCAGCGCTCCAGGCGCGAGACCTGCCGCGACACCGCGCCATGGGTGATGCCGCTTTCCTCGGCCGCGGCCGAAAACGATCCGAGCCGGGCGGCGCGGGCAAAGGTCTCGAGCGTGTCGAGGGGCGGAAGCACGGGCGAGCTGTGAACCATACGCACATTTGATCATCGATTGCGATGCTTTTCAAGCACGGATCGAAGCCCTAATCCATTCTCACGGAAACAGATGGAGGCGAAAATGAGCATGGCGGCAAGCGCACCGGTTACGGCGAAACAGCAAGGCGGGTTCGATATGGTGGCCTTTGCGGCGATCCTCGTTACCATCCTCTTCTGGGCGTCCTCCTTCGTGGTGATCCGCATCTGTCTCGGACCGCTGACGCCGATCGAACTGGCGACGGCGCGTTATGTGGCAGCCGGCGCCATCGCCCTCGTCTACCTCGTCATCTACCGGCCGATGCCGGAAAGGCGCGATTTCCTCCGCCTCTCCATTGCCGCCGTGCTTTTCATCGCCGCCTATGCGGTTTTGTTGAACACCGGCGAGCAGACGGTTGCGGCAGGGCCGGCGAGCTTCATCATCAACACCATGCCCGTCTTCACTGCCCTGATTGCCACATTCGCGCTCGGCGAGCGCTTTGGCCGCTGGGGCTGGGCGGGTACCGCGGTTTCCTTCGGCGGCGTAGCGCTGATTGCGGTCGCCTCCGAAGACGGTTTCAAGCTCGATCCAAATGCGGTCATGATCCTTGGTGCAGCGCTCTGCTCGGCGATCGCCAGCGTGCTGCAGAAGCCGCTGCTTGGACGGCTGCCGGCGCTTGCCGTCACCGCCTGGATCCTGCTCATCGGTTCCGTGCCGCTGTTTCCGGCCGTCCCGGCGACAATCCAGGCGCTCGCGGCCGCACCGGCCGAAGTGAACTGGGGCGTTGCCTATCTCGTCATCTTCCCCACTGTGATCGGCTATCTCACCTGGGCGATCGCATTGAAGCGGCTGACGGCCGCCCGCGCTTCGAATTTCCTCTACGGCGTTCCGCCGGTCGCCACGCTAATCGGTTTTGTCTGGCTGGGCGAAACGCCAACGGTGCTCGGTGCGGTCGGTGGCGTCATGGCAATCCTCGGTGTGCTCATCGTCAACGTGATGCGGAAGCGATAGCGTGAGATTCGAGCCGCGAGGGCGAACTGGTAACAGATAGGCATTGCGCTGCCCTTCGCTTTCTTTAAAACGAAAGCAGATACGAAAGGTATGCGCCCATGTTCTTGACCGACCGGCAAACCGAAATCGTGGCGATTGCGAAATCGAGCGGCAGGGTTCTGGTCGAGGAGCTTGCCTCTCGCTTTTCCGTGACGCGGCAGACGATCCGCAAGGATCTGAACGATCTCTGCGACGCACAGGTGCTGACACGTATTCATGGCGGTGCCACATTCCCGAGCGGCACCGAGAACGTCAAATACGAGGCGCGCCGACAGATCGCCGCTTCCGAGAAGCAGGCGATCGGCATTGCCGCGGTCGAGCTGATCCCGAGCGGCGCCTCGCTCTTCATCAATATCGGAACGACGACCGAGGCGGTGGGCGAGGCGCTCGCCAATCACCACGAGTTGATGGTGATCACCAATAATATCAACGTTGCCAATAGGTTGCGTTCCTTTCCGGCGATCGAGGTGGTGATCGCCGGCGGGGTCGTGCGTGGTTCGGACGGCGGGATCGTCGGTGAAGCGGCCGTCGATTTCATCCGTCAGTTCAAGGTCGATTACGCCGTGATCGGCGCGTCGGCGATCGACGTGGACGGCGCGCTTCTCGACTACGATTTTCGCGAGGTGAAGGTGGCTCAAGCGATCATCGCCAATGCCAGGCATGTCATCCTGGTTGCCGATTCGACGAAGTTCGAACGCACTGCACCGGTCAGGATCGGCCAGCTTTCGCAGGTCCATACCTTCATCACCGACCACTGTCCGGTGGCGTCGATCCGCAATCTCTGCCTCGAAAACAATGTGAAGCTGATCGAAACGAACGGCAGATCGCGCTAGCGGATAGGGCTGAAAAGCATCAGCGCCTTTCGAAAGCGCACGATGCTCTATGCCTTTGATTCAGATGACAATTCTCATTTTATCCTGATCCGGCCTAAAAATCGTCCAGATCAAGGTGGTGATCTGCGAAACATTCGTTTGACATTCGTATTTCTTTCGTTTTAACTGATGTCACTTTCGCAATTGCGCAAGTTTTGTGCGATGCGAAATCTGCAGCGGGGCTCGGAGGGGATATTGGGCCGGGAGATTCACGACATATTCGTCATCGGTGGCGGCATCAACGGCTGCGGCATTGCGCGCGATGCTGTTGGGCGCGGCTATTCGGTGGCGCTGGCGGAGATGAACGATTTCGCCTCGGGCACCTCGTCGGGCGCCACCAAGCTGATCCATGGCGGCCTGCGTTATCTCGAGCATTACGAATTCCGCCTGGTGCGCGAATCGCTGATGGAGCGCGAAATCCTCTGGGCGATGGCGCCGCACATCATCTGGCCGCTGCGCTTCGTGCTGCCCTATCACAAGGGCGGCATCCGTCCGGCCTGGCTGATCCGGCTCGGCCTCTTCCTCTACGACCACCTTGGCGGCCGCAAGCTGCTGCCGCCGACCTCGGTGCTCGACATGCGCCGCGATCCGGCCGGCAAGCCGCTGAAGGCGCTGTTTGCCAAGGCCTTCGAATATTCCGACGGCTGGGTCGACGATGCCCGGATGGTGGTGCTGAACGCCCGCGACGCCGCCGACAAGGGGGCGACCATCATGCCGCGCACCAAAGTCGTGGCGGCAAGGCGCGAGAAGGGCCTGTGGCATATCGAGACCACCGATACGGTCACCGGCCGCAATGACAGCCATCAGGCCCGCATGCTGGTCAATGCCGCCGGTCCCTGGGTCGACCATGTCATTCGTTCCGCCTTCGGCCAGAACGAAGCCCATCATGTCCGCCTCGTCCAGGGCAGCCATATCGTCGTGAAAAAGAAGTTCGACGATGTGAGAGCCTATTTCTTTCAGAACCCCGACAACCGCATCATCTTCGCCATCCCCTACGAGGGCGACTTCACACTGATCGGCACCACCGACCGCGACTATACCGCCGATCCCAAGGATGTCAGGATCTCCGAGGAGGAGACCGTCTATCTCTGCAATGCGGCGTCGGAATATTTCAAAGAGCCGGTTAAGCCGGAAGATATCGTCTGGACCTATTCGGCGGTCAGGCCGCTTTATGACGACGGTGCCTCGAAGGCACAGGAGGCGACGCGCGACTATGTGCTGAAGCTGGAAGGCGAAGGTGCCGCACCGTTGCTCAACGTCTTCGGCGGCAAGCTCACCACCTATCGCCGGCTTTCCGAACATGCGCTGGAGAAGATCGGTGCTGCCATCGGCGTCAAGGGCGCCCCGTGGACGGCCAAAAGCCATCTGCCGGGCGGCGACTTCCCGGTCCGGGGCTATGAGGCACAAGTTGACAAGCTGAAACGGCGTTATCAGTTCCTCGCCGATCAGCATGCCCGCCGCCTGGTGCGCCGCTATGGCACCAGGGCTGAGGTGCTGCTCGGCGATGCCCGCGGCATCGACGATCTCGGACGGTTGTTCGGCGGTGATCTCTACGAGGCGGAGGTCACCTATCTCGTTAAACAGGAATGGGCCCGGCACGCCGAAGACGTGCTGTGGAGGAGAACAAAGGATGGCCTGCGCCTTTCGAAGGAGCAGGCTCAGTCACTGGAGGAGTACATGGCTGCCATGCCGGCGATGGCCGGATAGGAGCCCTGTGGTCCCCGCTGCGTGGAGGCACGGGAATCGGAATGCTGGAACTGCGGAACGCCGCCAAGATGGTGGGCGCGGACTATCACATTTATCCGACCGATCTGGTCCTCGAGCGAGGCACGCTGAACGTCCTGCTCGGGCCGACGCTGTCGGGCAAGACGTCGCTGATGCGGCTGATGGCCGGCCTCGACCGGCCGACGGGCGGCTCCGTCCATTTCGACGGCGTCGATGTCACCGGCATGCCGGTGCAGAAGCGCAACGTTGCCATGGTCTACCAACAATTCATCAACTATCCGGCGCTGACCGTCTACGAGAACATCGCCTCGCCGATGCGCATATCAGGCAAGGATGCCGCCACGATCGACCGCGACGTGCGCAAGGCGGCCGAGCTCCTGAAGCTCACGCCCTATCTCGACCGCACGCCGCTCAATCTGTCGGGCGGCCAGCAGCAGCGCACGGCGCTGGCGCGCGCCCTCGTCAAGAATGCCAGCCTGGTGCTGATGGACGAGCCGCTCGCCAATCTCGATTACAAGCTGCGTGAAGAGCTGCGGCAGGAATTGCCGCGCATCTTCGCCCAGTCCGGCGCGATCTTCGTTTATGCCACGACGGAACCCTCCGAAGCCTTGTTGCTGGGTGGCAATACGGCAGCGCTCAACGAGGGCCGGATCACGCAGTTCGGCCCGACGATCGAGGTCTATCGCAATCCGCTCGATCTGACGACGGCGAAAACCTTTGCCGACCCGCCGCTGAATTTTATTGATCTGGTCAAATCGGAAGGCAATTTCCTGCGCGATGGCGCCGTGATTTTTGCCGTGCCGCCGCATCTTCAGAACGTGCCGGACGGGCCGGCAACGATCGCGTTTCACCCGCATCATCTTGCACCAACCGCCCAGACGGCTGATTCGGCGCAGCTGATAGCACGGACGCAGATTTCGGAGATCACGGGATCGGAAAGTTTCGTGCATCTACAATTTGCCGGCACCCGCTGGGTGATGCTTGCGCACGGCATCCACAATATCGATCCGGACACGGACCTCTCCGTTTTCATCGATACGCGCCACCTGATGGCGTTCGGCGCGGACGGCCGGGCGATCACCATCGCCGGGCAGAGGGGCTAGGAGAAGATCATGGCACGTATCACCCTCGATCATATTCGACATGCCTATGGGCCGAACCCGAAGAGCGAGAAGGACTATGCTCTCAAGGAAGTGCACCACGAGTGGAACGACGGCGGTGCCTATGCGCTGCTCGGACCTTCAGGCTGCGGAAAGACCTCGCTGCTCAATATCATTTCCGGCCTCATTCAACCGTCCGAAGGGCGAATTCTCTTCGACGGACAGGATGTTACGAACCTGCCGACGCAGCAGCGAAATATTGCGCAGGTATTCCAGTTTCCGGTGATCTACGACACGATGACCGTCTATGACAATCTGGCTTTCCCCTTGCGCAACCGCGGAGTCGCGGAGCCTGATGTTGATCGTCGTGTCCGCGAAATACTGGAGATGATTGATCTTTCAGACTGGGCCAAGCGGCGCGCGCGCGGTTTGACGGCGGACCAAAAGCAGAAGATTTCGCTCGGCCGCGGCCTTGTGCGCTCGGATGTGAACGCGATTCTCTTCGATGAGCCGCTCACCGTTATCGATCCGCATATGAAATGGGTGCTGCGGTCGCAGCTCAAGCGGCTGCATAAGCAGTTCGGCTTTACGATGGTCTATGTCACGCATGACCAGACGGAGGCGCTGACCTTCGCCGACAAAGTCGTGGTGATGTACGATGGCGAGATCGTGCAGATCGGCACGCCGGCCGAGCTCTTCGAGCGTCCGAGCCATACCTTCGTCGGCTACTTCATCGGTTCTCCAGGCATGAACTTCATGCCAGCCAAGGTGGAAGGCCGCACGGTTCGGGTCGGCGAGCACGCGCTGACGCTCGACTATGCGCCAAAGACTGCGGCAGCGGCCAAGGTAGAGCTTGGAATCCGGCCCGAGTTTATCAGGGTCGGCCGCGAGGGCATGCCTGTAACCGTCAGCAAGGTGGAAGATATCGGCCGGCAGAAGATCGTCCGCGCGCAGTTTGCCGGCCAGCCGATCGCGATCGTCGTCCCTGAAGACGGGGAAATTCCGGCGGATCCACGGGTGACCTTCGAACTGTCGGGTATCAGTATCTATGCCGACTCTTGGCGCGCCGGACCGGAGGCTTGATCATGGAAAAAACCTGGAACAACAAAGCGTGGTTTCTGGTCCTGCCGGTCCTCGTGCTGGTGGCATTCTCGGCCGTCATTCCCTTGATGACGGTTGTGAACTATTCCGTTCAGGACACTTTCGGAAACAACCAGTTCTTCTGGAACGGAACGGACTGGTTTACCCAAATCCTGCATTCCGACCGTTTCTGGGCCGCCCTGCAGCGAAATCTAGTTTTTTCGTTGATCATTCTCGCTCTTGAGATCCCGCTCGGTATCTTCATTGCGCTCAACATGCCGAAATCGGGCATCGGCGTGCCGGTGTGCCTGGTTCTGATGGCGCTGCCACTACTGATCCCGTGGAACGTTGTCGGCACGATCTGGCAGGTGTTCGGCCGCAACGACATTGGTTTGTTCGGCTATTCCCTCAATGCCATCGGCATCGATTACAACTATGTGCAGGATCCGCTCGACGCCTGGGTGACGATCATCATCATGGACGTCTGGCACTGGACGAGCCTGGTCGTCTTGCTCTGCTATGCCGGCCTCGTTTCCATTCCGGATGCTTTCTATCAGGCAGCGAAGATCGACGGTGCGTCTCGTTGGGCGGTATTCCGCTATATCCAGCTGCCAAAGATGAAACGCGTTCTTCTGATCGCCGTGCTGCTGCGTTTCATGGATAGTTTCATGATCTACACCGAGCCTTTTGTCGTCACGGGCGGCGGTCCCGGCAACGCGACCACTTTCCTGTCGATCGATCTGGTCAAGACCGCCCTCGGACAGTTTGACCTCGGTCCGGCCGCTGCTATGTCGCTGATCTATTTCCTGATCATCCTGCTGCTTTCGTGGGTGTTCTACACCGTCATGACAAGCCACGACGCGGAGAATTGAAATGAGCGCCTCCAACGAAACGACAGCGAGCCGAAAAATCTCAGGCGTTACCAGTGTCGCAAGCGGTCTCTCCTCCGATGAAGTAAGCCGTCTGATGCGCCGGCGCGGCGAGGAATCGCGCTGGTGGTGGCTGGTTCCGACGATCTATATCATCGTGCTCCTGCTGCCGATCTATTGGCTCGTCAATATGAGCTTCAAGACCAATGCGGAAATCGTCAATTCTCTGACGCTTTATCCTCATAACCCGACGATCGCCAATTACGTGACGATCTTCACGGAGAAGGCGTGGTATTCCGGCTACATCAATTCAATCACCTATGTCGTGATCAACATGGTGATCTCGGTGGCAGCCGCGCTGCCGGCGGCCTATGCCTTTTCCCGTTATCGGTTCCTTGGTGACAAGCATCTTTTCTTCTGGTTGCTGACGAACCGGATGGCGCCGCCGGCGGTTTTTGCCCTGCCGTTCTTCCAGCTCTACTCAGCCTTTGGACTGATCGATACGCACATCGCCGTGGCATTGGCGCATTGCCTCTTCAACGTGCCGCTTGCGGTCTGGATACTTGAAGGCTTCATGTCCGGCGTGCCGAAGGAAATCGACGAAACGGCCTATATTGATGGCTATTCGTTCCCGCGGTTTTTCCTGAAGATCTTCACGCCGCTGATTGCGAGCGGCATAGGTGTCGCCTGCTTCTTCTGCTTCATGTTCTCTTGGGTCGAGTTGCTGATCGCACGAACGTTGACGACTACCGACGCGAAGCCGATCGCTGCCACCATGACCCGTACCGTCTCCGCATCCGGCATGGATTGGGGCTTGCTCGCCGCCGCGGGTGTTCTGACCTTGATCCCAGGGGCGCTGGTGATCTGGTTTGTGCGCAATTACATCGCCAAGGGCTTCGCCCTGGGGAGGGTTTGATGGGCTTTTCGCTTCCCGATTTTTCATGGATGGCATGGACCTGGCCGACGGCCGCGTTCTTCATCGTTATCGCATTGCTGCTGATCGGCATGGGGGTCTGGGAGTATGCCGTGCCGGGCGGCAACCCGCGGATCGGAATCCTGCGCTTCGAGACGACGCGCGGTGACCGGCTTTTCCTTTCGCTGCTCGGCAGCGCCTTTATCCATCTTGCCTGGCTTGGTCTCGCGGGATCAAGCCTCTGGTGGGCTCTCGCTCTCTCCGTTGTCTACGCCGTCGGCGTATTCCGTTACGTGTGAGGCAAACTGATGCAGATGGCCGGGGTTTTTCTGGCCGCCTGAGACGTGAAGACTGCAATCGCAAAACCCTGGGAGGATATCATGCGAAGGCATTTATTGACGACGACAGCAGCGGTACTGCTGGCCATGACCGGGTCGGCCTATGCCGGCATGGACGAGGCAAAGACTTTCCTGGACAAAGAGATCGGCGACGTGTCGACGCTCTCTCGTGGCGACCAGGAAAAGGAAATGCAATGGTTCGTCGATGCGGCGAAGCCTTTCCAGGGTATGGACATCAAGGTTGTTTCGGAAACCTTGACCACTCACAAGTATGAGTCCGAGGTTCTGGCTCCGGCCTTCACTGCGATCACCGGCATCAAGGTCACGCACGACGTCATTCAAGAGGGTGACGTTGTCGAGAAGATCCAGACGCAGATGCAGACCGGGCAGAACCTGTATGATGGCTGGGTCAACGACTCCGACTTGATCGGTACGCACTGGCGCTATCAGCAGGTGCGCAATCTGACCGACTGGATGGCCGGCGAAGGCAAGGACGTTACCAATCCCGGCCTCGATATCGACGACTTCATCGGCACCAAGTTCACGACCGCGCCGGACAAGAAGCTCTACCAGCTTCCCGACCAGCAGTTCGCCAACCTCTATTGGTTCCGCTACGACTGGTTCAACGACGAGAAGAACAAGGCCGATTTCAAGGCGAAATACGGCTACGATCTCGGCGTTCCGGTCAACTGGTCGGCCTATGAAGACATTGCCGAGTTCTTTACCGGCCGTGACGTCAACGGCAAGAAGGTCTTCGGCCATATGGACTACGGCAAGAAGGACCCGTCGCTCGGCTGGCGCTTCACCGACGCCTGGCTGTCGATGGCCGGCAACGGCGACAAGGGCCTGCCGAACGGTCTTCCGGTCGACGAATGGGGCATCAAGGTCGACGAGAATTCGCGTCCAGTCGGTTCGTGCGTCGCGCGTGGCGGCGATACTAACGGCCCGGCATCGGTCTATTCGATCCAGAAGTATCTCGATTGGTTGAAGGCGTACGCACCGCCGGAAGCTCAGGGCATGACCTTCTCGGAATCCGGTCCGGTGCCGGCACAGGGTAACGTCGCGCAGCAGATCTTCTGGTACACGGCGTTTACCGCAGACATGGTCAAGCCTGGCCTGCCTGTTATGAATGAGGACGGAACGCCGAAATGGCGCATGGCACCGAGCCCGCATGGCGTTTACTGGAAAGACGGCATGAAGCTTGGTTATCAGGACGTCGGCTCGTGGACGTTGATGAAGTCGACCCCGACGGACCGCGCGAAAGCTGCCTGGCTCTATGCACAGTTCGTGACCTCCAAGACTGTTGACGTGAAGAAGAGCCAGCTCGGTCTCACCTTCATCCGCGAATCGACCATTCGCGACAAGAGCTTTACGGAGCGCGCTCCGAAGCTCGGCGGTCTGATTGAGTTCTATCGTTCGCCGGCCCGTGTTCAATGGTCGCCAACCGGCACCAACGTTCCCGACTATCCGAAGCTGGCTCAGCTTTGGTGGCAGGCCATCGGTGACGCCGCTGCCGGCGCCAAGACACCGCAGGAAGCCATGGACTCTCTTTGCGGCGAGCAGGAGAAGGTCATGGGCCGTATCGAGAAATCGGGTGTCCAGGGCGATATCGGCCCGAAACTCGCCGAAGAGCATGACCTCGCTTACTGGAACGCGGATGCGGTGAAGAAGGGCAACCTTGCACCGCAGCTGAAGATCGAGAATGAGAAGGAAAAGCCGGTCACTGTCAACTACGACGAACTCGTCAAGAGCTGGCAGTCGAAGTAAGGCGGACCTCGGCCGGAGGCGACAAAGCTTCCGGCCATCACTTCCTGCCACCGGCTACGGCCGGTGGCACCCACAATCTTTCTCTCATGAAACCTCCGCGTCTGCCCTCCTTGCCGGGCGGAGCGGTTTCGTGCGAGCCGGAGACGGATATGAGCGGCTATATTCTTTCAATCGACCAGGGCACGACGTCCTCACGCGCGATCATCTTCGACGGCGACATGAAAATGGCCGGCTCCGCGCAGGCGGAGATCACCCAATACTATCCGCAGCCCGGATGGGTGGAACATGACGCCACGGAGATCTGGCTGTCCGTGATCGACACGGTGCGCAAGGCGATTGCAGATGCCGGCATACAGGCCGGCGACATTGCCGCGATCGGCATCACCAACCAACGCGAGACGGCGGTCGTTTGGGATCGCAAGTCCGGAACACCGCTTCATCGCGCGATCGTCTGGCAGGACAGGCGCACGGCTGAAATGTGCGAGAGCCTGAAGGCCGACGGGTACGAGAAGCTGTTCAGCGCCAAGACCGGGCTGTTGCTCGACCCCTATTTCTCCGGAACGAAGCTGCGCTGGCTGCTCGACAATGTCGACGGTCTGCGTGAGAAGGCGGAGGCAGGCGATGTCTGCTTCGGCACGATCGACAGCTGGTTGATCTACAATCTGACGGGCGGCCGTGTGCATGCCACCGATGCGACCAATGCATCGAGAACGCTGCTCTACAATATCGATGACGGTGCCTGGGACGAGGAGCTTCTCGGCATTCTCGGTATTCCCCCTGCGGTGCTTCCCGAGGTCAGGGAATGCGCCGATGATTTCGGCCGCGTCGACAAGGCGCTGCTCGGTGCGGAGCTTCCGATCCTCGGCGTTGCCGGCGACCAGCAGGCGGCGGCGATGGGCAATGCCTGCTTCGAGCCCGGCATGATGAAATCCACCTATGGCACCGGCTGCTTTGCCCTGCTGAACACCGGCCGGGACCGTGTTTCCTCCTCCAACCGGATGCTGACGACGATCGCCTACCGGCTCGACGGCGAGACGACCTATGCGCTCGAAGGCTCGATCTTCATCGCCGGCGCCGCCGTGCAATGGCTGCGCGATGGCCTCGGCATCATCGGCCAGGCGTCGGAGGCGGGGGTGCTTGCGGCCAAGGCCGACCCCGGACAGCAGGTCTATATCGTTCCGGCCTTCACCGGCCTCGGCGCCCCCTATTGGGATCCGGCCGCGCGCGGCGCGATCTTCGGCCTGACCCGAAACAGCGGGCCGGCGGAATTTGCCCGCGCCGTGCTCGAATCCGTCGCCTACCAGACGCTCGATCTGCTGGTGGCGATGAAGAAGGACTGGGGCGTCAACCAGCTGGAAACGGTGCTGCGTGTCGATGGCGGCATGGCGGCTTCGGATTGGACCATGCAGTGCCTCGCCGACATGACGGGGAACCCCGTCGACCGCTCGGCGATCCGCGAGACGACGGCGCTGGGTGCTGCCTGGCTTGCCGGCTCGAAAGCCGGCATCTGGCCCGGCAGGCGGGAGTTTGCGCAGGCCTGGGCCTGCGACCGCCGCTTCAGCCCTTCGATGGAGGAGACCGAGCGGCAGACCAAGATCATCGGCTGGAAGAATGCCGTCTCCAGAATGATTTCGGACGCCTCGGCGGGATAGAACCGCTTCCGGCTCTTACGCGCCGCCGGCAGCCTTTCTGTTGATGAAGCTCAGGGCCAGCACGGCAAAGATCAGCGTTCCCGTGCCGACCTGCTGCCAATAGAAGTTCAGGTCTGTCAGCAGCAGCCCGTTGGCGACGATGCTGAGCAGCAGCGCGCCGAGGACGGTCCCGCCGACATTCGGCCGCCCGAGCGGGCTGAGCGTCGTGCCGATGAAGGTGGCGCCGATGGCATTGAGCAGGAAGGCATTGCCGGAGGATGGAATGTAGGTGGTGACGGTTGCCGTCAGGATCAGGCCGGCGATGGCCGCGATCAGCCCGACCAGGATGAAGGTCACCGCGACATGGGCCGGCGCTGCGATGCCGGAATAGCGCACGACGCCCGGCTGGATGCCGATCGACAGAATGACGCGGCCGAAACGCGTGCGGGCAAAAACCACCGCTGCGGCTGCGATGACGATGATGGCCGCGGCCAGCGGCACCGGAAAGCCGGCGACCGTGCCGTGGCCGAGGAAGCGGAAGGCCTCCGGCACGCCGTTCGGCGGCAGATAGACCGGATTGCCGCCATTGGTCAGCAGTTGTTGAACGCTGCGGCCGATGAACAGCGTGCCGAGCGTGGCGAGGAACGGCGACACGCCGATCCCGGAGATCAAGAGCGCGTTGAAGGCGCCGACGACCGCCCCGGCCGCCAGTCCTGCGAGCGCGGCGAGTGCCACCGGCTGCCCGGCGAGAACCAGCGAAACGAAGGCGAAGCTGGCGAAATCCATTGCCGTTCCCACGGAAAGATCGATGCCGCCCGAGGCGACGGCGAAGGTCATGGCGATGGAGACGATGGCAAGCAGCGTGAAATTGTTGACCAGTATGCTCTGCAGGTTCGCCAGCGTTGTGAATGTCGGCGTTGTCAGGGAAAAGGCGGCGAATACCGCAACCAGGGCGAGGATCAGCCCATAACGCACCAGGCCGCCGGCGATCAGACGCGGCAAGCCTGTCGTAGCGGGGGTAGGGGTATGGAGCGACATGGTCAGACCTCCTGCCGGCGCAGCAGCGTCGTCGCGGAAACGACGATGAGAATGAGCACGCCCTGGACGCCGCTGACCAGGGTGCTCGAAATATTCAGCAGCTGGAAACCGTTGACCAGGAAGCCGACCAAAAGGGCCGAAAGCAGCGTCCCGGTGACTGTCGGAACCAGCCGACGCGAAAAGACCGAGCCGAGCAGGGCCGTTACGACGACCGGCAGCAGCATCTCGCCGGAACCGGTCGTGCTGCCGCTCAGATAGGAAACCGACAGGATGCCGGCGATGCCGCCGGAGAGGCCGCTGGCGACGAAGGCACCTGATAGTAGCCGGCGAAGCGGCAGGCCGGCGGCACGCGCCGCATCCGGAAACTCACCGACAGCATAGAGACGCAGGCCGAGCGGAGTATATTGCACGATCGCCGTCGCGATCGCCGTGAAGCCGAGGAGCACATAGGCAAGAACCGGTATGCCGAAAGGATCCGAGGCCGAAAGCGCTGAGAGGAAGGGCGTCGAGGCCGGCAGGACGGTATTGCCGGTCAGCACCAATTCCAGGCCGGCGACGACGTTCATGACGGCAAGCGTGGCAAGCAGTGGCACGATGCCGGCATAGACGACGGCAATGGCATTCACCGTGCCGATTAGCGCCCCGGTCAAGATCGCCGCCGCAATCGCCGTCGCGTCGCCGTAGCCGAGCTGCGTCAGGCTCGCATAGACTGCGGCGCTGAGACCCATATTGGCGGCGAGCGACAGGTCGATGCCGCCGGTGACGACATTGGAGCCGCCGGCGATCAGCACGATCGTCAGACCGATGGCAAGCACGCCTGAGATGGCCGATTGGCCAAGCACATTACCGATATTGCCGATGCTGAGGAAATAGGGTGCAGTCAGCGAGAAGACGATCAGAATGGCGGCGAAGGCGATCAACGATCCGAAGCGTAGCGCGGCCGCTGCAATATTGCCGGCCGGCCGGGGAGGCGGTTCCGCAGCAGACAAACCGGAAGGCGCGAATTCCACTTCAGCCGACATGGCGTTGTCCCTCGGATGATCCGGTCGATTGCGCCAGCACGGCATCCGCCGTGGTCTCCGACGAGATGAATTCCCGCACCACCCGCCCGCGGAAGAGCACGAGGATGCGGTCGGTGATGCCGACGAGTTCGGGCAGATCCGAAGACAGCACGATCACACCGGCGCCGCGCGCCGCGAGTTCGCCGATCAGCGTATAGATCTCGACCTTGGAGCCGATATCGACGCCGACCGTCGGCTCGTCGAGGAGATAGACCTCGGAGCGGCGGCTCAGCCATTTGGCGATGGCGATCTTCTGCTGGTTGCCGCCTGAAAGCGTGCGCAGCAGGGCATCGCGCCCATTGGTTTTCACCTGCAGCCGACTAATCAGGGCATCGGCTTCGTCCCGTTCGCGTTTGCGATCGAGAAAGCCGAAACGGGTGAAACGGCCAAGGCTGGAAAGGCTGATATTTTCCGCGACGCTGAGGTCGAGCGCGATGCCGTGGCGTCGCCGGTCTTCCGGCACCAGCGCGATCTCGCGCCCGGTCGCCTGCGTTGGATTGGTGAAACGGGCAGCCTTGCCGCTGACCTCGATACGGCCGGACGCCGCTGTCTCCAGACCGAAGAGCGCGCGGACCAGCTCCTTGGCGCCGGAGCCGAGCAGGCCGGTGAGGCCGAGCACCTCGCCGCGGCGAAGCGTGAAACTGACGTCGCTATATTTCCCCGGCGCCGACAGTTGCTCGACCTTGAGGATTTCCTCGCCAGGCGTCACCTGTGGCTTCGGGAACATCTCCTTGATGTCGCGCTCGACCATCAGCCGCGCAATCGCACCGGCCGAGGTGTCCCCGATCGGCAGGGAGGCGACATCAAGCCCATTGCGCAGCACGGTGACGTGGTCGCAGAGCTCTTCGATTTCGTTCAGGTAATGCGAGATATAGATGATGGTGACGCCCTCGTCGCGCAGACGACGGATCAGCCGGAAGAGGATATCGGCCTCGCGGCGCACCAAGGCGGCGGTCGGCTCATCGAAGACGAGCACTTTCGGCTGATTGAGGAGGGCGCGGGTGATCTGCACGATCTGCTTTTCGGCGGTCGACAATTCGCCGATCAGCGCGCTGTTCGGCAAGCGGATACCGAAATAGTCGTTGAGAATGTCGGATGCGCGCCGCTGCATCAGTCGCCGGTCGAGGAACGGCGTGCCAGATATGCGCGGTTCCCGGCCGAGGAACAGGGCTTCGCCGACGGTGAAGGTCGGCACCAGCAGCCGATCCTGGTGAATGAAGTGGATGCCGAGCTCTTCGGCAAGATGCGGCGTCAGCCTGTCGAATGTACGCCCTTCGATCTCGATCCGGCCGCCATCCGGCTGGTGAAGACCGGCCAGCAGCTTGATCAGCGTCGACTTGCCGGCGCCGTTCTGGCCGACGAGACCGTGGATGGTGCCGCGCCTGACGATCAGCGACGCGCCGGCAAGCGCCTGCGCCCCGCCGAAATGCTTGACGATGCCTTCGAAGCGGATGATGTCGTTGCGTGCCGTGACCGGCTGCTTCAACGAAATGGCCGTCATGTCGATCTCTCCGGGCGGGCAGATTCCGAGCGATCCGGCAGGGCCGGATCGCTCGCGTTCAGTGTCAGCCGATGCCGAGTTTCTTGGTGACTTCGCCGACATTGGTCTTGTTGGCGAGCAGCGCCGGAACATAGGTTTCGCGCGGCAGGGTCTGGCCGGCGAGCAGCTTGGCGACGTTGCGGATGGCGGTGCGGCCGATTTCCGCCGGCTGCTGGGCGACATCGGCGCCGGCCGGCGAATTCGGATCGGCGATGAGCTGCAGCACTTCCGGGCTGCCGTCGACGCCGTAGGTGCGGATCTCGGTCCGCCCGGCGGCCGTCAGAGCCTGAGTCGCGCCCAGCTGCGGAATGTCCCAGGCCGACCAGATCGCCTTGATCGAACCCTTTTCCGGATATTTGTTGAGGATGGCCGTGATCTGCGTGAAGGCGTCCTGCACGGTGTTTGGGATGACGTCGCGCAGTTCCGGCTGGAGGATTTTCACCTTCGGGAAATATTTGACGACATTGACCAGCTGGTCGTAGCGGATCGCGCAGGGGGTGACGCCGTAGAAGCCGTTGAAGACGACGATATTGCCTTCGCCGCCGATATCGGAGACGAGCTGTAGCGCCAGGTCCTTGCCGATGCCCCAATTGTCGGAAGTCGTGTTGTTGATCGAATTGGTCGAGCCGACGTCGACGGTCAAAACCGGGATCCCGGCATCGCGCGCCTTCTTCAGCCAGGGATCGATGACGCTGAGCGTACCGAGGATCTGGACGATCGCATCCGGCTTCTGGGCGATTAGCGTCTGCAATTGCGAAACCAGCTTGCCGTCATTGCGCCCGGCATCGACGGCGATGGGCTCGCCGCCGAGGCGCTTTACCTCTTCGATCTGGGCATTATAGGCCTGCAGGTCGAAGAAGTGATCGGTGCCGGTGGCGCTGATGGCGATGCGCTTGCCTTTCAGCGACAGCTCTTCGGCTGCAAAAACCGGCTTCTGCCCGATGAGCGAGGCACCGGCGACGGCAACCCCGGCCGCGGCGGACAGTTTCAACAGGTCTCGTCTTCCGAGACCGCTTCCGGATTTTTCGATGCTCATTGCCATTCTCTCCAATTAATTATGTCTATAGATTAAATGGATTAATGCGGATGAGGAGGAACGAATTTCCAAAAGAACGATCTCCGGGGAAAAGAGTGGAGGGAACGAAAGCTGATCCCTGGCTGCGGTTTCCCATGACCGGGAATGATTTCGGATGTCTCGGCGGTTTTGAGAGCGATCAGATGAGTCGACAGTCCACGGCCACCGATCAGGAAGAAACACGCACTGCATAATTCTTGCGCATGCGACCAGATTTGCCGAGGGTGAACGCCTGCCAGGCCGTGGTGCCGTGTGGCGCGACAGCAGTCATAAAATCACGATTTACATGGGCGCGGTCGGGTTTTATCCCACGACGTTGATATCCAGCGCGAAGCTTGGCTTCCATTTGGCGCGCAACTTGCCTCTCTCCCTGTCAGGGAGAATGAAACAATGCCCGATATCGATCCGCAGATTTTCTCAATAAGCCGGCCATCCCTCGGAGGCTACAAGGCCTTCGTTCAACGCGACATGATCGTCGAGACCTATCGCAGTGCCGCGGGGCAAATGGTTTCAAGGGGCTCGCTTCATAGAATTTCGATCAACCGTACGGCGCACGGCAAATATGCCTATCGGTTTGGAAGCGGGGCATTCTGCAAAGTTGAGAGGCCGCCCTTCACTCTGGGATTTCAACCGGCTGCCACGGTCCTTGAGGTCGAGGGCGATGCGGCGGATTATATCTCGATCTTCCAGTCACCGGCGCTCTACAGCGGCATCGGGGGTTCTCGCTTCGATCCCGAGCATTGGGATAGTGATGCGCTGAGCGCGACGACGGATCCGACAACGCTGCAGGTTGCGCTTTCTCTTGCATTTGCCGCCGAGAAGACTGGGCGCGACGACCCGCTTTTGATGCAGCATCTGGGAATGGCGCTCGCCTGTTGTGTTGTAAAACTGCTGGGCGCCAAACCTGAAGCCGGCGATCGTCCGCTGACATCGGAGAATCTCCGGCGCGTGATCGATTACATCGAGGACCTGCTTGGCAAATCCGATTTGAGTGTTGAGGAGCTGGCCGGTGTGGCCCATATGAGCCCCTTTCACTTCAGTCGGGAATTCAAACGGGCGGCGGGCATGGCGCCGCATCGCTTCGTCCTCGAACGCAGGATCGAGCGGGCGCGACTTTACCTTGCCGATGGCAAGGAGACGCTTGCAAACATCGCTTATACCACAGGCTTTTCCAGCCAGGCGCATTTCTCCAGCGTCTTTCGGCGTCTGATGGGGGCGACACCGAAGGAATACCAGCGTTCGGTCCGTCTTTGAGCCGGCGCCCGCCGATGGCAAATCAGCAATTTTGCGAAAGATAATCGCACGAATTTGAAATCTCTTGAGGCTGCGGTCTGCGAGGCTCTTCCCATCAGGAGGCCTGCATGACCGCTTTTGCCCAAACCAATCCGATTACCGATATCTGTTTTTTGGTCGAGGATATCGAAAGAGCGTCGGCCTTCTATGTCGAGCGGCTTGGCTTCAAGCCGCGGCGCCGCGCTCCGGGCTTTGCCGATTTCAAAGGGGCTGGCGTGACGCTGGCGCTCTGGGAGATCGCGCATATCGCCGAGAATACCGGTGTCTCAAACCGCCGGGCTCCTCCGGGCGTGCACAAGGCCTGCGCGGCCATCGAGCTTGCCTCGCCAGAGCAGGTCGATGCTGCCTATGTGGAGCTGAAGGCTGCGGGCGTGCTCTTCCACGCGCCGCCGCAGAATTACGTCTGGAATGCGCGATGCTGCTATTTCGCTGATCCCGACGACAATCTCTGGGAGATCTATGCGTGGTCTGAAGGCGGCCCGATCGGCGACATCGACCCGCGGCAACGAGCATAAGCGGCCCAGCCAGCCGTCCGACAAACCAACAAGGGGAAGGCAAGCAAATGAACGGGGATGACAAACAAATCGTGGTCGGCAGGCGTACCGTCCTGAAGGGCGGAGCCTTTGCTCTCGCCGCGGCGACGGCGGGGATCAGCGTATTCGTACCGCGTCATTCGAACGCCGCCGCATCCAAAGTCGTCATCAAATATGATTGGCTGATGAGCAACGGACAGATCGGCGATATCGTTGCCGTCAAGCAAGGCCTGTTTGAGGCCGAGGGTCTCGACGTCGAGTTTTCCCCCGGCGGTCCCAATTCGGCAACGGTGCCGCCTGTGATCACGGGTGATGCGCAGCTCGGCCAATTCTCGGATTCGGCACAGCTCCTTCTTGCCCGGTCATCCGGCGTGCCGATCAAGATCTTCGCCTGCGGTTTCCGCATGGCGCCTTTCGCCTTCTATTCGCTGCCCAAGGCGCCGATCCGCACCGTCAAGGATATGGTTGGCAAGCGCATCGGCATCCAGCCGACCGCCCGTTATGTGCTCGATGCCATCCTGCTGAAGAACAATATCGACCCCTCGAGCCTGACCATCACCAATATCGGCTTCGACATGACGCCGCTGATGACCGGCCAGGTGGATGCGGTCACCGGATGGATCACCAACACGCAGGCCCTTTCCGTCATCGGCCCCGACCGCATCGATCTGATGATGAAGGACACAGGCTTGCCATCCTATGCCAATGTCTATTTCGCCACCGACGATGCCGTGAGCGGCAACGCCGAGACGCTGGCAAAGGTGCTGCGTGCGGTCGCCAAGGGCTGGGCCTGGACGCATGAACATCCCGAAGAGGCGGTGAAGTTGACAGTCGAGGCCTATCCGCAGCTCGATCTTGCCGTAGAGCTGCAGACCGTGCCGCGCATATTGTCGCTGAGCTTCGACGCTGCGACCGGCAAGGATGGCTGGGGCAGCTTCGATCCGGCCGCGCTTGCCGAGCAGATTTCCGTCTATGACAAGATCGGTCAGTTCAAGAGCGGCGCTCCGAAGCTGGAGGATTGCTATACGACTGAGATACTGGACATGACGGCGGGCGACCGCCCGAAGATTGCGTGAGAGCGGATTTGCCTGAAGCAGCGGCCATCGAAACCAAGGATCTGGCTGTCGGCTATGCCGGCGCTGTCGAGACGACCCGCATTCTGTCCGGCGTCGACCTCAGCGTCGGCAGGGGTGAGTTTCTGACCATTCTCGGCCCTTCCGGTTGCGGCAAGTCGACCTTCCTGCGTGCGGTGGCGGATCTTCTTCCGCCGCTTGACGGGCGGCTGTCGGTGCTCGGCAGGACAGCTTCGGAGGCGCGCCGGCGGCGCGAGGTCGCCTTCGTCTTTCAGGACGCAACGCTGTTGCCCTGGCGGACCGTGAGGGAGAATGTCGCTCTACCGCTCCAGGTGGGGAAGAAGAGCGTCTCGCGATCTGTCGATCCGCGGCCCGACCATTGGATCGAGCTGGTCGGCCTGTCGCATCTGGCCGACCGCTATCCGCATCAATTGTCCGGCGGACAGCGCCAGCGCGTCGCCATAGCGCGTGCGCTTCAATGCGAGCCGGATATCCTGCTCATGGACGAGCCCTTCGGTGCGCTCGACGAGATCACCCGCGAACGACTGAACGACGAGCTTCTGGACGTCTGGCGCCGGACCGGCACGACCATCCTGTTCGTCACTCACAGCGTCATCGAGGCGATCTATCTCGGCGGACGCGTGCTGGTCCTGGCCGCCAATCCGGGCCGCGTCCAGGCGCTGATCGACCTTGCGCCGCTGAAAGACGAGCGCGGCCTCTGTCGGCGTGAGAGCCTCGATGTCCAGGAGACCGCCGCCCGTCTGCGCCAATTGCTGCAGGAGGGGAGTTCGGCTGCATGACGCACCGTCCGTTATCCATCATCGAGGCGATCGGCCTTCCTGTTATCGGTGCCCTCTCATTGCTTCTCGCCTGGCAATGGCTGGTGCCGGCTCTCGGTATTCCCAGTTATATCGTTCCCACGCCGCTGGCGATCCTGCGCACGCTTGGCATCGAATGGCGCTTCCTGCTGTCGAATGCCGTTCCGACATGGGGGGAGGCGGGTCTCGGCTTCCTCCTGGGCAACGGTCTCGCCGTGATCATGGCGATTGCCTTTGTCTATAATCCGCGGTTCCAGGCCGCCTATTTTCCCGTCGTCCTGCTCTTCAACACCATCCCGGTGCTGGCGCTCGCGCCGATCATCATCCTCATCTTCGGCCTCGGCATGCTTCCGAAGATCATCATCGCCGCTCTCATCTGCTTCTTCCCAACCCTGGTGAATACCGCCCGGGGCCTCAATCTGGCGACTGCGAGCGAGCTTGACCTGATGCATGTGCTTTCGGCGAGCGGATGGGAAACGTTCTGGCGCCTGCGCGCACCACGGTCCGCCCCCTTGCTCTTTGCATCATTGCGCATTTCGGCAACCACCTGTGTGATCGGCGCGATCGTCGGGGAGTGGATCGGCTCGAACCAGGGGCTGGGTGCTGTCATCATCCAGTCGACATTCAACTATCAGGCGGAAAGGCTCTTTGCCGCCGTCGTGCTCGCTTCTCTCTCCGGCATCGTCTTTTTCGCCGTCGTTGCCCAGATCGAGCGGATTTTCCGTCGGCTGCATCAGGGGCAAAGCTGAAGCCCCGGTACGAACGAACCACCAGTCCGAACTCATGCCCAGATGCCGATCACGCAGACGCAGATATTTGGCAGCTATCGAAGATAAGCCGGATCGGCGCTATTGAACATTGTATCACTTGAGACTAAATATAACCTCAAGTGAAAAGGATCCATGATCATGATGGGATTTGCGCTCATCGCCGATGTTCTCGGATTGCCTGCCAGGGAACCGGCATCGCGTTCGGCCTTCGGCCTGCTCTCCAGCATCGAAGAAGGCTTGCCGGTCAAGGCGCTCGATCGCATGGCGCTGCTTCTGGCGCCCGATGATGTCCAGTTCAAATACCGCCTCGTTCCGAAGGCCACCTATGAGCGGCGCAAGTCCAAGCATCGGCTCTCTTCCGACGAGGGCATAAAGCTCGCCCGTCTTGCCCGTGTCTGGGGCCTTGCACTCGATGTCTGGCAGAGCGAGGCTGAGGCGCGCGACTTCCTGTTTCGCCCGCATGCAATGTTGGAGGACAGGCGGCCGATCGACGTGGTCATCCAGAGCGAGATCGGCGGCGAGCTGGTACTCGATATCCTCGGAAGCCTGAAATACGGCAGCGCTGCGTGAGCGCACAGCATCTCGACCGGACGTTGACATCCGTCCGCATCGGCGATCCCGCCGGAACCTATCCGATCTTCGACGCCACCGGCTCGACCATCGCGCCGGGACGGTGGAACACATCGGGCAGCCCGATCATCTACACCAGCGAGCATTATTCGACGGCGCTGCTCGAAAAGCTCGTTCACGGCAGCGGGCGGCTGCCGCCCAACCAGCACTATGTGACGATCACAATACCGCGTGGGTTAAGCTACGAGGTCTTCTCCGAGCCCGCGCTGCCCGGCTGGGACAGCATGCCGGCTGTTGTCAGCAAGGCTTTCGGCGAAAAATGGTGCCAGGAAAAACGCAGCGTCATCCTGCTGGTGCCAAGCGTCGCCGCCCGCGTCGACCGCAACATATTGATCAACCCGGCCCACCCGGAATTCCCCTCGATCACCGCGAGCCTCCACCAACCCGTCTTCTGGGATCGCCGTTTGTTCGGCATGTGATGGGTTGAGGGTGCAATCAACGTTTCGGTGACGACCGGCGCCGCATTTCTCCCGGATTGCCGCAATCACACCTCCCGCCGCGGCGAGCGGGCCATCAGCCTGGCATAGGCGATGGCCGATAGCATGTTGACGTGGTTGGCCTTGCCGGTGCCGGCGATGTCGAAGGCGGTGCCGTGGTCGACCGAGACGCGGTCGATCGGCAGGCCGAGCGAGACGTTCACTGCCGTCTCGAAGGCGACGAGCTTGATCGGGATATGGCCCTGGTCGTGATACTGGGCGATGACCAGATCGAAAGCGCCGTTATAGGCGCGAGCAAACACCGTATCGGCCGAGATCGGCCCGACGACGTCGATGCCTTTTGCCTGCGCCTGCTCGACGGCCGGTGCCAGGAATTCCATATCTTCGGTGCCGAACAGGCCGTTTTCGCCGCAATGCGGGTTGAGGCCGGCGACGGCGATACGCGCCTTGCGGCCGAGCCGCAGGAAGTGCCTGTGACCGGCTTCGATGGTCGCCAGCACCCGCTCGGTCTTGGCGCGCTCGATCGCGCCCTTCAGCGAAATATGGGTGGAGACGTGGATGGTGTTCAGCCGCTCGGAGGCCAGCAGCATGAAGGAGCTTTTCGAGCCGGTGAGATGCGCAAGCAGCCCGGTATGGCCGTCATGGTGATGGCCGGCGAGGTTCATCGCTTCCTTGTTGATCGGCGCAGTGACGATGACATCGGCTTGCCCTGACATGGCGAGATCGACGGCGCGGGTGATATAGCGCACCGAGGCATCGCCGGCGACGGGGCTGACCTTGCCGATTTCGGGTAGATCAGCGCCGAGCGGGACTTCGTCGACAGCGATCCTGTCGTCACCGGCGGCATCGGCAGGGCCGAATTTCAGTCCGGCGCCGGTGACGCTGTCGGCGCGTTCCAGTGCTTCGACATTGCCGACAATGACGAAATCGCGGCGCTCCTCCCTCGGAAGGGCTGCCAAGGCCTTAACGATCACTTCGGGGCCGACGCCGGCCGGATCGCCCAGCGTCACGGCGACTTTCGCATTCCTGTCCATCGAGCGGGTCCCTTCTGAAAACTTTGCCGCCTAAAAAGCGGCGGCGTAAATCGAGCGAATGTCGGCGCGCGAGAGGTCGCGCGGATTGTTATCGAGCAGGCGGCGAATGGCAAAGGCGTCGTCGGCCATGGCGTCGAGATCGCTCTCCGGCACGCCAAGGCCGGAGAGCTTCATCTCGATGCCGAGCTCGGCGCAGAAAGCGTAAGCCGCATCGAAGACGGATGCTATATTCTCCGAGGTCTCGTAACCGAGCGCTTCCATCACCGCCTTCGTTTTTTCCGGGGCAGCCGGCGTGTTGAAGGCGAGCACATGCGGGAAGATCAGCGCATTGGCCGCGCCATGGGCCACGTGCCAGCGGGTGCCGAGGGGATAGGCGAGCGCATGGCCGCCGGCGGTGTTGACCGGGCCCAGGCAGAAGCCGCCGTAAAGCGAGGCGAGCGACAGGCCGGCGCGCGCCTCGGCGTCGTTGCCGTCCTTGACGGCGCGGGCGAGATATTTGCCGACGAGGCGCGCTCCCTCGATCGCATAGATATCGACCATCGGATGGGCTTTGCGGTTGGTGAAGGCCTCGACGCAATGGGCCATCGCGTCGACGCCGGTGGCGGCCGTCGTGCGGGCAGGCACGCTGAAGGTCAAGGCCGGATCGATGACGGCGATATCGGCCAGCATGTGCAGGCTTTCCACCGCAAGCTTTGCCATCGTGGCGGGATCGGTGACCAGCGCGCGGATGCCGGCCTCGCTGCCGGTGCCCGATGTCGTCGGCACCTGGGCGAGAGCGACCTTGCGCGGCCCATGCACCCTGTTCGGGCCGACGACCTCATGCAGCGTCTGCGTGGAGCCGGCAAGCACGGCCGCCAGTTTTGCCAGATCCATGGCGCTGCCGCCGCCGAAGCCGACGACCAGCTCGGCATTGGCGGCGTTTGCCGCCGCCAGGACCTTTTCGAGATTGGCCGTATCCGGTTCAGGCATCACATCGGAGAAGACTGCCACCTCACCCTTCAGCTCCAGCACGTCGATGCGCGAGGCGTTGAAGGCATCGGAGATGACAAGTGTGCGCCGATAGCCCTTATCGGCGGCCCATTTGCCGAGCTTTCCCGCCGTGCCGACGCCGAATTCGATCAGATGCGGCCGAACGATCGTGATTGGCGAACCCAAGCTGGCCATGAACCAGTCCTCCCTGCAATATCGTCGCTCTCTTTAATGTAAAGTTGTAAGATCAAAGTCAAGCCGGCATTCCAAAGGGTGGAGATTTTTATCGGCAGATATGGGCTTGCCGCGCCTTGAGACGGGGGTTCCGTGTCAGTATCAATAAATATATCAGTGGGTTATGGATTCCATATCGATGGCGACTGCAGTTCGGCGCAAAGGGCCGGCCGCCACGCCGACGGCGGTGAATAATCCGATCCTGTTGTCAACTACCATCCCGCTGCCGATCGGCGGCCGTTGTATCCTGTATCTTTCGCGTGCGATTGGATGCAGGTTTACAATTTTCCGGCTGCCGCTTTGCTCACGGCAGGGATTGCGGGGCGAGGCTGACATATTTGATGGCGCGCCGGTAGTAGGTGTAGGCGATATGGAGCGTGCCGTTGTGACCCTGGAGGACCGAGGGATAGGAGAATTCGCGGTTCAGCGAATCCTTCGAATTGTTGCTGAGGCAGAAGCCGTCGCCGGTATCGAGGTCGATGTGGTGTGGAAAGCTCTTGCCGCCATCCCGCGATATCGCCAGGCTCAGCGGCGCCCGCGGAACACCCCAAATGGCTTTGCGGCCGCCATCGGCTGCAACGACGGTCTCGCCGGCAGCGCCACCCTCGATTTCATCATAGAGCGACTGGCGCCGCGCATCCGACATGCCGGCATTCGAATGGTTGTAAACCATTGCGATTGCTCCATAATTCAGGATCGTGGCCTGGATCGAGGAGTTGTTGTTCGGCAGGTCGGTGGCTTCGGGCGCACTCCAGGTCTCGCCACCATCGGAAGATCGGCTCGACAGGATGTTTACGGCGAAACGGTTACGATAGAAGGCGATCATCTCGTCGCCGCCGAGCGGCAGGATGTTCATATGTACAGCGCCGACACTGTCCGGAATGTCCCGCATCTGCCAGCTCGCGCCGCCATCGCGCGACGTCAGCACGGCAGCCGTGTCGGCATCGCCGCTCCAGCGCTGGCCGTTCAGGCCGACGCAGCGGAATACCGGAAGCAGCCAGTCGCCCCTGCCATTGACGACGATCTGCTGGCGAACGAAGGTGCCGGGGCTGTCACAGAGGATTCGGACAGCGCCGAAGCTCCGGCCGCCATCACTTGAAATCCGGCATTTGACAATCGAACCGTCCTGATTGCCCGAGGTCTGCGAGGTATAGAGCAGCCAGATCTTTCCGTCCGGAGCATTGAAAATCAACGGATTTTGCTCGGATTTCTGCGGATCGTCGCTCATCTTTTCCGGTGCGGACCAGCACTCGGAGCCGGGCGCCAGCCGCGACATGTAAATCGAGATGTCACCCATGCCCTCCATGGTGCCGCCGAACCAGACGCAGGTCAGCGTGCCGTCTGGCAGAAAGGCAAGATTGGCCGCATGGTTCTGGATGCAAGGGGAGGGCAGGTAGGCCTCGGCGCGGCCCTCGATCGTGGGGTGAGGGGCGATGGCCCCTGTCATCAGGGCAGGAACGGCTTCCGGAGGCAGGCCGGTAAAACGCATGACGGATCTCCTCAAGGCAGCTTGGCGTAGCTATCGGCGAGTGCGGCATAGTCGGCATCGCCGAGCGGCATCAGCGGCGCGCGCGTGCGCCTCCAGGCGGGATTGCCGGTTTTCAGCCCCACCATTGCCTTGATGGTGGGGATCTGGACGTAGGAATTGGACAGCGTGCGATAGGCGTTGATGCGGGCCTGCGCCGCCTCGACATCGCCAGCACGCGTCTCGTCATGGACATGGTCGTAGACAGTGCGCAGCGAATTCGCCACGAGATTGGAGGTGGCGGTGATGCAGCCGGCCCCGCCCGCCTTCAAGAGCGGCAGCAGCAGCGGATCGGCGCCCGCCAGCACCGAAAAACTGGGATGGGCGGCGATGATTGCCTGCATGTTGTTGAAATCACCCGCAGATTCTTTGATGCCGACGACCGTTTCCGGGAAGGCGGCAATCAGCCGGCCGATCAGCGGAAGGGAGAGCGGCACGCCGGAGACCTGCGGGATATGATAGAGGATGACCTGCAGGCGGGTATCGGCGACTTTTTCCAGCACCTGCGAATAGGCGGCGAAGAGCCCATCGTCGGTGACGCCCTTGTAGTAGAAGGGCGGCAGCATCACCACCTTGGTCACGCCAAGCGACAGCGCGTGCCGGGTCAGCTCCACGGTCTCGGGGATGGCGACGACACCGGTGCCCGGCAAAAGCCTGTCGGCCGGAATGCCGGCCTTCAATGCCGCTTCCAGAATCGTGCGGCGCTCGGCTGCGGAGAAGGAATTGGCCTCGCCCGTCGTGCCGAGCAGCGCCACGCCATGACATCCCTCGGCCAGCAACTGCCGGCAATGATCGGTGAAAAGGGCGAGATCAGGTGTATTGTCTGCCGTCAGCGGCGTTGCCGATGCGCTGAAAACGCCTGTAATCCTGTGATGGCTCATTTCGCCCTCCTCGGCGCGTCCTGTCTGGGGGCGATGAACCGCCCGATGGCGCATGGAAATGTCATTCATCTGTCGTGATGGAGTGCAAAGAACTTTTCCATTGCGGCCATTTTGTCAAGAAGACAAAGTGCTGCGGTGCAGATTAGAAAACTTATCTATCTGTTATTGTTTATATATTTTTACAACGAAATTTTGTTCGGATCAAAATAACGATTTTTTGTTGACATATTTACAATAACGAGAGAACGATACGGGACGGATTGTGCTGCGCCTGGCAGGTGCAGGGAGAGCGCTGCCGAATTCACCGTGGGAGGGAATGCCATGTCTTTTGACCAAACGGATAAAACCAATCTATCGCGTCGCAACGCGCTGAAGCTCGGCCTTGCGGCCGGCGTCGGCCTGACCGTGTTCGGGATGAATGCCCGCATCGTGATGGCCGATGAAGGCCAGGTGCTGAAGGTCGCGCATCCGGCCTTCGACCAGGACTGGTCGCCGCTGCGCGGCGGCGGCAGGACGTTCCGCTGGAATTCGATCTGGTGGGCCTCGCCGATGTATTTCGACAGCCAAGGCAATATCAAGCCTTACGTCTTCACCAGCTGGGAATCGGCCGACAACACCGTCTGGACCTTCAAGATCGAACCCAAGGCCGTCTTCTCCGACGGCAGCAAGATCACCGCGGCCGACGTCAAGGGATCGTGGGAAGTCGCCTCGATGCCGAACACCAAGAACCAGCGCGCCGACCAGGTGCTGAGCAAGGTCAAGGGTTACGCCGAAATCGCTGCCGGCTCCGGCAACGAGCTGACGGGTGTCGCGACCCCCGACGAGGGAACGGTCGTCGTGACGCTGGCTGCCGCCGATCCGATCTTTTTCATGCGGCTCGCAAACCACATCGCGCCGATCACCAAGGCATCGCAGTCGCGCGGCAGCGACGGCGAGGAGATCATCGACTGGTACAAGCCGGATAGTAAGCCGGTCTTCTCCGGCCCCTTCAAGCTCACGAGCCTCGATATCGACGCCGGCAAGCTTTCTTTCGAGCCGAACGAGAATTTCTTCGGGCCGAAGCCGAAGCTTGCACGCATCGACATCACCTCGATCGAAGACAATGTCAGCGCGACGTCGCTGATCAAGTCGGGAGAGTTCAACGCCCATACCGAACTCATCACCTCGACCATCATCCAGGATCTCGGCCCGGAATTCTCGGCAGGACCACTGATTCCGACGAGCCAGCACTTCTGGTTCAACATCTCCCGTGCGCCGATGGACGATCCGAAGGTCCGCCAGGCGCTGATCATGGCGGTTGATCGCGACGGGCTGTTCAAGGCGTCCTATCCCGATGGGCCGCACAAGAAGGCCGACCAGATCCTCAATTCGGTTCCGGGCGCTGACAATTCCGGCTTCGAGCCCTATCCCTATGATCCGGAAGGCGCAAAAAAGCTGCTTGCGGAATCGACCTATGGCGGGCCGGAGCGCCTGCCGAAGATCCTGTTCGTCGGCATCTCGGGGCCGGCCATTCAAGCGGCCGCCCAGTTCATTGCCGAGCAGTGGCGCCAGAATCTCGGCATCACGGCCGTCGACATGAAGCCGCAGCAGGACTCCTATGCCGGTCCGGACCAGAACTCGGTCCAGATCTTCCGCGACGACGTCGGCACCCGCGTGCCCGATGCGGTCTCTTATCTCGCGGGTTCCATCGCCTCGACCTCATCGAACGCACAGAACAAGCTCGGCGGGTACAAGAACGACAAGGTCGACAGCGCCCTTGCCGAAGCGACGACCAAGGCTGCGGATGATCCGCAGCGCATCGCTCTCGCCCAGCAAGCCCAGAAGGCGTTCCGCGACGATTGGGCCTTCATCCCGTGGTATTCTCAGGCGATGTCGCGCTGGGCCACCAAGGACGTCAAGGGCCTGGAAAAGAACCTCGACTGGCAGGTGGTCGAACCCTGGAACATTTCCATCGGTTGATCGGCGGAAACCGTCCCTGTCGGCACTAACCCGCGCGAAGGCTGCAAGGCCTTCGCGCAAGTTTCAAGAAGAAGAGATGCGATCGCAGCCAAAAGCGGGAACGCATCGAACAACAGGTGGGAGGTGGCCTTGCTGCGCTACGTGCTAACCCGGTTTGCCATCTGGATTCCGTCGGTTCTGGTGGTGATGCTGGCCGTCTATGCGCTGGCCTTCTATGGCGCCGGCGATCCGATCAAGCTGATCTTCCTGCGCGCGCCCGGTGATGTCGCCTATAATCCGCAGCGCATCGAAGCCATTCGCGAAAGTGCCGGCCTCAACAAGCCCTTCATCGAACAGTTCGGCCTTTACATCTGGAACCTGCTGCACGGCCAGTTCGGCAATTCGCTGACCTCGGGCCGCTCCGTCTGGGCAATGGTTTCGGCGGCTGCACCCGTCTCCTTCCAGCTGGCTCTCTGTTCGATCATCCTGACAGCCGTCGTTGCGATTCCGCTCGGCATGATCGCGGCGCTGAACCAGAATTCGCGCATCGACTATGCCATTCTGGGCTCGGCGCTCTTCCTCTGGGCGATCCCGGCCTATGTCGCCGGTCCGCTGCTGATGGTCGGCCTCATCGTGCTGCTGCCGGGTGCAAGCGTGCCCTACGGCTGGGGCGGCATATTCGATGTCCGGATACTGCTGCCGCTGCTCGTCCTGTCCTTCCAGCCGATCGCGTTGATCGTGCGCCAGACGCGCGCCGCCGTCATCGAGGTGCTGTCTGAGGATTTCGTCCGGACCGCCCGCGCCAAGGGCGTGCCCGAGATCGTCGTGGCACTGCGCCATATCCTGCGGCCGGTGCTCACACCCGTCGTCACCCAGCTCGGCCTGATCATGATCACCATCGTCAACGGCGCGATCTTCGTCGAACTCGTTTTCGGCCTGCCGGGCCTTGGCCGCTTGACCGTGCAGGCGCTGATCAATTCCGATTATCCGGTCATTCTGGCCATCACGCTGATCGGATCGTTCCTGGTGATGGTGTCGAACCTGCTGGTGGATGTGCTCTACCCGCTGCTCGATCCACGCGCCAATGATTCAAGAAGGAGCCGCTGACCATGTCCGCCGTCCCTCTTTCCACCGCTGAAACCATCGAGGAGCCGCCGGTCAGCCTCTGGCGCGACGCTTGGTACCGGCTGAAGCGCAACAAGCTTGCCATCTTCGGCCTCGTCGTCGTCCTGATCCTCGCCTTCACGGCGATCTTTGGGCCCTATCTCACGCCCTACGACTATCTGAGCCAGGACCTCAACGCCCGCAACGCACTGCCGTCGATGAGTCATCTCTTCGGCACCGACGATCTCGGCCGCGACGTCTTCAGCCGTGTGGTCTTCGGCACGCGCACCGCTTTCCTCGTCGCCGTCATCGTCACCTTTTTCGCGGTGGTGATCGGCCTCACGCTCGGCGCGGTGGCCGGTTTCTTCGGCAATCCCTTCGATCGCGCCATCATGTGGCTGACCGATGTGACGATGTCGGTTCCCAACCTGCTGCTCGTCGTCGTCATCAACGCCTCGCTGAAATCGCCGATCAGCAAATGGATGGAGGCGCGCTACCTCGAGACCCTCAATCCCTTCTACCGCCAGACGATATGGGTGGATTTCATCCTCGTCTTCGGGTCGATGGCGTTGATCTCCTGGCCGCCCTATGCCCGTCTCGTCCGCGCCCAGGTGCTGTCGATCCGCAGCCGGCCCTATATCACCGCGGCCCAGGCGCTCGGCCTGTCGAACTGGATCATCATCAAGCGTTATGTCATTCCGAATGCGCTGGGGCCGTTGATCGTCTCGGTCAGCGCCGGTCTCGGCACGGCGATGGTGCTGGAAAGCGCCTTCAGCTTCCTCGGCGTGGGTGTCAATCCGCCGACGCCCAGCTGGGGCAACATGATCTCGGACGGGCTTCGCGTCTGGCAGCATTATCCGCATCTTCTCGCCGCTCCGGCGGCCGTGCTTGGCCTTGCCTCGGTTGCCTTCAGCTTCCTCGGCGACGGCCTCAACGACGCGCTCAATCCGCGGGGCAGCAAATGATGGACACCAAAAGCACCGACCGCCTGCTCGATGTCAGAGGCCTTACCGTCGAAATCGACGGCCGTAACGGCCCGGCCGTCGTCGTCGACGGCATCGATCTCCATGTCGACAAGGGCGAGACCCTCGGCGTCGTCGGCGAATCCGGCTGCGGCAAGAGCCTGACCATGTTGAGCCTGATGCGCCTGCTGCCGAACAAGATCAAGGTCACCAGGGGATCGGCGACGTTCGACGGGCGCGACCTGCAGACAATGTCCAATCGAGAGCTGCGCAAGGTGCGCGGCGGCGATATCGGCTTCGTTTTTCAGGATCCGATGACCTCGCTCAATCCCGTCATGCGCGTCGGCGACCAGATCTGCGAGCCGCTGATCTACCACCGCGGCATGAAAAAGGCCGAAGCCCGCACGCGCGCTGTCGAGCTTCTGCGCCTGGTCGGCATTCCCGGCCCGGAGGAGCGCCTGCAGGCCTATCCGCACGAACTTTCCGGCGGCATGCGCCAGCGGGTGATGATCGCGATCGGCCTTGCCTGCAACCCGAAACTTCTGATCGCCGATGAGCCGACGACGGCGCTTGACGTCACCATCCAGGCCCAGATCGTTGATCTGGTGAAGGAACTGCGCGCCAAGCTCGGCATGTCGGTGGTCTGGATCACCCATGACCTGGCGCTGATCGCCGGCCTCGTCGATCGCGTCGCCGTGCTCTATGCCGGCACCGTGGTCGAGGACGCGCCGGTCGACGAACTCTATGCCCGCCCGAGCCATCCCTATACGCGCGGTCTGCTGTCCTCGATCCCGAAACTGTCAGACCCGCCGGCAAGCCGGTTGAGCTCGATCGGCGGCACGCCGCCGGAGCCTGGCCGCCGGCCGAAGGGCTGCCCGTTTGCGCCGCGTTGTCCGCTTGTGGAAAACATCTGTCACGAGAAGGTGCCGCAACTCGAACCGCTGAGCGGCAGCAGCAATCATCGCGCCGCCTGTTTCGTCGTCCAGAGAATGCAGGAGGCCGCATGATGGGTGCCGAACCGCTGCTCAAGGTCGAAAACCTGGTCAAGCATTTCCACGTCAAGCTCGGCGCCTTCGGGGAGCGTTCGGCGACCGTTTATGCGCTCGACAATGTCAACCTCGACATCATGGAAGGCGAGACGCTGAGCCTTGTCGGTGAATCCGGCTGCGGCAAGTCCACGACCGGTTTCACCATCCTCAACCTCTACAAGGCGACCAGCGGCAAGGTCGTCTACAAGGGTCAGGATCTCGCGACGCTCGACGAAAAGCAGATGCGGCCCTTCCGCCGCGACCTGCAGATCGTCTTCCAGGATCCGTATTCGACGCTCAATCCGCGGATGACGGTGGGCGAAGCGATCGGCGAGCCGATCCTCTTCCACAAGCTCTGCACCAAGGCGGAGCTGAAGGAGAGGGTGGCGACGCTGCTCACCGATGTCGGCCTGCCCAAGCGATTTGCCCAACGTTACCCGCACGAGCTTTCCGGCGGCCAGCGCCAGCGCGTCGTCATCGCCCGCGCGCTCGCCTGCCAGCCGAAATTCATCGTCTGCGACGAGGCGATCTCGGCGCTCGACGTGTCGATCCAGGCACAGATCATCAATCTGCTGCTGGATCTGCAGGAGAAATATGGGCTGACCTATCTCTTCATCGCCCATGACCTCGCCGTGGTGCGCCACATCAGCACCCGCGTCGGCGTCATGTATCTTGGGCGGCTGGCCGAACTTGCCACCCGCGAGGAACTCTTCGACAATCCGCTGCACCCCTATACCAAAGCGCTGCTGTCGGCCGTTCCGGATACCGATCCGGAGCATGAGCGCACGCGTCAGCGCCAGATCCTGCAGGGCGACGTGCCGAGCCCGCTGAACCCGCCGTCGGGCTGCCGTTTCCACACGCGCTGCCCGATCGCCATGGATGTCTGCAGCAATATCATTCCCGCGTGGAAGGAGGCGAAACCCGGCCATCTCGTCGCCTGCCACGCCGTCAACACCGGACAGACCGCATGACGCTGAAGGCCGTTATCATCGCCGATGATCTGACGGGTGCGCTCGATACCGGCACGCCCTTCGTCGAAGCCGGCCTCTCGGTTTCGGTCGCCGTCGATGTCGAGGCTGCTCAGGATGCGGTCGCCACCGGTTGTGATGTCGTCGTCGTCAATACTGCATCGCGCGCCATTGGCGAGCGCGAAGCTGCCGAGAGGGTGCGCCACGCGACTGGGGCGCTTCGCGGCGCAAAGCCTGATATCGTCATGAAGAAGATCGACTCCCGGTTGAAGGGTAATGTCGCGGCGGAAAGCCTGGCGCTGGCGGAGGTGCTCGGCCTGGAGACCATCCTCGTGGCGCCCGCCATTCCCGATCAGGAGCGCGTGACCTACCGGGGCTGCGTCGTCGGCCGCGGCGTCGACGGGCCGCTGCCGATCGCCGATCTGTTCAAGGGCCGCGCGGGCAATGTTGCCGTTGCCGATGCGGAGGACGATATGGATCTCGACCAGATCGTTGCCGATCATGACTGGCGGCTGACACTTGCGGTGGGCGCCCGGGGTCTCGGCGCCGCACTTGCCCGCCGGCTTGGCGAAGAGGAGCGACAGCCAATGCCGGAATTTGCAGCGACCCAAGGTACGCTATTTGCCTTCGGCTCGCGCGACCCGATTACCATAGCCCAGATGGACCGGCTCGAAGCTTCGGGCGTCCTGCGCATGGTGGTGGACGCGCCGATGGGGGAGATCGAAGGCGGGGAGGGCATGGCGCTGCCGGCGCTACTGCGCTGCTCCGGCGATATGGCAGCCGATGCAGCACTGGTCGCCCACCGTTTTGCGGCAGGCGTCAAAACGGTTATCGACGATACCGGGCCTGACATGCTGATGCTCGGGGGTGGCGACACGGCGCTTGCCGTTTTCCATGCGCTCGGGGTCAGGGTGCTCGCCCCGAAGGGCGAGATCGAAGCCGGCGTGCCATGGTTCGATGTCACGGCCGCCGATGGTCGGCATTTTCGGTGCGCCGTGAAGTCCGGGGGCTTCGGCAAGCCCGATAGTTTGCTAAGACTGGTTCGTTGGAATCGGGCGGCATAGAACAGGATGAGAGCATGATGTCGTCCGAAAACGGCTCACGCTTTTCGGCATCATGCTCTAGTAAGATACCGCCGGGGAGAATGACGTGGCTGAAGTGAATGGCGAATCTTTGAACGCGGAAGCCGGCCCGCCGGGCAAGCCGGAACGCGGCAAGGCCGTCAAGTTGGTCGATCGCGTCTTCGACCAGTTGCTCGAGCGTATCCGCGGCGGAAACTATCCGCCGGATTCACGCCTTCCCGGCGAGCATGAGCTTGCCTCGATGCTGGGTGTGTCGCGGCCGATCGTCCGCGATGCGCTGGCGCGCCTGCGCGATCAGGGCATGGTCTATGCCCGGCAGGGCGCCGGCACTTTCGTCAGCGCGCATGGATCGCCGACGACGCAGCTTGCCTATTCGCCAGTCAAGACGATCGCCGATATTCAGCGCTGTTACGAATTCCGCCTGACGATCGAGCCGGCGGCGGCCTATTTCGCTGCCAAGCGCCGCAATGAGCAGGCGATCCAGAAGATCGCCAGCGCGCTTGCGGATCTGCGTGAAGCGACCAGCCATCAGCTTCACCGCACCGACGCCGATTTCATGTTCCATCGTGCCGTCACCGAAGCCGCCAACAATCATTATTACACGGCCTCGATCGATGCGCTGAAGGCCCATATCGCCGTCGGCATGCATCTCCACGGCCTCTCCCTGCTCGGCCCGCGCCAGGGGCTGGAACAGGTCTATGAAGAGCACAACGCCATCTACAAGGCGATCGCCGATGGCCGGCCTGACGATGCGCAGAGGCTGATGAAGGCGCATCTCGAAGGCTCCCGGGACCGCCTGTTCGAGGGCAGGGTGCTTGACCTGTCCTTCTGAAGCGCATTCCCAGGCGGCTATCCGCTCGAAATGAGTCAGCCGGATTTCTGCTTCTTGATGATGCTGATGTTGCCGCTCACTTCGAGGATGGCAGATTTTATCTCCGTCACGCTCTCGATACCTTCCTGGCTTCGCGCTGCCTGCATGACATCTTCCTTCTGCAGCCGGGCTCCTTTGAGCGCGCGTTCGTCGTAGACGCCATCCGTCACCAGAACGGTCGGAACGCCATCGATGATATGAGCTGCGCGAGGCCACCACCTCTTGACGTAGGACAGGCCGATGTCGGTCGTAAAGAGTGTCAGCGCGGACGCAAAAGTTCCCGGTGATGACGGGGCCGTTGCCGTGTACATCGGATGCGTAGCAGTCCAGGCGCCTTCGCCGATCAAGGGAACGAAGCGCACCCCGCCGAGATCCTCTTCCTCGAAGGCGTTGGCCCCGGTACGGGTGAGGCGTTTCAGGCGCTGCGCTTCACTACGTCCGACCGGAATGATCAGCCGCCCTCCGAGGGTCAACTGTTCTTTCAAGGCGCTTGGCACCTCGGGTGCGCTCGCAGAAACGATAATGGCATCGAACGGAGCGGCTTCCGCCCAGCCCTTGCTGCCATCGCCGACGCGAACGTCAATGTTGTCGTATTCCAGCTTCTCGAACCGTTCCTTGGCCTGAAGCGCCAGGCTTTCATGGCGCTCGATGGAATAGACGTGGCCTGCTATCCGGCTGATGAGGGCTGAAGCGTATCCGGAGCCCGTTCCGACCTCGAGCACTTTGTCGCCGGCATCCAGATCGGCCTTTTCGAGCATGAGAGCCACGATGAACGGCTGCGAAATTGTCTGGCCCTCGCCAATCGACAGCGGCGCATCCTCATAGGCGAATTCCTCGAAGCCTGGAGCGACGAATTTTTCGCGCGGCACCAGGCGCATTGCCCTGGTGACGTTTTGATCGCGAATACCACGACCTGACACCTGGTGCTCCACCATGCGTTCTCGGATGCGCGTCATGTCCACGGATCAGCTCCACTGTCGCCGATTGCACCTTGGGCAAACGTCCGGGTGGTGCAGACTGTAAAACAAATGGGCGACGAGGGAGTTCCTGCGCGGAGCAGATTTTGGCAAGCGGCGAGGGCGCGGGTGAAGCGACACCCGATGGGTCGCACTTCATCCTTGAACCCACCCCGCTACATGAAAAAGTTGCATAATGCATGTTATGGAACTAAAATATATTTTAAATTACAATAGCTTGTATTAAATCGCGCGCGACCGCCCCGCGTTCCAAGACGCTCCCCGTCACAACATATCGCAACAATAAAGCGCAAACCGCAACACCGAACCGCAGCATAATGCATCGCTCCCAGCCGACTTGCCGGTTTGCTGACGCCCTTTCCAATCATCGAAATGACGAGGCACTTTAATGTACACAAAGATAATCACGCTGGCCGCCGTGGCTTTCTCGGCCGTGCCGGCTTTTGCCGCCGATGCCGTGGTTCAAGATCCCGCTTACATCCAGCAGGCACAGACCCAGTCGGCCTTCGACTGGTCGGGATTTTATCTCGGGCTTCAAGGCGGATACACCTCGACACATGCGAGCTATCTCAACGGTTCCGAGCAGGATCTGGATGGAGGTTCGACGGGTATCTATGGTGGATATAATTTCCAGCACGGTCCCTTCGTCTTCGGTATCGAGAATGACTTCAACTACAACTGGAAGGACGGGAGCGACGTTTCCCTCAAATGGGACGGCTCGGCGCGCGGGCGCGTGGGATATGCCTTGGACCGTACGCTGATCTACGGAACCGGAGGTTTGGCCGCGGCCGGTGGAGAAGTCGACGTGCCCGGCGTTGGCAAGAAGGACGACATTCTGATCGGCTGGACAGCCGGCGGCGGCGTGGAACATGCCCTGACCGACAATATAGTGATGCGCGCCGAATATCGTTATGACGACTTCGGACGCAAGGATTTCGGCTCGGCGCTTGGCGATTTCGAGGTCAATCAGCAAAAGGTCACGGTCGGCACCAGCTTCAAATTCTGAACGTCGATCCGATCACGCCTCGACATCGGTTGAGGCGTGATCATCTCCTGGTGTGCGAATATTGGCATTGCAGGCAATCTCTGATCTAGTCTCGAACTCTCTCCGCCGGGCAGTCCAGCCGCAGGCTCCTGATATTCGAAACGAGCGAGAGCTGTATTCTCATGACCACGCACCGCTTCATTCCGACAAGCTTTCACAATGTCATCGGCTCTCTTCAGCCGGCCCTGCATATTGCCGACGGCGATACGGTCGTCACCGAGACGCTCGACGCTGCCGGGCATGACAAGGACGGTATCAAGCAGGCGCCTGGCGGCAATCCGATGAACGGCCCGATCTTCGTGGAAGGGGCTGAGCCCGGAGATGCGTTGCGAGTCGAGATCATCAGCATGACCCCGACCAGGGATACGGGTTTTACACGCAGCGTCGTCGCGGCCAATGTCGTCGATCCCGAAGCGGTTCGTGACCTGCCGCCGCGCGATGTCGCCATCTGGGCCATCGACCGCGAGGCATTGACCGTCCGGCTTTCCGAGCCCGTCTCCGGCCTCGAAAATTTCGTTCTGCCTCTCGCCCCGATGATCGGCTGTTTCGGCGTGGCGCCCAGCCTCGGCCAGGCGATATCGACCGCGACCAGCGGCGAATATGGCGGCAACATGGATTATCGGCTGTTCGGCCCGGGCACCACGGTCCGCTTCCCGGTCGCGGCGCCCGGCGCCTTGTTCTTTCTCGGTGACTGCCATGCGGTGCAAGGGGATGGCGAGATCGTCGGCACCGGTGTCGAGACCACCTTCGACGTCACGGTGCGGCTGACGGTGGAGAAGAAGGCCGGCCTGGTCTGGCCGCGCGGGGAAACCGCCGACGATATCTTCACCATCGGCAATGCCCGGCCCCTCGATCAGGCGCTCCAGCATGCGACCAGCGAAATGCTGACCTGGCTGGCATCGGACTATGGCCTGGACAGGACGGCGGCCAGCCATCTGCTCGGCCAGGTGGTGCGCTATGACGTCGGCAACGTCTTCGATCCGGCCTATACGATGGCATGCCGTGTCGCCAAGAAATGGCTGGTCGGCTGATAGAGATCATCGGAACCTACCATCCCTGGTTGGGCTCCTCTCCACGCCTGACATGATCGACTACCTCAGCCCGCGGAGCATGGGGAAGAAACAGTTCAAGAGCAGCGGAAAGGTCCGTGCGGCCGCGGCGGATTTCGCCGTCGCCGGCTTCCACTCCGATCAGGCCTTTATTGTGCACATCGGCGAGCCTGACGATCAGATCGGCGTAATTGTGCGAAAGTCCTGCGCGCGTCAGCGTTGCCGGCCAATCGGCACGCGGCAGTTCGCGTGCGACGACGCTCCGGGTCATTAACCGCCCCAAGGCCGCAGCGATCTCGAGCGCCGTGTATTCGCGCGGCCCCTCGCCATGGACGATCCGCGGCGAATGTCCATGTTCCTCGCCGGCCAGCAGAAGGTCGGCTGCCATACCGCCAATATCGGCGGCGGAGACCGTCGGGAAAGGCCGCGATAGCGGCTGGTGCATGCTCGGCATTATGCCGGTCTCGCCAGCGATCTTCAGGTAGCGTGCCCAGTTTTCCATATGTTCGGCCGAGCGCAGAAAGACCATCTCGGTAGCGCATTGCCGGAACCGTTCCTCCATCGCATGGAACAGGCTGGTAATGCCGGTATCGATCGTCAGATGTGCGCCGTAATCCGAGATCGCCAGGACGCGCGGCGGCCGGGCGGCGTCGATCGCGTCCGCCATCCGCTCGATTGATCGCAGCATCTGGCGTCTGACATCGGCAGCATGCGGATTGATTGGGCAAATGAGCTGGACGGCTGTCGCATTCCTCATCGCGCCGGCCATGGCATCGGCATCGCCAATCTCGGCAATGGCGATCTCGCATCCGAGTGCTGCAAGTGGTGCAGCCTTGCCGCGATCACGGAGCACCGCCCTGACGGGAGCGCCCTCGGCCGAAAGCTTTGTTATCGTTGCCTTGCCGACCTTGCCGGTGGCGCCGAAGATGACAAACATTGTTCTCTCCTTCGCTTGTTCGCTATCGAAAGAGGATGCCTTGATGTCGTGGATCTGGCCTGCGCATTCGGCCGATCCGTTGCAGGATCGGCCATTTTTCGTCAATTGACCAAGCGGGCGATGGTGCCTGGGCTGATGCCGAGCAGCCGCTTCATGCTGTTTGCCATATGGCTTTGATGCGCAAAGCCTGCCGCCAGCGCGATCTGGCTCAGCGGCAGGCCAGAGGTCCGAATCAGTGCCTCGGCGCGCGAGACCCGGCGTTGCATCACATATTGATGCGGCGGTATGCCGAAACTATTTCGAAATTGCGTCTTCAGGCGCGAGAGGCTGAGTCCGGCAAGACCGGCAAGACCGGCAAGTTCGGCAAGCGAAAGCAGCGCGTCGAGATTGTCCTCGATGTAGTCGGTAAGTATCCGCTTCTGACGGGGCGAGAGCGCTCTACCGGCATCCGCCGGGCGAGAACTGCCGCTGCCGGCCTCGACCAGACGGAGCGCCAAGGCTGTTGCCAGCGTATCGGCATAGAGATGGTCGGACGGCTCGTCCGCTTCGAGCTCCGCTTTCAAGGCCCAGGCGATTGCCTCGAGTCGCTGATCGCGGAGCTGAAATTTCGGCGCCATCGCTTCCGCGGGATCGCGTCCGAGGTCGATGGCAGCCTGATGGAAAAGATCCTTGCTGATCTTCAGCCGCAGGATCATGCATTCGCCGTCGTCCTCCCAGACGCCATCCAGGCCGGCTGGCACCACATCGATATCGCCGTGCTTCTGCAGCCGGCGATGCTCCCGCCCGTCACAGCGGCATTGCGCTCGCACAGGTCGGCCGACGTGGATTCCGAGGCGATGATAGGGTGTCCCTGCAATATGGGTGCGGCCGGGCGGAATGCGCAGCAGCTCGGCCTCCAAGCCGCGCCAGCCACGCCCCCTGCTCGTTGCAAGGATGGTCGCGCTTCCTGCTTGCGGATGATCGTTCATTGGTCCGTCCCATTCGCTTTCGAATGGGACGGAGACTATCCCAAGCGTCATTTCCGCGGCAAGAAGCGGATTGGGTGAGTTCTCAATCGTGCCGTGACAGGAAAGTGGAAACGGTCGCCAGGCAAAGCTGCTTTTCCTCGACATGCGGCATATGGCTGGAATTTTCGAAGAGCACCCATTCGCAGCCGGGAACGTGTTCGAGATAGGGCCTTACCACCAGGGGTGTCGCCTCGTCGTATTTTCCCGAGATCAGCAGCGTCGGGGCCTCGATGCGGTCGAGCCTGGTTTCGATCGTCCAGTCCTTCATCGTGCCGATGACGTGAAACTCGGTCGGGCCGTTCATGTTGCGGTAGACGGTATTGTCCTCGTCCATGATCGCGAAGGTGCGCGCCACTTCAGGCGGCCACGGCACCACGCGGCAGACATGGCGGTCATAGAAGACGCGCGAGGCGGCGATATAGTCCGGATCGGCGAGGCTTCCCGCCAGCTCATGCTTCAGCAGCGTGTCCTGCACCTCCTGTGGCAGTTCCTGCCTTAGCCGGTTCGCCTCCGAAACCCAGGTGTGCATGTTGGCCGGCGAATTGGCGATAACAAGCGCCTTCAGGCCTTCAGGCCGGCGCACCGCATGTTCGGCGCCGAGCATGCCGCCCCAGGACTGGCCGAGAAAGGCATAACGATCCTGAATGCCGAGATGGGAAAGCAGCGCATCCAGTTCTTCGAGGAACAGGCCGACCGTCCAGAAATCCGGACCCTTTTCCGGAAGGCGGGTGGAATTGCCATTGCCGAGCTGGTCGTAATGGATGACCGGGCGGCCGTCGAGAGCGGCGATATCCTTGAAGGAATCGACATAATCATGGGTGCAGCCGGGTCCGCCATGGGCGACGACGAGCGGCAGCTTGCCACTGGCAAGCGAACCGGTGACGCGATACCAGGTGCGATAGTCGCGAAAGGGCAAATAGGCTTCTTTGGTCGTGACTTCGCCCACGGGCGTCTCCATCTCTTGGCCGTATGAAAAAAGCATAACGCGGCGGCAACGGTGAAGGCAGCTATCACAAGTTATAGGGTGGCCAATGATGGGTCGGCCGGTCTTCGAGCAGGCGGTAATGGGTGGCGCGCACCACGGCCTGGGTGCGGTTGCGGGCGCCGAGTTTCTTGGCCGCGGCGTTCAGATGCATGACGACGGTCGGCACGGAACGATCGATGATGCGGGAAATTTCCTTGGCGGAATAACCTTCCGCCGAATGGCGCAGGCATTCGCGTTCCCGCTCGGTCAGCCGGATCGTGCCGACGCTTTTCGCCCGCGTGTCGAAAAGCGTATAGGCGCTCTCATGGAAGACGTGGGCCAGCAGGTTGAAGTCGGCGATATAACGCAGGGCGTGCCGTTCGAACTCGTCGTTACCGCCGAAGCGGATGCCGGTGACCGTCGCATAGTCGCCGCGTGGCATATGGACCGGGACGGTGACGCCGGTCGACATGTCGCGTTCGCTCAAATAGCGCGTCACCGGCGCCGTGTCCTCGTTGATGAAACCCCTGATCAGCGTGTCGGCGTCCGGGTCGTAGTTCCAGAAGAAGGGTGCGGAGGTGCGCAGCGCCACCTGTTGCACCGGATCGATACGGAAATAGCCTTGATTGAACCAGTAGTCGTGCATGTCGTCGGAAATGTTCCTGAGCTTCAGCAGCGACGGTATCATGATCGCGCCGTCGAGATCGTAGGGCACCGGCGTGTAGTCGTAGATCAGCGCCTCGAAGCCGATCTGCTTCATCGCCTCGAAGGCCTGATCGATCCGGCCGTCCAGCGTTTCATGCGCTGTGAACTGCGCTCTGATCGTTCCGATATCGTCAAGCACGGGCTGCTCCAGTTTCGACGTGGCGCCCTACCCTATCACTTCTTATAGCTGGCACGGAACGCGATTTACGATAAAAAAATAACCACGCCCAAATATTGAGCAAGTGAAACCTTCTGCCGGAGCGATCAATGTGGCGTGAAATACAGCCGGACGAGCGATTCTTGATCGATGTCGATGGTTATCGCATCGTTGCTTACAGTTTCGGAGCCGGCAGTGAGACGGTTTTCTGCCTGAACGGCGGGCCGGGTCTGCCCTGCGATTACCTGCGCGAGGCGCATTCCTGTCTCGTCGACAAGGGCTATCGTGTCGTCGCTTTCGATCAGCTCGGCACCGGCGCTTCCGACCGGCCGGACGATCTCTCGCTCTGGACAATCGGCCGTTATGTCGAGGAGACGGAAACGGTGCGCAAGGCGCTGGGGCTCGGTAAGGTCCACATGCTCGGCCATTCCTGGGGCGGGTGGCTGGCGATCGAATATGCGCTGACTTACGCTCAGAACCTGAAGACGCTGATTCTCGAGGATACCGTCGCCGACATGCCGCATCTGATCTCGGAGCTGGAACGGCTGCGTGCAGCACTCGGTCCCGAAACCGTATCGATGATGCAGAAACACGAGGCGCAGGGCACCTACAATCATCCGGAATATCTCGCCGCCGTCACCATCCTCAACTACCGCCACGTCTGCCGTCTGCCGGAATGGCCGGAGCCGGTGCGCCGCTCGCTCGACGATTGGAACATGGCGCCCTACGAGACGATGCAGGGACCGAACGAGTTTCTCTATATCGGCAACCTCAAGGACTGGAACCGCATCCCCGATCTGCCGCGGCTGACGCTGCCGGTGCTCATCACGACGGGAGAGCATGACGAGTTGACGCCGGCCTGTGCGCTCAGGATGAAGCTTGCGCTGCCGAATGCCGAGCTGAAGGTATTTGCCAATGCCAGCCATATGCCGTTCTATGAGAACCCGCAGGATTATTATCCGGCGCTTCTCGATTTTCTCGCCCGGCACGAGGCACACTGATGCAGCACAAAGCGGAGCGAAGCCGACGAAAACAGAGAGGCGATCGCCGTCATGCATCGCTATAAATTCGTTCTGACGCGACCGCTGCAGTTCCTGCCCGTCATTTTCGGCATCAGCATCATCACTTTCATTCTGGTCCGGCTGATCCCCGGAGACCCGGCGCGCAACATCCTCGGCACGCGCGCCACGCCGGCGGCCCTTGCCAGCATCCGCGCCCAATACGGCCTCGATCAGCCGATGTGGCTGCAATATGTCTATTTCCTCAAGAACCTCGCCAATGGTGAGATGGGCAAGTCGATCCTCTACAAGATCGACGTGCTGAAGCTGATCGTTACCCGCATCGAGCCGACGCTTGCGCTCGTCGCCGCGAGCGTCGTGCTGTCGGTGCTGATCGCGGTGCCGATGGCGGCGATCGCTGCGCGCAATGCCGGCCGGGCGCCGGACCATGCGGTGCGCATCGTCTCGACCTTCGGCATCGGCTTTCCGCCCTTCTGGCTGGGACTGATGCTGATCATCCTCTTCAGCGTCGAACTCGGCGTGCTGCCGGTTTCGGGCTACGGCGCGACGATTGGCGAAAAGCTGTCGCATCTCGTGCTGCCGAGCCTGACGGTGGCGCTGTCGCTTTCGACCGTGCTGACGCGCAGCCTGCGGGCGGCGATGATCGAGCAGCTGAAATCGGATGTCGCGACGGCGGCGCGCGCCCGTGGCATGCCCGAAGGCATCGTCTTCTGGCGACATGTGCTGCCGAATTCCTTGGTACCGACGATCAACCTGCTTGCCGTCAACATCGGCTGGCTGATCGGCGGCACGGTGGTGGTCGAGAGCGTCTTTGCGCTGCCCGGCATGGGACAGCTGCTCGTCAGGGCGATCTTCTCGCGCGACTATATGGTGGTCCAGGGTGTCGCCATGGTCTTTGCCTGCGCCACCGTGCTCATCAACTTCATCGCCGACATCGTCACCGTCGCCGTCGATCCGAGGGTGAAGCTATGAGCATCGAGGCGATTGCTCCCGCATCTCTCGGCTGGCGCCGGTTCTTCGGCCGGCGGCTGATGCTTGCCGTCGGTGCCGGCCTGCTGTTGTTCTTCGTCCTGCTGGCGATCGGCGCGCCCATTGTCGCACCCTACGATCCGATCATGCAGAATGCCGATGTGCGGCTGCAGGCGCCTTCGCTGTTGCATCCCTTCGGCACCGACAATTTCGGCCGCGATATCCTCTCTCGCGTTATCTGGGGCGCGCGCCTCGACCTGCAGATGGCGCTGATCGGCGTCATTTTTCCCTTCCTGATCGGCACGACGGTCGGCACGATTGCCGGCTTCTTCGGTGGGATCGTCGATGCGCTGTTCATGCGTCTTGTCGATATCATTCTTGCCTTCCCCTTCCTGGTGCTGATGCTGTCGATCATCGCAATTCTCGGCCCTGGCCTCGGCAGCTTCTATATCGCCATGGCGCTGGTCGGCTGGGTCTCCTATGCGCGGCTGATCCGGGCGCAGATGCTGGTGCTGAAAAGCAGCGACTATGCCGTCGCCGCCGTCAGCCTCGGCTTCAGCCGCACGCGCATCATGTTTCGCCATCTGCTGCCGAACGCGATCGCCGGCTCGATCGTCTTTTCGATGTCGGATGCGACGCTGGTGCTGCTTAGCGGCGCCGCCGTCAGCTATCTCGGCCTCGGCGTCCAGCCGCCGATCGCCGAATGGGGCGTCATGGTCGCGGAAGGACAGAGTTTCATCACCACGGCCTGGTGGATCACGCTGTTTCCCGGCCTTTCCATCGTCTGTCTCGCCTTCGGCTTCAGCATGCTGGGCGATGCGCTCGGCGAGCTGTTGGGGGTGCACGAATGAGCGGCTCCGTACTCTCCGTCCGTGATCTTACCGTCAGGGCGCATGTCGATTCCGGCCCGCGCACGCTGCTCGATGCCGTCTCGCTCGATCTCGGCAAAGGCGAGATCCTCGGTCTCGTCGGCGAAAGCGGCTCGGGCAAGAGCCTGTTCTGCCGCTCCCTGGTGCGCCTGCTGCCCTCTTCGCTGCTGAAGATCGAGAGCGGCAGCGTGCTGCTCGAAGGGCGCGACCTCATGCGGGTCGATGATGGCGAGATGCTGAAAGTGCGCGGCGGCGAGATCGGCATGATCTTCCAGAACCCGACCAGCCATCTCGACCCGGTGATGCGGATCGGCGATCAGATCGCCGAAGGCATCCGCTATCATCAGGGCCTCGGCGCCCGCGAGGCCCGCGCCGCAGCGACGGACATCCTGGCGCAGGTCGGCTTCCCCGATCCCGCGCGCCAGTACGACAGCTATCCGCATGAATTTTCCGGCGGCATGCGGCAGCGGACGATGATCGGCGTGGCGCTGTCCTGCAATCCGAAGATACTGATCGCCGACGAGCCGACGACGGCGCTCGACGTGACCATCCAGGCGCAGATCCTGCGGTTGTTGATCGACATTCGCGACCGGCGCGGCCTGTCGATTATTCTGATCACCCACGATCTCGGCATCGTCGCCCAGACCTGCGACCGCATCGCCGTGCTGCGCGGCGGCAAACTGCTCGAAGAGGGGCCGAAGCGGACGATCCTGGCGCGGCCGCAGCATCCCTATACGATCAACCTGATCAACAGCCACCCTTCCCTGCCGGGCGAGACAGCGGCGCCGCTGCCCGAAATTGCCGAGGCCGGCCAGCCGGCGAGGCCCTTGCTCGAAATCGATGATCTCCACGTACGTTTCAGAGCCGGTGGCGCCCTGCTTAAGGGCGGCGCCAAGACGGTGAGCGCCGTTGCCGGCGTCAGCCTGCAGATCATGCCGGGCGAGACGGTCGGCATCGTCGGCGAATCCGGCAGCGGCAAGAGCACGCTTGCCCGCGCCGTGCTCGGCCTCACACCGCTTTCCTCAGGCCACGTCACTTTCGACGGCGTCGATCTGGCGCTGCAGAAGAGCGCGGGCCTCGCAAAGCTGAGACGCGAGACGGCGATGGTCTTCCAGGACCCCTATAACGCGCTCAATCCGCGCCTGACCATCGGGCAGATGCTGGCCGAGGTCCTGAAGGTGCAGGGCAAGGTCGCCAAAGCCGATATCCCGGCGCGGATCAATGCTCTGCTCGACCTCGTTGGCCTCGAACGCGAATTTGCCGGCCGCAAGCCGCGCAGCATGAGCGGTGGCCAGTGCCAACGCGCCGGCATCGCCCGCGCGCTGGCCGTCGACCCGAAACTGATCATCGCCGACGAGTGCGTCGCCGCCCTCGACGTTACCATCCAGGCGCAGATCATCGAGCTCTTTCGCGAGCTCACGGCGAAGATGAACCTCACGCTGATGTTTATCGCCCACGATCTCGCGATCGTCCGCAATCTCTGCGAACGCGTGGTTGTGATGTATCGCGGCGAGATCGTCGAGGAAGGCCGTTCCGAAGAGGTGTTCGCGCGGCCGAAGCATCCTTATACGGCGGCGCTGATCGCCGCCATTCCCGACATCGATCCTGACAAACCGCTGCTGCAAGGCGCCGGTGGCAAGGACGATCCGCAATCGATACCGATCCAGCCCATCAAACGCATGCCATAACAACGAAGGGAACGAATTCATGACAAACAGGTGGAAATCAATCGGGCTTGCAGCCTTGCTCGCCGGCCTGACGCTCAGTGCAAGTTATGCCGAAGCCGCCGGTGTGCTGACCATCGGCCGCCGCGAGGATTCGACGACATTCGATCCGATCAAAACCGCGCAGAACATCGACAACTGGGTATTCTCCAACGTCTACGACGTGCTGATCCGCGTCGACAAGACAGGCACGAAACTGGAGCCGGGCCTTGCCGAAAGCTGGACCGCTTCGGATGACGGGTTGACCTACACGTTCAAGATCCGCGACGCGAAATTCTCCGACGGTTCGCCGCTGACCGCGGAAGATGCCGCCTACAGCCTGCTGCGCATCCGCGACGACCCCGCCTCGCTCTGGAGCGATTCCTACAAGGTGATCGATACGGCGGTCGCGACCGACGCGCACACGCTGACGATCAAGCTCAAGAACCCGTCTGCGCCGTTCCTTTCGACGCTGGCGCTGCCGAATGCCTCCGTCATCTCCAAGAAGGGCATGGAAACGCTGGGTGCCGATGCCTACGGCGAGAAGCCGATCGCATCCGGCGCCTTCGTGGTCGAGGAATGGCGGCGCGGCGACCGCGTCATTCTGAAGAAGAACCCGAACTTCTGGCAGGCCGACCGCGTCAAGCTCGACGGCGTCGAGTGGATCTCGGTGCCTGACGACAACACCCGCATGCTGAACGTTCAGGCCGGCGAGCTGGACACGGCGATCTTCGTTCCCTTCTCCCGCGTCGAGGAGTTGAAGAAGGACCCGAACCTCAACGTCGATATCGATGCCTCGACCCGCGAGGATCATCTTCTGATCAACCATGCGCATGGCGCGCTCGGCAAGAAGGAAGTCCGCCAGGCGCTGGATCTTGCGATCGACAAGAAGGCGATCGTCGATACGGTCACCTTCGGCCAGGGCACGGTCGCCAATTCCTACGTTCCGAAGGGCGCGCTCTATTACTATGCCGACAATCTGCAGCGGCCTTATGATCCCGAAAAGGCAAAGGAGATGCTGGCTGCTGCCGGCGCCTCCGACCTGACGCTGAACTATCTGGTGCGCGCCGGCGACGAAGTCGACGAACAGACGGCCGTGCTCGTCCAGCAGCAGTTGCAGAAGGCCGGCATCACCGCAAATCTGCAGAAGGTCGACCCGAGCCAGGAATGGGACATGATCGTTGCCGGCGACTACGACGTCTCTGTCAACTACTGGACCAACGACATTCTCGATCCGGACCAGAAGACCACCTTCGTCCTCGGCCACGATTCCAACAACAACTACTCAACCAACTACAAGAACGAGGCGGTGAAGGAACTGGTGGCCAAGGCGCGTCTCGAGCTCGACCCGAAGAAGCGCGAACAGATGTATGTCGACCTGCAGAAGATGGCCAAGGACGACGTCAACTGGATCGACCTCTACTACAGCCCCTATATCAACGTCTCGCGCAAGAATATCGAGAACTTCTACCAGAACCCGCTCGGTCGTTTCTTCCTGGAAGATACGATCAAGAACTGAGTTCGGGCAGCATGCAAATGCTCCGCCGCCGTAAAGGCGGCGGAGCCTCATTTATTGCTGCGACACGTGGCTGAGGCCGCCTGCTTACTCGGCGGCCGCGAGCTTGTCCTGCGTCCTGGTGTCGAAGTCGCTGGCGTCATGGCGCTCGTGCAACTGGCTTGCGGGCTCGCCGGAGAGGCGGTTGACCATCCGGCCGCGTTGCACGGCCGGCCTGCTGTGAATGGCGTCGGCCCAGCGCAGCACGTTCTTATAGTCCTCGACCTGCAGAAACTCGGCCGCGCCGTAGGTCCAGCCCTTCACCAAGCCGCCATACCAGGGCCAGACGGCAATATCGGCGATCGTATATTGGCTGCCCGCCAGATACTCGCTTTCGGCAAGGCGACGATCGAGCACGTCGAGCTGCCGCTTCACCTCCATGGCGAAGCGGTCGATCGCATATTCGATCTTGACAGGCGCATAGGCGTAGAAATGGCCGAAGCCGCCGCCGAGATAGGGGGCGCTTCCCATCTGCCAGAACAGCCAGGACAGGCATTCGGCGCGGTCGGCTGGCTCGGTCGGCAGGAAGGCGCCGAACTTCTCGGCGAGATAGGTCAGGATGGCGCCGGATTCGAAGACACGGATCGGCTTCGGACCACTGCGGTCCATCAGCGCCGGGATCTTGGAATTGGGGTTGACCGCGACGAAGCCGCTGCCGAACTGGTCGCCATCGCCGATCTTGATCAGCCAGGCGTCATATTCGGCGCCGCTGTGGCCGAGCGCCAGCAGTTCCTCGAGCATGATGGTGACCTTCTGGCCGTTCGGGGTGCCGAGCGAATAGAGCTGCAGCGGATGACGGCCGATCGGCAGTTCCTTGTCATGCGTCGCTCCCGCGATCGGGCGGTTGATGCTGGCGAACTGGCCGCCATTCGCCTTGTTCCAGGTCCAGACCTTCGGGGGTGTATAATCGGAAGAACCGCTCATCTTTCAAACTCCTGGGATTGGTCAGACAGAGTGCGGGCAGGTTGGGTTGCCGCATTTTTCCTGACATAGCAGAGGCGATGAGGTTTTGTCACAGGTGTCGGCGCGGTTTCACGCAATCGTCAGAGTCTTGGCAAAGCTGAAGAAAACCGCTGCTTCAGGCATCCGCGTCGGGAAGACGCCTGCCTGTTGCCGCTGAAACCAGATGTTCGCTGGCAGACCGCAAGGCGAAGCGGATCGCGTCGCCCGGCCTTACGGCGATGCGCTCGCGAAACAACATATTGACGTTTTCTTCCCCGATCCGGGCCCCCTCGATCCGGGCAACGACCTGCGTTTCCGCGCCTGTGGGCTCGACGACCACGACCTTCGCCGGTGTTCCATCATCGGCGATGACGAACTGTTCCGGCCTGATGCCATAGATGAGTTCTTCGCCGGGATCGGCCGTCCCGGGACGCAGCGACAGCGGCATGGCGACGCCGCTTTCGGTGCGAAAGATCGAAGGCGCGTCGGCCTGGATGCGGCCCTTGAGCAGGTTCATCGCCGGCATGCCGATGAAGCCGGCGACGAAGGTGGTTGCGGGGCGATCATAGATTTCCAGCGGGGTTCCGATCTGTTCGACAATGCCGTCGCGCATCACGACGATGCGGTCGGCCATGGTCATCGCCTCGGTCTGGTCATGGGTGACATAGACGGTGGTGATCTTCAGCCGCTGGTGAAGCTCCTTGATCTCGGCGCGCATCGCCACGCGCAGCTTGGCGTCGAGATTGGAAAGCGGTTCGTCGAAGAGGAACACTTTCGGATCGCGCACGATCGCGCGGCCCATGGCGACGCGCTGGCGCTGGCCGCCCGAGAGATGACGCGGAAGGCGGTCGAGATAGGGTTCCAGCGCCAGGATCTTTGCGGCGGACTGCACTCGGTGGCCGATCTCGTCCTTGGCCGTGCCGCGCAGCTTCAGGGAAAAGCCCATATTCTCGGCCACCGTCAGATGCGGATAGAGCGCATAGCTTTGGAACACCATGGCAATGTCGCGCTCCTTCGACGGCAGGTCGTTGACCATGCGGTTGCCGATTGAAAGCCGGCCGCCCGAGATCGTTTCCAGGCCGGCGATCATGCGCAGCAGCGTGGACTTGCCGCAGCCGGACGGTCCGACGAGCACGATGAATTCACCATCCTCGATATCGACGTCGACGCCGTGAATGACCGGCAGGTTGCCGTAGGACTTGCGGATGTTGTGAAGCGCAATCGACGCCATGATATTCCCTCCCCCACGAGAACAGGATGATTTCAGGCCGCGCCCTCGCCCTCATGATTGACCGCCGTGCGGGTGCCGGAGGAGAACATGATCAAGGCGAAGAGCGGTTCGGTACCGAGCGCGCGCGCCCAGTGCCTGATATTGCGGGGAATCCGGATGGCGTCGCCGGCTTCGAGCCGGTAGAGCGCATCGCCGAGCTTGTGCTCGCAATGGCCGGAAACGACGTAGAGGATTTCCTCGCAATCGGGATGCGAGTGCAGCTGGTTGCGCTCGCCGGGATTGATCCGGCAGGTGCCGAAGGTCATCTCGGCGCCGGGCGTGCCGTCACCAGTGATCTTCCAGTTGAGTTCGCCCCAGCTGGTCGGCATGAATTCGCCGCCGGCTTTCCTGAATATGACATCGGTATCGGTCAAGGCTGTCGCTCCCCTGTCAGAGATTGGTGGTGACGCCGGCATCCGCGCATCTGTAGAATTCGAAGAGCCTCATGATCTCGCGGGCGATTTCGAGCGTGCCCCTTGTTATCGGCGTGCCGGAGAGGATCGCATCCGTCAGATGCAGGATTTCGGGCACATAACCGAGATAAAACAGGTTGTTGTTGTAGAGCTGGCCGAGCGAATGCTCCGGCTCGTAGAACAGCGCCGCATTCTCGTCCGGCTGGATGAAGCTCGCGGCACGGCCATAGGACGGCAAGTCGGCCTTGCGGAAGTAGGTCAGCCGGCTGCCGTTTTCGACGATGGCGTTGGCGCCTTCGCCGATGATTTCGACCCGCTCGAAGATGCTGCCGCCCGACTGGCCGGCGGCAAGATGCAACGTGCCGATTGCCCCGGAGCGGAAGCGCAGGCTGGTGACGGTCGCGCCCGTCGACGCTTCCCATTCATAACCAGCCCGTTCGATCTCGCCGCCGAGGAAGTTGAGGATCGCGCCCGGATGGTAGATATGGTCGAGAAAGCTCTGCATCTTGACGAGATCGGCGCGGTCTTCCTGGCTCGGCAGGCTCTGGGGATAGCGGACATTGATCGAGGTCAGCCGGCCGAAACCCGGCGAGCCGATCAGATCCTTGAGCTTTTCGATTGTGGGGAAAAAGGTCTTCTTCAGGCCGGTCATCACCATGCGGCCGGCCGCGCTACTTGCCGCCTGCAGCCTTTCGATGTCCGCAAGGCTTGCCGCCGTCGGCTTTTCCATCCAGACGTGAGCGCCTGATGCAAGCGCGTCGAACGCCAGGTCGGTCGCCTGCACCCGGCCGTCGGGATGATAGGCGGTGACGAGAAAGACCAGCTCCGGGTTTTCCCGTTCGAGCATCTCGCGATGGTCGGTATAGGCTTTTCCGGCGCCGAAGAGTTTTGCGAATTTCTCGGCGCGGCCGAGATCGAGATCGCAGATGCCGGCAAGCTCGACCGGCGCGTAACGCAGCGCCGGATAGACATTGCGATAGGCATGACCGCCGGCGCCGATGAAGCAAGCCTTGATGCGGTGATCGAATTCGAAATTGTAGCGGATTTCCCGCTGGACATGATGCGACATGGTCAGCCCTTGATTGCCCCCTGCGTTAGCCCCTCGGTGAAGCGGCGCTGCATCAGGATGTAGAGAAGAATGATCGGCAGGAATGAAATGACGGTCCCGGAAAAAACCAGGCGGTAATCGGAAGCATAGGTGCTGGCGAAGCGGACGAGCCCGAGCGGCAGCGTCTGCACCTCGGGACTGATCAGCACGATCAGCGGCAGGAAGAAATCGTTCCAGGTGGAGAGCGCGCTGATGATGACGAGCGCCTGCACCGCCGGCGTCGAGATCGGCAGAAAGACCTTGGTGAGGATCTGCAGATGCGAGGCGCCGTCGATCTTGGCGGCCTCGATCAGATCATCAGGCACGCCGATGAAGAAGCTCCGCATCAGGAATATGCCGAAGGGAATGCCGTTGCTGACCTGCACCAGCACGATACCAGCAAGCGTGTTGACGAGGTTCAGCCCGAAAAGCACCTGATAGAGCGGGATGACGATCGCCTGGACGGGCACGGTCAAGCCGAGGATGAAGGCGTAGAACAGCCATTCCCGGCCGGGAAAACGGATCTTGGCAAGCGCATAGCCGGCCGGCGCACAGGTGATCAGCGACAGGGCGACGACGCCGATGAGATTGATGAGGCTGTTGCCGACGAGTTCGCCGAACCCGCCGATCTGCCATGCATCCAGATAGTTCCGCCACATCAGGTCGGCGGGCCAGGTGAAGGGGTCGGCCTGGCCGATCTCGGCCTCGGTCTTGAAACTCGAGACCACCAGCCAGACGAAGGGGGCTAGGATCAGGATCAGTGCCGGGGTCAGGGCCAGCGCCACCGGCCATTCGCGATGACGGACGCTCATTGCGAAAGCCTCGCACGCCAGCGGTTGAAGACGATGGTGATGGTGATCGCAAGCAGGCTGAGCAGGATGCAGAGTACCGCCGCAAGCCCGTGATCCTGGGACTGGAAGGCAAGCCGGTAGATATAGGTGGTGATCAGCTCGCTCTGGTAGAACGGCCCGCCATTGGTCATGACGAAGACCGTGGCGAAGCCCTTCAGCCCGTTGATCATTGCCAGCGAGACGACGAAGGTCGTCACCTCACGAAGCCCCGGCAGCGTCACGTAGATCAGCTTCTGGAAGGCGTTGGCGCCGTCCACTTCGGCCGCGTCGTAGAGCGAGCGGTCGATGTTCTGCAGGCCGGCGATGAAGAGCAGCATGTAGAGGCCGAAGCCCTGCCACGAGCTTGCGATATTGACGGAAAAGAGCACCAAAGCGGGATCGGACAGCCAGCCTTGGGTGAAGGCGCCGAGCCCGATCCGCGTCAGCGCGGTATTCAGCAGGCCGAAGAACGGATCGTAGATATTGGCCCAGATGACGCCGACCACCGCCAGCGACACCAGATGCGGCAGGAAGAAGGCGGTGCGGAAGAAGACCTGGGTGATCCGCAGCCTGCTGACGGCAAGCGCCAGCAGAAGACCGAGCCCGCCTGCCATCACCACATGATAGGCCAGCCAGAGGAAGGTATGGACGAGGCTCTTCCAGACGATCGGATCGTGTGCGGCCTTGGCGTAATTGTCGAAGCCGACGAAACTGGCGGAGGTATTGAAGCCGGCTGAACTGTTGAAGCTCAGCCAGAAGGTGGCGGCGATCGGCAGCAGGGTGAAGACGGCATAAAGGCCGAGCGCCGGCGCCATCAGCCACAATGCGGTGCGGGCATCGCCAGCGGATGAGTCAGATGTGGCAGCCCCCGTCGTCCGGCGTTTGGACATACGGACGGACAGGCCGCCCGTATGTCCCGCCACGGCAGGCGCATCCCTGAGAGGAGCCACGACCTTGCTTCCGGGCGTTTCTGGAATGACCACTATTTCGCCTCTGCCATCTTTGCCTGGATCTGCTTCATGCCGTCCTCGCCGCCGATCTGGCCGGAGATCAGGCCCTGGATGACCTGGAAGTAGGTGTCGAGTACCGGGCCGGGCAGATAGACGCTCGGATTGTAGCCGACGCCGCCGGCGGCAGCCGCGAAGATGTCCTTCAGCACGGGCGTCGGCGGCTCGACGCCCGGGATTTCGCGCGGATAGATCATCGTGCTTGCCGGATCCTGCGCGCGCTTCTTCATCACCGCATCGGACAGCATGAAGTCGATCCATTTCATCGCGAGTTCCGGCTGTCTGGAGTTGACCGGCACCAGCCAGCTCCAGCCGACGCCGCCGGTCGGTATCGCCGCACCCTTGATGTCGGAAGGCATGGGCGCGTAACCGGCATTGGCGAGGTCATAGCCGGCCTTGCGGGCATTGGCGGTGAACCACGGGCCGGCAACGAACATCGCCGCGCGCTTGTTGAACCAGAGGCGGGAGGCGCCATCGAGATCGAGGCCGGCCATTTCCTTCCTGATGTCGCCCGCCTCGACCAGCTTCTGTAGCCGGACGGCGCCGGCGGCGACCGAAGGATCGTCCCAGGCGATTTCGCGGCGTAGCGCCTTGCCGATCACCTCTTTACCGCTCGCCGATTGTAGCAGATTGCCGAAGAGGTGGCCGGCACTGCCGGTGGTGCGCGGGCCGATGGCGATCGGCTGCAGACCGGTCTCACCGATCGATTTCAACAGTGCTTCGAACTCGGTCCAGGTCGCCGGAATCTTCCAGCCGGCCTGCTCAAAAATATCCTTGTGATACCAGATGCCAAGCGCATCGAGGCCATCGGGAACCTCGTAGATTTCGCCGCCGAACTGGCCCTTCAGCTCGGTGTAGAGCCAGGGATAGATCTGGTCCTTCCAGCCGCGTTTTTCATATTGCTCGGTGAGCGGCATGACCTGCTTGGCGTTCTTGACGACGCTGATGCGGCCGATGCCGGAGTTGGTGAGGATCACGTCGGGGCCGGCGTCCGACTGGATGGCCGCCTGCACCGCGCCGTTGCTGATCGTCCCGGTCGGCGGCATGAATTCGACGGTCACGCCGAGATTGGCCTTTTCGAAATCGGCCTTGATGCCGTTCCACAGCTGGGCCACCAGCGGTTCGGTGATCTGTTCCGGACCCCACATTTTCAGGGTTTCGGCATGCGCCAGCGAACTTGCGGCGATCATCGCCGCCAGTGCCGTGCTGCGGGCAAGAAATTTCAGCATTGCTCCCTCCTCCGGCCGCTCCACGGCCACGTTTTTCACTTGTCGAAAAGGAGACCTCCCTCTCCTTCGCTCCACTGGCATTTCATCCGGCTAACGCGCTGGATTTTCCCTCTGAAACCGAGCCATGACGGCCTGCTGGACGTCGCTGATATGAGCGTGCATCAGGGTCTTTGCGCGGGTAATGTCGCGCGCCCGGAACGCCTGCAGGATCTGATCGCGCTCCTCGGCCGCCCTCTCGGCCAGATCGCGGCTCTCGTTGGCGATCGAGCGGCAAATCTGGATCTGCAGCGCGAGCCGCGCCAGCGTTTCGATCAACGGCGCGCTTCCCGAAAGCTCGGCGATGGTCTCGTGAAACTCCTTGTCGCGAATGCCGTAGGTCTCCATGTCGCCGCGGCGAAGTGCCGCCACCGCCTCATCGAGGATGCGCTCGAAACCGACGATGTGCCGGTCGCTCATCTGTGGAACGGCGAGCTCGACGGCGAAGCATTCAAGCGTCTTGCGTAGATCGTAGAGATCGTCGATCTCCTTCGGCGTGAAGCTGCGCACGAAGAAGCCGCGATACGGCCTGATCTCGATCAGCCCTTCCTTGGCGAGCGTGCCGATCGCTTCGCGAAACGGTGTGCGGCTGACCTGCAGGCGCTCCGTCAGTTCCTTTTCATCGATCGAGACGCCGCTCGGCAGCTCGCCGGAGACGATCAGGCGAACGATTTCCTCGTAAATCCGCTCGCGAAGGGTGAGGTGGCGCGGTGCGTTCATGGTCTCCATTTCCGTCTGGCATTCGTGATTTAAGTATGCAATATACGAAAGAATATACAATATGGAAAATACAAAATCGGGAATTTTATCTAGAGAATGTCGGAGATGGATCAAAAAGGGGAGGAAAACCAATGGGAAAGGTCTATATCGTCGGCACTTGCGACACCAAGGGTGCTGAACTGAGCTACGCCAGGGAGGTGGTTCTTTCGGCCGGAACCGAGGCTGTTCTGGTCGATGTCGGCACGCTTGGGGAAGGCACCGGCGCCGATGTCCAGGCGCGTGACGTCGCCGCATTTCATCCTGAGGGCGCTGCGGACGTGCTCGGGCAGACCGATCGGGGAGCGGCGGTTTCGGCCATGGCCAAAGCGCTGACGGCATTCCTGAAATCGCGCAACGACATCGGCGCCGTGCTCGGCCTTGGCGGCACCGGCAATACCGCGCTGGTGACGGAGGCGATGCGAACGCTTCCGATCGGCCTGCCGAAACTGATGGTCTCGACGGTCGCCTCGGGCAATGTGGCGCCCTATGTCGGCCCGAATGATCTCACCATGATGTATTCGGTCGTCGACATCGCCGGTTTGAACGCCATCTCGCGCAAGGTAATCGGCAATGCGGCAAATGCGGCGGCCGGCATGGCCCGCAACCCCATCCCCGTCTCCAGCGATGATCGGCCGGGCATCGGCATGACCATGTTCGGCGTCACCACCTCCTGCGTCACCCAGCTCCGCGAAATGCTCGGCACGACGCATGAAATCTACGTCTTCCATGCGACCGGCGTCGGTGGCCAGTCGATGGAGAAGCTTGCCGATTCCGGTCTGTTGCAGGGCGTAATCGATGTGACGACGACGGAGGTGCCCGACCTTCTCATCGGTGGCGTCTTTCCGGCGACCGAGGATCGCTTCGGCGCCATTATCCGCACCGGCCTGCCCTATATCGGCTCGGTCGGCGCCGTCGATATGGTGAATTTCGGCGCGCGGGACACCGTGCCGGCGCCCTTCCGCGACCGCAGGCTGCACGTCCACAATGCACAGGTGACCCTGATGCGCACCACCCCGGAGGAAAACCGCCGGATCGGCGCTTTCATCGTCGAGCGGCTCAACCAGATGCAGGGTCCGGTCCGCTTCCTGCTGCCGCTTCAGGGCGTTTCAGCGATCGACGCCGCCGGTCAGCCATTCCATGATCCCGAAGCCGACGAGGCGCTGTTTTCTGCCATTCGTGGTGGCTGGCGCGAGGCGCCGAACAGGCGCCTCGTCGAGATAGACGCCCATATCAACAGTCCGGAATTCGCCACGGCACTCGTTGCCGGCTTCCATGAGATCCATGCCTGAGGAGAGAGTTTTGACCCGCATCGACAGAAACGACATTCTGAGCAAGCTTCGCCGCAAGATCGCCGAAGGCCTGCCGATCATCGGCGGTGGCGCCGGCACCGGCCTTTCCGCCAAGAGCGAAGAGGCCGGCGGCATCGATCTGATCGTGATCTATAATTCCGGCCGCTACCGCATGGCCGGCCGCGGCTCGCTTGCCGGCCTGCTCGCCTATGGCAATGCCAACGAGATCGTCAAGGAGATGGGCCGCGAGGTCCTGCCGGTCGTGCGCCACACGCCGGTGCTTGCCGGCGTCAACGGCACCGATCCTTTCATGCTGCCCGATCACTTCCTCGACGAGCTGAAGGCAATGGGTTTTGCCGGCATCCAGAACTTCCCGACCGTCGGGCTGATCGACGGCACGTTTCGCGCCAATCTCGAAGAGACCGGCATGGGCTTCGATCTGGAAATCGATATTATCGCCCGCGCCAACGCCAAGGACATGCTGACGACACCCTATGTCTTCAGCAGCGAGGACGCGATCGCGATGACCAAAGCCGGCGCCGACATCGTCGTCTGCCATCTCGGCCTGACCACAGGCGGCGCGATCGGCGCTGAAACGGCGCTGACCTTCGATGGATGCGTGGAGAAGATCAACGAATGGACGGATGCCGCAAGGTCGATCCGCGACGACGTCATCGTGCTCTGCCATGGCGGGCCGATCGCCATGCCCGCGGACGCGGCCTATGTGCTTGCACGCTGCAAGGGTTGCAACGGCTTTTACGGCGCGAGTTCGATGGAGCGTTTGCCGACCGAGGTCGCGATCAGGGCGCAGGTCGAGGACTTCGTGAAGATATAGGCGCGGCTTGGACCGGCCGTACACCAGCTGCCGGTGCTTCCATTGCCAGCGCCGGCAGCGACATTATGGCATGACCATCGCGTCGCGGGTTTCCCTGGAGCCAAGGATCTCGTCCAGCTGCCCGTCGGAAGCCATCCTGGAGAAGAGGTCCGCCATGCCGCGGAAGATGGTCGCGGCCGGATCATCTTCTCCCAGGAAATCGGCAATCTCCTGCATTTCGGCGACCCATCGATAGGCTTTCGGATACATGTCGGGAATGGATTTCGACAGCTTGCGGTCGACGTCGGGAAGGCTTTCGGAGAGTTCGGCCTTCAGGCTTGCGGCAGCACCCGAACGCGATGCCGCAAGCAGCATGGCGGTGCCGAGGCCGATAGATCCCTTGTTGATGCCGGCATAACACATCTTCAGTGCCGAGGCGGCGCCGGGCGGTCCGTCGAGCCTGCGGATCCTGAGGCCGCAATCCTCAAGCAGCCGGCTCCGCTCGGCACGATCGCCGCTGATATAGATGGTCGGACCTGATTTGCCGGGAACCGGCGGCCCGCCGATGATTGCGCCATCGAGCACCTCCACGCCGCTGCCGTCGAACCGTGCCGCCAAAGCCTGCATGGTTTTTGGCGCAATCGCGTTGAGGTCGATGAAGGGCGGCGGCGCCGGCATCCCCGACGATATGCCCGCGACGAATTCGGCGACCTTGATCGCCTGCGCCGGCGGAACGATCGACAGGATCAGCTCGGCCTTTGTCAGCTCCTGGCGTCCGACCGGCACCATGCCGGCTGCCATTGCCCGCGCAATCGTCTGCTCGCTTCTGCCCTCGAGATGGGTCAGCACCGTGACGCCGCGGTCGATCAGCCGTTTGGCGACAGCGCTTCCCATCGCACCCGATCCGATAATCGCAAAATGCGGCATGTGAACCTCAATAAGTGACGACATCGGGTTAGAACTGTTGCTGATGGCCATATCGTCAACTGCGACGATTCAGCCGGAGGTCCCGTTCTAAGCAAATGGCGGTTTTGTGAGGGCTGCCGTTGCGAGGCCTTTCCTTGACATTCGTCAATGCCGCGACGGTTGAGACCGGTATGATTGGGGCTATCATTCGCATTCGAGGATATGGATTTCAATGTATCGAACAATCATCTGCGGCATCGGCACGGGTTCGAGGCAAACGGCAATCCGGCTTTTGCGCCGGGCTGCGGCATTGGCGGATGAAGGCGGAAGCATCGTCGTCATGCATGTCATCGAGAATATCCCGCGCCGTCACCTGACGGAGCTTCCCGAGGCATTCGAAACGACCGCCATCGTCGACGCCGAAAAGAAACTTGCATCGCTCTGCAAGGAAATGGGGATTTTGGCGACGATCGAGGTTCGCATCGGCATTGCCGCTTCCCAGCTCGTTTCCGTCGCAAGGGAGAAGTCGGCCGATCTCATCCTGCTGTCGTCGCATGTGACCGATATCACCGACTACGTCTTCTCCTCGATTGTCGACAAAGTCGTGCGCCACGCCGGATGCTCGGTTCTCATCGATCGGCGTTTAGATCACGCATATGAGGGCGCGGCGTCTCAAGCCGAAGACGTGGCATTGTTCTAAGCTCCACCGCGCTGGCGTGACCGCAGTGGCTTTATCGCGCTGATATCGTCCGGGCGACCAATTTCCCCTCCCCGGCGGCGGCCCGGCAACCTATATCATCCCCAAGCCAACCAGCAGTATACGCTGCCCTCAGGAGATATGTATGAGCCAGGATCCCTATGAGCTTCTGGGCGTGAAACGGGATGCGACGCAAAAGGATATTCAAAGCGCGTTCCGCAAGCTCGCCAAGAAACTTCACCCCGACCTCAACCCCGGCGACAAAAAGGCAGAGGAGCGGTTCAAGGAAATTTCAACCGCTTATGAGATCTTGAGCGACGAGGAAAAACGCGGGCGTTTCGACCGCGGCGAGATCGATATTTCAGGCGCCGAGCGGGCGCAGCGCAATTATTACCGCGACTATGCCTCGAAGAGCGGCCCTGGCGATCCCTACCACAACAGTGCCGGATTTGCCGATTTCGGCGATGCCGACGATGTCTTTGCCAACTTCTTTTCACGCCGGGCCGGAGGCGGCCAGAGCCGTGGTCGTGGCCGGGACCGCCAGTTCTCGATGGAGGTCGATTTTCTCGAGGCCGTCAACGGCACCAGGACCGAGGTCAAGCTGCCTGGCGGTCCCGCGCTTGACGTGCAGATCCCGCCGGGAACGCGCGATGGCCAGACTTTACGGCTGCGCGGCAAGGGCGAGCCGGGCATCGGAGGCGGCCCGGCGGGTGATGCCCTGATCGAAATCCGTGTAGGCCCGCACCGCTTCTTCACGCGAGACGGCGACGATATCCGTCTGGAACTGCCGATCTCGCTCAATGAGGCCGTGCTCGGCGGCAAGGTTCGTGTGCCGACGCCGTCTGGGCCGGTCAATCTGACGCTGCCGCCGCATTCGAACACCGGCAAGGTCCTGCGCCTCAAGGGCAAGGGTGTTGCAAAACGCAGCGGCGGACATGGCGACGTTTATGTCTCCCTGAAGATCGTGCTGCCTGACAATCCCAACGAGCGGCTGACGGACCTGGTGAAGGAATGGGCGACGGCAAACTCGTATGATCCGAGAAAGAACATGGAGGCTTGATCATGGATGATCTCGAATTCCGTCTTTACTTGAAAATCGACATCGACCAGCTCGACCTCTGGATCGAACAGGGTTGGTTGATCCCCGAGACCTCAGGCGGCCAACGGCAATTTCGCGACGCCGACGTCGCGCGAGCGCGGCTGATCCTGGACCTCATGGGAAACATGGGCGTCAACGAAGCCGGCGTCGATATCGTCATGGAGCTGGTCGACGAGTTGCACGGCCTGCGGGGAACGATGGGCAAGTTGATGACCGCCATCGGCAGGCAGGAGCGGGATGTTCAGCGCCGGCTGTTCGACAGCCTCGAGGAGGTCGACCGGGTCTAGAGTTACTTGCGTGCAGGCGTTTTCTTACGACGCTCCATGACGGCGACAATGCGAGCCTGCTGCCTGCGAGAGGAGGCAGCAGGCTAGTGGAATGCAAGTCATCTGGTCATGGATGACTGGGCATGGTATCGTCCGCGCCTGGGGGCCTGTCATGTCTGAATTGCTTCAAAAAGCATCGGGGCAGAGCGATCCGCGCGCGAAGCGCCGGGCGGAAGTGCTGGCTTTCCTTATCCTTGCATTCGGAATATGGCCTCTGGTCGCCGTGGGTGTCGTCGGCGGCTACGGTTTCCTCGTATGGATGTTTCAAATCGTGTTCGGCCCTCCGGGGCCGCCGGCGGGGCATTGAGCCATGTCCCAAGTGCCGATGTCTCGACGTCAATTCCTCTCAGTCCGGCCGGCAACGACCGATCACAGGATTTGTCCGCCAGGAGCATCGATGCAAAGCCTTGCCGCGGCATGCACGGGGTGCGGACGATGCGAGGAGCGATGTCCCACCAAGATAATCCGTCTGGTGGACGGACTGCCGTTGCTCGACTTCATGCGAGGCGAATGCACGTTTTGCGGTGAATGCGCGGCATCGTGCCCGCAACCCGTTTTCACCACAGAGCGGATCGATCGTTTTGCCCATGTCGCCGCGGTTGGTGATACCTGCCTGGCGAAGCGCGGCATCACCTGTCAGTCCTGCGGAGAAGCTTGCCCTCAGCAGGCGATCCGTTTCCGGCCCCGCGTCGGCGGCCCGTTTCTTCCGGAACTTCGCACCGACATTTGCAATGGATGCGGAGGGTGCATCGCCGGATGTCCCGTCAACGCCATCGTGTTGCAGCCGAGCGGGATGGAGGCGGCCGATGCCTGAGCGGGGTCTGAGCTATCACATATCGAGTGCCGTGATCGCGACCATGCCGGCCCGCACCGGGGCTGTGCTGGCGGCCATCGCCGAGATGCGGAATGTGGAAGTCCACGCTCACGCCAACGGAAAGATCGTCGTCACTATCGAGGGAACGAGCACGGGCATGCTCGGCGATCGTCTATCGCAAATCTCGCTCCTGGACGGCGTGATTGCGGCAAACATGGTGTTCGAGCATGTCGAGGAGGAGATGCAAGGCCATGACGGGAGAATTGAACAGGCGTGAGCTTCTGAAGGCCCAGGCCGCCGCCATCGCCGCGGCCGCTGCCGGAATAGCGATGCCAGCTGTCGCGCAGCCGGTGCCCGGCGGCGTCGGCGCATTGGAAATCAAATGGTCGAAGGCCCCCTGCCGCTTCTGCGGCACCGGTTGCGGCGTCATGGTGGGCGTCAAGCAAGGTCAGGTCGTTGCAACGCATGGAGACATGCAGGCGGAGGTCAATCGCGGCCTTAACTGCATCAAGGGCTATTTTCTCTCCAAGATCATGTATGGCGAGGACAGGCTTCAGACCCCTCTGCTGCGAAAGCGGGACGGCCGCTACGCCAAGGACGGCGAGTTCGAACCGGTGAGCTGGGACGAGGCCTTCGACGTGATGGCCGAGCAGTGCAAGAAAGTGCTCGAGGACAAGGGCCCGACGGCTGTCGGCATGTTCGGCTCCGGCCAGTGGACGATCTTTGAAGGATATGCCGCGACAAAGCTGATGCGGGCCGGCTTTCGTTCCAACAATCTGGACCCCAATGCCAGACACTGCATGGCCTCGGCCGCTTACGGGTTCATGCGGACCTTCGGCATGGACGAGCCGATGGGCTGTTACGACGATTTCGAAAACGCGGACGCCTTCGTGCTCTGGGGCTCGAACATGGCGGAGATGCATCCGATCCTCTGGACACGCCTCGCCGACCGCCGGCTTGGGCAACCGCATGTGCGCGTCGCGGTGCTTTCGACCTTTACGCACAGGAGCATGGATCTCGCCGATATTCCCATCGTTTTCAAACCGGGAACAGATCTGGCGATTCTGAATTTCATTGCCAACCACATCATTCAAACAGGACGTGTGAACGAGGACTTCGTCCGCGACCACACGAAGTTTGCAAAAGGCGTCACCGATATCGGCTACGGCCTGCGCCCGGACAATCCGGTTGAAATCGCTGCGGCCAACGCCAGCGATCCCGGCAAGACCGAACCGATGGATTTCGACGCCTTCAAGGCGTTCGTTAGCGAGTACACGCTGAAGAAGACGTCCGAACTCACCGGGGTCGATCCCGAATTCCTGGAGCAGCTTGCGGAACTCTATGCCGATCCTGACCGCAAGGTGATGTCGCTTTGGACGATGGGATTCAATCAGCATGTCCGCGGCGTTTGGGCGAACCAGATGGTCTACAACCTGCATTTGCTCACCGGGAAGATCTCCGAACCGGGCAACAGCCCGTTCTCCCTCACCGGTCAGCCCTCGGCCTGCGGGACGGCCCGTGAAGTGGGAACCTTCGCGCATCGCCTTCCCGCCGACATGACGGTGACGAACCCCGAGCACCGCAAACATGCCGAAGAAATCTGGCGTGTCCCGCAGGGGATCATTCCTGAGAAGCCAGGATATCATGCAGTCCAGCAGGACCGCATGCTGAAGGACGGCAAGCTGAATTTCTATTGGGTGCAGGTCAACAACAACGTCCAGGCCGGACCGAATACGAGCAACGAAACCTGGCAGGGTTATCGCAACCCCGAGAATTTCGTCGTGGTTTCGGATGCCTATCCAACCATAACGGCGATGAGCGCAGACCTGATCCTTCCTGCGGCGATGTGGGTCGAGAAGGAAGGCGCCTATGGAAACGCCGAACGGCGCACCCATGTCTGGCATCAACTCGTTCAGGCCAAGGGCGAGGCGCGATCCGACCTCTGGCAGATCGTCGAATTCTCGAAGCGATTTACCACCGATGAGGTCTGGTCGAAGGAAATCCTCGATGCCAATCCGGCGTATCGAGGAAAAACGCTTTTCGACGTGCTCTTTCGCAATGGCGAGGTCGACCGGTTTCCGCTTGATGAGATCAGCGCCGAATACGACAATGCCGAGGCCAAGGCGTTCGGATTCTACATCCAGAAAGGCTTGTTCGAGGAGTATGCCTCCTTCGGGCGCGGGCACGGACACGATCTGGCGCCCTATGACCTCTATCATGAGGTCCGTGGACTGCGCTGGCCGGTGGTCAACGGCCAGGAGACGCGCTGGCGATACCGGGAAGGTTACGACCCCTATGTGAAGCCCGGCGAGGGCGTGAAATTTTATGGTCAGAAGGACGGCAGGGCCGTCATCCTGGCCGTGCCCTACGAGCCGCCGGCCGAATCTCCCGACGACGAATTCGATTTTTGGCTGGTTACCGGCCGTGTGCTCGAACACTGGCACTCGGGATCGATGACCATGAGGGTGCCGGAACTTTACCGGGCATTTCCCGGCGCGCGATGTTTCATGAATGCCGAGGATGCCCGCAAGCGCGGCATCAATCAGGGGGCGGAGGTGCGGATCGTTTCCCGCCGCGGCGAGATCCGCTCACGCATCGATATCAGGGGCAGGAATCGAATGCCGCCCGGCGTCATCTTCGTCCCCTGGTTCGACGCCAGCCAGTTGATCAACAAGGTCACGCTCGACGCCACCGATCCCATCTCCAAGCAGACGGATTTCAAGAAATGCGCGGTCAAGATTCTCCCCGCCGTTTAAGGCGACCGGAATGGCAGGCAATCGCAGCCGGAGTCGTCGTTTTCCTCGCGACGGCCGCCTTCGGTCAGGTGATACAGCAAACCGTCCCCCAACTGGAAGGCCCGACGCCCTCGATGGAAACAGGGGCCGCCAAGCCGCTGCCGAAATGGATCGTCGACGACAAGCGCAGGATGCGCGCCTATCCCGACCAGCCGCCGATCATTCCGCATTCGATCGAAGGTTACGAACTGTCGGTCAACGCCAACCGCTGCCTCTCCTGCCACAAGCGGGAGTTCACGCAGGATAGCGGCGCGCCGATGATCAGCGTCACCCACTATATGACGCGCGACGGCCAGATGCTCGCCGACGTTTCCCCTCGCCGCTACTTCTGCACGGCGTGCCATGTGCCGCAGGCGGACACCCAGCCACTCGTCCCCAATGCGTTCAAGGACATGAGCGAGCTCGGTTTCAAGCCGGCCGGAAGCGAGTGACCGTCATGATCGCATTTATCAGGAAAGCGGTTCTGTGGGCGTGGTCGATCCTGACGACGCCGGCGGCAACGATCGGGCTCGGCGTCCTGACGCTCGGCGGCTTCGTTGGTGGCGTTCTCTTCTGGGGCGCGTTTAATACCGCGCTGGAACTGACCAATACCGAAAACTTCTGCACCTCCTGTCATGAAATGCACGACAACGTCTATCAGGAGCTTTCGCGCACCATCCATTTTTCCAACCGATCGGGGGTGCGGGCGACATGCCCGGACTGCCACGTGCCGCATCAATGGACCGACAAGATCGCCCGCAAGATGCAGGCCTCCAAGGAGGTCTGGGGCAAGATATTCGGCACGATCAACACCCGGCCGAAGTTTCTGGAAAAGCGGCTGGAACTTGCGCAGCATGAATGGGCGCGCATGAAGGCCAATGACAGTCTGGAATGCCGCAACTGCCATTCGTCGGTGGCGATGGATCTGCAGAAGCAGACACAACGCGCCGCCGAGATCCATACCCGATATCTGCTTTCCGGCCAGGCGACCTGCATCGACTGCCACAAGGGTATCGCTCACGAATTGCCGAACATGGAAGGCATCGATCCCGGCTGGAAAATGCCGAAGGAACTCGAGGGCAGGAAGATGGTGAATGCGACGCCTATCGCCGACCTTCAGGAGGCCATGGCGAGGGCTCACGCGTCATCCATGGAGGATGCGAGATAGGCTTTCGCGGATGAATTGTCAGACGGTGTACCAGTAGCGGACGATGTGGAAGAACAGCGGCGCTGCGAAGGTGATGGAATCCAGCCGGTCGAGCACGCCGCCGTGACCCTCGATCACATAGCCCCAGTCCTTGGCGTTCAGATCGCGTTTGATGGCCGAGAGCACGAAGCCGCCGAAGAAGCCCGCGACGACGATGACCGTGCTGATGGCCGCCGCCTGCAGCGGCGAGAACGGCGTCAGGCGATAGAGCAGCGTTCCCACAAGGATGGCCGAGGCGCCGCCACCGAAGAGGCCTTCGAGCGTCTTCGATGGGCTGATGTTCGGCGAGAAGCGATGCTTTCCCAGGAGCTTGCCCCAGACATACTGGAAGACGTCGCTGAGTTGCACCACGATGACGAGATAGACGAGAAGCAGGGCGGATGGCGTACCGGTCTGCAGCATCAGAAGTGCGGGAGCATGGCTGATCGAATAGACCGTCAGCATCAATCCCCATTGCACCCTGGCGGTCCGGGCCAGGAATTCGTTGACGTCGCCCGTCAAGGTCGCCACCGCCGGCAGGATCAGGAAGGCATAGACCGGGATGAAGATCGCAAATAGGCCGTACCACGCCGTTCCGAGCAACAGGTAATGAAGTGGCAGGACGACGAAGAAGGACAGGAACAGCGCCAGGTGATCGCCGCGCCGCGATGGCGTCAGCGTCCAGAATTCGCGAAGCGCCATGAAGGACAGGAATGCGAACAGGACGACCACCGCGGTATCGCCGAGCAGAATCGCGCCGCCGAATATCGCGACCATGATCCACCATGAGCGAATTCGGGCATTGAGATTGTGGACGGTAGCGACGGATCCGGGCTCGGTCGCCCGCCGCTGAAGGGTGAAGCCAATGGCCGAGGCGACGGCCAACAGGCCGAGGATCGCGGCAAGCACGATGGAGAAATGGCTGGTCATGCGATGCGTTCTCCGTCTGCTAGCTCGATGACCGCGGCACGGGCGCGGGCCAGGAACGCGTCTTTTCCTTCGCCCGGTTCGACGCGGAGCGGCTTGCCGAAGCGCGCCGTGCAGGTGATCGGGACGATCAGCCAGCTTCCCTTGGGCAGGATGCGCTGAAGATTGTCGAGATGGATCGGCACGAGATCGACATCGGGGAAACGGCATGCAAGGCGATAGATGCCGCTGCGGAAGGGCGCGATCTCATCGCTGGCGCTTCTCGTGCCTTCCGGGAAGATCAGGACCGAGCGCCCCTCCTCGAGCAGGCGCTCGATCGGCTCCAGCGGGTTGCTGTCGGGCAGAGGCTTGCGGTCAATCAGGACGGCGCGCAGGCCTTTCTCGGCGATGAAACGGCGAAAGGCGGTCGTTCCCCAATAATCGCGCGCCGCAACCGGATGGGTCAGCCGTCGCACCGGCCACGGCAGGGCGGCCATGACGGCGACGGTGTCGACATGGCTGTTGTGATTGGCAAAATAGATGCGGCGGCGGGGGTCGGGCGTGCAGCCCCGCCACTCGCTGCGGGCGCCGACCACGATGCGGACGAAAAGCACGAGAAGGCGACGGATGAGTGCGATCATAATCTCTCCAGCGAGCGGGCAAGTCTTATCGTCCGCGTGGTGCAGGTGACGAGGCTTCCCGCCGCGATGATGACGGAGGCAAGGAGCAGCGACCAATGGCTGGCCGATATCGGCGTCTCCACGCTCTGGGCGACGAGGCCCGCCGTCAGTACCGCCATGCGGCGCTGCTTGGCCATGATGCCGCTGAAGTCCTGGGGGAAGACCGACCGCTCCTCCGAAGACCCTGATATAGGCGGTGAGTGCGGCGAGCAGCGCAGCCAGCCAGCCGAGCCAGGCAAAGCCGCAGGCATAACCGGCTGCGACGAGAAGCAGGCTGTCGGCGATCCGGTCGGGGAATTCATTGTAGAGCGGCCCGCTCTTGGTTTTCTTGCCGCCTTCGATCGCGACCATGCCGTCCAGCAGATTGCAGACGAGCCGCATCTGCACCGAGATCGCGGCGCAAACCATGGCGATCGGATGGGCCGTGAAGAGGATGAGCGCCGCGCCGAGGCTGGCAAACAGGATCGAGAAAAGCGAAATGCCGTTTGGCGTGACACCGGTGCGTGCCAGCCACGCACTCAGGCCGATCGCCCAGGACGACGACCGGCTCGCGATCGGCCGCCGCGAGGCGTCTTCTTCATCACCCATTTCAATTTCCCCAACCCGATAGTTCTATGCATATCCTGCCGGAGTCGTCGCGCCAAGCCCCTGTAGATCCTGCCCGGCAAGCACGGTGGCGCCGAGCGTGCAGCCTGCCATGCCTCGTTTTTTCAGTCAGGTCGCGGTGGCCGATCAGCCTGATTTTTAAGCCCATTCGCGGCTTGACACATTTTTAGGCGCTACTATGATTTTTGAACCAAATGGTAAAAAAGGGGAACAATCAATGACCAAAGATATCCTGATTTCACGCCGGGCAGTGATCGCATCCGGCATTGCGCTTGGGGTCAGCGGCTTTGCCCCGCTGGCAAGAGCGGCCGCGCCGCTGAAAGTTGCCGGCATTCATGCCTCGCCGGTTGAAAATGCCTGGAACTCCTGTCTGCACAAGGCCCTGCAGGACGCGGCCAAGGAAGGCGTTATCGAATATGTCTTCTCCGAAGGTGTTTCCGGCACCGATTATCCCCGCGCCATGCGCGAATATGCCGAACAGGGCAACAAGCTGATTATCGGCGAGGCCTATGCGGTGGAGAAAGAGGCCCGGCAGGTCGCGGCCGACTATCCCGATACCGCCTTCGTGCTGGGTTCGAGCGGCGAGCAGGCCGGCGATAATTTCGGTGTCTTCGGCACCTGGAACCATGACGGCGCCTATCTTGCCGGCATGCTGGCGGGCAAGATGACCAAGTCGAATATCGTCGGTTCGGTCGGCGCTATTCCGATCCCCGAGGTCAACATGCTGATCAACGCGTTCGCGGCCGGCGTCAAGGCCGTCAACCCGGAGGCAAAACACCTCGTCTCCTTCATCGGCACCTTCTTCGATCCGCCGAAGGCCCGCGAAGCCGGTCTTGCCCAGATCGACGCCGGCGCCGACATCCTGTTCGGCGAACGTATCGGTACCGCCGATGCCGCCAAGGAACGCGGCATCAAATCGGTCGGCTCGCTGATCGACTATACGCCGCGCTACCCTGACACTGTGTTTGCCAACGCCATGTGGTATTTCCGCCCGATCCTCAACGCTGCGATCGCCGATGTCGCGGCCGGAAAACCGGTCGGTCGGAACTACACCTCCTACGGCCTGATGAAGGAAGGCGGCAGCGATATCGTCTTTGTGAAGGGCGTGGCGCCCGCCGATGCGGAGGCTGCGATGGAAGCCAAGCGGGCGGAGATCAAGGCCGGCACCTTCGAGGTTCCGAAGATGATGGACGAGCCGAAGTAATTCGACTCATGCAAAGCGATGCGACCGACCTGGCGGCAGCGATCCGGCATGGCAAGCTGAGCGCTGCCGAGGCGATGCAGGCTTCTCTTGAGGCCGCTGCGCGGCAGGCGGCGCTCGGCGCGCTCGCCTATCTCGATGCCGCCATGGGCCTTGCCTCGGCGGACGACCGCGACCGGGAGCGGCGGAGCGCGCCGGATCGCTTTTCCATCAGGCCCTTTGCCGGTGTGCCGAGTTTGGCGAAAGATCTTGGCGGCCCCTTCGCCGGGCTGCCGGTCACCGCCGGTTCCCGTCTCTTCGAAAGAAAGGGCGGCGAAGCGGATTCCGATCTGGCTGCTCGTTTCCGCGACGCCGGCTTCTGCCTGTTCGGCCTGACGACGAGCCCGGAATTTGGGCTGTCGCTTGCCAGCGAACCGGCGATCGGGCCTCTCTGCCGCAACCCGCTCGATCCGGCCCGAACCGCGGGCGGCTCCTCCGGCGGTGCGGCGGCTGCGGTTGCCGCCGGGATCGTTGCGATCGCACATGCCACCGACGCGGGCGGCTCGATCCGTGTGCCCGCCGCCTGCTGCGGCCTCGTCGGAATGAAGCCGACGCGCGGCGCCATCCCGGGCGGCCCCTCCTTTGGCAACCACCTCGCCGGTATCGCCAGCGAACTCGCGGTCTGCCGTTCGGTGCGGGATACGGCGCTGATATTCGACGGGTTGGCCGGCGATTCACGAGGACCTTTTCCGGACCCCTCCTCTGTCGACAGCAACGACGGTCGTTTGCGAGCCGGCCTGCTGGTTGATACTGGGCCGGTCTATCCGACGGAGGGTGATCGGCTCGCAGCCGTCGAGGATGCGGCTCGTGCGCTCGAGAATGACGGACACCTGATCGTTCCGTTGAGCTGGGCCGCGTTCGAAGGAAGCGTCACGTCAAGCGGCCGCGCCTTCGCCGATATCGTCTCCGCCAACCTTGCGGCGCTCATCGAGGCGGCGGCTCTGGATGAAAGCAGGGCCGAGCCTCTGACGCAGGCTTTTGCTGCGCGCGGACGAGGGCTTTCGGTCACATCGCTCTGGAACACGCTGAACGAGGCCGTTCTGGTGAGCCATAAGCTCTGGACGCTGTTCGACAAGGTCGATTGCATTCTCACGCCGATGCTTTCGTCTGCGCCTCTTGCGATCGGCTCCTTTCCGTCCGATCATACCGACACGGATCTGCATCTCGAGCGGATGACGGCCTTTGCGCCGCTTGCCTGCCTCGCCAATATTTCGGGTTTTCCTGCTTTGACGCTGCCTTTCGGACAGGATGAGCACGCCCTGCCGCTGCCGGTGCAGATCATGGCGCCGATGGGTCACGAACCGCGCCTCCTGTCGCTTGCCGCACGCTTGGAGTCCGAGGGGCGGTGGCAGCATCGGTTTCCCGTCGCGGGACTGCCGTCATGACCGGGCCGGTGCTGGAGATCACAGGCGTCAGCAAGCGTTTCGGCGCCAATCTCGCCAATGACGATATTTCCATGACTCTTGCCAAGGGTGAGGTCGTGGCGCTGCTTGGCGAGAACGGTGCGGGCAAGACCACGCTGATGAGCATCCTTTTCGGCCATTACATGCCGGATGCCGGCCGAATTCTGATCGAAGGCAGGGAGGTGCCGCAGGGCAAGCCGCGCGCGGCGATCCAGGCCGGCGTCGGCATGGTGCATCAGCATTTCTCGCTCGCGCCCAATCTGACCGTTCTCGAAAATGTCATGACCGGCACGGAAAGACTGTGGTCCTGGCGCTCGGGAACTTCCGCGGCGCGCAAGAAGCTGCTTGATATATCCGAGCGCTTCGGCCTCAAGGTCGATCCGGATGCGCGCCTTGGCGACCTGTCGGTCGGTGAGCAGCAACGCGTCGAGATCCTCAAGGCGCTCTATAACGATGCCCGCATCCTGATCCTCGACGAGCCGACGGCGGTGCTGACCAATATCGAGGCCGAACGACTGTTCACGACGCTGAGGGAAATGGCCCGCCAGGGCCTTTCGTTGATCTTCATCTCGCACAAGCTCGACGAGGTGATGGCAGCGGCCGACCGCATCGTGGTCTTACGCGGCGGCAAGATGGTCGCCGAACGCAAGACGTCGGACACCAGCAAAGAGGAACTCGCCGAACTGATGGTCGGGCACCGTGTGACGCGGCCCGTGCGCGAGCCGTCGACAGCCGGCGCCATTGCCCTCGAAGCGGCCGATGTGACGGTGCGCAGCGGCGGCGTCGATCGGCTGAAGTCGATCAGCTTCCGGCTGCATGCGGGAGAAATCCTCGGCATCATCGGTGTTTCGGGCAATGGTCAGGCGACATTGGCGCATCTTCTCTCCGGCATGCTGGCGCGCAGCGCCGGCGACCTTCTGCTGTTCGGGGAAGCCGTCGGCAATCTCGGTGTCGCCGATGTCGTCGACGCCGGCATCGGCCGCATTCCCGAGGATCGCAACGAGGAAGGCGTGATCGGCGAAATGGCGATCTGGGAAAACGCCGTGCTGGAGCGCATCGCCTCATCGGCCTTTTCGCGCCGTGGTCTCGTCAATCGCAAAGCGGGCATGGCCTTCGCCAGGGAGATCATCGACGGATTCGATGTCCGCGGCGGCGGCCCGGCCATTCGCACCCGGCTGCTCTCCGGCGGCAATATGCAAAAGCTCATTCTCGGCCGCAACCTGCATCGGCGGCCGCGGATCCTGATTGCGGCGCAGCCTGCGCGCGGTCTCGATGAAGGGGCGGTGGCAGCCGTGCACGCCCGCTTGCTCGAAGCCCGCAGGCAAGGGACCGCCGTGCTGCTGATCTCCGAAGACCTCGACGAGGTGATCGCGCTTGCCGATCGCATACAGGCGATCGTCGGCGGCCGGCTGTCGCCGCCCGTCGAGGCTGAAGACGCCGATGCGCGCAGGCTGGGGCTGATGATGGCCGGCGAATGGCAGCAAAACCCAGAGGCCGGCCATGCGATTTGAGCGCCGCGAACACCGTCCGCTTTCCCTGCTGATCGTCACGCCCGTCATCGCGGTGATCGCAGCCCTGGCGCTTTCGGGCATCCTGATATCAATTGCCGGCGCGCCCGTGCTCGATGCCTATTGGCGCATCCTGACCGGTGCTTTCGGCTCGCGGCTGTCGTCAACCGAAACGCTGACGCGGGCAACGCCGCTGATGCTGACCGGGCTTGCCGCGGCCGTCGCCTTCCGGGCACGACTCTGGAATATCGGCGCCGAGGGCCAGTTCTATCTCGGCGCCATCGCCGTTGCGGCGGCAAGCTCGAAACTGCTCGGCAATCTTCCCGCCCCCATTCTCATTCCATTGCTACTGCTGATCGGCGCCATTGCCGGCATGGTGCTGATCCTGATCCCGCTCTGGCTCAGGCTGCGCTTCTCGGTCGATGAAGTCGTCACCAGCCTGCTGTTGAACTTCATCGCCGTGCTCTTCGTCTCGATGCTGATCGATGGCGTTCTCAAGGATCCGCTCGCCTTCGGCTGGCCGCAGTCGCAATCGGTCAGCGATCACGCCATGCTGCCGAAGCTGATCGCCCGTTCGCGCCTGCATATCGGCTTTGCGATCGCAATCGCGCTGGCGATCCTCGTCCATTTCATCCAGTCGCGCACCGTGTTCGGCATGCAGTCGCGCGCGGCCGGCCTCAATCCGGGCGGCGCTGTTTTTGCGGGCGTGCCCCTCGGCAGAACGCTGGTGAAGGTCGCCTGCCTCTCCGGCGGGCTTGCAGGGTTGGCAGGAGCGATCGAGGTGATGGGGGTCAAGGGTTACGTGACGACCGACCTGTCGCCCGGTTTCGGCTATGCCGGTATCGTCGTCGCCATGCTCGCCAACCTCAATCCACTCGGCGTCGTCTTTGCCGCCATTTTCACCGCCACCATGTTCGTGGGCGCCGATGGCATGAGCCGAGGCCTCGGGATCCCGACCTATATCGCCGACGTCACCGTGGCGCTGTCGCTGCTGACGATGCTGATCGCATTGTTCTTCACCCAATACAGGATCCGGCGATGATGCAGCTCTTCGACATCATCGCCTCCGCTGGGCTCTGGGCGGCAATCCTGCGGATCGCCACACCGCTGATTTTCGGCACGATCGGCGCCCTGCTCTGCGAACGGGCCGGCGTACTCAATCTCGGCATCGAGGGCATCATGACCTTCGGCGCGATGATCGGCTGGCTTTCCGTCTATCACGGCGCCGATCTCTGGACGGGCCTGCTGATTGCCGCCATTGCCGGCGGCGTCTTCGGCCTGCTGCATGCGGGCCTGACAGTGACGCTCGGCCTCTCCCAGCATGTCGCTGGTCTCGGCGTCACCCTCTTTGCCTCCAGCTTCAGCTATTATGTCTTCCGGCTGATCGTGCCGCTTGCCAATACGCCGCCCACCATCGTGCCGTTCCAGCCGATCGCCATTCCGGGTCTTTCGACTCTGCCTTTCATCGGGCCAGCCTTCTTCACGCAGACGGCGCCGACCTATCTCGCGATCGCCATCGCCCTACTGATGGCCTACATCATCTTCCGCACGCCCGTTGGGCTTGCGATCCGCATGACCGGCGAAAACCCGCATGCGGCGGAAGCTCAGGGCGTCAATCCGATGAAGGTGCGCTATGGCGCGGTGATTGCCGGAAGCGCACTGATGGGAATGGGCGGCGCCTTCCTGACCCTGTCGGCGTTCAACAGCTTTTTCCCGACCATGGTGCAGGGGCGCGGCTGGATCTGCATCGCGCTCGTCGTCTTCGCTTCCTGGCGGCCCGGTCGCGCGCTGTTCGGCGCCCTGCTCTTCGCTTTCTTCGATGCCTTCCAGCTCCGGCTGCAAACCGCGCTGAGCGGGCTTGTACCCTATCAGCTCTTTTTGATGACGCCCTATATCCTTTCCATTGCCGCCCTTGCCGTCATGGCCCGCCGCGCCCGCGTACCGCAGGCACTGATGCAGCCCTATCGTCGCGGCGAACGCTGAACCACTTCTGTCCAATGAGGCTCCGATGTTCGATCTGATCGTCAGAAATGCAAATCTCCCTGATGGCCGAAAGGGCGTCGATATCGGCATCCAGGGCGGCAAGATCATCGCGGTCGAGCCCAATCTCCAGGCGCAGCCGAGGGAAGAAATCGACGCGTCAGGCCGGCTGGTCAGCCCGCCCTTCGTCGATCCGCATTTCCATATGGACGCGACCCTGTCGCTCGGCCTGCCGCGCATGAACCTATCCGGCACCCTGCTCGAGGGCATCGCGCTCTGGGGAGAGTTGCGCCCGATCGTGACGAAGGAGGAACTGGTCGATCGTGCACTGCGCTATTGCGATCTGGCGGTCACGCAGGGCCTGCTCTTCATCCGCAGCCATGTCGACACCAGTGATCCGAGGCTTGTGACCGTCGAGGCGATGATCGAGGTGCGCGAGAAGGTCGCGCCCTATATCGATCTGCAGCTGGTCGCCTTCCCCCAGGACGGTTATTACCGCTCGCCGGGGGCGATCGACGCGCTCAACCGCGCCCTCGACATGGGCGTTGATATCGTCGGCGGCATTCCGCATTTCGAACGGACGATGGGTGAAGGCACGGCGTCGGTCGAGGCGCTCTGCCGCATCGCCGCCGATCGCGGCCTGCCGGTCGATATGCATTGCGACGAAACCGACGATCCGCTCTCGCGCCATATCGAGACGCTGGCTGCGGAAACCATCCGCTTCGGCTTACAGGGACGCGTCGCCGGCTCGCATCTGACCTCGATGCACTCGATGGACAATTATTATGTCTCCAAGCTCATTCCGCTGATGGCGGAGGCCGAGATCAACGTCATCCCCAATCCGCTGATCAACATCATGCTGCAGGGCCGGCACGACACCTATCCGAAACGCCGCGGCATGACCCGCGTGCGGGAGCTGATGGATGCCGGGCTCAATGTTTCCTTCGGGCACGACTGTGTCATGGACCCCTGGTATTCGATGGGATCGGGCGACATGCTGGAGGTCGGCCATATGGCAATCCATGTCGCACAGATGGCCGGCATCGACGACAAGAAGAGGATCTTCGACGCGCTGACCGTCAATTCGGCGAAGACGATGGGGCTTGAAGGCTACGGCCTGGAAAAGGGATGCAAGGCCGACCTGGTCATCCTTCAGGCGAGCGACACGCTGGAAGCGCTGCGGCTGAAGCCGAACCGGCTGGCGGTGATCCGTCGCGGCAAGGTCATCGCCCGCTCGGCGCCGCGCATCGGCGAGCTTTTCCTGGAAGGGCGCCCAGCCCGGATCGACGGCGGTCTGGATTACGTGCCTCGTTATTGAGGTGTCGTGGAGGTACCGGCTTACCGGAGCAGCTTCCATCTGCGCCAAAACAAAAAGGGCCGCGCGCCTGACCGTCGCATCACATCGGGTTTTGCGACATCGCAAATATCATTCGCAAAACCATCGCTTCAATCGGGATTATCGCAACAGCTTGACGAATCAGCATCTGCTCGACAATTTTATTTCGGCGTGGCCTGCGCCTAACCTCCCAGACCTTCCCCAGCATGGTCTTGAACGGAGGCAAAGGGACTTTCGTCTCAGTCCGTTGTCTTGGTCCGATCGTTTCGGGCGGGTTGCTGGGGAACTGCGTCCGAGGCGTGAAAGGCCTGACAATGACGCAAAACGGAAATCTCAAACGCCTTGTACGTGCTCGCGCAGCCAAAACCGGCGAATCTTACACCGCAGCTCTTCAACATATCCGCCAACGACCGGACGAAGCCGTGATCCGTTCGATACGGATCGCTGTCGCCCAAACATCGCTGTTCAACGATCCTCGTGATATTTCGGCGCTCCGTGCCAGCGGAGTGGAAATGCGCCGCCTTATGGAGGAAGCGCATAAGACAGGCGCTCGCCTCATACACTTCCCCGAGGGAGCGACCTGTTCGCCAAACAAACGCATCATGTCTGAGAATGGGCCTCGGGAAATTGGCCCGTCCAATTGGACGCGCTGCGAATGGAGTATTTTGCGGGAGGAACTGGAGGCAACCAGAAAATTTGCGAGCGAACTTAAGCTATGGACGATATTCGGCTCCGTCCATCAGCTCACTTCGCCACATCGACCGCATAACAGTCTCTACGTGATATCCGATCGTGGAGAACTGGTGACACGCTACGACGAGCGTCTGCTATCGAATACGAAAATCTCTTTTATGTACTCGCCGGGAAAAAATCCGGTGACCTTTGAGGTGGATGGTCTCCGTTTCGGCTGCTCGATGGGCATGGAACTGCATTATCCGGAAATTTTCACAGAATATGAGCGGCATGATGTCGATTGCGTCCTCTTCTCCACCACAGGCGAGGCGCCTTCAGCGCCTTCACTGGCTTTCGCCGCGGAGGCATTGGGACACGCTGCAAGCAATTCCTACTGGATCAGTTTTTCAGCTCATGCGCCGCAGAGCGTCACGGTCCCTTCCGGAATAGCTGCGCCTGATGGGCAATGGGCGGTACAATGCCCCACAAGTGGGGAAGCTGCGATCGCTGTTACGACCATCAGAAATGATCCGGAGTCTCCCGCAAGACCTTGGCGGCGAAACGCCCGTGCCAACCTTTACACGCCACACCAGATAGATGGTGATCCGAGGAGTGACGGTCGCAACCTATTCTGACGAATAGGTATTGGTCAGCGGGGTGGTTTACCCGCTGACCTCCCGGTGCGCGGCAAGGAACTTTTCTGCCTTGTCGCGAAGATCCTGACTTTCGAACGCGGCAAAAGCCGGGACTTTTGCAGCACACGGGTAGCGGCACAGATGGGGGGAAGCGGAAACGGCTTTTGGACGAGCTCGTGACAGAGCTGACGTTGATACGATTGCTGATGTGTGGCCGGCCGTGTCGGCCCGACAGATTCGGTTGCCTAACAGCAAAAAGCGGGTACCGGGGCTTGGCAATAGCGTAAATGCGCCTACTGGCTAGTCCTTGACGTCACGGCCACCCGCAGGAGGCGCATGAATAGTTTCGTGTCGTCCGCAAGGCTGGAGCCGTCAACTCGCGCGTGTTTGATCCCATCCATTGCAGCCACAATGATATCGGCCAGTTGCGCGGGCGGGGCCTGCAGCGGTTCAAGTTCGATCTCATCGCTCTCCACGGCGGCTATCAAGGTCTGTGTCAGCATGCTTAATAGCTTAGTCCGCGCCTCGAGCGTGATATCCGCAGCCAAGGCCATATTGGCAGCAAACAGTTCTTCCGGATCGGCACTACCGCCAAAGGGGGCGATCAACTCCCGCTGAAAGACCGATATGGCCATTTCTATTCGATCAATTGCCCTCCCCTTGCCCTCCAGAACTGCTGCCACTTCATTCAGTGTCCGGGTATGCGCTCGCATTGAGCCGGCCCGAAACAACTCTTCTTTGCTGCTGAAGCTCAGGTAGAGCGAGGCGCGCGAGATTCTCGCAGCGCGCGCAATGTCCGCCATCGAGGTTTTTCGAAAGCCAAAGCGCACAAACACCGGCAAGGCGGCGTCCAAAATCTGCGTTATTTTTTGCTCGGCTTGCATCATGTGGGCATATTGACACTTTTGGTCCATGCTGTCAAAAGGACGATTAGACAAATATAGTATATGTGTCTAATTTGGTTGAGCCGCCCAGACGTGGTCACAAGGAGCTTCGATGAACACAGCGACGGACGACCCCACAACTGTAACGGTCTTGGTGACGGGCATTGGAGGGTTCCTCGCCGGGCACATCGGCTTGCAGTTGCTTGATCAAGGATATCGGGTTCGAGGCAGCCTTCGTCGCCTTGACAAGAGCGATGCCGTACAAAGCCAGTTTCGCGCGCAAATTCACAAGGATGCTCTTGAGCGCCTCAGCTTCGTTCAGGCTGATCTTGACAGCGACGATGGCTGGACTGCGGCTGTCGAAGGATGCAGCTATGTCATTCATACGGCGTCACCTTTCCCCCCGGGGTTTCCTGAAAATGAGGATGCGCTTATCCAGACAGCCCGTGACGGTGCGTTGCGGGTACTCCATGCGGCGCACCGCGCGCGCGTTAAGCGTGTGGTACTCACCTCCTCCATAGCCGCCACCAACCATGGCGACGGGAAGGCGCCTTTCACCGAAAAAAACTGGACAGACCCGGAAGGCCAACGGGCGACGCCCTACTACAAGTCGAAGACCCTGACCGAGCGGGCTGCCTGGATTTTTGCGCATGAGGTTGGCCTCGATCTGGCGGTCATCAACCCGAGCATGATTCTTGGGCCGTTACTCAGCGCGAATTTCGGGACGTCCGTGGGCCTGATCCATCATCTGATGACGGGACAATTCGAGGGCATTCCACGCTTCGGCTTCTCTGTAGTGGATGTGCGCGATGTCGCAGACGCTCACATTCGAGCGATGACCCATCCCGTGGCCAAGAGCCAACGTTTCATCGTCGGGGGCCGATTTTTCTGGCTCAGAGATTTGGTGGCCGTTCTTGCGGCTTCTTTCCCTGAGTACGCCGCCCGGCTTCCGTCAGGCGAAGTTCCCGATGAGGTCGTCAAGGCCATGGCGCAGTCGGACCCCAATGCCCGAATTATCGTTCACGAACTCAATCGAGATCTGAGTGTTAGCGCAGAAAAAGCCCAGCGTGTCCTGAACTGGCGCTCGCGCCCGGAGGAGGATGCCATACGCGCCAGCGCCCAAAGCCTCATCGACCTGGGATTGGTCCGCCGTCGGGGGGAACCGGCAATGTGATCACTATGCTCTGAAGCATTTCTACCGCGCATAGCGGTCGCCCGGTGAGGGATCGAGCGATCTCTCGTTTTCAAATGGAGAACACGCATGACAGTCTCGTTCGCCGACGCCCTTTCCACAACCAATGACGCCGACCTTCTCCGCGAAACTGAACGCGCCAGACTGCGCGCACTCGTTAGCGCGGATATTGTTCGGGCAAGACAGCTTCATGCTCCAGACTTTCAATTGATAACGCCGATCGGCGCAGCGCTTTCAAAAGACGAATACCTGGGTGCGATTGCCTCCGGACAAATCAGGTATTTGACGTGGGAGCCCGCCGAGATCGATGTGCGCCTATACGGCAGTGGGGCGGTCATTCGATATCGCGCCCAACTGGAAGTTATCTTCAGCGGCCACAAAGTCCCCCTCCATGATTATTGGCACACCGATGTCTATGAGCGTCGCGACGGGCAATGGATGGTCGTCTGGTCACAGGCGACCAGCGTCAGATAGCGGGAAGTCTTGCTGGCTGTGGCGAACGCTTTCCATGGATCGAGGCACAACTGTTCAAAGGACACCAACGGTGCGGGCGGGCCGGCTCTCAATAGAGGATGCCAACCGACGGCGGCCGAGGTGCCGCCATCAGTAAAAGAGGTCCGTCCAGGCACCACCTACAAAGACCGTTGATGTTGGCAGCCGATCGTTGGCAGGGGGCATTGCTGCAACTGTCCCAAGTCTGTGAATGACCGCTTCTGAATGTGGGGCGATCATTCCTGGACGTCTTACTTAGGTAGGAGCCGGCCACTCAAATGTCGCAAAAATCCCAGGCTTCGCGATAAAGTTGCCACCGTCTTGGCCCGGAGCCTATTTCTTCGAGGCCTCGTAGAGCGCCTTGGTTTCGGCGTTCATCGGATAGAGGCCGGGCAGCGGCACGCCTTCATCGATCCTGGTCATGATCCAGGCTTCCATCCGCTCCTGTTCCGGCGCTTCATCAAGCACGGCGTCGAGCATATCGGCCGGGATTAGCACCGCGCCGTCCTGGTCGACGACGATGATGTCGTCGGGAAAGACCGCCACGCCGCCGCAGCCGATCGGCTGCTGCCAGGCGACGAAGGTCAGACCGGCGACCGAAGGGGGGGCTGCGACGCCGCGGCACCAGACCGGCAGGCCGGTGTCGAGCACGCCGGCAAGGTCGCGCACCACGCCGTCGGTGACGAGTGCGGCAACGCCTCTCTTCTGCATGCGGGCGCAGAGGATATCGCCGAAGATGCCGGCCTCGGTGACTCCCATCGCATCGACGATGGCGACGCAGCCTTCCGGCATCGCCTCGATCGCAGCGCGCGTCGAAATCGGCGAGGCCCAGGATGCCGGCGTCGCGAGATCCTCGCGGGCCGGTACGAAGCGTAGCGTGAAGGCCGGACCGACGATGCGCGGCTGGCCGGGCTTGAGGGGAGTGGCGCCGCGGATCCAGACGTTTCGCAGGCCCTTCCTCAGAAGAACGGTCGTCAGTGTCGCGGTCGAAACGGTCTTGAGGGTTGCTATCGCTTCAGCGCTAAGGGCCATCGGTTGTCAGTTCCAATTGGGTTTCTGTCAGATACTCTGGATCATGCCGCCATCGACGCGGATCACCGATCCGGTGAGATAGGAAGCAGGCTCGCTCGCCAGGAAGGTGACGACATTGCCATATTCTTCCGGCCGGCCATAGCGGCCGAGCGGAATCTTGCCGGTGCTCTCAGTGACGATGTCGTCGATGGAACGGTTTTCGCGTTTGGCCTTCTGCTCGTCGAGGAAGGTGATGCGGCCGGTGGCGATCCGGCCCGGCAGGACGATATTGACGGTGATGCCGTCGCGCCCGACCTCGCGCGCCAGTGTTTTCGACCAGCCGACCAAAGACAGGCGCAATGCATTCGAGATGCCGAGATTGGGAATCGGCGCGACCACGCCCGACGAGGTCGAGGTGACGATGCGCCCCCATTTGCGCGCCCGCATCTGCGGCAACACGCGATCGGTAATGGCGATGACGGAGAGCACCATGCTCTGGAAATACTGGTTCCAGAGCATCGGATCCTGGCCGGAGACGGTGGTCGGCGGCGGGCCGCCGGTATTGTTGACGAGGACATCGACCGGTCCGAACTGGCGCTCGATTGCAGCGACATGCGCATCGATCGAACCGAGATCGGAAAGGTCCCATTGCAGCGCCAACGCCTTGCCGCCTTCGGATTCGATCGCAGCCGTGGTCTTCTCAGCGGCGGCGAGATCGATATCCGCCGCGGCAATTCTGGCGCCTTCACGCGCAAGTTTGACGGCAATCGCGCTGCCCAGTCCGCCGCCGGCGCCAAGCACCAGGGCCGTCTTGTCCTTCAGGCCGAAATCCATTTCATCTCCTCATATGGTCGGGCCATCTTTCGAAGCAATGGATCGTAAATAAAATATGGCTTCTGCTTCGTTCAAGAGATAGAAAAACTATCGATGGACACACGCTTTCTCGAAACCTTCATTATCGTTGCCGAGCGGCACTCGCTGGCGGAGGCGGCGCAGCGGCTGAACCTCACGCCTGCGGCCGTCGCCCAGCGCATCCGCGCATTGGAGGCCGAGCTCGGGGTGCGGCTGCTGGTGCGTTCCGGTCGCGTCATGCGGCCGACGGAGGCGGGTTTTGCCATTCTCGAACGTTGCAGGGAGCTGGTGCGCGATACACGAGACCTGAAGGCGATGGCCGGCACCGCGACGATTTCGGGCGAGATGCGGATCGGGGCGATCAATACGGCGCTGACCGGTCTCGTTCCCGACATTCTCCACCGCCTCGCCCAGGATTACCCGCTGATCGAGATCTTCCTCAAGCCGGGCTCTTCGATGGACCTCTATGCCGAGGTTCTGAACGGCGCGCTGGACGCGGCCTTCATCATCGAACCGCGATTTCCGATGCAGAAGACGCTGACCTTCAACAAGCTGCGCCAGGAACCCCTGGTGCTGATCGCTCCGCCGGACTGTAAGGGGGTGGATCCGCTCGAATTGTTGAAGACCCTGCCCTTCATCCGCTACGACCGCAACCAATGGGGCGGTCACATCGCCGATGAATATCTGCGCGAGATCGGCATCCATCCGGTCGAGCGTTACGAACTCGACGCGCTGGAGGCGATCGCGGTGATGGTAGACCGCGGTCTCGGGATCTCGATCGTGCCGGATTGGGCGCCGCCCTGGCCGGCTGGCCTTGTCCTCAAGCTGCCCCTGCCCCGCTCGTCCGCTATGCGCACCGTCGGCATCGTGGCGACGCGATCCTCGCCACGGGCAAATCTCGTCGCCGCGCTTCTGGAGACCAGCCGCGCGGCGATGGGAGCCTGATCAATTTCAGGCGATCTTCTGACGAACCGGCAGTTTCCAGCCGGGCCGGACGAAATGGCAGGTATAACCGTTCGGAATCCGCTCCAGATAATCCTGATGCTCGGGTTCGGCCTCCCAGAAATCGCTGACCGGCACGACTTCGGTGACGACCTTGCCGGGCCACAGGCCTGAGGCGTCGACATCGGCGATCGTATCCTTGGCGACGCGCTCCTGCTCGGGGGTGACGTAGAAGATCGCCGAGCGGTAGCTCAAGCCAACATCGTTGCCCTGGCGGTTGCGCGTGCTCGGGTCGTGGATCTGGAAGAAGAATTCGAGGATTTCCCGATAGCTGATCCTTGAGGCGTCGAAGATGATCTCGATCGCCTCAGCATGGGTTCCGTGGTTGCGGTAGGTGGCATTCGGCACATCGCCGCCGGTATAGCCGACGCGGGTCGAAATCACGCCCTTGTATCGGCGGATCAGGTCCTGCATGCCCCAGAAGCAACCGCCGGCGAGGACTGCACGTTCTTCGGTCATTGGATATCTCCTTGTTTGCCGAGAGATAGTGTTTCCCGCCGAAGATTTCCATACGGCGGAATTCAGCACAGCTGTGCAATTTCCCTCAGATACGCCCGATCTGTCATGTCGATGTTACGCGCCGGCGCTAGCAAGGCCTTGAACATTCCTGCGGAGGCTGAGCCTCGACACCTGATGGAGACGGGTTATGAATAGACGCGAATTTCTGATCACATCATCAGCTGCAGCCGGTCTGCTGGCTCTTCCGCGTTTCGCATCGGCCGCGGCCGGCACGATCGATCTCTACAGCGGTTCGGATGCCAATATCGTCGACCTCTGGAACAACACCATCCGCCCCGCCTTCGAAAAGGCGCATCCAGGCGTTGCCCTGAAGGTGACCGATGCCGGCGACAATAACGGTTTGCGCGCCATCGCCGACCGTGCGCTCGCCGCACTGAAGACGAAGACCGATCCGCAGGCCGACCTGTTCGAGGTGTTCGATCCGCGCCTGCCATCCGGCGGCATCGATGCCGGCCTCTGGGTCAAGTTCTCCGCCGAGAATATCGAAGGCTACGACCATATCAATCCGCTTGCCTTCGATACCCCTTACTCGCTTCCCTACCGCGGTTCGCAGGTGCTTCTCGCCTACGACACCACCAAGCTCGATCCGAAGGATGCACCGAAGAGCTGGGAGCAGCTCACCGCATGGATCAAGGCCAATCCCGGCCAGTTCATCTACAACCGTCCGGACAAGGGCGGCTCGGGCGGCAACTTCGTCCGCCGGGCGATCCATGAGGCCAATGGCCGCGATCCGAAGAAGTTCAAGATCGACAATTTCACCGCCGACTTCGCCACGGAAGCGCTGACGCCGGCCTGGAAGATCCTCAACGACCTCGAGCCCGCGCTCTACGACAAGGGCGCCTATACCGCCGGCAACACCCAGTCGATCCAGCTGCTCGCCCAGGGCGTCGTCACCATGGTGCCGGTCTGGTCCGACCAGGTGCTGCAGGCGATCTCCCAGGGCGTGCTGCCGGAGACGACCGGCCTCGTGCAGCTTTCCGATCTCGCCCTTTGCGGCGGCTTTTCCGGCATCACCGTATTCTCGAATGGCGCCAACAAGGATGCGGCGCTGAAGCTGGCCGCCTTCATGCTGACGAAGGAAATGCAGGAAGCGATCATCACTCAGATCGGCGGCTTCCCCGGCATCTCCTGGGACCATATCTCCGACGATCTCCGCAAGAAATATGCCGACGTCATTCCATCGACCATCCCGACCTTCCCGGGCGGCGACTGGGAAAAGGCAATCGCCGACGGCTGGTACCGCAACGTCGCTCCGGGCATCAGCCGAACCTGATGTCCACCGACACTGCGCCGGCGGTTCCCAGCCGTCACCCGTCCATCACCAGGGGGAGCTCCATCGGGCTCCTCCTCGTCGCCCTACCGGTCTTCCTGCTCGCATGGCTGATCATCTTTCCGATCTTTTCGGCGGTCGTCGGCACGATCTTCGTTCGCGGTCCTGACGGAGCGACAGAAGTCTCGCTTGCCTCCTATCGCTTCTTCTTCACCGACGGCTACAGCCTCGGCAATCTCTGGCTGACGCTTTGGACGACCGCCGTCTGCGGCATCCTGCTTCTGGCGATCGGCCTTCCGATCGCGCTTTACCTTCGCTTCTCGCAAGGGCGTCTTGCCGCCTATGTGCAGGCTCTTGCGATCTTCCCGATGTTCGTGCCGTCGATCATCCTCGCCTATGCGCTGATCCGGACGATCGGGCCGAACGGCACCGTCGACCTGTTGCTGAATTCAGTCGGCCTGCCCAAGCTGCGCACGCCCTATCTGACGCCGTGGGGACCGGTCATCGGCCTCGTCTGGGACAATCTTCCGCTGACGGTGCTGATGCTGACGGCCGGGCTCTCCTCCATCTCGAACAGCGCCGTCGAGGCCGCCCGCGATGTCGGCGCAAGGCCGTTTCGGGTCTTCATCTCGATCATCCTGCCGCGCATGGGCAATTCGCTGCTGGTGACGGCTTCCTTTGCGGTGCTTGGCATCTTTTCCGCCTTCACCCTACCCTATGTGCTCGGCTCGGCATCGCCGGAGATGATGGGGCCGTTCATGCAGCGCACCTTCGCCGATATGAACGACCCGCTTGATGCCATGACCCAGGCCGTCATCACATTCGCCTTCTGCCTGGTTTTCGGCATTTTCTACATCCGGTCGATCGCCCGCAACCGCGAGGCCCAGCTATGACGACCGGCAGATCGAGCATGGATCTTCGCTTCGACTGGATCGGCTTGCTCTTCGCGTGCCTGCTGACACTGTTCATCGCGCTGCCGTTGATCGTGGTCGGCACATGGGCCTTCACCGAAGTCTGGCGTTATCCCTCGGTCATCCCGCAGCAGTTCGGCCTGCGTTTCTGGGGGCAGACGCTGGCGCGGGGGGATGTCTGGGACGCGCTCTTCCTCAGCCTGCGGCTGACGACGACGGTGACCATTCTCTCCGCCGTCATCTGCCTTCCCGCGGCCTACGCCTTCGCGCGCATGCGTTTTCCCGGCAGGAACATTCTGTTTCTGTCGTTCCTCGCATCGCATGCCTTTCCAAAATTCGGCCTGCTCGTCGCTATTGCCGGCATCTTCCTGCAGTTCGGCCTGATCAGCACCTTCTGGGGCGTCGTGCTGATCCAACTCGTCGGCACGCTGATGCTGATGATCTGGATCCCGGTCGCTGCTTTCCAGAATGTCGACCGGCGCATGGAAGAGGCGGCGCGCGATGCCGGCGCCACACCGCTGCGCGTCTTCTGGTCGATCACCCTGCCGCAGGCGGCACCGACGATATCAGCGGCGCTGCTTTTGACCTTCGTCGGCACCTTCTACGAGACCGAAGGCGCCTGGTTGATCGGCGCGCCGGAGATTCGCACCATGCCGGTGCTGATGATCAGCTTCATCAACAACCAGATCGTCGTGCAATACGGCGCCGTGCTCTCGGTCATGCTGTGGGTGCCGTCCTTCATCGCGCTGATGTTTGCACGCCGCGTGATCGGCACCGGCGCCTTTGCGAGAGGTTTCGGCGCATGAAATACCACGCGTCAGTCCAGGGAAGGGTTTGAGAATGGCACATCTGGCGATCGAGGGCGTTTCGAAACTGTTCGGGACCAGTTTTGCCGTTCGCGACTTCTCGCTCGAAGTCGGCGACGGCGAACTCGTCTGCCTGCTCGGCCCATCCGGCTCCGGCAAGTCGACGCTGCTCAGAATGATCGGCGGCTTCGAGCGCCCAAGCGGCGGGACGATCCGCATCGACGCGAAGGATGTGACGACGCTGCCGCCCGAGCGGCGCCCGACCGGCATGGTGTTCCAGAGCCATGCGCTCTGGACGCATATGGATGTCTTCAACAATATCGCCTTCGGCCTGAAGCTGCGCCGGCTGCCGAAGGCGGAAATCCGCGAGCGTGTCGAGAGCGCATTGGCGCTGGTCGGCCTTGCCGATTACAGCAGGCGGATGACGACGCAATTGTCCGGCGGCCAGCAGCAGCGTGTCGCCCTTGCCCGCTCGCTGGTGCTCGAGCCGAAGATCCTTTTGCTCGACGAGCCCTTCGCCAGCCTTGACCAGCACTTACGCGAAAGGCTGCGGGAGGAGGTGCGAGATATCCAGCAGCGCCTCGGCATCACCACGCTCTTCGTCACCCACGGCCAAGATGAAGCCTTGGCGCTCGCCGACCGCATCGTCGTCATGCGCGATGGGCGCACCGAACAGATTGCGCCGCCGAGCAACATCTACCGGCAGCCCCAGACCGCTTTCGTCGCCGGCTTCATCGGCTCGATGAATTTCGTCCAGGGGCGCACCAGAAATGGGGTCTGCGAACATCCGCTCTTCCCGCTTGCAATCCCCATCGAGGATGGGCCGGTGACGCTGGCAGCCCGCCCGGAAGCGTTGACGATCCGTCCCTCGGATCGGGCGGAGGCCGCGACTGTCCATCGCATCGTCGATTTCGGCACCCACAAGATGGTCGATGTCGATCTTGCCGACGGCACCCGCCTGAAGGCGATGGTGGCGCCGGACGATCGGATCCGGGCCGGGATGAGGGTCGAACCGCGCCTCGCCAGCTTTTTTGTCTTCCGCGACAATGAACTTGCCCATCAGTCGATGCCGGCCGCCGCCAAAGCCGAGATCGAGGCGCTCCAGCGGGTTTGAACCGCTGGAATACGCAGGTTCACGCCTTGCTCTGGAAACCTTCCAGTAGCCAGGGGTGCAGCGCCTTGCTGGCAGCCAGTATATCGCCTCGCCCGTCGATTTCGGTCCCGGAAAACCGGGTGACGATGCCGCCCGCCTCTTCGACCAGCAGCGCTGACGCGCCGAAATCATGGATCGCGAGCCCGTCTTCGAAGAACCCGTCCAGACGGCCGCAGGCGACATAGGCGATCGACAGCGCCGCCGAGCCGAGGCGGCGCACGCCTGCCGTGTTGGCCATCAGGCGTTTGATGGCGTCGAAATAGGTGTCTTCGGCAACCGCCTTGACCTGGCCGGGGATCGGCAGGCCGGCGCCGACAAGCACGTTCTCGATGTCGCCGACATTGGCGCAGCGGATGCGTTCGCCGTTGAGATAGGCGCCGCCGCCGATTTCGGCGCTGAAGAGTTCGTCCTGCATGGCGTCATAGACGACGCCCATGACCAGCCTGCCGTTTTCGACGATCGAGATCGTCATGCCGAAATGCGGAATGCCCCAGGCGTAATTGGTGGTGCCGTCGATCGGGTCGATATAGATGATCGGCGTCTCCGGAGCGGCCGTGCGGTTGCCGACGGCTTCCTCGCCCTGGATGGCATAGTCCGGGAAGGCTATCGTCATCTCGTCGACGATGATCCGCTCGACGGCCACATCGATTTCAGTCTGATAGTCGCGCGGCGCCTTGGCGAGCATTTCCTGGGATGTCCGCCGCCGCAACGAGCCGCGGGCGGTTTCGCCCGCCTTCAATGCCGTTTCGGCAAGCACGACGAGGCGGGACGAGGCAGTCGGGGAAAGACGCGCGGAAATTGAGAGTGATGTCATGGGGAATGTCCGGATGTAACGGAGGGAATCGCGAGAAGCCCATCCCTTCGCAGAGGCTGATGATGGTTTTATGAAGCTGCCCGCCATAGCGGGGCGGTTATCTCAGGATCGCTTCAAGCTCGGAAATGGTCGGAAACGCCTTTCTCGTTCCATGCCTTGAGACGGTGATGGCTGCGGCTGCGGCCGCGTGCTCGATGGCCAGCCTGTCCAGCCGCTGATCGCGCAACGCGCAGGATGCCAGGGCTGCGGCCATGAAGGTATCGCCCGCACCCGTCGTATCCACAACATCGCAGGCGCGGGCCGGCACGTCGATGCTGCCGTTCCGGTTCACGAGCGTCGCGCCGTCTCCGCCCAGCGTCAGGACGATTTCACGCAGACCCCGGCCGAGCAGATATTGGGCAGCATCCCCACCTGTCGTTCCCGTCAAAGCCTGTGCCTCACCCTTGTTGAGGAAGGCGATGTCGATGAGGTGCCAGAGATCGGAGAAATAGGAACGCACCGGCGAGGGATTGAAGGCGGTGACCATGCCGATCGCTCTTGCATGTTCGAGGATGTCGCGGGTCGTCTGGTCGGACAGATTGCCCTGCAGCATCATCAGATCGCCGGGACGGGCCGTCGACAGGATCCGCCTGACATGGGAGAGGGACAGGCTCTGCGCCGATTCCGTCGTCGTGACGATGGCATTTTCGCCGCCGGGCAGCCGGAAGATGATCGAGACATCACTCGATACACCGTCCATTTCGATCAGTTCACTCCGAAGCGGCTCGTCGGCGAGGTAATGGCGGATCGTATCGGCCCGCGCATCCCTGCCAATAGGCGCCACCAGCGTTGTCGGAACGCCGCAGCGGGCCATGACAACAGCCTGGTTCGTGCCTTTGCCGCCAAGATCGCTGCCACCGGCATTACCAAGGATGGAGGCACCGATGACGGGAAGTTCGGAAACGGCGATGGTTTCGTCGATGGCGACGTTACCGACTATGTAGGCGCGCATGCATCTGCTTTCGCAAGGTGAAGCTAAAGGTAAGGCGCATCGTGAAAATCGATCTCGAGCTGCATCGCCCGGCCGAAGATCGCGCTGAGCCGCGCTTTTTCATCCTCTTCCAGCGTTTCTCCTGCCATGTCGAGTTCATTCTTCAGCCATTGCGCCTGGGCGGCGAAATTCGGATCGACATGCAGGTCGACCCATTCCTTCAGCAGCAGATCGCCGATCGGGCAATTGGCGGCTTCCTTCGACCAGGTCCAGTACATCCACTCGGCTGCAAACATCGCCGCGACGGTGTCGAGGAAGCCGCCTCGGCGGGCGATCTCCAACATTCCGGCGCGAAAGGCCTCGACCTCGGCGATGCCGGTGTCGAAGGACGAGGGATCGATGCCGCGACTGACGAAGGTGCGTTCGAAATAGCTGATCTGCTCGTTGGCAAGCGCGTCGAGAACCGCGATCAGCCAGCGCTTCTGCGCCATCGTCTTGGCGGTCGCCGCCGCATAGGCAAAGATCGAGATGGCGCTGTCGACGAAGGCGCCTTCATATACGAGGTACCGTTCGAAAGCCTCCCTGCTCAACGTGCCGTTCTTGACGTCTTCGACGAAGCGGTGGTTCAGCATCGCGCGGAAGACGGCATCGTTCTCGCGCAGGATGCGGGCCGAAAGGCTCTCTGCCGCCATGCTCAGCCCTCCAGTCCTGGCTCGGCTGCTGCCCGAAAGGCCCGCACGCGTTCGACGTCGACAGGGTTCCACCAGACGCCGCCGTGCTTCAGCGAAGAGGCGACGATGACGCCATTGGTGCGGCTCAGAATATCGACGATATTGTCCTTGTTGACGCCGGAGCCGACGAGCAGCGGCAGGTGCGTGGCGGCGCCGATCTCCTCGATCTCCTCCATCGTCGCCGAATGGCCGGTTCGCTGGCCGGTGGCGATGACGCCATCGGCATCGAAGAAGGCGAGGTCGCGCGTCAGTTCTTGGATCGAGCGGTCGGCGACGATGGCGTGGCTGCCGTGTTTGACGTGGCTGTCGGCGAAGACCTTGATATGCTCGGCCCTGAGCAGCGAGCGGTAGCGCATGGCTTCGGCCGCCCTTCCCTCCATGAAACCTTCATTGGCGACATAGGCATTGGCCCATTGATTGACGCGGATGAATTTGGCCCCGCCGGCCATCGCGATGGCGAAAGCCGGGATCGGCGCGTTGGCCAGCACGTTGATACCAAGCGGGATGCCGGCCGCGCGCGCGATCCGGTCGGTGACGACGGACATGAAACCCGTCGTCTCAGGGCCTATATCTTCGGGCTTCGAGAACGGCACGTCGCCATGATTTTCGATGATCAGCCCATGCAGGCCGCCTTCCATGCAGGCTTCGGCGTCGCGCATGCACGCGTCGTAGATCGCGTCCATTGCCGCACCCCTGTAGCGGGGGGCGCCCGGAAAGGCCGGGCAATGGATCATGCCGATCAGAACCTTGTCCCTGCCGAAGATGTCCCGGATGGCGTTGGACGGCCTATCTGAAATTTCCTGCATGTCATTCCCTTTCCAATTCGTCCCGCGTGCAGGCATCACGCCTGCCTTTCGGTGAGCCAGCCGAGGATGTTTTTCCAGAGCCGGCCATAACCTTCCCATTCGCAGAAAGCAGGCGACAGCCAGTGCGGGCCGATATCCGAGGTCCAGGCGGCCGTCCGCCCAGCACCATGCGTGCCGAGGACGAGCAGCGGATGGCCGCCCTGATCGTCAGGCAGGCGTGCAACGATCTCGACATCGGCCCGGTCGCGCACTTCGACCTCGTTGACGCCGAGAAGCACCGGCCAGGCGCCTTCGAGACCCCGCATCGTCGGATGCTCAGGCTTCACCACTTCGGCGACGGTTCCCTCGGGGATTTCGACGCGGTCGTCGTAAGGCAGGCACGTGACGGGCAGCGTGTCTTCGACCGGGGTACGCCGCCAGCGTGCCTTGCCGTCGATGCCCTGGAAGGAGAAATAGCCGCCGACCATCAGCAGGCCGCCGCCCTTCTCCACCCAGGCCTTCAGAAGTTTCAGCCGGTTCGGCACGGTGCGTGAGTGCAGCCACACGTCCGGCGGCAGCAGCAGCGAATTGGCGCCGATATCGGAGAGGATGATGGCGTCATAGGCGTCGAGCCCGGTCATCTCGAAAGGGAATTTCTCCACCGCCTCGTGCGCCGGCATATAGGTGAGCTCGAAGGCGCTGCCGGCGAGTGCCTTGACCAGCGGTTCGGCGCCGAGATGGAAGGTGACGCTGCCGAACTGATCGAAGCCTTTGTAGTGCGTGGCGGAGCTGACCCAGCTCTCGCCGACAAGGAGGATTTTTTTTGTCATGGTCTGCCGTACCTGTGATCGATTGAATTGGTGGAGCTAGGCTCCGGCACAAAAGACGCGGCGCGGATTGCTGCGCATCATCTCGTCGAGAACCGTCCTGTCGATGCCGTGGCGCTGAAGACGGGGAAGGAAGTGGCGAAGGATGTAGGCGTAGCCGTTGCCGCCGTAATGCGTCAGCATCATCTTCAGAAAGACGTCGTGCGACAGCAAAATCCGGTCGAGATAACCAGCCTCGATGAGACGCACGATCGCGCGCGCCGCCTGCTCGTCGCTCGGGCATTGCACCTGCTGGTCGGCATAGAAGAAATCCATGCCGATCATGTCGTATTCGATGAAGGAGCCGCGCTCCGCCAGCTCGCTCTGATAGGCGATGTCGTCATGCGACGGGTTCATGTGGCAAAGCACGGTGTGGCGGAGATTTGCCCCTTCTTCGGCGACCACGTCGAGAACGCGATGGCCGAGACGGAACCAGCCCGGCAGATGCACCATCAGGGGAAGTCCGGTCAGCACCTGCGCCCGCGCCGCGCCGCGCAGCGATTTCTCTTCCTCGGCGGTGAAATCCGAGGAGACGCCGATCTCGCCGATCAGGCCGATCCTGACGTCGGTGCCGTCGACGCCTTCCCTCGCCTCGCGAACAATTTCCCGCGCGATGTCATCGACCCCCATTGCCGCGACGCCTTCCGGATGCGAGGAACCGAGGTAATAACCCGCCCCCATCACGATGTTCAGACCGGATGCTTTCGAGATGCGCCGCAGCGCCAGCGGATTGCGGCCGATGCCCTTGCAGGTCGGCTCCACCACCGTGCGGCCGCCGGCTGTTGCGAAATCCTGGAGTTCGGAGATCGCCAGATGTTCGTCGTCGAGCGTGATATTGTGCTTGTTGACGAAGGGATCTTGCCGGAGTTCGCCTAGGATCTCCATGCAGACGAAGCTTTCGGCGAGATATTGACGCTCCGGGGTCTTCGGCGCATGCCACCAGCAGCGGCAGTCGTTGAGGATATGCTCGTGCATCAGTGTCACGCCGAGCGCATCGGCCGAAACGGGGCCGGTGACGGTCATCACCTTGCCGGATCGGATATGCGCTTCGGAGAGGCTCTCAGCTGTCTGCTCGCTCATCGCCTCATCCTTTCCTGCGCATTCCGAAATGGAAATTGGCCGTGAAGATGCGCGTGTTCAGCCAGATGGCGACGAGGATGATGGCACCGGTAACGATCTGGGTGAAGAACGGCGATATGTGCATCAGGATCAGGCCGTTGCCGATGACGGCGATGGTCAGCGTGCCGAGTACGGTGCCGAGGATGGTGCCGCGTCCGCCCATCAGTGACGTTCCGCCGAGCACCACGGCAGCGATCACCTGCAGCTCGAAGCCGACAGCGGCATTGGACGAGCCGGAACCGAGCCGGGCGGCGATCAGCAGGCCGGCGACCGCGCAGGCGACGCCGGAGATGATATAGACCGAGGCGATGATCCATTTGGCGGGCATGCCGACACGCCGCGCCGCTTCCATGTTGGAGCCGACCGCCACGACCTGCCGGCCATATTTGGTCGCGGTGATGACGACATAGCCGAGAATGGCGATGATGACGGCGATGATCGCCGGAATCGGGAAGCTGAGGATCTCGCCCCGGCCGAGCGCGAAGAAGCCCGGCGCATCCTTGATCGGGATGGAATAGCCCTGGGTCAGATAGAGCGCCAGGCCGCGCAGGATCGAGAGGCCCGCGAGTGTCACGATGAAGGCGGGAATGCCCTGATAGGCGGTGAACCAGCCCTGGACCAGCCCCATGAAGGCGCCGAGCACGAGCATGCCGATGACGACGGATGGCCAGGGTACCCCCATCGCCATGATGATCGCCGCGACCGCATTGACGAGGGCGACCTGCGAGCCGACCGAGAGATCGATGCCGCCGGTGATGATGACGAAGGTCATGGCGATGGCGACGATCAGGATGGGTGCCGCCTGCCGCACGATGTTCAGGATGTTGCCGAGCGTGAAGAAGGTTTCACTGCCGATCGAGAAGAAGATCATGCAGGCCAGGAAGAAGATGGCGATCGACAGGACCTGCGCATGTTCGCCGAAGAAATCGGCGACGCGCGAACCATGGCCGCGTTCCGTATAAGCCGTCATTGCCTGGCTCCTTCACCGACGATCAAATGAACGAGATCCTCAAGGTTGGTGCTGCCGATCTGCCGTTCAGCCACCTTCGTGCCCTCGTACATCACCGCAATGCGGTCGCAGACCCGGAAGAGGTCCTGCAGCCGGTGGGTGATGAGGATCACCGAGACCCCATTCGCCTTGACGCGGTTGATCAGGGCCAGAACCGCCTCGACCTCGGCGACGGCAAGCGCTGACGTCGGCTCGTCCATGATCAGCACCTTCGGCTTGAAGGAGGCGGCGCGTGCGATGGCGATCGCCTGACGCTGTCCGCCGGAGAGCTGGGCGACCTTGCCGGTCAGTCTCGGGATACGGATCTCAAGCGAATCCAGCATCTTGCGGGCTTCCGACAGCATCGTCCTGGTGTCGAGAAACGGACCGCGGCTGAGCTCGCGGCCGAGGAAGAGATTGCCGACGACATCGATATGATCGCAGAGGCTGAGATCCTGGAACACCATTTCGATGTTTCTGCCGCGCGCATCCGCGGGACCGGAGAAGCGAACCTCCTCGCCTTCCATGGTGATGGTGCCGGCATCGGGAATGTAGGTTCCCGAGATGATTTTCGTCAGCGTCGACTTGCCGGCGGCGTTATCGCCGACAAGCCCCAGGCATTCGCCGGGGAAGATGTCGAGATCGACGCCGCGCAGGGCCTGGTGCGAACCGAAGGACTTGCGGATGCCGCGCAGCGAAATGCGCGGGTCGGATCGGGGGCCGCCGGATGTTCCGGTTCCGGAGGATGCGACCCCTCCGGAACCGGCGGCAGCGATGTCACGCTGTCCGCTTTCGATCATTTGAAGACGGCCCGATACGGCTCGACATTCTCCTTGGTCACGATGGTGATCGGCACCGAGATCGTCTTGGTGACGGCTTCGCCGGCCGAAGCCTTGACGAGCGCGTCGACGGCGGCACCGCCCATTGCCGCCGGATCCTGCTGGACGACCGCGACAACGAAGCCGGCATCGATGCCGGCAATGGCTTCGGCAGTCAGATCCCAGCCGAATACCTTGATCTTGTCCTGCTTGCCCTGGCTCTGGACGGCGGCGATCGCTCCCATCAGGGCCGGTTCGCCAGTGGCGTAGATCGCGGTCAGGTCAGGATTGGCAGTGATCAGGTTTTCGGCCGCCGCAAGAGCGTTGTCCTGGATATTCTGGCCGTCGACGACGCCGGCCATTTCGATGCCGTCGACGCCTTTCAGGGTCTTCTCGAAGCCCTCCTGGCGGATGTTCTGGATGAAGGAGTTCAGCGCGCCGACGACGCCGAGCTTGGCCTTGCCGCCCATGTTCGCCTTGACGTAGTCGAGGAAGTATTTGCCCATGTCGGCGCCGGCTGCGGCATTGTCCACACCGATCTGCGCCTTCTGCGGACCATCAGGCAGGATGGCGTCGATGGCGACGACCGGAATGCCGGCATCGGCGGCCTGCTTGACCGCCGGCATGATGCCGTTGACGTCGATCGCCACGACGGCAAGGCCGGAGACCTTTTCCTGGACGTAGGTTTCGATGGCGCTGTTCTGCGCTGTTGTCTCGTTGTTGGCGTTGAAGATCACCAGTTTGACGCCGGCGGCGTCGGCCGCCTTCTGGGCGCCCTCATTCATCTGATTGAAGAAAAGCGCCTGCTGGTTGATCTGCACCAATGCGATGGTCTTCTTTTCCTGTGCCGCGGCGCTGGACAGGCCGATAAAGGTCAATGCCGTGAAGCTGGCGGCTGCGATCATCGTTCGTCTTGTCAAATTCAATGTCATGTTCTCATCCTCTTTTGGTTTTTTGACGTTGCTGATTGTTATTTCGCAGGCGGCGCAACGGAGTTCCGCACCACGATTTCGACAGGCACCAGTTCCTCGGAAGCGGATGGTTTCCACTCGTGCCAATTGGTTTCCAGAAGCAGCTCCAGCGACCGCCGGCCGATCTGGCGCACCGGCTGGCGGATGGCCGTCAGCGGTGGCGCAAAGAGATGAAGCGGGCCGACATCGTCGAAGCCGATGACCGAGATGTCATCAGGGATCGAGACGCCCTGGCTTCTGAAGACCTCGACCAGCCCGATGGCGATCTCGTCGGAGCTGGCGAAGATCGCCGTCGCTTTTCGGTCTCCCGAGAGATAGTCGAGCGCCGCCGCCCGGCCGTATTCGATCGTATATTCGCCGGCATAGCGGTCGGCTCTGGCCTCGCCGCCATGCCGCTCCTTGAGCGCCTTCAGCAGGCCGCCATACCGCCTGCGGGCGCTGATCATGCGCTCGTCGCCGCCAATGAAGAGGACATGGCGATGACCCTGCTCGGCCAGATGCAGGCCGGCGAGATAACCGCCCTGCTCGTTGTCGCAGAACAGCTTCGGCGCCTTCGAATCGGGAATGTCCTCGTCGACGATGATGACCTTGCCGGTGCCGTTGATGAGGGCGGCCAGCGCACCGTCATCCGGATGGTTGGTGATGAAGATCAAGCCGTCGACGTGATTTCTCTCGATCAGCTGCAGATATTCGATCTCGCGTCCCGGCCGATTGAGGGTGGCATGCAGCGAGACGGCGAGTTTCCTTTCATCGGCCGCCTGCTCGACGGCGGCGACAAGGGTCGAGAAGAAGGGATTGGCGATATCGGGCACGACAAGGCCGATCGTGTCGGAGCGGCCCCTGCTTAAGCGGCGCGCATGCGGGTTCGGTCGGTAGTTCAGCGTCTGGATCGCATCCTCGATGCGCTTCTTCGTCTGAAAGGGAAGATCGAGGCTTCCGTTGACGAAACGGGACACCGTGGTGACCGACACGCCGGCGGCGGCCGCAACATCCTTCAAGCTTGGAGTCGTTCCCTTGGCCATTGACTGGACCTATTGTAAAGCGGTTTAGTAAAACGCTTTACAAGACAATATCGAATGTTCGCTGTTGTCAACAGCAATGACTGTGCGGGATCTGTTTTCTTATAAACCGATGGAAGCTCGACCGGCGATCCTCGTTGGCAATCGTCGGGTCGAGCTTGTCGCGCAACCGGGCGCCGGTGGTGCCCGGTTCGATTTTATGACAATTCCAGCCGGCTGTTGCCCTTATATGGCACGGTCCGTCGAGGCGTCGAAGAGATGGATCTGATCCGGATCGACCGACACGCCGATCGTGTCTCCCGCCTTGACCCTGTCGCGCCGCGTTTCGACGATCGTCAGCTCCGGCTGGGTCTCCGCGACGATGAAGGTCGAGGAGCCGGTCGATTCGACGAAGGCGATCGGTATATCGAAACTGCCCTGCCCGGGCGCGACGACGCCGATATGCTCCGGGCGGATGCCGGCGATGAGCTTGCGGCCGGGTTCGATGGCGCGGGATATCGCAAGCTTTTGCTTCACCGCGCCGAAATCCAGGATCAGGTTCCTGCCGTCTTCTGCAGCGATCGCGGGAATGAAATTCATCGCCGGCGAACCGATGAAACCGGCGACGAAGCGGTTCGCCGGCCGGTCGTAGAGATCAAGCGGCGCGCCCTGCTGTTCGATGATGCCGTCGCGCATCACCACCACATGGTCGGCCATCGTCATCGCTTCGACCTGGTCGTGCGTGACGTAGACGAAGGTTGCGTTCAGCCGGTCGTGCAGCGACCGGATTTCCTTGCGCATGTGGACGCGCAGCGCAGCATCGAGGTTGGACAGGGGCTCGTCGAACAGGAAGGCCTTGGGATGGCGGATGATGGCCCGGCTCATGGCGACACGCTGGCGCTGACCGCCGGAAAGCTCGCGCGGATAGCGCTTCAGCAGATGTGAAAGACCTGTCGTCGCCGCCACGTCCTCGGCGGCCTTCTTGGCCTCTGTCTTGGCAATGCCGCGGATGCGCAGGCTGTAGGTCAGGTTCTCCTCGACCGTCATATGCGGATAGAGCGCATAGGACTGGAAGACCATGGCGACATCGCGCTTGCGCGGCGGCACGCCGTTCATCAACTCGCCGGCGATCCTCAGATCGCCCGTCGAAATGCTTTCGAGGCCGGCAAGCGAGCGCAGCAGCGTGGACTTGCCGCAGCCCGACGGGCCGACGAGCGCAACGAAGGTGCCCTTGGCGATCGAAAGGTCGATATTCTTCAGGGCATGGAAGGCGCCGTAATATTTGTTGACGCCTCTGAGCTCGATCTGCGTGGTCATTTGAGGGCTCCAGAGGTGAGGCCGGATACGATGCGGCGCTGCAAGAGAACGAAAATGGCGAGGATCGGCGTCACATACATCGTGGCATAGGCCATGATGTTGTTCCACTCGTTGGTGTTCGGCCCCATGAAGGAATTGAGGCCGACGCTTGCCGGCTGAAGCTCGACCGCCTGGATCATCGACTTCGAATAGACGAATTCGCCGAAGGCCTGCATGAAGATCAGGATGGCGCTGACCAGGATGCCGTTGCGGGCAAGCGGCAGGACGATGTTGAAGAAAGCGCCGACACGTGAATTGCCGTCGACGAGGGCCGCCTCCTCGAGCTCCTGGGGAACGCTCATGAAGGTGGCGCGCACCAGGATGACGAAGAAGGGCATGCTCTTTGCCGCGACCGCGATGATGACGGCAAGCCTTGGATAGTCCAGCATGCCGATCTGCGAAAAGCCGACGAAGATCGGCGTGATCATCAGCGAGGCCGGCAAGACCTGCAGCATCAGGATCAGGAACAGGCCGATATCCACCCAGACATTGCGGTATCTGGCGAGCACATAGGCGCAGCCGACCCCGAGCAGGGTGATGAGCGCCATGGAGCCGAGTGCGATCACCAGAGAATTCCAGAGATAGCGGCCCATGTCGCGGCTTTCCCAGACATAGGCATAGGTGGCCCATTGCGGCGCGGCTGGCCAGAAGCTCGGCGGTGTCGCGAACATCTCCGAGCCGCTTTTCAGCGCGGTGATGTACATCCAGTAGAGCGGGAAGAGATAGATCGCCGCCATGACGACCGATATGGCGAGCATCAGGCGGTCGCGGTTGGTCGTATTCATCCGCGTACCTCGTGGCGTGTGGACCGGACATAGACGACGGAGGCGAACATGACGAAGACAATCATGATGACGGAGATCGTCGCACCCTTGGCGAAGTCGTATTGTCGGAAGGAGAGATCCCAGGCCCAGTATTGGGTGACGTTCGACGAGTTGTTCGGCCCGCCCGAGGTGATCGCGGCGAAGAGATCGAACTGCTGCAGGGTGAAGATCAGGCCGAGCGCGATGATCGCGCCGATGGTCGAGCGCATCATCGGCAGCGTGATCGTCCAGAAGCGCTGCCAGATATTGGCGCCGTCGAGTTCGGCCGCTTCGTAGAGATCGGCGGGAATGCCGGCGAGACCGACGGACAACAGGATCATGTTGAAGGAAGTGCCGAGCCAGATATTGGCGATGATGACGGCATAGAGCGAATAATGCGGGTCCGAGCGCCAGAAGATGTTGCCGGAGATGATGCCGCTTTCCCTGAGGATGAAGTTCAACACGCCGAAATCGCCCGAGAGAATCCAGTTCCAGATGGCGCCGACGACGAGGCCGGGCATCACCCAGGAGACGAGGAACAGGCCGCGCATCCAGGAGGCGCCGGGAAAATTGACCCAGAAGAACAGCGCCAGGCCGAAGCCGATCAGGAACTGGCCGGCGATGGAGCCGGTGACGAAGATGACGGTGTTGTAGAGGATCGGCAGCGTTTCCGGCTGCGCGAAGAGGTCAGTATAATTCTTGAAGCCGACGAAGGGACGCGAGAAGGTCCCGAGGCTGAACATGTCGACCTCCTGGAAGCTCATCACGACATTGTAGATCAGCGGCAGCCCCGCCATCAGGAACAGAAAGCCGAGCGGGAAAGCGACCAGCACGATATCGAAACCGCGACCGTCCCTGACGCTCATCAGGATCCTTTTCATGGGTCCTCCGATACTCCGAACGGGGCCGCCTGGCGCATGATGCGGAAGACGGCCCCTGCCGGGAGGAAATGAAGAGATGAACCGAGGCTCATCCGGTTAAAAGACGCGTTGCTTCCGGTCCCTCTTCTCCCCGCGGGGGAGAAGAGGGAGCAAGCGGCTCGCTCGCAGCCAATGATCAGCCTAGTACTGCCTTGATCTTGTCGGCGGCCTGGTCGAGCGCGTCCTTCGGGCTCATCTGGCCGGTCAATGCCGCCTGTATGGCGTCCTGGATCGCCTTGGAGATCTTCGGCCATTGCGGATGCGGACCGCGCGGCTTGGCGTATTTCAGCTGTTCGAGGAAGACCTTGAGGGCGGCATCCTTCAGCGGTTGGCCGCTTTCGGGGATCGAGATGTCGGAACGGGCCGGAAGCTGGCCGAAGTTCTTGAACATCTTGTCGTCCTGCGAGGCGAAATATTCGAGCGCCTTGAAGGCTTCGGCCGGATGTTTGCTGGTGGCAAAGATCGCCCAGTTGAAATCGCCCATGGCCGAAGAGCGTTCGGCCCCTTCCTTCGGAACTGGGAGCAGGGTGACGCCCCAATCGAATTTCGCTTCCTGCGTCATGCGGTCGAGCTCCCACGGACCGGAGATCGCCATGGCCGCATTGCCCGAGTTGAAGGTTCCGGTCGAATCCCACTGACCGCGCGTCAGCGTATCGGGAGAAGCGAGCTTCTCGTCCATGATCGTCTTCCAGATCTCCAGCGCCTTCACCGCGCCGTCGGCATTGATGTGCTCATAGCTGCCGCCGCCCATCTGGGCCCAGGGAAGGAACTGGAAGGTGCCCTCCTCGTTGGCCTTGGCCGAGAAGGCGAGACCGTAGACGTTCTTGGCGGGGTCGGTCAGTTTGCGCGCATCCTCGACCAGCTCGTCCCACGTCTGTGGCGGTTTCGCCGGATCGAGGCCCTTCGCCTTGAACATGTCCTTGTTGTAATAGAGCGCGATCGTGTTGGTCGCCTTCGGCACGCCAAAATACTTGCCGTCCCACTCGACCGATTTCAACGGTCCGGGGAAATAATTCTCCGGCTTGATGACGGTCGACTTGGCGATCATGTCGGTAAGATCGAGGAAGGCGCCGCGCGACGAGAACAGCGCGTGCTCGGGATTGTCGACGGCGATGATATCGGGCGCCTGGCCGGTGGCATAGGCGCGCATCGCCTCGGTGACGACGTCGTCGAACTGGATCAGCCGGTATTCGATCTTGATGCCGTTGTTCTGAGCGTTGAACTCCTTGACGAGGTTCGGCGCCGGCTGGGTGTCCTTGTCAAGCGACCAGAGCGTCAGCGTGACGTCCTCGGCCTTGGCCGAAAGACCGAACAGCGAGACGCCTGCAAGGGCAAGCGCTCCCAGAATTGCATATTTGCGGATAGCCATGGTTCTCCTCCTTTGTGGTTATCCCCGTGTCCGGCAATTCCTCCTTGCCGGAAACGATGTCATCAGGCCGGATCGACGACGAATTCGCCGCCCCGGGCATGCTTGAGGTGGTTGAGCGCATAGACCTGGCCGGTCATTTCAAGCGCGTCGCGATAGACCGGGTCGTGCCAGCCCTCGATGTCGATCGAGCCCGACCAGCCGGCCAGGCGCAGCTCGGAAATGATATCGGTCCAGTTGCTGTCGCCGAAGCCCGGCGTGCGCATGAAGACGAACTTCTCTTTGCCGAAGATGCCGTGTTCCTTGATGACCTCCCAGCGGATGGTCGCGTCCTTGCCGTGGACATGGAAGAACTTGTGCGCCCATTTGCGGATCTGCGGCAAGGGGTCGATCAGATAGACCATCTGATGGCACGGTTCCCATTCCAGGCCGATATTATCATCAGGCGTCTCGTTGAAGATCAGTTCCCACGCATCGGGATTGTGGGCGATGTTCCAGTCGCCGGTCGCCCAATTGCCGTCCATGGCGCAGTTTTCGAAGGCGATCTTGATGCCCTTGTCGGCGGCGCGCTTGGCAAGCTCGCTCCAGATCTGCTTGTAGCGCGGCAGGCTGTCGGTCAGCGGTTTGCCGCGGATGCGGCCGGTGAAGCCGGCAACGCAGGTGGCGCCGAAGTGATGGGCATTGTCGATGCAATCCTTCCAGCCCTGCAGCGTTTCGAGGTCGATTTCGGTTTCCTCAAGCGGATTGCCGAACATGCCGAGCGTCGAGATGGTGATGTCGCGGTCGCCGATCGCATCGAGGCAACGCTTGCCGAGTTCGGCAAGGTCCTGGCCCTTGGTCGTTTGCCAGAAGAAGGGTTCGAAGCTTTCGAAGCCCATATCGGCGATATCGCCGATGCGGCTTGCGGCATCGCCCTTGTTGCCGCTGACCATGGTGCCGATGCGAATGGATTTTGCAGGGTTGCTCACGTCATGTCATCCTATGCTGAAATTTCGACGCGCTTGCCGGTCTTGGCGCTTTCGATTGCGCCGAAGACCATGGCAAGGCTTCTGATATTGTCGGAATTGACCGTCTCGGGCTGCTTGCCGGTGCTGATCGCCGCGATGAAATCGGCGATGACGCTGGCGTGGCCATGGGTTTCTTCATCGTGTTCCGGACCGGGAACGTTTACGGCTGCAAAGCCATGCAGAAGGCCGGGCTCTTCGCCGGCAACGGCCGCCTTGAAATTCTCTTCGCCATCCCAGGTGAGCATTCCCTTCGAGCCGACGAGGCGCCACTGGCTTTCCCAGCTGGTTCGCTCGCCCTCGGCGCACCAGGAGCCGCGATAGGTGAAGACGATGTCATCGGAAAATTCGAAAATGGCGTTGGCCGAGGCGCCGTGCCGATACCACGAACCCTTTGGATTGCGCTCGACGCAATAGACGGCGAGCGGCTTCCTATCGGCGACGTAGCGCGCCGCATCGAAAGTGTGGATCGCCATGTCGAGAAGCAGGACGTTGTCCATCTCTTCGCGAAAGCCGCCGAAATGCGGCGCGATGAAGAAGTCGCAATGGATGCCGGTAAGGTCGCCGATCGCGCCGCTGTCGACGAAACGGCGAAGACGCCGGACCCCCGATATGAAGCGGCGGTTCTGGATGACAGCGTGGATGCGCCCGGTCTCGGCGGCAAGATCGATCAGCGCAGCGCCCTCGGCAAGCGAAGCGGCCATCGGCTTTTCGCTGAGCACATGGCAGCCGGCCTTCAGCGCCGTCGAGACGACGTCGTATCGAGCCGACGGAATGACGATGTCGAAGACCAGATCGGCCTTGGTGGCGGCGATGACGTCAGCCAGGTCCGAACCGATGACGGCGTCCTCGAGGCCGAACTCCGCGGCAAGCGTTTCCGCCGTCTTCCGGTTCAGGTCGACGAGGCCGACAATGGTGATGGCATCGGCCAGCAGAGGGTTGGAAGCGATCGCACGCAACCAACCTTTGGACATAGCTCCGCACCCGCACAGAATGGCACTGAATTTCACGATTTCCTCCGAGGGAATGGCGCCAACTCCTAGTGACACGCACTCCGTAAACGTTTACGACTGTATGCGGAAACTTTTTGCCGTGTCAATAGAGGTCAGATGCCAAATTGATCCGGATGATTTTAGGCCGGGTCGGCCTAAAATCTGAATCCTGATCTAAACCAAAGAAACAGAGCATGATGTCGTCCGAAAACCGCGCACACTTTTCGGCATCATGCTCTAGGGAAAATCGCCACCGATGAAGGGGATTCGCCAGCTCGCCGACCACCTGGATATTTCGATCGGCACGGTCTCGCGCGCCCTGAACGGCAAGCCCGATGTCAACGAGGAAACCCGCCGGCGCGTGCTGGCTGCGGCCGAGGAACTCGGCTATGTCGCCAACCAGTCTGGGCGGAGCCTGCGTCAGGGAGAGACGAAGGTCATCGGGTTGATGATCGAATCCAGCAAGGAGACGGTCGAGAATGCCGACAACTTCTTCCTTGGCGTCACCAGCGGCCTGCAGAGCGTCTTTGCCCGCCATAAGCTCGACCTCGTGATGTTGCCCTGCCCGAGCGACGAGGACCCGCACGAATATCTGAAGCGGATGGTGGCACGGCACATCGTCGATGCGATGATCATCGCGGACACGCAGCGCGTCGACCGGCGCATCGACTTTCTGTCGCGGGCGAAGATCCCCTTCGTGGCGCTCGGCCGCAGCCTTTCGGCCGGCGATTTTCCATGGATCGATCTCGATTTCGAGGGCGTGGCCGACCATGCCGTCGAGCGGCTGGTCGCGCTGGGGCATCGTCGGATCGCGATCACCGCGCCGTCGAGCGAAGCCAATCTCGGTTATCTCTTTGTCGAAAGTTATCGCCGCGCACTCGAACGACACGGTATCGCATTCAACCCGGCACTCGTCATCCGCGTCAAGTCGAGCGAACGGGGTGGTTACCAGGCGGCCCATGAACTGCTGCTGCTCGAAGAACGGCCGACGGCGGTGATCCTGATCTATGAGCTGATGGCGATCGGCCTTTACCGCCGCCTGATGGAATCAGGTGTCATGCCCGGCCGCGATCTTGCGGTGATCGGCTTCCGCGACGCTCCTCGTGCACGGTTCTTGCAGCCGTCGCTCAGCTGCTTCCGTATCTCGCTCTACGATCTCGGCGTCGCGCTCGGCCGAATGCTTCTCGCCAACATGCAGGCCTATAGGGAATTCTATCCGAACGAGAGCCGCAACATCGTCTGGCCTCTCGAACTGATAATGGGTGAGAGCGATGCGTTTCAGGTCGGGGTCATGGCCTGAGCGCTATCGGCTCGCTTCCGGAAAGCGGAAGCGAGGTTCGTCCATTCCAGCGGCGGCGACGCCTCATGTGCCAGCAGGGAAGAACCGGTTTTCCGGCCGCGGCAATCCGAGATGTTCGCGCAGTGTCGTGCCTTCGTATTCGCTGCGGAACAGACCGCGGCGCTGCAGCTCGGGAACCAGCCGTTCGGTGACGTCGAGGAGACCCTGCGGCAGATAGGGGAAGACGACGTTGAAGCCGTCCGAACCTTGCTCGTCGAGCCAGCGTTCCATCTCGTCGGCGATACTGGCCGGGGTGCCGACGAAGGCAAGGCCGGCATAGCCTCCATAGCGCTGCGCCAGCTGACGCACGGTCAGATTTTCCTCCGCCGCAAGCTTCAGCACCTGAGCGCGGCCGGTCTTGCTGGCATTGGTGTCGGGAATATCGGCCGGCAGCGGCGCATCGGGATCGAAGCCCGAAGCGTCGTGACCGAGCGCGATCGAAAGCGAGGCGATGGCGCTGTAGTAATGCACCAGACTGTCGAGCGTGGCGCGTTTGGCGCGCGCCTCCTCGATGCTGTCGCCGACGATGACGAAGGCGGCGGGCAGGATCTTCAGATGGTCGCGCTTGCGGCCGATGGCTTCCATGCGGGTCTTGATGTCGGCATAGAGCGCCTTGCCGGCGGCAAGATCGCGCGGCGAACAGAAGACCATCTCGGCGGTCTCGGCGGCAAGCTGGCGGCCGGGATCGGACTGGCCGGCCTGGACGATGACGGGCCAGCCCTGCGGCGGCCGGGCGATATTGAGCGGCCCGCGGACGCTGAGTTCCTCGCCTTTGTGGGCGAGCACATGCATCTTTTCCGGATCGAAGAACTGGCCGCTCTCCCGGTCGCGGATGAAGGCATCGTCGGCGAAACTGTCCCACAGCCCGGTCACGACATCGTAGAATTCCCGCGCACGGTGATAACGTTCGCCATGCTCCACATGTTCGTCCAGGCCGAAATTGAGCGCGGCGTCGGGGTTGGACGTCGTGACGATATTCCAGCCGGCGCGGCCGCCACTGATATGGTCGAGCGAGGCGAAGCGACGAGCGATGTGATAGGGCTCGTCGAAAGTGGTGGAAGCGGTGGCGACGAGGCCGATACGCTCCGTCACCGCCGCCAGCGCCGATAGCAGCGTGAAGGGCTCGAAGGAGGTCACGGTGTGGCTGCGCCTCAGCGCCTCCACAGGCATGTTGAGCACGGCAAGGTGATCGGCCATGAAGAAGGCGTCGAATTTCGCCCGTTCCAGCGCCTGCGCGAAGGACTTCAGATGGGCGAAATTGAAATTGGCGTCGGGATAGGAACCGGGATAGCGCCACGCGCCGGTATGCAGGCTGACGGGACGCATGAAGGCGCCGAGGCGCAACTGCCGTGGGGTCATGACTTTCCTCATGGATCGGGCAAGGCGGTCGCCTGCCCCGCATTGGGCGTTCTTTCTGCAACCGTCGCGGCGACGCAGCGGGATATCGGTTACGTAGGAAGTCGCCGAAATCAAATCGAGACCGGAAGCGGCAATTCCGGGTGGGAATTTTATCGCTTGCCAAGCTACCTGGCCCGCGCCGGTGCAGAACGCAAACCCTAATCGCGGCGGTTGGAGACTGATAAGCAAACACTTTTCATTTTCGATGGCTTCTATAGAATTTGTGCTCTTATCTCGACGCTCGATTTCTTTCACCGATAGGCTCGTCAGAATTGGAGACATCGATGAACACAGTGCTGAGGTCAACAGATCAGATCCGGCCCGTGGCCGCCCGTATCGGCAGCGACGAGGAAGCGATCGCCACCGCCCGCAGACTGGCGGCCCAATTTGCCGCGCGCGCCGCCGAGCGCGATGCCGGCCGGATCCTGCCGTTTACCGAACTCGATCTTCTCGCCCAGTCCGGTCTGCTCGCGATCACCGTGCCTGCGCAATATGGCGGGCTCGACGTCTCCAACGCAGTGCTTGCCGAGATCACTGCGATCCTGTCGGAGGCGGATGGTTCGATCGGCCAGATCCCGCAGAACCATTTCTATATTCTTGAGGCGCTTAGAACCGATGGCGGCGAGGAGCAGCAGCGTTATTTCTTCGGCCGTGTGCTGGCCGGCGATCGTTTCGGCAATGCGCTTTCCGAGCGCGGCACCAAGACGGTCGGCCATTACAACACGCGCATCACCCGCGATGGTCCGGGCTACCGGATCAACGGCCGCAAATTCTATTCGACCGGCGTTCTCTTCGCCGACTGGGTCACCGTCTTCGCGCTCGATCCGGAGGATCGGCTGACAATGGCCTTCGTGCCGAAGGGCACCGAAGGCGTCGAGATCGTCGACGACTGGGACGGCTTCGGCCAGCGCACCACCGGCAGCGGCACGACGATCCTCGACAATGTCTATGTCAGCGCCGATTCCGTGGTCTTCCATCACAAGGGTTTCGAGCGGCCGACGACGATCGGTTCCGTCGGCCAGATCATCCATGCCGGTGTCGATCTCGGGATCGCGCGGGCGGCCTTTGCCGAAACGCTTGATTTCGTCAGGACGAAATCCCGCCCGTGGATGGATAGCGGCCTCGATCGCGCTTCCGACGACCCGCTGACGATCGCCAAGGTCGGCCAGATCGCCATCCGGCTGGAAGCCGCAACCGCTCTTGTCGAGCGCGCTGGCCACAAGGTCGATGCCGCGCAGGTCGAGACGACCGAGGAAAAGGTGGTTGAGGCCACACTTGCGGTTGCCGCCGCCAAGGTGCTGACAACAGAGGTGGCGATCGAGGCGGCGAATACGCTCTTCGAGCTTGCCGGAACCTCGTCGGTACAAACAGGTCTCAATCTCGACCGCCATTGGCGGAATGCCCGCACCCATACGCTGCACGATCCCGTGCGCTGGAAATACCATGTCGTCGGCAACTACCATCTGAACGGCGTGACGCCGCCGAAGAACGGTGCGCTCTGAAGCCTTCGTCGCTTTCAAACGAAAACCCCACCGCCGCTGCCGGCAGTGGGGTTTTTCATTGTCGATGAAGCCGTGGCCGCCTCAGCTATAGAGGCTGACCTCCGGTATCCGGTCGTTCAGCACGAATTCACCGACTTCTTTCGCCTTGTAGAAGACCGGGTCGTGCAGCGTGTGGGTACGGACATTGCGCCAGAACCGGTCGAAACGGTATTTGTCTGCCGTCGAGCGGGCGCCGGTCAGCTCGAAGACGCGCGAGGTGATGTCGAGCGCGACATGGGTGGCGTGCACCTTGGCGGTATAAGCTTCCGCCGCCGCCTCGCCGCGCTCGCGCGCCGTCACGTCGCTGCCACGGGCAAGACCCGCCTGCACGGCTGACGCTGCATGGTCGGCAAGGGCTGCCGAGGCCTTCAGCGCCGCGGTGAATTCGCCGACGCGTTCGAGGATATAGGGATCGTCGGCCGCCCGCTCGACGCCTGACGTGATCCACGGCCGGGTGGTGGTTCTGACGTAATCGACGGCCGCCTGCAGCGCGCCTTCGGCGGTGCCGAGATAAAAGTTGACGAAGACCAGCTGGATGAACGGCGTGTTGAAGGTCGACAATACAGGCGGCGCTGCGTCGGGGGCAGCCGGCGCACCGACGAAATCCTCCTCGTAGACCGGGAAGTCGCGGAACTCGACGCTGCCGCTGTCGGACAGGCGCTGGCCGATATTGTCCCAGTCGTCATTGGCGACATAGCCGGGGCGATTGGTCGGCACGGCGAAGCCGGCGATCTTGTCGTCGAGCGTGGCATTGGCGTTGATGTAGTCGGAGACCCGTGCCGCCGTGGAGAAGGATTTGCGTCCGTTCAGCACATAGCCGTTGCCACGACGAGTCAGCACCAGCCCGGGATCGCGCGGATTGACCGCCGCACCCCAATAGAGGTTCCTGGCGACGGTATCGCTGCCCAGCGCATGGGCACGGGCGGCATCGAGGGCCCAATAGATATACTGGCTGTTGACATAGTGGTAGCCGAGCAGCTGACCGATCGAGCTTTCGCCGCGGGCGAGAATGCGCACCAGCCTCAGTCCATCGACCCAGTCGAGGCCGCCGCCACCGATTTGGGTGGGATGCAACGCATTGAGCAGCCCGGCATTTTTCAACTTGATGATCTCGGCGAGCGGGGGACGGCCTTCGCGGTCGAGGTCTGCGGCGCGCCGGGAAAGATCGGCAGAGATATCCTCCGCACGGGCAAAGAGGTCTGCTCGGGTTGGGTTGCGGCTGGCCGCGAAGACGACATTGGACTGGCTCATGGGCGAAACTCCAATTCTCCAAAAGATGATCCGGCGGGAGCTTGAGGCTCCCGCCGGAAGGATCAGCGTGACCTCCTCAGAAAAGCTTGTCCGGAATCCAGCTCGCGGTTGCCGCATCGCTCGTGCTGAAGGCCGGAATCTTCGCAGCCAGTTCCTCGATCGTCTTGACGCCGGCCGCCCGCAGGCTCTCCTGCGTCAGAAGCGTCGGCTTCACGGTAATCTGATGGGGAACCGTCTGACCGGCGATCTCGAGGGCAGCGGCACGGATGGAGACGGCGCCGACGACGGCCGGATTGGTCGCGACGGTCGCAACCCAGGGGCTGCCTTCCTCGGTGATTTCCTGGATATCGGCGGTCGAGACGTCGGCCGAATAGATCTTCAGCTTAGCTGAAATGCCGAGATCGTTGGCGGCGAGCTTCACACCGCGGGCGAATTCATCATAGGGGGCAAAAACGACCGATATATCGGGATTGGCGGTGAGCGCGGCCTTCGCCTGGTCGGCGGTCGAGGTCGCCGTCGTGTCGCTGACATTGCCGAAACGGGCCTTTTCGACCACGCCCTTATTCTCCGACTTGAACTTATCCCAGACCTCGTTGCGGCGGTCGAGCGGCGCAAAACCCGCGACATAGACATAACCGGCGTTGAAGTCTTTGCCGTTGTCCTTCACCACCTGTTCGAGCGCCAGCGAGGCGAGCTCGTGATCGCTCTGCTCCACCTGCGGGATCTTGGGGTTGTTGAGGTTGACGTCGAAAGCCACGACCTTGATGCCCTTGTCGAGCGCCTGCTGCACGACGTCGCCGAGCGATTCCGGAAGGCCGTGGTCGATGACGATGCCGGAGACGCCGAGATTGATCGCCTGCAGAATCTGCTCGCGCTGCTCGGCGGCGTCCTGCCGTCCGGGGAAGACGCGCAGGTCGATATCCAGCGCCTTGGCCTGGGCTTCCGCACCGGCCTGGTAGGCCTGGAAGAAATCGCCGGCCGAGATGTAGCTGATCAGAGCCACCTTGACCCCGCCCTTATCAAAGGGGGCCGGAGCGCCGGACAGGCCGTCGGCTTTTGCGCCTTGAATGAAAATGAACGGAATGACGGCGGCAGACAGTGCGAGCCGTGCGAGGGATTTCATCGTCGCGTTCCTTCTAGCAATCGGAAGCGTCGTCTGACGGGTTGGGAGCCCCGCGACGCATCGGATTATTTAGATATAATCTCTATGTTTTTAGTAGAGTAAATGATCCGATTTTCCGGGCTGCGGGAGATTCTTTGTTTCCCGGGGACAGTTTGTGAGGGAAAGGCGTGCCTGGAGTTCGACCACCCGGACGGGGCACACTCCTGATACAAATGCAGTCCCGGACATGATCGATGCCGCTTCTTCACATTGAAAATATCACCCGCAGTTTCGGGTCGACGCGGGCGCTTGCCGGTGCTGAACTGTCGCTGGAGCGCGGTGAGATCGTGGCGCTGATGGGTGCCAACGGTGCGGGCAAATCGACGCTGGTAAAGATCCTCTCCGGCGTCCTTCCGGCCGATGGCGGCACGGTCAGCTTCAATGGCCGCCCCTTTGCGCCGCGCAGCCCGGCCGACGCGGCAAAGGCCGGTGTCGTCACGGTGCATCAATCGACGGATCTCGTCGGCGCGGCTGGCCTGAGCGTTGCCGATGCCCTGCTGCTCAACCGGTTCGCCGATCGGAGCGCGCCCTTCTTCGTCTCGCGCGCCGGCATCCGCCGCGCCGCGCAGGCAATGCTCGATGCCGCCGGCTTCAGCCTGCCGATCGATCGTGATTTCGGCGACCTCGGCAGCGCCGACCGGCAACTGGTGGCGATCGCCCGGGCGCTTGCCAACCGCGCCGATCTGCTCATCCTCGACGAGCCGACGGCGAGCCTTTCCGGAGAGGAAAGCCGCCGCCTCTTCGATATTCTTCTCAGCCTGCGCAAGCGCGGCCTGGCGATCCTTTATATCTCGCACCGCACCGCCGATCTCGAAGCCATCGCCGACCGTGCGCTCGTCATGCGCGGCGGTCGCGTCGTCGGCACCTTCTCGCGGCCGATCGATTTTTCGAGCGCCATCGAGACGATGATCGGCCGCCGACTGGATGCGGCCCGGCCGGATGCGCGGCCTGCGACCGGTCCGGCGATTTTCGAGATGCGCGACATCAGCCTGCTCCCCGAAGCTGAGCCCTTCGATCTGTCCTTGCATGAGGGCGAGGTGGTGGCGATTACCGGCGTGCTCGGCGCCGGCAAGAGCCGGTTGCTCCAGGCGATCTTCGGCGTGACGGCGCTTGAGCGCGGCGCGATGTTCCTCGACGGCCGGCCTTACCGGCCGAAAAGCCCGGCCGAAGCGATCGCCGCCGGTGTGGCGATGGCGGCCGAAGACCGGCACCGTTCATCGCTGATGCCGCCGGCGTGGCCCGGCCATTCGCTGTCGGCGACGATCAGCCTGCCGCATCTTGGCAAATGGTATCCGCGCGGTTTCCTGGTCGGTGGCCGTGAACGACGCGAGGCCGAGCAGGCGATCGTCCGTCTCGGCATCAAGGCCGCCGGTCCCCTCGCCTCGATCTGGTCGCTCTCCGGCGGCAACCAGCAGAAGGCGGTGATCGCCCGCTGGGAGGCTGAACCGAGCCGGCTGCTACTGCTCGACGAACCCTTCCAGGGTGTCGACGTCGGCGCCCGTCATGACATCATCCGGGCAATCCGCGCCCGCACCGACCGGGCGACGCTGATCGCGACCTCCGACCCGGAGGAGGCCTATGAAGTGGCCGACCGCATCCTCGTCATCGACCGCCACGTGTTGAGGCCCGCGGCACACGGGGCCGCTTTTGCCTCCGTAATCCAGGGAATATCCGCATGACGACGATCGACGACGACACTCTTCCGCAGGCAAGCGCCCGGCCGAAGGCATCACCGCAAGCCGATAATGGTCGTCTTGCCGCCTTCGGGGCGTTCCTCCGGGCGGGTGCGGTGTTCATCCTGCTTACGGCTCTCGTCATCGGCTTCACCATCGCCGAGCCCGCCTTCATCAATATCGCCAATCTGATGAGTATTCTGCAGGCAGTGTCCGTCGTCGCCATTCTCGGCGCCGGCGTCACCGTGACGCTTGCTGTCGGCGGTTTCGACCTGTCGATCGGCGCGGTCGCCGCATCGAGCGTGATGGCGGCGAGTTATGCGATGATCGTCTGGCACCTCGATGCCTATGTGACGGTGCCGCTGGTGCTCGCCTTCGGCGCCCTGATCGGTCTCGTCAACGCCTTCCTGATCGTGCGCCTGAAGGTGCCGGATCTCCTGGCGACGCTGGCGATGATGTTCCTGCTTTCCGGTCTGCAACTGATCCCGACCGCCGGCCGGTCGATTTCGGCGGGCCTCACCCTGCCCGACGGTTCGAAGGCGACCGGCGCCTACGACCCGGCCTTTCTTCTGATCGGCCGCTACAGCATCCTCGGCACCCTGCCGGTTGCCGTGGTACTGATGGCGGTGGTCGCCGTCGCGCTTTTCATTCTCACCGAACGCACCCGCATCGGCCGGCTGCTGTTTGCGACCGGTGGCAACGAGGTCGCGACCCGGCTTGCCGGCGCGTCCACAGTCCGGCTGAAGACGCTCGCCTATGTGATTTCGGGCACGCTGGCAGCGCTGGGCGGCATCGTCATCGCCGCCCGCGTCGGGCGTGGCGATGTCTCCTCCGGCGGCTCGTTGCTGATGGATTCGGTCGCCGCCGCGCTGATCGGTTTTGCCGTCCTCAATCTCAGGCGTCCAAACGTGCTCGGCACCATTGCCGGCGCCGTCTTCGTCGGGGTGCTGCTGAACGGTCTCACCATGCTGAACGCCCCTTATTACACCCAGGATTTCGTCAAGGGCGCCGTGCTCGTCGGCGCCTTGGCGCTGACCTACGGCCTTGGCCGCAGCAATCCCTAATTCCAAGGAAGAAAGACATGACCCGCGAAATCAGGCTCAACGCCTTCGACATGAATTGCGTCGGACACCAGTCGCCGGGGCTCTGGCGCCATCCGCGCGACAAGTCCTGGACCTACAAGGATCTCGACTACTGGGTGCATCTGGCCAAGACGCTGGAACGCGGCAAGTTCGACGGGCTGTTCATCGCCGACGTGCTCGGAGTCTATGATGTGCTGAACGGCAATGTCGATGCCGCCCTGCGCCATTCGGCGCAGGTGCCGGTCAACGACCCGCTACAGCTGATCCCCACCATGTCCTACGCGACCGAACATCTCGGCTTCGGCCTGACGGCGTCGCTCTCCTTCGAGCACCCCTACACCTTCGCCCGCCGCATCTCGACGCTCGACCACCTGACCAAGGGGCGCGTCGGCTGGAATATCGTCACCTCCTACCTCAACAGCGGCGCGCTCAATATCGGCCAGCCGGCGCAGACGAAGCACGATGACCGCTACGATCTTGCCGAGGAATATCTGGAAGTCTGCTACAAGCTCTGGGAGGGAAGCTGGGAGGATGGCGCTGTCGTGCGCGACCGCGAAACAGGCATCTTCACCCATCCGGACAAGGTCCACCCGATCCGCCATTCCGGCAGGCATTTCAACGTGCCCGGCATTCACTTGAGCGAACCCTCGCCACAGCGCACACCGGTGCTCTACCAGGCCGGCGCCTCCAGCCGCGGCAAGGATTTCGCCGGCGCCCATGCCGAATGCATCTTCGTCGCTTCACCGTCGAAGGCGGTGCTGAAGCGCTATGTCGCCAATGTCCGCGAGGCGGCCGAACGCGTCGGCCGCAACCCGCGCGAAATCCTTGCTTTCAACCTGCAGACCGTGATCCTCGGTGAAACGGATGCGGAGGCACAGCGGAAATTCAACGAATACCGCAAATATGCCTCCTTCGAGGGCGCGCTAACGCTAATCTCCGGCTGGACCGGCATCGATTTCGGCCAGTTCGGGCCGGACGAAGTGTTGCGGCACCGCCATACCAATGCGGTGCAATCGGCTGTCGAGACCTTCACCACCATCGATCCCACCAAGGAATGGACGGTGCGCGAAATGGCCGATTGGGTCGGCGTCGGCGGTTTCGGCCCGGTCTTCGTCGGCTCGCCGCAGACGGTTGCCGATCTGATGCAGGAATGGGTCGAGGACACCGATGTCGACGGCTTCAACCTCGCCTATGCCGTGACACCCGAGAGTTTCGAGGATGCCGTCGATCTGCTGGTGCCGGAACTGCAAAAGCGCGGCGTCTACAAGACCGACTATGCCAAGGGAACGCTGCGGGAAAAACTCGGGGGAGCGGGGCCGCGGCTCGTTGCGCCGCATCCCGGGGCTGCCTATCGCAATCTCTTCGGCGAGCCCACCCGCGTCGCCGCCAGTGGCTGAGTGAATAATGGCGGGGTGACAAAAAATGTCTCGCGGTGTCCGAGGTTTAGAATTTAACCTCTATGACAATCGGCGTTTCACCCTGAATATGGGCGCTTGAAATTCGATCGATCAGGAGGGGTCATGACCGTACCATCTATCTCGCGGCGCACACTGATGAAGGGCACCGCCCTGCTCCTCGCTTCGACGACGCTCGCTCGCCAGGCGCTGGCGCAGGCGGCGCCTGCCGGTGGCCGGCTGATCGTTGCGGCCGATTCCGAACCGAAGAACCTCAATCCGGCGATCGTCGCCTCCAACGGCGTCTTCTTCGTTGCGAGCAAGGTGATCGAGCCGCTTGCCGAAGCCTCGTTCGACGGCAAGGACGGGCTTGCGCCGCGTCTCGCCACCTCCTGGGAGGGGTCGGCCGACGGCCTCTCCGTCACCTTCAAGCTGCGCGACGGCGTGACCTGGCACGACGGCAAGCCGTTCACCTCGGTCGATGTCGCCTTCTCGGCGCTCAACATCTGGAAGCCGCTGCAGAATCTCGGCCGCCTGGTCTTCGCCAATCTCGAAGCCGTCGATACGCCCGATGACTACACCGCCATCTTCCGCTTCTCCAAGCCGACGCCGTTCCAGCTCATCCGCAACGCCCTGCCTGTCGTCACCAGCGTCGTCGCCAAACACATCTTCGACGGTACCGATATTGCCACCAATCCGGCTAACACCACGCTTGTCGGTACCGGGCCGTTCAAGTTCGCCGAACACAAATCCGGCGAATATTACCGGCTGGTGCGCAATGAGAGTTACTGGGACAAGGAGCAGCCGAAACTCGACGAGATCGTCTTCCGCGTGCTGCCCGATCGCGAGGCTGCGGGTGCCGCACTCGAGGCTGACGAAATCCAGCTTGCCGCCTTTTCGGCGGTGCCGCTTGCCGATCTCGACCGCATCTCCAAGGTCGAGGGCATCAAGGTGATCTCCAAAGGCTACGAGGCTTTGACCTACCAGCTCGTCGTCGAGATCAATCACCGCCGCAAGGAACTGGCCGATCTCCGGGTCCGTCAGGCGATCGCCCAGGCGATCGACAAGAAATTCGTGGTCGACACCATCTTCCTCGGTTACGCCGCCGCTGCGACCGGCCCGGTGCCGAAGAATGCGCCGGAATTCTATACATCCGATGTCGCGACCTATGCGTTCGACCCCGCCGCCGCCAACGATATTCTCGACAAGGCGGGTTACAAACAAGGGCCTGATGGTAACCGTTTCTCGCTGAAGCTGCGCCCCGCACCCTATTTCAACGAGACCCGCCAGTTCGGCGATTACCTTCGCCAAGCGCTCGCCGTCATCGGCATCGATGCCGAGATCGTTAATGCCGATGCGGCCGCGCACCAGAAGGCTGTTTATACCGACCACGACTTCGACCTTGCCGTCGGCCCGCCGGTCTTCCGCGGCGATCCGGCGATCTCCACCACGATTCTCGTTCAGTCCGGGACGCCAGCCGGCGTGCCCTTCTCCAACCAGGGCGGCTACGTCAATCCGGAGCTCGACAAGATCATCAAACAGGCCTCCGAGACGGTCGACACGGCGGCGCGCACGGATCTCTACCGCAAGTTTCAGCAGCTCGTCGTCGCCGATCTGCCGCTGATCAACGTGGTGGAATGGGGGTTCATCACCGTCGCGCGCGACACCGTGCTCAATGTTGCGGACAATCCGCGCTGGGCGGTCTCGAACTGGGGCGATACCGCGCTGCAATCGTGATAGGATCGGCAGCAATTCTCTTCCAGAGGCCCTGTCCGGCGTGAAACGAGCCATCATCCTCCTGAGGCGCAGGGCAATCAGCAGCATTCCGGTGCTGCTGATCGTGGTGATCTTCACCTTTTTCCTGCTCGAATCCGCCTCGGGCGATGCCGTCGACGCCTATCTCGGTTCGATCGGCGGCGGCGATGCCGCACTGAGGCAGTCGCTGCGCGAGAGCTACGGCCTCGACCAGTCGATGTTTGCGCGCCTCTGGCTCTACCTTTCCTCGCTGGCGCGGTTCGATCTCGGCTGGTCGGTCGCCTTCAACCGGCCAGTCGGCGTGCTCATCACAGAGCGCCTGCCCAATACGCTGCTGCTGATGGGCAGCGCGACGGCACTCTCCTTTGGTATCGGCTCGGCGCTCGGCATCCTTGCCGGGGCGCGGCCGGGTAGCGTGCGAGATCGGATGCTGTCGATCGGCTCACTGATCGTCTATGCCATTCCGAGTTTCTGGCTCGGCCTGGTTCTCAGTATCGTTTTCTCGGTGAAGCTGCGTTGGTTTCCGATCGCCGGCGTGGAAACAATCGCTTCCGGCAAGACGGGATTTGCCCGCGCGCTCGACATTGCTGATCATTTGGTTCTGCCGGTGGGCGCGCTCGCGCTGATCTATCTCGCCTTGTTCCTGCGGGTGATGCGCAGCGGTATGGCCGAGGCCTGGAAGCTCGATTTCGTGCTCTTCGCCCGCGCCAAGGGCCTGTCGCGCGGCCGTATCGTGCTGCGTCACGTGGCGCGCAATGCGCTGCTGCCGCTCGTCACCATGCTCGGGCTGCAATCGGCGGCCATGCTCGGCGGCAGCGTGGTGATCGAGAGTGTCTTTGCGATCCCCGGTTTCGGCCGGCTGGCGCAGGAGGCGGTCAACGGCCGCGACGCGCCGCTGTTGATGGGCATCGTCGTCACCAGTGCCGTCCTCGTCATATCGGTCAATTTCCTCGTCGATCTCGTCTATGCCGCGCTCGATCCGCGCATCGGCGCATCGGAGGGCGGCGTATGAACTGGCTGCGGCGCCTGCTGCGCACACCGGAAGGTGCGGCCGGACTGGCGATCCTTCTCATCCTGCTTTTGGCCGGGCTGCTCGCTCCCGTCGTTTCGCCGGGCGATCCGCTGAGGATCGCCGGCCGCGCGTTGCTAGCGCCGTTCACCGATCCGGCTTTTCCGCTCGGCACCGACCGTCTCGGTCGCGACGTCCTGGCGGGGCTGCTCTATGGCGCGCGGACGTCGCTTGCCGTCGGCCTGGCGGCGGCGTTTTCAGCCATGGTGCTGGGGCTCTGTGTCGGCATGGTAGCCGGTTTTGCCGGCGGGCTCATTGACGAGGCGCTGATGCGGGTGGTCGACGCCTTCCAGATCGTGCCGGCTTTTCTCCTCGCCCTTGCCTTCGTCAGCACCATCGGGGTGTCGACGCCCATTATCGTCCTTGCCATCGCACTCGGGACGTGGGCCGATCCGGCACGGCTGACGCGAGCGCAGGTGCTTGCGATCCGCGAGCAGGATTATGTCGCCTCGGCAAGGGTGATCGGCATGCATCCGGCCGAAATCGCCTTTCGGGAAATCCTGCCGAACGCGCTGCCGCCGGTGCTGGCGCTTTCCGCCACCATCGTCGCCGGTGCTGTTCTCACCGAGGCAGCGCTGTCCTTCCTTGGCCTCGGCAATCCCAATATCGCCACCTGGGGTTCGATGATTGCCGAGGGCCGCAGCGTACTGCGTTCGGCATCCTATCTCTCGATCATACCGGGCGCTGCCCTCGCCGTGACCGTGCTCGGCGTCCATCTCTTTAGCGAGGGTCTCGGCCAGGCGCTCGGCGATAATGACGTGGGGGCGGCATGAGCGGTATTTTCTGCAGCCTGCGACAGCTTTCGGTCACCTATGGGCGCGGTGTCGCGGCCGCGCTCGACGGTATCGATCTCGATATCGTCGCCGGCGAAAGACTGGCAATCATCGGCGAAAGCGGCTCCGGCAAGAGCACACTCGCCCGCGCGCTAGCCGGCCTGCTGCCGGAGGGTGCGAGGGTCGGCGGCGAGATGCTCTGGCCCGGACTAGGCCATGCGCCCCGCCCGGGACGCGATTTCGGTGTCGTCTTCCAGGATCCCGGCTCCAGTCTCAATCCCGTGCTGACGATCGGAGAGCAGGTCGCCGAGGGCGCCAGGCGCCATCTCGGTCTCAGCTGGAAACAAGCCTATGTCAGAGCTGAGGAATTGCTCGGACGGGTGCGGATACCGCAGCCTGAAAAGACCATGCGGGCCTTTCCGCATCAGCTTTCCGGCGGCCAGCGCCAGCGCGTGGCGATCGCCGCAGCCATCGCTGCGAGGCCTGCGCTGCTGATCGCCGACGAGGCGACCAGCGCGCTCGACGTGGTCGTCCAGGCCGAGATTGTCCGTCTGCTCGACGGGTTGGTGCGCGAGGACGGCATGACGCTGCTGTTCATCACCCACGACATCGCGCTTGCCTCCGGTTTCGTCGACCGCATCGCCGTCTTCCGCAATGCGAGGCTGGTCGAGGCTGGCCCCGTCCGTTCCGTGCTTTCGGCGCCGAAAAGCGACTACACCGCCGCCCTGATCGCCAGCCATCGCGACCTCGCGACGCCGCCGCTGATCACGGAGGTGCAGCCATGAACGATGTGCTGCTTTCCGTCGAAAACCTGTCGAAAGGGTTTTCTTCCGGCGCGCGCCAGGTTGCCGCCCTCGACAATGTGTCGCTGACGATCGCGCCTGGGGAAACGCTCGGTCTCGTCGGGGCCTCCGGCAGTGGGAAATCGACGCTGTCGCGCATCCTGCTGCGGCTTCTCAGCGCCGATGCCGGGTCGATCCGCTTCGAGGGGGTGGATTGGCTTGCCCTGAACGGTGCGTCGTTGCGCCGCCGGCGGGCGCGCATGCAGATTGTGTTCCAGGACCCGCTCGCAGTCTTCAATCCGCTGGCGAGCGTTGGCGCCGTGCTCGACGATCCGCTTCGCATCCACGGCGTCGTCGCGAAAGACCGGCGCCCCGGCGAGATCGCCATGCTTCTCGAGCGTGTCGGCCTGCCCGCCGACTATGCCGGCCGGCCGGTCCGCGCGCTGTCCGGTGGCCAGCGGCAGCGCGTGGCGATCGCCCGGGCGATTGCGGCACGGCCCTCGCTGCTGGTGCTGGACGAAGCCGTATCGGCCCTCGACGTCACCGTGCGCGGCAGGATCCTGGAACTTCTGGTCGATCTGCAGAAAGAACAGGGCATTGCCTGTCTGTTCATTTCACACGATCTTGCCGTGGTCCGCGCCGTTTCCCACCGCATCGCCGTCATGGATGGCGGGCGGATCGTCGAGACCGGTCCGGCCGCGGCGCTCGTTGCCGCGCCGCAATCCGATGCCGCTCGCGCGCTCGTTGCCGCCGTGCCCCGTCTCGCGACCGATCCCTGCTGAAGGAAGTATCCATGTCCGATCTTGGTTGGAATCCCCTGCATGGCGTACCCTCCTATCCCGCGGAACGCTACGCAGCCCTTGCCGACAGGATCGGCCGCCTATTGCGCAGCCGTGGCGACATATTGCTTGTGCAGGCAGAGGCAGTGGTGGCGCTGGAGGCGGCAGCGGTCAGCCTTGCGCGCCCCGGCCTTGCCGCACTCAACATCGTCACCAGCCTCTATGGCGGTTGGTTCGGGCAATGGCTGCGGCGGGGCGGTGCAACGGTCGCCGATATCGTCGCCGAACCAGGCCTGCCGATCGAGATCGATGCCGTCGCCAAAGCACTCGACGCCGGTTCTCGCATCGATGTGCTCGCTCTGGTTCATGCCGAATCCGCCAGCGGCATTCTCAATCCCCTGCCCGAGATACTGGCGCTTGCGCGTGATCACGGCATCGTCACCGTCGTCGATGCGGTCGCCTCGGTCGGCGGTCACGAATTCGATGTCGACGATCTCGGCATCGACATCGCGGTGATCGGCCCGCAGAAGGCACTCGGCGGTCCGGCTGGTGTCTCCGCGCTCTCGGTCAGCCGCCGTGCCTGGGATTTCATTCTCCGAGATGGCGCACCGCGCGATTCGATCTTGTCTTTGGCGGACATGAAGAGCTGGGTCGATAGCGGCCGGTTCGGCCTGCCGGGAACGCCGGCGCCGCTGGAATTCTTCGCGCTGGAAACGTCGCTCGACCGCATCGAAGCCGAAGGCCTGGAGAATGTGGTCGCCCGCCATGCGCTTGCCGCATCGGCAACACGGGCGGGGCTTGCGGCACTCGGAACTCCGGTCTGGGTGCCGGCAGCAAAGGCGTCGAACCTGGTGACGGCGGTGCCGGTGCCGGAGGCGCTGGCACCTGCCGTGCTGATCACTGCCGCCGGACGACTGGGGGTCGAGCTGACCGAAGGTGTCGGAACCGCGCCGGCCCGTCTCGTGCGGCTGAACCACACAGGTCCGCGCGCCACATTCCAGACGGTGCTGTCGAATGTCGTGGCCTATGGCGCGGCCCTCAGGCAGGCCGGTCATCTCGCGGATATATCAGCCGCTTCGGAGGCGATTTCGTCGGCCTATAGCCGCTGAGAGATGTTCCCGGAACCGGGACGGCATGTCGATGACCACAAGGCCGCCGCCCGGCTTACGCTTGGCCCGGCAAAAACCCTCCGGCATCCCGATAAAGCCGTATTCAGTCCTTGATAATCGTCGCTCGCCAAGGCAGGAGAGAGGCATCGTGGAGACTTGGTGCAGATGACGAGATTGCTGGATGCGCAGGGCCTGGAGATTTCGCATGAGGGGCACCGCACCCGCCTGAAATGGCATAGGTTGCGCAAACGGTTTGCCGATCCGCTGTTCTCAGCCGAGGTTATGGCGGAAGGATTTGCCGCCGGCGCTTCGATGGAGCTCGATCTGCGCGTGCGCGCCGATAGCGGTTTCGTCGTGCTGCACGACGAGGACCTCGAAGGCGAAACGACCGGGCATGGACCGATCGCCGAAAAAAGCCTTGGTGACCTCGGCGATATCAGGATGCAGGAGGGCGACCGGCCGCTGATCCTCAGCGAAGATCTCGCTGCCATGCTGCAATCCGCCCATCCGGCCGCGCTGCTGCAATTCGACATGAAGGACGACTACGAGGCGATCGGCGCCAGGGGCATTGAGCATCTTGCCGCGCATTTCCGCCATATCGCCGCCTCGGTGATCGTTAGCGGCGGCAGTCTCGATCTCATCGTCGCGGTCAAGGAGAAGCTTCCGCATCTGCTGCGCGGGATCGACCCCACCGACAAGCTCTACGATATCAGCAAGGCTCGCGGCTGGAAGGCTGTCGAGGCGGAATTGCGCGCCGACCTGCGCGGCCCGACCGAACCGGACACGATTTATTTGCAGTGGTCACTGATCCTGGACGCCGCCAGGGACGGTCTCGACATGATCGCGCTCTGCCAGGATCAAGGCAAACGCGTCGATGCCTGGACCTTCACCCTGAAGGATCCGGAGGCTGGTTTCAGCGAAGAGGAATGGTTGAATTTCTCGGCGCTGATGGCCCTGAAGCCGGATCAGATCACCACCGACGAGGCACCGGCGACCGAACGCGCCTGGCGCCGCCGCATGGCAGTCTAACGACAAGCATCGGAGTATCATTTCGAAAGGTGTGAGCCGCTGTCGGGACTCTATTTCTCGGCCTGTCGCATGTTTTGCGTAATTTGCATCATTTTAAACTTCTGATGCTATCCATATCCAGCAGACAAATGTTGGTGTTCGATATGCAAGTTGTTGATACTAAAGCAATTGCGCAACAAGCAAATTCCAGCTTGCAGGAAGCGTGGCATCTTGGGTGCACAGGCCGCTCCGTCGAGGCACTCACACTGGCCGGCCAGATCCTTGCGGATGCCACGGCGCGGGGCGACGATCGGCTCGCAGCTCAATGCGACACCGACATTGGCTGGTACTGTTTTCAGATCGGCAAGGCCGAACTTGGCCTGACGCATGTCCGCCGGGCGGTAGACTTCTGGAAAACGAACGGGGAGCCCAGGCAGGAAGCCTATGCCCGGGCCTATTTCGGATGGCTGCTGCTGGAATTGGGCCTGCCGGAGGAAGCGATCGAAGAAGCCACGCACGCGTTGGATCTGGCCGACAAGACAGCAGACCCGAAAGCGCAAAGCCTGGCCACCAACGTCATTGGAATTATCTTCTGGTACAACAAGCAGCCCGACCGGGCCATCCTGATGAGCGAGAGGTCTGTCGAACTCGCCAGATCGATCGGCGACAAGACCTATGAATGCTGGTGGCTCATCAATCTCGGCGGCGCTCATTCGGAAGCCGGATATATCGCGCAGGCGCTCGATCAGCCGGAGCAAGGCCACCAGATGCTGGTGAGAGCGCTGGAACTGACCGAACAGGCGCTCGACATCGCAACCGAGACTGGCGATCGCTGGGCTGCCCGCATCTGTCTCGGCAACAAAGCCGAGTTCCACAGCCACCTGGGCGAGCATGACAAGGCGCTCCAGTGCATGGTCCGCTACCGGCTGTTGCAGGAGAACAGCTATGTCAGGGACAGGCAGCAATATCTCTACACCTTGGGCCAGATCTACAACAATTCCGGCAAATTCGCGGAAGCTCTAGCGCCGCTGCTCGCGGCGGTGGAGCTGATAGACGATGGCGGCAGTTTCGATTCCTATATCCAGATCTATCTTCATCTGTCGCAAGCCTATGAGGGGCTGGGACAGTTCGATCCGGCGCTGGCGGCCCATAAAAAATATCACCAAGCCTATTTGCGCAATAGCGCCGAGAGAACCCAGCAGCGCGCCCGCCTTGCCGAAATCTACTATGAAACCAAGCGGTTCAAGGAAGTTGCCGAAACGGAGACGAAGCGCGCAGAAACGCTGGAGGCCTCCTATCAGAAGCTGCAGGAGCAAACCGATATCCTTGCCAGTGCCGTCTATGTGGACCCGCTGACCGGCCTCTATAACCGCAAATATCTCGACAGCCGTTTCAAAGAGCTGACGTCCGAGAAGCGCCCATATTCCATCGCTATGCTGGATGTTGATCACTTCAAGTCGGTCAACGACAACTTCTCTCACATGATCGGCGACCAGGTCCTCAGTGCCATTGGCACCATATTGCGCGGCCAACTGCGCATTACCGATCAGGCAATTCGCTTTGGCGGCGAGGAATTCGTCGTCCTGCTCGCCGGCGCTCCCCGGGGCGCCGCCGATGTCTGCGAGCGGCTGCGTTTGGCCGTTGAACAGTGGGCCTGGTCCGAGATCTGCAACGGGTTGCACATTACGATCAGCATCGGTGTCGCCGGCACCCTGTCTGCCAATTCTCCGAACGAGATCCTGGCGATCGCCGATCAGAATCTCTATGCGGCGAAAAAGAGCGGCCGCAATCGCGTGGTTGCCTAACCGGCGTTTCCGCAGCTTTCGGGTCAAGGTCGCAGTTACGCCAAATCGGGCGGGTCGCCTCTTTGGGAATGGCTATTTATAGTCCTTCAATGTCGAGGATGAAGGCGAATTCGCCGGCAAGCCCCGGCGCGTGGGCTATGACAGGCCCGCCTTGCGCAAGCAGCCTGTCGACCGGCGGCATCGCCACCACAGCGCCGGCCTCTTCGGCGATCAGCGCGCCGGCGAGCATGTCCCAGGCATTGAGGTGGCGTTCGTAATAGAGATCGGCAGCGCCCTCGGCGACGCGGACGAGGTCGATCGCGGCCGCGCCCATGCGGCGATAATCCATGCCGCGTTCGTGGAGCCGCCGCGAAAGCGCGAGATGGTCTTCAAAGCTCGTCTTGCGGGAATGACCGAGAATGACCAGCGCATTGGCCGGATCAACGGTCGCAGCCGCGTGCACCGGAAGCCCGTCCTTGAAGGCGCCGCCGCCGCGCACGGCGTGAACGACCTTGTCGGCGGCGGCGTCATAGACCACGCCGATCTCAACCTTTCCCGAGACGACGAAGGCGATCGATACGCCCCAGTGCCGGAAACCCCTGATATAATTGGTGGTGCCGTCGATCGGATCGACGACCCAGGTGCCGCCCTCGCCCGATCGTCCGCCGCTCTCTTCGCCCATGAAAGTATCGTCCGGAAAGCGCGACAACAGCCCGTCGCGGATTGCCTGCTCGGCCTTTCTGTCGGCGATGGTGACGAAATCCTGCAATCCCTTGTTCTCGACGGCGAGAATGCCGGGGTCAGAGTCGCGCCGAAACCGGGCCGCTTCCCGTCCGACCTCAAGGGCAACTGACATGGCGACCTCCGCCCGAGCGCGGATGGCGGCGGCATCGAATGCGGAATTCATCAGGCAGTCCTTCTTCTGATCAATGTCACCGGCGTGAATTCGACACGCGCCGTCAGGTCCGGCTCGGCCATCCGGCTCATCAGCAGATCGACCGTCTTTTCGGCCTGGACGTCGCAGGGCTGGCGGATGGTCGTGAGATCGTAAGCGGTCCAGCTCGCTTGCGGAATGTCGTCATGGCCGATGATGCGGAGCGGCGGAGCGTCATCGCGGCCGCGGCCCTGCATGACGCGGTCGATCACGCCGCAGGCCATGTAGTCGTTGGCGCAGAACAGTCCGTCGATGCCCGATGCGGCAAGTTCGGCTGCCGCATCATAACCGCTCCGGTAGTTGTTGATCCTTACCTGCAGGAATTGCGCCTCGACGCCGAGCTGCCTGCAACGCGCGATGAAGGCCTCGCTGCGCCGTCGCGCCGTATAGGATACGGCAGGTGCGGCCATCACGGCGGGCTTTCGCACGCCGCTGTCGATCAGCTGGGTGGCGGCTAGATGGCCGGCCATCCGGTCGTCGGAAATGATGCGGTCGACGAAGGGGATGTCGTTGCCCTTGTTGATGAGCACGATCGGCACGCCTTCGGCCGCGCACTGCTCGCAGATCTCGGTCGGCGGTGCGTCCGAGGTGACGATGACGCCTGACACGGCGTAATGCAGCAGCTGACCGATGACCGTCGAAGTATCGGCCTCCGGCGAGGTCGGCAGCAGGATGGGACGAAAATTACGGGCGAGCAGCACTCTTGCGAGATTCTCGATCTGTAGCGTGCGGAACGGGTTGTCGAGGCCGGCAGCGACAACGCCGACGAGATCGGAGCGTTTGTTGGTCAGGCTTCGAGCAAGATAGTTCACCCGGTAGCCGAGTTCCTTGGCGGCCTGGTAGACTTTCTCGCGCGTCTTCGGCGAGACGCTGGCATCCGGCGTGAAGGCGCGCGACACGGCGGCGCGCGAGACGCCGGCCACACGCGCCACATCGAAGGAGGTTACCTTGCGCGGTCCCTTATCCCTGTCTGCCAACTGCTTTTTCCTTAACCGCAGGCGACCGCATCAGATCGGGCAGATCCGTGCAGATGCCGAGAACGGGAAGCTTCATGATGTCGTCGAGAATGGCCGGTCGCTCCTCGTGCCAGAGCACGATCTCGCGGCCCGCCTCGAAGGCGCGGTTCATCAGCGCCTCGGTGACCAGATCCTGCGGACGCTCGCCTGCCCTCTCCCAGCAGAGATGCAGGATATCGGCGCCGGCCTCGTCGCCGAGCGCATGCGGATCGTGGCCAACGCGGATCAGCACCGAGAGCGGAAAATCGCAAGCCGCGTCACGGAGTTCGCGCACCTGCGCCGTGTCGAAGGAGCCGAGACAGGCGAAACGCTGGTTCATCTCGGCAAGATGCCGCCAGCAGCGCATGCCGGTTCCAGGCGCTTTCAGCTCGACATAGAGACCGGTCCCGGTCTCGCGGCCGAGAGCGGCGACCTCCGAAAAGCTCGGCACGCCGACACCGTCGAGCCCGGCAAGCTCCGCTGCCGTCATTTCGGAAATGCGGCGGTCGATGCCGAAGACGCGCTCGAGATGATCGTCATGCGAGACGACGACCACGCCGTCGCTGGTCAGCTGCGTGTCGAGCTCCCACATCTCAGCGCCGAGTTCGGCGGCGCGGCGAAAGGCGGCAAGCGTGTTCTCGGGTTCATGGCCGCTGGCGCCACGATGGCCGATGCAAAATGGAAGCAGGCCCTTGGCCGCTGGCCAGCCGTAACGCTCGAAAAATCCCGAAAAATCGTGGGTCATCAGAGCCTCCTGCCATGTTCATCGAAGACGAATATGCCGCGGCTGTCGATCGCCCAGCGGACGTCGTCGCCGACATGGATATCGCTGCGTACCGGCTGGATGGAGCGCAGCAGCGGCCCGCCGGCAAGAGCCACATCGTAGAGGTTCTCGCGGCCTTGCGTTTCGGCGAAGGTGATCTTGCCGGGCACGGGGATGTCGCCCGCCGGCGTGAAATGCTCCGGCCGGACGCCGAGCATCAGCTTCGTACCCTCGGCGGCGCCGATGGTATCGGGCAGCGGCACGCGGATCTCGCTTTCCGGGATCGTGAATGCGCCCTTGTCGACGACGCCGCGCAGGAAGGTGATCGGCGGGTTGCCGAGAAAGCCGGCGACGAAGGCGGTCTTCGGATCGTTGTACATTTGGGCCGGCGTGGCGATCTGAACGATCTCGCCTTCCTTCATGATGGCGATGCGGTCGCACATGCTCATTGCCTCCACCTGGTCATGGGTGACGAGAATGGCGGTGATGCCGGTCTCGCGCTGCAGGCGGCGGATTTCCGAGCGCATTTCGAGGCGCAGCTTGGCGTCGAGATTGGCGAGCGGTTCGTCGAGCAGCAGCACGTCGGGTTTGCGGATCAGCGCGCGGGCGAGCGCCACGCGCTGCTGCTGGCCGCCGGAAAGCTGGGCCGGCCGGCGCCCCATCAGGTTGCCGATCTGCACGAGGGCTGCGATCTGGTCGACCTCCTTTCGGATTTCGGCGGCGGACACGCCCTTCACCTTCAGGGGAAAGCCGATGTTTTCGGCAACCGTCATGTGCGGGTAGAGCGCATAGGATTGGAAGACGACGCCGACATTGCGGGCTTGGCTCGGCAGATCGGTGACGTCGCGGTCACCGAAGAGGATGCGTCCGCCGGTCGGCCGGTGAATGCCGCAGACAGCAAAAAGCGTCGTCGATTTGCCGCAGCCGGAAGGCCCGAGCAGCGCCAGCATCTCGCCGTCGCCGACTTCGAGCCGCATGTTCTCGATGACCTTGGTGGAGCCGAAGCTCTTCGAAAAATTGTCGAGGAGGATGCGCATCAGCCTTTGCTCCCGCCGCCGTAGATGTTCATGAGATATTTGTTGAAGAGTGCGTAAGCGATCAGAACCGGGAGGAAGTAGAAGATGCCGACCGCTTTGAACATGTTGAAATCGTAATTGTTGTCGTCGACGAGGAAGCCGGCGAGATAGACCGACAGCACCTGCACCTGATTACCAGGCGCCAGCACCTGCGGCAGGATAAATTCACCCCAGCCGGAGAGGAAGGAGAACAAGCCGAGCGCCATGATGCCGGGCTTGACTTGCGGCAGCACAAGGCTGCGCCAGACCCGGAAACGCGAGGCGCCGTCGACGACACCGGCCATTTCGATTTCCCACGGCACGGTGTCGTAGAAGCCTTTCATCAACCAGATGCCGAGCGGCAGGTCGATCGCCGCCTTTACCAGGATGACGCCGATCAGCGAATTGTAGAGGCCGATCATCTGCAGCACGATGAAGATGGCGATGATCAGCGTCACCGAGGGGAAGGCATGCAGCACCATGACGCCGGCAAGGAAGAAGCCGCGCGCCGGGACGTTTAGCCGCGATAGCACATAGCCCGCCATCGACGAGACGATGAGCACGACGCTGGTGGTGCAGGCTGCAAAGAGCAGCGTATTCACCGTCACTTGCCAGATGTTCGCCTTGCCCGCCGTCGTCTGCCACAGGAAACGCCAGTGCTCGAGCGTCAAGCCGGAGGGCAGCAAGGCATCCGGCTGCCTTACCGTCACGGTGTCGAGGAAGAGATAGGCATACATCAGGAGCAGCGGCAGGCTGACGATTGTCAGTGCCGATATGACGGGCCAGCTGCGGTAATTTGCCGAGGGCTGCGATTGTTCGGCCATGGTCAATCCTCGATCAGGGGCTTGGCGACAAGCGTGCCGTAGTTGAAGACTCGCAGATAGAGGAGCGACAGCACCACGCCGATGACGACGAGCACCAGCGCCATGGCGGCACCCAGCCCATATTCGAGATTGCCGGCATAATTCCTGAGCGCGGTGTGATAGGCGGCCAGCGCCCAGACCTCGGTCGAGTTGCCCGGTCCGCCATTGGTGGCTAGCAGGATTTCATTGAAGGAGGCGAGCAGCGACAGCGTCTGATAGCAGGTGACGAAGAGGATCGGCCAGCGCATCTGCGGCAGAATGATGTAGCGGATCTGCTGCCAGCGTGAGGCGCCGTCGACCTCGCTCGCATAGAACTGGCTCTTCGGAATGGCTTTCATCGCCGAGGAGAAGACCAGCATGCCCATCGAGGCGCCGATAAAGCCGTTGATCAGCACAACGAAGATCCAGGCATTATAGGCGTTGTCGAGCAGGTAGTTCTTCGGGGGATAGCCGAACTTGCCCATCAGGATGGAAATGAAGCCGGTATCCCAGGCAAGCCATTTCCACAGCATCACATAGATGACGACGGGGGTGATGCGTGGCAGGAGCCAGATGCCGCGGAAGATCGAGGCTGGCGTCGGCGGCATGTAATGCGTCCAGATCGCCAGCAGCAGCGCATAGCCGACATTGAAAAGCGTCAGCACCAGCGCGACATAGAGCACGGTATTCAAGAGCACGCGCGCCATGTCGGGTGAAGTGACCAGGCGCGAGAAATTGTCGGTCGTCCAGATCCAGCCGGTATAGGTGGCCGTGGCGACGGTTTCCTTCTGTTCCGGGGTCAGCTTGAAACCCAGAGAATCCAGCGCCGAAAAGAGCTGCTCCTTGCTGTCGAAGCGAGTGTTGAGGACGGAGCGGTTGAACTGTTCGGAGATCTGCTTGACCTCGCGCGTCGAAGGCCGCTCGGCGAGATCCTTGAGCATGCGCTCGACGTCGCGGCGTGCTGGAAAGACCTCGCCCATATGTTTGGCACGCAATTCCGCCGAGATCCCAGGCGCAAGCCCGAGGCCCTCGACGGCCTTGAGGCCAGCTTCGTCGACCGTGTAACGCGGTTCGGCCATCTCGGCGGCAATGTCGGGCAGCGCCGATTTCAGCGCGATCAGGGAATTGGGCGCGATCTGGTAGACACCGCCTGATATGCCGGTCGCCGTCGTCATGCTGGTCATCGAGAAGACTGCCGTCAGGACGACCGGCATCAGGAAGAACAGGACGATCATGATCGCCGCAGGCGCAATCATCACCAGTCCGAGCGTTCTGGACGATTTCATGGAAGCCCCTCATCGCGAACCGACCGGGCGGCGGGTGCTGCCGCCCGGAGCTTCGATCTTAGCGGATGACGATCTTGTCGCCGAGCGTGCTCTTCAGCTCGCTCTCGGCATCACCAATGGCGGCGTCGACGGTCTTGGCGCCGGTCCAGGATGCCTCGAGGTTCTTCCACATGATGTTCCAATATTTGCCGAAATCGGAATTGTTCGGCATGGCATTGGCATGCGGCAGCAGGCGCTCGGTGGCTTCGCGGGTCCAGCGGTCGGCCGAGTAGAAATCGACTTGCGATTCCGCCTCGGAAATGCCGAGATGGGCCGATTTGACCGCATGCAGCGCGTTGATGCGCGGCTCGGAGGCGATCGTGATCAGCTGGGCGGCGATATCGGTGTCTTCCTTGTCGTGACCCGCTGTCAGCAGGTAAACGAGCGGGTGAGTCAGCGTGTTGGCCTTTCCGCCTTCGCCGGCCGGGATCAGCGTGAAGATCACATTGCCGAAGAAATCCTTGAGGCCTTCCTGGTTGACAAGGCGGGCATAGTGCCAGGTGCCGCCGTCCCAGATGCCGGCCTTGCCGGTGGCGACTTCCTTCCACCACTGGTCGCCCGGCATGCCGATGTGGTTCTTCTTGGTGACACCTGATTTAACGGCATCGGCGAAGAACTGGTAGGTGCGGGTCATTGCCGCCTTGTCGAAAACGAGCTTGCCGCCTTCTTCCATCGTGCCGCCGAAGCTGGTGTAGAACTGCCAGTAGTCGGGTCCGTTGCTGGCGCGCGGATAGAAACCGTAGCCGGCCTGGACCAGGCCTTTGTCCTGCATCTTCTTGGCGTCTTCGAGCAGGTTCTTCATGGTGTACTTGCCGTCCTGGACGCTCTGCGGCAACGCATCCAGATCGGCGTCGCTGTAGCCGATCGCCTTCATGTAAGGCTTCCAGAAGAACATCGGACGAGACTCGGCATCCTGCGGAATGCCGTAGACCGTGCCGTTGTAGGAGGCTATCTGCAGCAGATTTTCATAGATGCCGTTGAGCGGCCAGGAGTCGAGATCGACGTAATCCTCGATCGGAACGATAAGGCCGGCCTGCGACCAGGGCGCGATGTCTTCATGGCCGCTGACGACGATGTTCGGCGCGGTCTTGGCTTCCGCGGCAAGGGTCAGCGCCTGCTTGAAGTCCTCCCAGGCGGAGTAGGATTTCTTGTCGACGGTGATCTTCAGGTCTTCGCCCTTGAGGGCGGCCTGGCGCTGCAACTGCTGGGCCGCGATCTCGATGGCGTCGAGGCGATAGACGTCGTTCGGGCCGGTACCGCCGGCCCAGACGCTGATGGTAACGTCCTTGGCAAAGGCGAAAGCGGAGGTCGAGGCCAGAATGGTGGCCGCGATCGTGAGGGATTTCAAGCTCGGCAGAATAGTCATCTTCTTCGTCTCCCTAGAAGAGCAGTGTGAAGCCTCTTGACGGGTCAGCACTGCTGATGATGGCCGCTCCGAAACCCCACGAAAACGTGACAATGTCCGCTTTATGGACTGAACGTAACGGCCGAATGACAAAATTGAGCACGTGTGCAAATTTATTATGCCGATGTCCGGAAGACTTGCAAGCGGCGGTTTTCGACGGGCGTCTTTTACGCTTCAAATTGCGCTTTTCCTGCGTTAACGTCCCGCCATGAGCCTCGAATCCGTCCGCGCCTTTCTCAGCGTCCACGCACCCGATATCGAAATCATCGAAACCGCCGAGAGCTCCTCGACGGTGGCGCTTGCCGCCGAAGCCCACGGCGTCGAGCCGGCCCAGATCGCCAAGACGATCTGCCTGCGCGTCGGCGAGCAGATGATGCTGGTCGTTGCCGGCGGCACGGCAAGGCTCGACAATCGCAAGTTCAAGGACACCTTCGGAGCCAAGGGGCGCATGCTCGACGCCGAAGAGGTGGTGGCGGTCACCAGCCATCCGGTCGGCGGCGTCTGCCCTTTCGGCCTGCCCTCGCCGCTGCCCATCTATTGCGATATCTCGCTGAAACGTTTCGATGAAGTCGTGCCGGCGGCCGGCTCGACGAATTCGGCCGTGCGCATCGAAACCGGACGGCTGGCCGAGCTGACCGGCGCCAGCTGGGTCGATGTCTGCCAGTAAAACTGGCCGAAGAACTTCACACCGGGGAAAGACTACCTATATTACCTCTCGACATGCCGTCATTGTGCATGACAGGAGATCAGGAATGCCGAGTGCCGTTTCGCGTTTTGCCAAGATCGCGGCAATTGCCGCACTGACGAGCGCTACCGTTTTTGCTTCCCTCGACGATGCCGAGGCGCGCCGCGCCGGTAGCGGCGGTTTCGGAAGTCGCGGCACGCGCACCTTCCAGGCTCCGCCCGTCACCAGCACCGCGCCCGGGACTGCGGCACCGATCGAAAGATCGATGACGCCGCGTCCACCGACCACGGCACCGGCGACCGCGCAGCAACCCTTCGGTACCCAGCGCCCCGGTCTCTTCGGCGGCTTCGGCCGTTCGATGATCGGCGGCCTGATTGCCGGCGGCCTTCTCGGCATGCTGCTCGGTCACGGTTTCGGCGGCGGCTTCGGCTTTCTCGGCATGCTGCTGCAGATCGCGCTGATCGGCGGCGCCGTCATGCTCGCCATGCGTTATTTCGCCAATCGCCGCCAGCCTTCCTACGGCGTCGGCGGCCAGAGCCGATCCTCGCCACAGTCCTATGGCCAGCAATCCTATAGCATGTCGCCTGCCGGCAATTCGTCCTTCCACATCCCGGCGATCGGTTCGGGGGCCGGTTCAGCTTCGTCTTCGCGCGGCAACCGCCCGAGCGACGAGATCGGGCTGGCGCAGGCCGATCTCGATCAGTTCGAGGAACTGTTGACCAGCGTTCAGTCCGCCTACGGCGCTGAAGATTACGGCACGTTGCGGCGCCTGACGACGCCCGAGGCCATGTCCTATCTTGCCGAGGAACTCGGCGAAAACGCCACCAACGGCGTGCGCAACCGCGTTTCCGACGTCAAGCTGCTGCAGGGAGACATTGCCGAAGCCTGGCGCGAGGACGGGCAGGAATTTGCCACGCTCGCCATGCGCTACTCCTCGATCGACGCCATGGTCGAACGCGACAGCGGCCGTGTCGTTTCCGGCGACGACCGCCGCCCGAGCGAAAGCGTCGAGGTCTGGACCTTCGTGCGCAAGCCGGGCGCCGACTGGAAGCTCGCCGCGATCCAGGGCACGGAGCAACGCGCCGCGTGATGCGGCGCGCAAAGCCGATACTCTCTTTAATTCACTGCGACCGGTTTGGAACGCATGCGGGAAACCGTCTCGCGTTCCGCCCGCTTGCAGCGCATCGGCGGCAGGCCGCGATCCATCAGGTCCATGTCTTCGAGCACCATCTCGCCCATCTTCTTGAAGGCGCTGTCGAGTGCGCCGGCGCGATGCGCCGAGCGGATGAAGCCCTTCAGGCTCCGCACCGGATGATCGGCCGGCAACGGCTCTTCAGGGTAGACGTCGCTCGCCGCGACGATATGGCCTGACGAGACGGCCGCCATCAGCGCATCGAAATCGACGACATCGGCGCGGCTGAGCAGGATGAAGGCGGCGCCCTTGCGCATGCTGGCGAAGGCCTCCGCGCCGAGAAATCCCCTGTTCTCGCTGGTGACGGCGGCGGCGACGAAGATGAAATCGCTCTTCGTCAGAACGTCCTCCAGGCTTGCCGGCTCGACGCCGTTTTCCTCGAGGATCGATTGCGGCAGCCAGGGATCGAACACCCGGATGCAGGCCCTGAAGCCGGACAGCACTCGTCGCAGCGCCTTGCCGAGATCGCCGAAGCCGACGATGCCGATCTCGGAGCCGGCGAGCAGCCGCGCGCTTGCATTGCCCTCCCCTCCCCAGAGTTCGTTGCCCTGGCGGAAGGCGACATCCGCATCGACGATGCCGCGCGCCAAGGCCAGCGCGAAACCGAGACCGATTTCGGCGACCGGCTCGGCAAAGACCTGGCCTGTGGTCACGACATGGATGCCGCGCTGGAACAGCACCTCATAGGGCATGTTGTTGAGAAGATTGCTTTCGACATTGAGGATCGAGCGCAGGGCCGGCATCCGTCCCAGCGTTTCCGCCGAAAGCGGCGGCTGGCCGATGATGTAGCGCGCCTTGCCGAGGATCTCGTCGCCGAGGGCCGCGATATTCTCGGGGTCGGCCTCGATGATCTCGTATTTTGCATGCAGTTCGGCGCGCGCCTTGTTACTGAAGATCAGGTCGAGCGTGCGCGGCTCGGGGGCGCTGATCGCCAGCGGCCGTTCAGTGTTCGTCATGGGCATCTCCTCCACCGCGGCGGCTTGCGCCATCTCCGCCGGACGATTGATAGCCGCTGTGCGCGATCGTTTCCAGTTCGCGGAAAAGAACTTTGAAAAACGAGGACGCTCGGCGCCGAGAGGCGCTATCGAAAGCGGCATCTGCCTATCAGATAAGCAATTGAATCGGCTTGGTATTTCGCGGCATTTTCGTTGACGGCGAGAATTCTTTGAACTAGCGTGATGCACGCGACTTGGAACCACGCCTGTGTTCGGCGGCCGCAGGATATTCGAAAACTCACGAGGGAATGAGCAATGAAATCAGCACTCAAGAGCGGTCTGCTTGCCTTGGCTGCCGCAGCGCTTCCAGCCGTCGCCTATGCCCATCCCGCCATCGGCGAAGCCGCCGGCTTCAGCCATGGCTTTGCCCATCCGATCTCTGGCCTCGATCATGTCCTCGCCATGGTGATGGTCGGTGTTTTCGCATTTCAGCTGGGCGGCCGCGCCACCTGGCTCGTGCCGACGACCTTCGTCTTGGTGATGGCACTTGGTGGTGTCCTCGGCGCTACCGGCGTCAATATTCCCTTCGTTGAAACCGGCATCGCGCTTTCCGTCGTCGTCCTCGGCGCCATCGTCGCGCTCAATGTCAAGGCGCCGCTCGCCGCAATACTCGGTATCATCGGCCTCTTCGCCATCTTCCACGGTCATGCACATGGTGCCGAAATGCCGGAAAATGCCGCCGGTGCTGCCTATGCTGCCGGCTTCATGATCGCGACCGCACTGCTGCATGCCGCCGGCCTCACGCTTGGTTACCTCATCGGCCGCGCCGGTGAACGTCAGGGGCTTTTTGTGACGCGTACGGCAGGCGGCATTGCCGCCATATCGGGCGTCGGTATCCTGGCCGGCTTGATCTGAGCCTGGCATTTCTGAACAAATACGAGGCGGCGTCCTAGACATCTCAATCCGACAGAACGCCCGGCATGCCTAGCGCATCGCCGGGCGTTTCTGCGTCATCGCTGCAAAGGGCTCCGGATTTGACCCAAGTCAAATTCACCGGCGTTGCGCCCGGCTATAGATAGCCAACGATCAACGACGGGACACCCAAATTGACGCAGGCCTGCCTTGCCCATTGCCGGCGAGACGCGAAAGTCAGTATATTAATTTCAGAAATTTCTGAAATCACAGACGCAACGGAAACGACTATGAACCTTCCGCCTCTCGTCCAGTCCTTTGTTCTCCATTTCGGCGAAATGGGATCCCGCTGGGGAATCAACCGCACGGTCGGCCAGATCTACGCCCTGCTCTTCGTTTCTCCGGCGCCGCTCTGCGCCGAGGAGATTGCCGAGTCGCTCGGCATCTCGCGCTCCAATGTGTCGATGAGCCTGCGCGAACTGCAAGCCTGGAACCTCGTTCTTCTCAAACACAGGCCGGATGATCGCCGCGATTTCTTCACGACGCCAGATGATGTCTGGCACATATTGAGGACGCTTGCCGAGGAGAGAAAGAAGCGGGAAGTCGATCCGACGCTGTCTGTTCTGCGCGAAATCCTGATGCAGCGGCCGGCGAGCGACGCCGAGCGCCATGCGCAGCAGCGGATGAGCGAGATGCACACGCTGATCGAGCAGCTGACGCATTGGTATGACGACGTAAAACAACTTGAAACGGAAAGGCTCGCAACGCTACTCTCGCTGGGTGCGAAAGTGACCAAGCTTCTGGAGGCCAAGGACCGGGTCGTTTCGCTCGGCCGCAGCCGCCGGCCAAATCCTGCGAACAAGAGTTAGCGCCATGGGCACTGCTTTCTTCGACGCGAAGGACAGACAAGAGGCCGAGCCAATGCCGGAGGGCGATCCTGTCTCGCCTGTCACAGGTCCCAACGGTGCGAAAGGCGGGCTGCGCAGAGCGGCAATGCTGCAGGCGCTGGGCGCCGCCATCTGGATCCCGCAGGCCGGGTTGCTGGCCGTCTCGGTCGGCCGCATCGCCGATGGCGGCGGATGGCATGACGTTCTATGGCCGGCCCTCGGCATCCTTGTCCTCGGGTTTGCAAGAAGCTGTCTCGACGCGGCCGGCGGCCGCCTGGCCTTTCATGCCGCGCGCGGCGAGCTCAGCCGCAGGCGGAAGATTGCCGCCGCGGCACTTTCCATGTCGTCGCCGATCGATCGCAGCCGGCCGGCCTCCGGCAAAGCCGCAAGTGTGCTTGGCGAACAGGCCGAACTTATCGTGCCTTACCTCGCCCGTTTTCAGCCGGCGCGCATGAAGGCGAGCCTCGTGCCGCTCATCATCCTTGCCTTCATCCTTCCGGTCTCCTGGATCGCCGCGCTGGTTTTGCTGTTCGCCGCGCCGCTGATCCCGATCTTCATGGCGTTGATCGGCTGGCGTGCCCAGGCGGCCAGCGAAAGACAGCTGGTTGCGACCGGCGGCCTCAACGGCTTCCTGCTCGATCGGCTGCGTGGACTGGCGACGATCCGCGCGCTCGACGCGGTGGATGCAACCGCCCTGCGGCTGCGTTCGGAAGCGGAATCGCTGCGAGTGCGCACCATGGCGGTTCTGAAGATCGCCTTTCTGTCCTCGGCCGTGCTTGAGCTTTTCGCAGCCCTCGGCGTGGCCATGATAGCCGTCTACGTCGGCTTCAGCCTGCTCGGCGAAATCCGCTTCGGCACTTGGTCAGGCCGGCTCGACCTGACGGAGGGATTGTTCATCCTGCTGCTGGCGCCGGCCTTCTTCGAACCGTTGCGTGAACTTTCGGCCGTCTGGCACGATCGGGCGGCGGGCGAAGCGGCGCTGAAAGCCATGGACGCCATCGCTGCCGACGGCCTGTCCATCCGAGGAGCAGTCGAAGTCGCGCCGGCGGTACCTGCCGTCGCCAAAGCGCCTGATATCCACCTTGAAAATCTCGCCTTTCGCTACGCCGCCGACGAACCGTTGGTGCTCGACGATTTCAACCTCGATATCGTAGCCGGCGAACATCTGGCGCTTCTCGGCGCCAGCGGTTCCGGTAAATCGACGCTTCTTTCGTTGATTTCAGGACTGGCGCCCTGCACCGGTGGCCGGATCGTCATCGGTGGCATCGAGCTTGCGGACGATACCGCCGCCGTCCTGCGCGGCAGCATGGCGTGGATCGGCCAGAGACCGCATATTTTTGCCGGTACCATCGCTAGCAATATCGCGCTCGGCAGGCCCGGCATGCTGCGCGGCGATCTGACGGATGCGCTCGATGCCGCGAGACTGCGAAATGTCGCCGAGGCCTATGGCAGCCGGCCGCTCGGCGAGGGCGGAATCGGACTTTCCGGCGGCGAGGCGCTGCGGCTGGCGATCGCGCGGGCCGCCTGCAATCCGCATCTTAGGATCATCCTTGCCGACGAGCCGACTGCGCATCTCGACGCCGCCACCGCCGCCGAGGTGACCGAGAGCCTGCTTTCGCTCGCCAGGGACCGTATCTTGATCGTTGCGACCCACGATCCGCTGCTTGCCGCCCGCATGCATCGCATCATGCGCATCGACACTGACCTCGTCATGAGGGAGGCCGCCGAATGAGCACATTTGCTACAAACCTCAAGCCGATCCTGCGACTCTTCTTTGCCGAACGCCGGCGTGCGCTGCTGCTCGGCGCAGCACTTTCGGCGGCGACGGTGGCGGCCGGCATCGCCCTGCTCGGCCTGTCCGGCTGGTTCATCACCGCCACCTCGCTCGCCGGTCTCTCCGCCGCCGCCATCACCTTCGACGTCTTTGCGCCGTCGGCCGGCATCCGCCTGCTCGCCATCGTCCGGACGGCCGCGCGCTACGGCGAGAGGCTTGCGACCCATGATGCAACGCTCGGCGTGCTCGCCGCCCTGCGCGAAAGGCTGTTTCGCGGCTTTGCCGAACCGGGTGCGGCTCGCACCCTGCTCTATCGTCCCGCAAGACTACTCTTCCGGCTGACGGCCGATATCGATGCACTCGATTCCCTCTATTTGCGCATTCTCGTGCCGGCTGCGGTGGCGATCGGCGCAGCGCTGGCGGCAAGCCTCGCACTGGGGCTGATGCATCCCGTGTTCGGTCTGTGTTTCGGCCTTTTTCTCGCCGGCGCCGGGCTCGGCCTGCCTCTGATCGCCGGCCGGGGGGCGCGCAAACATGCCCGCAGGCGCGCCCATGGTATCGAGGGGTTGCGGTCGCGGACGATCGATCTCGTCGCCGGCCAGACCGATCTCCTGATGGCTGGTCGGCTTGCCGCGCAGAGACATGCGATCATGGCAGCCGACAGCTATGCCGCCCACGCCGACGACCGGCTGAACCGTGTCGAAACCGGCGTGACATTCGGCTTCGGCCTCGTTTCGACGCTGCTGTTGACGGCATCGCTGCTTGCCGTCGCAGCGCTTGCGGAAGCCAAGGTGATTACCGCTCCCGTCGCCGCGCTCGGCCTGCTCGTCGCCTTTGCCGCGGTCGAACCCTTTGCAGCACTACGCCGCGGCGCCCTGGAACTCGGCAGAACGCTGCTCGCGGCAGCGCGGATCGCGCCGCGGTTTGCCGCCGCGACAGAACCCGAACCATTGGCAGCGCCTTTGCCGGGATATGCTTTCTCACTGGCTGATGTGTCAGCCTTCCATGAAAACTCCGCCGCGCCGGCGCTTGAGGGTATCGAACTCACGCTTCAACAGGGCGAACGTCTCGCCGTCATCGGCAGCAGCGGCGCCGGCAAGTCGAGCCTGCTTGCTCTCCTTTCCGGCGAGTTGCCGGCCCGGACGGGAAGTGTTGCCGTGACAACGGCGACCCTGCTGACGCAACGGACGGAACTCTTCGAGGACAGCCTGCGCGGCAACCTCTGTCTTGCGAACCCGGATGCCAGCGAGGGCCGTCTTCTTGAGGTGCTCGGCGCCGCCGGCCTGCTTGCCGATATCGAGGCCATGCCGCGGGGGATCGATACGCCGCTCGGCGAAGGCGGGATCGGTCTTTCCGGCGGCCAGTCGCGCCGGCTGGCGCTTGCCCGGCTCTTCCTGCGCGACACGCCGCTCTGGCTGCTCGATGAACCGACAGAGAGTCTCGACGGCGCCACCGCCCGTGACGTGATCGGCCGGCTGTCGAGCATGGCGGCAGGCCGGTCGCTGGTGATCGCCACGCATATCCGTCGCGAGGCGGCAATCGCCGACCGCATCGCCGTCATCGAAGGCGGCCGCATCTCAGAGATTTCGCGCCGCGGAGAGGCGGCGTTCGAAAAGGCGCTTAACCGGCTTCGGCCGGATTGAGCAAACATGCCCTCACGCGCCGGCCGGCGCGGAGGAACGCTTTGTATCCCGTGGGACCGTGGGAGAAAGATAATGGAACTAGATATCGTCGCGCTATCGCGCTTCCAATTCGCGCTGACGGCGCTTTACCACTTCCTGTTTGTGCCCTTGACGCTCGGCCTGTCCGTGCTCCTGGCGATCATGGAAACCGTCTATGTCATGACCGGTCGCCAGATCTGGCGGCAGATGACGAAATTCTGGGGCACGCTGTTCGGCATCAACTTCGTGATCGGCGTCGCTACCGGCATCGTCATGGAATTCCAGTTCGGCATGAACTGGAGCTATTACAGCTATTATGTCGGCGACATCTTCGGCGCGCCGCTGGCGATCGAAGGCCTCATGGCCTTCTTCCTCGAGGCGACCTTCGTCGGGCTGTTCTTCTTCGGCTGGGACAAGCTGTCGAAGGTCGGGCATCTCGTTGCCACCTGGGCGGTGGCGCTCGGCTCGAATTTTTCGGCACTCTGGATCCTCATCGCCAATGGCTGGATGCAGAACCCGGTGGGATCGGCGCTCAACCCGCAGACGATGCGTATGGAGATCACCAGCTTTTTCGACGTGGTCTTCAATCCGGTGGCCCAGGCGAAATTCGTCCACACGGTGTCGGCGGGTTACGTCTGCGCCTCGATCTTCGTGCTCGGCGTCTCGGCCTGGTATGTGTTGAAGGGCCGGCATATCGAGCTTGCCAAGCGCTCGATGACGGTGGCCGCCTCCTTCGGCCTCGCCTCGGCACTTTCCGTCGTCGTGCTCGGCGATGAGAGCGGGTATCTCGCCACCGAAAACCAGAAGATGAAGCTCGCCGCGATCGAGGGCATGTGGAAGACGGAGCCCGCTCCGGCGGCCTTCACCGCCTTTGGTTTTCCCGATCAGGAGGCGCGCGAGACGCATTTTGCCGTGCATATTCCCTGGGTCATGGGCCTGATCGGCACACGGTCGCTGACGACCGAGATCCCCGGCATCGACAAGCTCGAACAGCAAGCCGAAACCCGCATCCGCGACGGCATCAAGGCTTACGACGCGCTGATGCAGATCCGTTCGGCACCGGCACAGGATCAGGTTGCGCAGGAAGTGCGCAGCTCCTTCGAGGATCTCGGCCATGATCTCGGTTATGCCCTTCTTCTGAAGCGCTACGTCGACGATCCTCGCCAGGCGACCGACGAGCAGATCGTCCAGGCCGCGCGTGATACGATCCCGCACGTGCCGACGCTGTTCTGGTCGTTCCGCATCATGGTCGGCCTCGGCATCTTCTTCATCCTGCTGACCGCCACCTTCTTCTGGCTGTCGGCGCGCCGCCATCTCGACAAATATCCGCTGCTTCTGAAGATTGCCGTGCTGGCGATCCCCTTGCCCTGGGTCGCCATCGAACTCGGCTGGGTCGTCGCCGAGTTCGGCCGCCAGCCCTGGGTGATCGAAGGCGTTCTGCCGACGGCTGCCGCCGTCTCCAGCCTCGGCGCCAGCACTGTGCTTCTGACCATCATCGGTTTTGGCGCACTTTATACGGTGCTGATCGTCATCGAGATGAGCCTGATGATCAAGGCGATTCGCCAAGGACCGGAACCGGACGACGAGCCGGAAGCCGTTCTGATTTCCGAAACCCTCGTCCCGGCCGCGGAGTGACTGTCATGATCCTTCACGAACTCATCGACTATGAAAGCCTGCGTCTCATCTGGTGGCTGCTGCTCGGCGTATTGCTGATCGCCTTTGCAACGACGGGCGGCTTCGACCTCGGCGTCGGCACGCTTCTGCCTTTCGTCGCCAGGACCGACACGGAACGGCGCGTGGCGATCAACACCATCGGCGCCACCTGGGAGGGCAACCAGGTCTGGCTGATCCTCGGCGGCGGCGCCATTTTCGCCGCCTGGCCGCCGCTCTATGCGGTTTCCTTCTCGGGCTTTTACCTGGCGATGTTTGCGATCCTCTTCGCGCTCATCCTGCGCCCGGTCGGTTTTAAATACCGGTCGAAGCGGGAAAGCGCCACTTGGCGGAGCGGCTGGGACTGGGCGCTCTTCATCGGCGGTTTCGTGCCGTCGCTGATCTTCGGCGTTGCCGTCGGCAATGTGCTACAGGGCGTGCCCTTCCGCTTTGCCGACGATATGCGGATCTTCTACGAAGGTTCGTTCTTCGCCCTGCTCAACCCCTATGCGCTGCTCTGCGGCCTGCTTTCCCTAGCCATGTTGACGATGCATGGAGCGGCATGGCTGGTGTTGAAGGCAAGCGGCCCGGTGGCCGAACGTGCCAGACGCTATGGCAGCATCGCCGCTCTTGCCGTCATCGTGCTTTTCGCACTCGGCGGCCTCTTCCTGTGGATCGGTGTCGGCGGCTATCGCATCACCAGCGATATCAGCCCGATCGGTCCCTCCAACCCGCTGCTGAAGACCGTGGCGCTGGAGAAAGGCGCGTGGCTGACCAACTACGCTGCCCATGCGTGGATGATCATCGCGCCCGTGCTCGGCTTCGTCGGCGCGGCACTGGCCTTCATTGCCATGCGGGCAAAACGCGAGGTGATGACGCTGCTGTTCAGCAAGGTGGCGATCCTTGGCATCATCTCCACGGTCGGCCTGTCGATGTTCCCGTTCATCCTGCCCTCCTCACTCGATCCGCGATCGAGCCTGACGGTCTGGGATGCATCCTCCAGCCACATGACGCTGTTCATCATGCTGGTGGTCACGGTGATCTTCCTGCCGATCATCTTCGCCTACACGGCCTGGGTCTACAAGGTTCTGTGGGGCAAGGTCGATGAGAAGTCCATCACCGACAAAAATAGCCACGCTTACTAGAGCGGCTCAGTAGAACCGCTCTAACCTTTTGTTTTTACGCAATTCCCGGCAAAAGCGCTTCACGCTTTGCCTGGAATTGCTCTGAAGGAGACGAAACGATGTGGTATTTTGCATGGATGCTCGGCCTGCCGCTGGCCGCCGCCTTCGCCGTCCTCAACGCCATGTGGTATGAGCTGATGGACGATGCCGCCCGGAAGAGGGCTTCCGAGTCACGCAAGTAGAATGGAAAGGGCGCGACGTGAACCGCGCCCTTTCCTATTGGTCAGCCTTCCAGCCACTTCACCTGATCGGGCGTCAGCTTGATGTCGAGCGCCGAGAGACTGTCTTCCAGCTCGGCGACGGTGCGCGGCCCGATCAGCGGAATGACCGGGAAAGGCTGGGCGATCACATAGGCGAGCGCGATATGGATCGGATTGCGGCCGAGCTTGTTGGCCAGCTCGATGGCGCGGTCGCGGCGTCCGAAGTTGCGCTCGGAATACCAGACCCGCACGATCTCCTCATCGTCTCGCTTGTCGCGGCCGGCACGGTCGGTGAAGAAGCCGCGGCCCTGGCTCGACCAGGCAAAGTTCGGGATCTGCTTCTCGTTCAGCCACTTCTTCCAGTCGTCGTCGGAAGCGGCGACGCAACCGGCCCAGATCGGATCGAGCATCTCGGCGAGCGAGAAGTTGTTGGAGAGTGCTGCCGGCGCCGCCTTGCCGGTCTTTTCGGCATAGGCGATCGCCTCGTCGAAACGCGCCCTTGTCCAGTTCGAGCCACCGAAGATGCCGCGAATGCGGCCACGCTTGACCTCGGCATCCATGGCATCGACGAACTCGCTGACGGGCACGTCGGTGTTGTCGCGATGCATGAAATAGATGTCGACATAATCGGTCTTCAGCCGGGAAAGCGACTGGTCGAGCTGCTTTGCGATCATATCGGGATAGCAGAGCGGCGAATGCGCACCCTTGCCGATCAGCACGATCTCTTCGCGCGGCACCTTTCGGCTCGTGTGCCAGTCGCCGAAGATCGCTTCCGTCTTGCCGCCGCCATAGACATAGGCCGTGTCGAAGGCATTGCCGCCGGCTTCGTAGAAGGCGTCGAGCGTCAGCGAGGCAGAGGCGAAGTTCGGGAAGAACTCGAAGCCGAGCGTGACGACCGAGGCCGGCTTGGAAATGCCGGGGATCTGACGCTGCGGAATGCTGTTGCCACGCGCGACCGTGCCGCCGGCAATGTTTGCCGTGCGCTTACTGGCTTTCTCAACGCCGTATTCCAGACCGACCGAGGCACGCCATTGGTCGAGCACGCGCAGGTTTCCGATCGAATCCGCCCAGCTCATGCCGGGAGAGCTGAATTCCGTCTTACCGGCGCGGATGGCGTCACCCGCCGCATCGGCCTCGAAGGAGTAAAGCCAGCGGTCTTCCCTGAGCTCGACGGTTTCCCGGCTGCCGCCCTTGAAGATCTCGATCTTGCCGACGCCGCCCTTGTGGCCGGAGGCGAACCAGAAGTCCTGGACCTCGATCCGGCCTTCCGAGCCGATGATGCGCAGCACATTGTCCTGATTCGCCATGATCGAGCAGGAGACTTCGGCGATGATCTCGTTCGGGAACTTCAGCACGGCAGAGGCCCATTCATCGACGCCGCTCTCTCCGAGATGGGCGACGCCCGAGACCTTCTCGGGTTCGAGGAAGGCCTTGCCCTGCGCCGCGCCGGCAATCAGCCGGGCCATCGAAACCGGATAACCGCCGACATCGAGAATGCCGCCGCCGGCGGTATCATTGGCGAAAAGCCGGTGTTCCGGCCTATAGCTGCCCATGTTGAAGCCGAAGCTCGAACGGATGATGCGGACGGTGCCGATGACGCCGCTTTTGACGAGCTCGACCAGCTTCTCCGTCTGCGGATGCACGCGGTACATGAAGGCCTCGCCGGCAAAGACGCCGGCCTTTTTCGCCTCGTAGTAAACGGCTTCGGCATCATAGGCCGACAGCGCGATCGGCTTTTCCACCAGGATGTGCTTGCCGGCGCGGGCGGCCTTGATCGCCCATTCGGCATGGCCGGTATGGGGCACGGAGATATAGACGGCATCAACCTCAGGGTCGGAAAGCAGCGCCTCGTAGCCATTGACGATGCGGGCGCCGGGGAAATTTTCGGCAAGGCCGGGTTTTGCAGGATTGCGGGTGGCGATTGCCACCAGCTTTCCCGTGCGAGAATGGGCGACGCCGTCGGCAAAGGTGCGGGCGATGGTGCCGGGGCCGATGATGCCCCAGCGGATCGGTTGATCTGAACTCATGGAAAATCCTCTTTCGTCTTTCGGTCTTGGGATAGGTTAGCGAAGCCGCCTGCCGGCACCGTCGAAAAGGAATGTGCGGTTGGCGGGAAGGCCGACCGTCAGCGTCTCGCGATTGCCGGCGACGCGGGATTCCGGCCGCTCGATGATCAGTTGCTCGGGGCCGATGGTGGCGTAGATGTAGCTGGTATTGCCGAGGTGTTCGGCGACGTCGATGGTGACGGTGAGGTCGGCATCGCCCATGCCCGCATCGACGAAATGTTCGGGACGAATGCCGAGCGTCACCTTCGCGCCGGCTTCGATCGGATCGGCGACGGGCAGCGACAGCCGTGTATTGGTATCACTTTCCAGCGCGATCACCGCCCTGCCCGGCTGCGTCTCGATCACCACGGCCTTCAGGAAATTCATCTTCGGCGAGCCGACGAAACCGGCGACGAACTGGTTGGCGGGGTCGTCGTAAAGGTCGAGTGGCGCGCCGATCTGCTCGATATTGCCGGCGCGCAACACGACGATCCTGTCGGCGAGCGTCATCGCCTCGGTCTGGTCGTGGGTGACATAAATCATCGTCGTGCCCAGTTGCTTGTGCAGCCGGGAGATTTCGACGCGCATCTGCACGCGCAGTTCCGCATCGAGGTTCGACAAGGGTTCGTCGAACAGGAAGACCTGGGGTTCGCGGACGATGGCGCGGCCGATCGCGACGCGCTGGCGCTGGCCGCCGGAAAGCTGCTTCGGCCGCCGCTTCATCAACTCGGTGATCTGCAGGATCTCGGCGACATGGCGCACGCGCCGTTCAGTGTCGCCTTTCGGATTGCCGTTCATGCGCAGGCCGAAGCTCAGATTTTCCTCGACGGTCAGGTGCGGATAGAGCGCATAGGACTGGAACACCATGGCGATGCCGCGATCGGCCGGCTCGACGTCGTTGACGACCCTGCCGCCGATCTGAAGCTCGCCCGAGGTGATGTCCTCGAGGCCGGCGATCATCCTGAGCAGCGTGGACTTGCCGCAGCCGGAGGGGCCGACGAAGACGACGAATTCGCCGTCCTTCACCTCCAGATTGGCGCCGTGGATGATCTCAAAGCCGCCGAAGCGCTTGACGATGTTGCTGAGTGAAAGCTCTGCCATGCGGCCTCCCTATTGTTCGATTATTTGATTGCGCCGGCCGCGATGCCGGCGATGAAATGGCGCTGGAGAGCCACGAAGACGACGAGGATCGGCGCCGTCAGCAGCACCGCGCCGGCCATGATGCCGCCCCAAGAGACCTTGGTGAGGCCGATCAGCGTTCCCAATGCCACCGGCGCTGTCATCATTCCCGGTTTGGAATTGATCAGAAGCGGCCAGAGGTAGTTGTTCCACGAGGCCAGGAACAGGATGATCGCCAGTGCCGCCATGGTCGGACGCGCCAGCGGCAGCGCGATGCGCAGGAAGATCTGCCATTCCTTGACGCCTTCGACCCGAGCCGCATCAAAGAGTTCGCCCGGCATCATCGAGAAGGATTGCCGCATGAACAGCACGCCGAGCGAATTGAACAACGGTGGCACAATCAGCGCCACCCAGGTATTTGCCAGCTTGAATTCGCGTGCCACCATGATGAATTGCGGGATGACGACCACCGAAAACGGCAGCGTGATCGTGCCGAGGATGATGGCGATGACGATGGAGCGGCCGACGAAACGGTAACGCGCCAGCGCCCAGCCCGCCATCGAGGTCAGCAGTACCGACAGGACCGTATAGATGAGCGCGACGCCGACGGAGATCACCATGGCGCCGATGAAATCGGTATCGGCCTGCAGGTTCTTGAAATTCTCGACGAAATTGGTCGATGGCCAGAGCACGATATCAGGGCTGAAGATGCCGTTGTCGGGCATGGTCGAGAAGACGAACATCATCCAGAGCGGAAACAGCCAGATTATCGCCAGCGGCGCCAGTGCGGCATGCAACGCGATCTGGCGCAGCAGAAGGGATTGCGATTTGGACTTCATTTCGGATCCCTCCCGACCCAGAGATTGAGAAGCGAGATCGCCACGGCAAGGGCAGCCATCGTATAGGCGATCGCCGAGGCATAGCCGAAGTTCAGCGAAGTGAAGCCCTGGCGGTAGAGCAGCAGGCCGAGGGTCTCGGTGCCGCCGCCGGGACCGCCGCGGTTGGTGATCAGGAAGGGCTCGGTGAAGAGCTGCATGGTGCCGATCACCGAAAGAACCACGCAGAAGAGGATGATCGGCTTCAGAAGTGGCAGGGTGATATGAAAGAATTGCTGGATCTTGCTCACCCGGTCGAGTGTCGCCGCCTCGTAGACATCGTCGGGAATCGACTGCAGCCCGGCGAGAATGATGATGGCGTTGTAGCCCGCCCAGCGCCATGTGACGGCGAGGATGATCAGCGCCATGGCGGCATTCGCGTTGTCGAACCAGGAGACCGGGCTGAGACCGACGGCGGAAATCAGCTTGTTGATGATCCCGAAATCGAGGCTGAACATCAGCCGGAAGACGGCAGCATAGGCGACCTCGCCGACGACGACAGGCGCAAAGAAGGCGAAGCGGAAAAGCGGCCGCGCTTTCAGCAGCGGCGAATTGAGCATTACGGCCATGACCGTCGCAAGCGCGATCATCACCGGCACCTGAATCAGCAGGATGATCAGCGTGTTGTAAAGAGCATTGTAGAAGGCCGGGTCGTAGAAGAGCCGGCCCCAATTGGCCTGGAAACTGTATTTCCACGGGTTGATGCGGGTGTTCTGAAAGGAAATCAGGAACGAATTGATGATCGGCCAGACCCAGAAGGTGGCAAAGACCAGCAGATAGGGGGCAAGGAACGCATAGGCGCTCCGGGTTCTGAACGGCATCAAGCCTCCTCCTCACGAACGAATGACCGGCCGCTTTGCAAGCCGGGGGAAAGCCGGGCGCCTCAAGCGCCCGGCATCGTCATTCATTGCGCGATCGGAAGGCCGGTCGCTGAAGCGATCTGCTTGGCGGCATCGTCGAGAGCCGCCTTCGCATCGGGATAGCCGCCGGCAAAGAACTTCGCCTGCGTCGCCTTGAAGATGGCTTCGGCATCACTTTGGAAGGCGGTACCGCGGCTCGGCACGATCTTCGGCAGTGTCGCCAGGATATCAGCCCAGACCTTCTGGCCGCCCCAATAGGGTTGCGGCTCATTGACGAAGGGATCCTTCTCGGCCGAAAGCAGCGACGGAACCAGACCGAACTCCTTCAGCATGGTGATCTGACCCTCATCCGTGCCGAGGGCGTAGTTGACGAATTTCCAGGCGGCTTCCTTATTTGCGGACGTCGCCGAAATGGCGAGCGACGAACCGCCGAGATTGGCCGCATGCGGGCCATCAGCCGTCAGGCTCGGCATTCTGTAGACGCCCCACTTGCCCTTGAGATCGGGAGAGGTCGAGCGCACGGTGCCCTCATACCAACCGCCATACAACTGGCTTGCGGCCTTGCCGGCGGTATTGGCCTGGATCTTTTCGTCCCAGTTGGCCGCCGTCAGCGTGCCGGCGTCCTTCATTTCCTTCACTTTTTGCAGCGAAGCGACGCAGGCCGGCTGGTTGATGGTGATGTTCTGGCCGTCGGTCGAGTAATAGCCGCAGCCCTGTTCATTGGCGATCATGCGGAACCATTCGCTGTCGCCATTGAAGTCTGCCTGCGCCATGACCACGCCGGGATTGGCGGCGGAAATCTTCTTGCCGGCGGCAATGAAATCGTCCCAGGTGCTGATGGTGCTCGGATCGACGCCGGCCTTTTCGTAGAGGTCGCGGCGGTAGAAGACGGCGACAGGGCCGGAATCCCACGGCATGGCGTAAGCGACATCGCCGACCTCGAGCTCAGTGCGCTTGAAGTCAGGAAATTTTGCCTGGATCTCGGGCGTATAGCCGAGCTCTTTCAGATTGGCAAAACAATCCGGGAATCGGCTCCAGAAGATTTCAGCCTCGAAATTCTCGATGCTGACGATGTCAGGCAAGCCGTCGCCGCCGGCGGCGCAGGCAGCGAGCGTCTTGTCGAAGACCTGGCTGTTGCCGAGGTCCTCAACGGTGATTTTGATATCGGGAAACTGCTTGTTGAAGCCTGGAAGCGTGGACTTCAATGCCGATGCGGCGACATTCCAGCTCCAGATGGTAAGATTGGCCGACTGCGCGAATGCGGAGCCGGAAGCAAGCAATGCAACAGCTGCGGTCGCAGCGAGAAGTTTGAAGCGCATTGAAAATCCTCCCTTTTCAATTGCCGATCTTTCACGAACGCGGTTAGACTATCTGTAAGGGAGCGGGTGTCTCCTAAAAAGGGAACATGAATTTGGCGGAAAGTAAGGTCGGCACACGTGCAATCTACCAGCCCGGCGCGAGCAGCATCGAGGGTTTGCCGACAGCGCTGCAGATGTTTCATGCCCATCCGCCTGTTATGGCGATGCCGCACTGGCACGCGCAGGTCGAGGTCAACTACGTGATGCGCGGAACCGTTCACTACCGGATGAGCGACCACGAATTCCGGCTGAACGCCGGCGAAATGTGCCTGTTTTGGGGTGGTCAGCCGCATCAGATGGATGAATCTTCGGATGATTCGCTCTATGCCGGCGCCCATTTGCCGCTCGTCTATTTCTTCCGGCTGCGCTTGCCGATCAGCGTTTCCAGCCGACTGATGAAGGGCGAGACGCTGCTGACTTCGGCAACGGATGCCGCCGACAGCGAGAACTTCACCCGCTGGTTCCGCTATGCCAACTCAGGCGATCCCGCCAAGGCCCAGCACGCCGTCGACGAGCTGCTGCTGCGCATCGAGCGGATCGCGCTCGAACCCTATTCGATGACGTCGCAGGCGGCCATCAATCTCGACGGCGATCAACCGTATCCGCATTCCTCGCGCAGCGTCGCGCGCATGTGCGATTTCATCGCCGCCAATTTCCTGCAGGACATCGATTCGGTCGATATCGCCCGCGCCGCCGATCTGCATCCGAAATATGCGATGAACCTGTTCAAGCGATCGACTGGCATGACGCTCAGCAAATACGTGACGCTGCTGCGGCTGTCGCGCGCTCAGGCGATGCTGATGAGCGAGGGCGCCAACGTGCTGCAGGTGGCGATGGACAGCGGCTTCGGCTCGATCAGCGCCTTCAACAAATCCTTCCGCCACATCGCCGGCATGTCGCCGTCGGACTTCCGCCGTGACATCCGGCTGGTGACGACGGTCCCGGCCGGCGCTTTCCGGAACTAACTCAGGGCAGCCGCAATTCGGCGTTCTGTGCGTTCTGCCTGGGGCCTTGTTTTCCGCTGGGCAAAAAAGAACCAGCGCCTAAGCTGGCGGCAGAATACGCACATTTTCTGTGCAAGTGCATGCACTATTGCATTTGCTGGGGAATTGGCGCCATCGACCTCTCAATAAAATCAACGGTTTATAATTTGGCACGCACTTTGCTTCGATAGTTGCAGAGTTGGTGGCTAGGGTTCCGGCGTCGCAAGGCGTGGCTGGTCCGAGAGCTACCACCGGCAGGGGAGACATCCCGCCGGGTGCACGGCGGGACAAAAGCCCGGGAGACCTCGTAAGCCAAGGGATTGGCGGCACGATGGTCATTGCCGATCCCTTTTGAAGAAAAGCAAAAGGGGAATTTCAATGCAGACTTTTTCGAAGATCCTATCGATCACCGCCCTGACGGCGTCCCTGGCGCTCGGGCTCGGCTCCATCGCCAAGGCCGAACAGAAGGCCGATTTCAAGGTCGCCTGGTCGATCTATGTCGGCTGGATGCCCTGGGGTTATGCTGCTGATCACGGCATCGTCAAGAAATGGGCCGACAAATACGGCATCAAGATCGAGGTCACCCAGTTCAACGACTATGTCGAATCGATGAACCAATATACCGCAGGCGCCTTCGACGCCGTGACGTTGACCAATATGGACGGCCTGTCGATCCCGGCCGCCGGCGGCGTTGATACGACAGCGGTCATCGTCGGCGATTTCTCGAACGGCAATGATGCCGTTATCCTCAAGGACAAGGCGAGCCTTGCCGACATCAAGGGACAGAACGTCAATCTCGTCGAATTTTCCGTTTCGCACTATCTGCTGGCCCGCGCGCTCGAAAGCATCAAGCTGACCGAGCGCGACGTTAAGGTGGTCAACACCTCCGATGCCGACATGGTCGCCGCCTATAAGACGGCTGACGTGACCGCAGTTGTCACCTGGAACCCGCTGGTCTCGACCATCCTCGAGGATCCCACCGCCAAGAAGGTGTTCGACAGCTCGCAGGTGCCGGGCGAGATCATCGACCTGATGGTCGCCAATTCAGGCGTGCTGAAGGACAATCCGAATTTCGGCAAGGCACTCGCCGGCATCTGGTATGAAACCGCTGCACTGCTGACTGCCGACAGTGCCGACGGCAAGGCTGCGCGCGAAGCGATGGGCCAGGCATCGGGCACCGATCTCAAGGGTTTCGAATCCCAGCTTGCCGCCACCAAGCTGTTTGCCAAGCCGGCCGATGCCGTTGCCTTCACTGCCTCAGGCAGCCTGCCGAAGACAATGGATCTTGTCCGCAACTTCCTGTTCGAAAAAGGCTTGCTCGGCAATGGCGCGCCATCGGCAGACGTCATCGGCATCGAAATGCCGGATGGCAAGATCCTCGGCGACAGTGGCAACGTCAAGTTGCGCTTCACCGAGACTTACATGAAGGCGGCCGCCGACGGTTCGCTCTGAGCGATGTCCAAGCAGCGGTGCGGTCTTGACCGCGCCGCCCAATCTTCATCAGCGGAGCTTTCCTCATGCGCTGGATCAACACGAGGCCGAGCCGGGGCGCGCAGCTTGCCTTGACGCTGCTGCCCTTCGTGCTGCTGATCGTTGCCTACACGATGGGCTCGGCGGCACGGCTGGCGGAAAACGCCAATGACAAGCTGTTGCCCGGTCTTGCCGGGTTTGCCGATGCGATCGATCGCCTGGCCTTCGTCGCCGATCCGCGCACCGGCGAATATCTGCTCTGGTCCGATACGGGGGCGAGCCTGATCCGCCTGCTTGCAGGCCTCGGCATCTCCACGATCACCGCGCTCGTCATCGGCATGCTGATCGGCATGCTGCCATATCTCCGGGCGCTGCTCTCCCCCTTCGTCGCCGTCATCTCGATGGTGCCGCCGCTGGCGCTGCTGCCGATCCTGTTCATTGCCATGGGGCTCGGCGAAGCCTCGAAGATCGCGCTCATTGTCATCGGCGTTGCGCCGACGATGATCCGCGACCTTGCGCTGAAGGCGCTGGAGCTGCCGCGTGAGCAGATCGTCAAAGCTGAAACGCTCGGCGGCTCCTCCTGGCAGATCGGCCTCCGTGTCGTGCTGCCGCAGATCCTGCCCCGGCTGATCACCTGCCTCCGGCTTCAGCTCGGCCCCGCCTGGCTGTTCCTGATTGCGGCCGAGGCGATCTCGTCGGATTCCGGCCTCGGTTACCGCATCTTCCTCGTGCGCCGCTACCTCTCGATGGACGTCATCTTTCCCTATGTCGTCTGGATCACGCTGCTCGCCGTGGTCATGAATTACATTCTCGATCGCATCCGCATTGCCATCTTCCCCTGGTCGGAACTGGAGAAGCAGGCATGAGCGAGTTGGTGATCGAAAAGGTCTGGAAGGAATACGGCGACCAGATCGTCCTGGAAGATGTGTCGCTGACTGTCGCCTCGCGCGCCTTCGTCGCCCTCGTCGGTCCCTCCGGCTGCGGCAAGTCGACGTTCCTGCGCATGCTGCTCGGCCAGGAACGGCCAACGCGCGGCACGATCCTGCTGGACGGCGAAGCTCTGCCGCAGGAGCCAGGTCCGGATCGGGGCGTCGTCTTCCAGCGCTATTCGGTTTTCCCGCATCTGACTGTGCTCGGCAATGTGCTGCTGGGGCGGGAACTCTCGGGGTCTCGCTATAAAGCCAAGCTTTTCGGCGCTGCCCGTCGCAACGCCATTGACGAAGCCCGGCGGCTGATCGGTGAAGTCGGCCTTTCCGGCGCCGAGGACAAATATCCGGCGCAACTGTCAGGCGGCATGCAGCAGCGCCTGGCGCTGGCGCAGGCGCTGATCATGAAACCGAAGGTGTTGCTGCTCGATGAGCCCTTCGGCGCGCTCGACCCCGGCATCCGCGCCGAGATCCACACCTTGATGAAGCGGCTCTGGCACGAAACGCAGATGACCGTCGTCATGGTAACGCACGACATGCGCGAGGCCTTCACGCTGGCGACGCGCGTCGTCGCCTTCGAGCGTCGGCGTGACCGCCCGGAGGAAAAAGAGCGCTACGGCGCGACGATCACCAAGGACATTTCGATCTGGCCGCCCAGGCTTGCCGGCGCGCCCTCCGTCTTCAGCCCCGACCGGGACGGCCCGGTCATTTCTCTGGGCCCTCGCCGGGACGACCCGGCTTCCAGTCCGTCAGGAGAAAAACCATGATGCATGTCAGACGTTCGCCCGAAGAGATCGCCGCCAACCGGCAGCGTTACGAAGAACATCAGAAGAAGGGGCTGGAATTTGCGCCGAAGGCCCTGCCGGCGCCGAGCCCCCTGCCCGCCCCCGCAATCGATGCGGCTGCGATCATCCATCAGGAAACCATCCCCGGCGGCTGGTATTGGTCGACTGCGGTCAAGCGCGGCGAAGCGCTCCGCATCGACCAGGGCGAAGGCGCATCGACCGTGGCGCTCGTCGCCTGGAACGCCGCTGACACCAGCGAACGGCTCAATCTCGTCGATACGGTCAAGGTGCAGTGGACGACCGCCCTCGGCAAGGGCCGCGTCATCTTCTCGGATATGGGCCGAGTGATGTTTTCGCTGATCGAGGACAGTTCGGGCGCCCATGACTGCCTGATGGGCGGATCGACGGCAGCCTCGAATGCCACAAAATATCCTCACGTCAGGACCCGCAACACCCGCGACAATCTCGTGCTCGTCGCCGGCAAGCTTGGTCTTGCCAGGCGTGACATCCCGGGGATTCTCAATCTCTTTGCGCCTGTCCGCGTCGACGACGCCGGCGGCTTCCACTGGCGCGGCAAGCTCTCCAACAGCGGCGATTATGCCGAGCTGCGCGCCGAAATGGACATGATCGTCGGCTTCTCGAATTGCCCGCATCCGCTCGATCCCGACCCGGTCTACGCGCCGAAGCCGGTGATCGTCACGCGCTATCGCGCGCCTTCGCCCGCAGCCGACGATCTCTCGCGCACCGCGACCGCTGAAGCCCTTCGCGGCTTTGAGAACAATGCCGCGATGCTGGCCTGAGGGAGGATTGTAATGACCGATTTCATCAAGACTTCAGCTTCGCGCAGCCTCGAAAACGCCGTGCAGGATCATTTCATTCCGGCCGAGGCGCCATGGTCCGGTATCATCCGCAAGGGCCAGACCATCCGCATCGAGGACAGCTACGGCCAGCAGGCGATCGACACGCTGTTTTATCGCGCCGATGATTTTGCCGAGCGTTATTCCAACCAGGATACGATGCGGGCGCAGGGTGGCGCCTATATCGGCACCGGCACGAAGATCATCTCGAACGAAGGCAACGTCATGCTGGTCATGACCGCCGACAGCTGCGGCCGCCATGACACATCAGCCGGCGCCTGCTCCTGCGAGAGCAACACCGTGCGCTTCGGCCACGGCACGAAATACCTGCATGCCTGCCGCGACAATTTCGTGCTCGAGGTGACCAAACACGGCATGAGCAAGCGCGACATCGTGCCGAACATCAATTTCTTCATGAACGTGCCGATCAAGCCGAACGGCGAGATGACCATCGTCGACGGCATCTCGGCACCAGGTGACTATGTCGAACTGGTGGCCGAGATGGACGTGCTCTGCGTCATCTCCAATTGCCCGCAGATCAACAATCCCTGCAACGGCTTCGATCCGACGCCGATCCGGGTGCTGATCTGGGACGGCGAGGACTGACCGATGTTCACCAAGGTCCTTATCGCCAATCGCGGCGAAATCGCCGTCCGCGTCATTCGCACATTGAAGCAGATGGGCATCGCTTCGGTCGCCGTCTATTCCGATGCCGACCGGTTCTCGAAGCCGGCGCTGACCGCCGACGAGGCCGTCCGCCTCGGCCCGGCGCCTGCCGGGGAAAGCTATCTGAACGTCGATGCCGTCATCGCCGCCTGCAAGGCGACGGGCGCTGAGGCCGTGCATCCGGGCTATGGGTTCCTGTCGGAGAATATCGGCTTTGCCGAGCGGCTCGCCGCCGAAGGTATCGCCTTCATCGGCCCGCGGCCGGAGCATTTGTCGGCCTTCGGCCTGAAGCACACGGCGCGCGAGCTGGCGAAAGCGAGCGGCGTGCCGCTGCTGCCCGGCACCGATCTCTTGCAGAGCGTCGAAGAGGCGCTTTCGTCTGCCGAGACCGTCGGTTATCCCGTCATGCTGAAAAGCACGGCGGGCGGCGGCGGTATCGGCATGCAGCTCTGCACCGATGCGGCCGGCCTCAAGGCCTCTTTCGAAAGCGTGCAGCGGACCGCGCGCGCCAGCTTCGGCGACGCGCGGGTCTATATCGAGCGTTTCGTTGCCGAAGCGCGCCATGTCGAGGTGCAGATTTTCGGCGACGGCAAGGGCGGAGTGATTGCGCTCGGCGAACGCGACTGCTCGCTGCAGCGGCGGAACCAGAAGGTCGTCGAGGAGACGCCTGCGCCTGGCCTTTCCGCGGAGACAAGGGCGCGACTGCACAAGGCGGCGGTCGACTTGGGACGCTCGGTGTCCTACGAATCGGCCGGCACTGTCGAATTCATCTACGATCCCCAGCGCGAGGAATTCTATTTCCTCGAGGTCAATACCCGCCTGCAGGTCGAGCATCCCGTCACCGAAGCCGTCTTCGGCATCGACCTCGTCGAATGGATGATCCGTCAGGCGGCGGGCGAGGATGTGCTCTCGGCTGCTCGGGCCCTGACGCCGAAGGGTGCGGCGATCGAGATGCGGATCTATGCGGAGATGCCGCATGCCGATTTCCGCCCAAGCGCCGGCCTGCTGACCGAAGTCGTTTTCCCCAACAATGCCCGCGTCGACGGTTGGATCGAGACGGGAACCGAGGTCACGCCCTTCTATGACCCGATGCTCGCCAAGCTGATCGTGGCGGCGGAAGACCGGCCGGCGGCGATCGCGAAGCTGAAGGCAGCCCTCGCCGCAACATCGATATCCGGCATCGAGACCAATCTCGCTTATCTCAGGGCGATCTCCGCTTCCGAACTGCTTGCCGACGCCAAGGTGGCGACGACGGCACTACGCGATTTTGCTTTCGTTCCCGATGTCGTCGAGGTACTCGCGCCCGGCGCACAGTCGAGCATCCAGGAACTGCCGGGCCGGCTCGGCCTTTGGCATGTCGGCGTGCCGCCGAGCGGACCGATGGACGAGCGCTCCTTCCGCCATGCCAACCGGCTGGTCGGCAATGACGATGTGACGGCTGCGCTGGAGTTGACCGTTTCCGGTCCGACATTGCGGTTTTATGCCGACCAGACGATCGCGCTTGCCGGCGCGCGGATGCCAATGACATGCGACGGCGTAAAATTGCCACATGACGCCCCGGTGACAATCCGGGCGGGTCAGGTTCTGTCGATCGGTTCGATCGAAGGACCGGGACAACGCGCCTATCTCGCCGTCGCCGGTGGTTTTGCCGCTCCCGTTGTGCTCGGCTCCCGCGCGACCTTCGGCCTCGGCCAGTTCGGCGGCAACGCCACTGGCACGCTGAAGACAGGGCATGTGCTGCATTTTGCGCGCCAGGCACCGGTCGAACCGGTAAGACCTGCGACGGAGCCCGCCGCCTTGACGCGTGAATGGGATGTCGGCGTCGTCTATGGCCCGCATGGTGCGCCCGATTTCTTCGAGGCTAGCGATATCGAGGCGCTGTTTTCGACGGCCTACGAGGTGCATTTCAACAGCGCCCGCACCGGGGTGCGCCTGATCGGCCCGGCCCCGCATTGGGCACGTAGCGATGGCGGCGAGGCGGGGCTGCACCCCTCCAACCTGCACGACAATGCCTATGCGATCGGGGCGATCGATTTTACCGGCGACATGCCGATCATTCTCGGCCCTGACGGTCCGAGCCTTGGCGGCTTCGTCTGCCCGGCGGTGATTGCCCGAGACGAGCAATGGAAAATGGGTCAGTTCAAACCCGGCGACCGCATCCGTTTTCATGCCTTGGCACGGCCGGAAGACCCGATCGCCGGGCCGGCTGTCCGGCGGCCCCCGGAAGAAACAGGTTCGCCGATCGTCGGCGCCAGCGAGGATGGCCCGGTTTCGGTCGTCTATCGCCGCCAGGGCGACGACAATCTGCTCGTCGAATATGGGCCGATGACGCTCGATATCGCGCTGCGGCTGCGGGTGCATCTATTGATGCAGGCGGTCGTGGAGGCCCGCCTCCCCGGCGTCATCGACCTCACCCCCGGTATCCGGTCGCTGCAGATCCATTATGACGGCACGCAGTTGACGCGCCGGCGCCTGCTCGGGCTGCTCTCCGAGATCGAGGCGACGCTTCCGGCGGCCCAGGAGGTCACGGTGCCGAGCCGCATCGTGCATCTGCCGCTTTCCTGGAACGATCCGGATGCGGAGCTTGCCATGAGCAAATATCAGGAGCTCGTGCGCCCGAATGCGCCCTGGTGCCCCTCGAATATCGAGTTCATCCGCCGCATCAATGGTCTTGCCGATGAACAGGCCGTTCGCGATATCGTCTTTGAAGCCAGCTACTTGGTGCTGGGTCTCGGCGACGTCTATCTCGGCGCGCCGGTTGCGACCCCGACGGATCCGCGCCACCGCCTCGTGACGACGAAATATAATCCCGCCCGCACCTGGACGCCGGAAAATGCCGTCGGCATCGGCGGCGCCTATATGTGCATCTACGGCATGGAAGGACCGGGCGGCTACCAGCTCTTTGGCCGCACCATCCAGGTCTGGAACACGTGGCGGGAGACACCGGCTTTTGCCAGGGGCAAACCTTGGTTGCTGAATTTCTTCGACCAGATCCGTTTCTTCCCCGTGAGCAATCAGGAGCTAACGGAGGCGCGCGCCGCCTTCCCGCATGGCGGTTATCCGATCCGGATCGAGGAGACGGAATTCTCCTATGCCGCCTATGAGAAGGAATTGCAGGCGAATGCGGCGTCGATCGGCCGCTTCAAGGCAACGCAGCAGGCCGCCTTCGAGGCCGAACGCCAGCGCTGGAAGGACGCCGGTCTCGACAGCTTCGTCACCGATGAAGGCACAGGCGAAAGCCCGGATGGGGATATTCCCGACGGCTGCTTCGGAGTTGCCAGCGCCGTGCCCGGCAATATCTGGAAATTGCTGGTCGAGCCGGGCGCCCCGGTTGCGGCCGGCGATACACTCGCCATCATCGAATCGATGAAAATGGAAATCAACGTCACCGCCCATGCGGCAGGCCGCGTCCGCGACCTGCGCGCCGCGCCGGGAAGAAACGTCAAAGCGGGCGATATCATCGTCGTTCTGGAGGAATGCTGACATGCTGCCGACCATTCTCGATCTCTCAAGCCTTCGCGCCGCCTATCAATCCGGCCTGACGCCGCTCGACGCCATCGAAGAGGTGATTGCGCGGCGTGCCGCCTCGAAAGATCCGGCAATCTTCATCACCCCGGTGCCCGACGAAGAGCTGCGCGCCGCCGCCAAAGCCTTGATGGCACGTGCGCCCGAGGCAAATAGCCTGCCGCTCTGGGGCGTGCCCTTCGCGGTGAAAGACAATATCGATGCCGCCGGCCTGCCGACGACTGCTGCCTGCCCGGCCTATGCGTATCGGCCGGAGGCGGACTCCACCGTCGTTGCCCGGTTGAAGGCCGCCGGCGCGCTCGTCATCGGAAAGACCAATCTCGACCAGTTCGCGACCGGCCTCAACGGCACGCGCTCGCCCCATGGCGCGCCGCGTTCGGTCTTCGATGCGGCCTATATCTCAGGCGGTTCGAGTTCCGGATCGGCGGTCACCGTGGCCTCCGGCCTCGCGGCCTTTGCGCTCGGCACCGATACGGCCGGCTCCGGCCGTGTGCCGGCTGCCTTCAACAATCTGGTCGGCATCAAGCCGACCCCGGGTCTCTTGCCGAATACCGGCGCCATACCGGCCTGCAAGAGCGTCGACTGCATCACGATCTTTGCCGCGACCGTCGGCGACGGTGTTGCGATCCGCAAGGTCGCCGAAGGCTTCGATGCCGCCGATGCTTTTTCCCGCCACGCCAAGCCGGCGAACCTGCCGGTATCGGGGTTGCGCATCGGCGTCCTTGCTGGCGCCGAGCGGGAATTCTTCGGCGACAAGGAGGTGGAGGCGCTCTACGATCAGGCGATCGAGCGGGCCAGAGCGCTCGGCGCGACCATCGTGCCGTTCGATTACGCACCATTCCGCGAGGCCGCCGCCCTTCTCTATGACGGGCCGTGGGTCGCCGAACGTCTGGCGGCGGTCGAGACCTTCCTCGCCACGAACGCGGCCGATTTCGACCCGACGGTGCGCGGGATTATCGAAGGCGCCAAGGGCAAGACCGCGGTCGAGGCCTTCAACGGCCGCTACCGGCTGGAAGAATTGCGCCGCAGGACCGAAGCCGAATGGGAAAAGGCGGATGTGCTTCTGCTGCCGACCGCTCCGACCACCTATACGGTTGCCGACATGCAGGCCAATCCCGTCGTGCTCAACGGTCGCCTCGGCCGCTACACCAATTTCGTCAACCTGCTCGATTGCGCTGCGATCGCCGTTCCGGCCGGTTTCGGAAAGGGTGGCCTGCCAGGTGGGGTGACGGTGATCGCCCCTGCCTTCACCGACGATGCGCTGGCGCCGCTTGCCGATGCGCTGCACCGTGCCGCAGGTTCCGGCATGGGCATCGACCGGCAGGCGGCGATCCCCGAAGCCAGTCGTGTTGCGCCTGGCGATGACGGTTTCATCGAAATCGCGGTCGTTGGGGCGCATCTGACCGGCATGCCGCTCAATCACGAACTGGCCGGCGGGCGTCTGGTCAAGACCTGCCGCACATCAGGCGATTATCGCCTCTTCGTTCTGCCCAATACCACGCCGCCGAAGCCGGGGCTGCTGCGCGAACCCGGCCATAAGGGTCAGGGGCTGGAGGTCGAGGTCTGGGCACTGCCGGCCGATGCTTTCGGCAGGTTCGTCCAGAAGATTCCGGCACCCCTCGGCATCGGCAAGCTGGTGCTCGAAGATGGCTCCAGCGTCTCCGGCTTCGTCTGCGAAGCGCATGCGGTGAAGGGTGCCGAGGAAATCACCGCGCTTGGCGGCTGGCGCAACTATATCCGCGCCAAATTGGCGAGCTGAGGGGAGCCTTTCATGGCGGCAAAGCTCATCCGGCGCCTGATCGATCTGCTGCGGGACGGTCTGGCCGCCCGCAGCGAAGCGATCGGCAGCACCTGCGTCAACCCTGGCGGCTCTGGGAGCGTTCGGCAAGCTCGACGATGATGCCGTCGGGGTCGCGAACGAAGGCAATCTTGTTCAGCATCTCGGAGTGGACGGCGAAGCGCGGCCGCTCCTTGATCTCGACGCCCGCCTGTTCAAGGCGGGCGAAGGTCTCCTCGACATTGTCGAAATGGAAGGTGAGGTGCCGGACGCCGGCCGTATCTTCAGGCACGTCGACCGCCCGCGAAGCGCCGCCGGGCGGCGCGAAGATCTCCAGCATGCCGCCGCCTGCATCGAGGAACGCCACCTGCATGCCATTCGCCATCGTCTTGCGCAGCACGAGGCTGAGGCCAAGCAGGCCGCAGTAAAAATCGATAGCACGGTCCATATCGCCGACCGTCATGCCGACATGCTCGAAGGATTTCAGCATGAGAGAGCCCTTCCCGATTCAGACCGTAGCGGCGCTGCGCCACTCCCCCGCCGGAAGCCAGGAGCGATAGAGCGGATGATCGGCGGCGATCGGCATCGGCGTCGGCCGGCCGGTGCGCTGCGAGAAATAGGCGGCTGTCACCAGCTCCAGCGAATTGCGGGCATCCTGCAGCGTCACCGGCGGCTCCTTGTCCTCAACGATCGCCTTATGAAAGAGCTCGAACTGACGGGTGTAGCCATCTTCGCCTGGCACATAGCCAGCGAGCGCCGCGTCGATCCGCGCCTGATGCTCCTCCGTTCCGGCGACGAACGTCCACGGATCACGGCCCATCGTATAGGGTTCGATGATGCTTTCGGCGACGAGGTCGTTGAAGCAGAAGCGCAGCCGCGAGATCTCCTTGCGCGAACCCAGCGTCATCGACAGCGTCGCCAGCGAGCCGTTCTGCATCTTCACCGAAAGGGCTGCCGTGTCCTCGACCTCGATCGGATTGACCAGTGTCGCGCCATAGGAAAACACTTCGGCGCAGGGGCCATGGACATAATTCAGCATATCATGCGCGTGGATGGCGTGACCAAGAAGACCGCCACCGAGTTCGCTTGCCCATTTGCCGCGCCATGGCACGGCATAATAATCCGGGCCGCGCCACCAATGGGTTTCGATCGTCGTCAGGAACGGTTTGCCGGCAAGACCGCGCTCGATCAGTAGCTTCAGCTTCTGCAGGCCGGAGCCGTAGCGGTACTGGAAGATCGGCATCAGCTTCCTGCCGGGGAACCGAGCAAGGATGCGGCCCATCTCGTCGACCTCGGCAATCGAGCCGAAAAGCGGCTTCTCACAGATCACGTGCTTGCCGGATTCGATGCCCTTGCGGCAGAGTTCGAAATGCGAGCTCGGCGGCGTCGAAATGTCGATGATGTCGAGATCGTCACGGGCAAACAGCGAATCGGCATCCTGGGTGTATTCAGCAATGCCGTACTCCTCGCACAGCGCCCGGCCGCGCTCCTCGTCGAGCGAGCAGAGCACAGGAACCTCGAAAAGCTCCTTGTTCCAGCCGAAGCCGGCCAGATGCCGCGCAGCGATGCCTGCGCCGATGACACCGACGCGCAATTTCCTGGTCATGATATCCTCCTCAGCGAGCGCCGATCCGCGCGGCTTTCGTCTGGGCTTCGAGCGAAAGACTGCAGACTTCAAAAACGTGATCCTGCGTCATCGCCGTCTGCGTGCGGTTGCCGACGTCGGCGGTGAAAGCGTCGAAATAATCGAGCTTTTCGCCGCTGCAATCGATATGGGTCATTTCCTTGCCGTTGACCAGGAAGAGATGATCCTTACCCGGCCGGCCGGCAATATCGATATATTTGCGCAGCTCGATATAACCTTCGGTGCCGAGAATGGTCAGGCGCCCGTCACCCCAGGTCGGCAGCGCCTCCGGCGTGAACCAGTCGACGCGGACATAACCCGCCGCCTTGTCGGAACGCAGAAGCACCTCGCCGAAATCCTCGAAGGCCGGCTTGTCGGGCATGCCGAAATTGCCGATCGAGCTGGCGATGACCTCGCCCGTGGTCGAGCCGGTATAGAACAGGAACTGGTCGACCTGGTGAGAAGCGATATCGACGATGATGCCGCCGAAGGCTTCCGGATCGAAGAACCAGTCGGGCCGCGTCGGCAGTTGCAGCCGGTGGGGACCGACACCGAGCGTCTGGATGACCTTGCCGATCGCACCGTCGGCGACGAGCTTGCCGGCCTTGACGGCGGAGCGCACGCAGTGGCGCTCGGAAAAGCAGATCGAGAAGATCTTGCCGGTCTCGGCGACGGTGCGCTTGACGTCCTCAAGCTGGGCGAAGGTCGTCACACCGGGCTTGTCGGTCATCACGTCCTTGCCCGATCTCATCGCGCGGATGGCAAGCCCGGCACGATCGCGCGGGATCGCTGAAATGCAGATGACATCGATCGACGGATCGTCGAACAGCTTTTCCCGGTCGATCTGCGGCGCATCGGGATAGGTCTTCTCGAAGGCCTCGCGCAATGTCGGCACCGAAGTCTGCGGGCAATAGCCGACGAACTCGCCGCCAGAGGCAAGCAAACCCTTCACGTGATCGAACGTATGCCCATGGTCGATTCCGACGACGGCAAATCTCAACATCGCTGTAATATCCTCCCGGGATTTTCTTAGCGCCGGCTGACGCCAGCAGCCTCCATGTCGGGCAAAACAGATAACGAAAGCCGGCTCCTGTCAAGGCGAGATGAGGGGAAAAATCGCCGCACCATGTAGTTAACTATTTGAAATAAAATATGTATTTTGTATCTAAATAGTTATTTTGCGGGCTTTAGCGATTGGATTTACGAGAAATACCGCGGCTTGAGCCGATCAGGCAAAAGTCTTTTTCCCCAGTGCATCTTGCCCCGCCTTCATGAATGTGATCGATTTCGGCAGTCGCCGGGTCGGAGGGCGGCAACACCCCACAATTCTCAAAAGAGCGCTTCTCGCTCACCTTGACGGAAGATCACCATGTCTCAAGCTCTTCTCGATGTCGCCGCTTCGGATGGTCTTTTCGTCGGCCGCGTCTGGAATCCCGACGTTGCCGGACCGAGCATTGTGACATCACGCGAGGGCGTGCTGGTCGACATCACCTCGCGCGAGGCGCCGACGCTGAGCGCTCTCTTCGAGCGGCAGGACGCCGCCGGCTTCGTCCGCGCCGCAAGTGGCAAGGCGGTCGGTTCAGTGGAGCAGATCGTCGCCAACAGCACCGGCAAGCCGGACGAAGCGCGTCCCTATCTCCTGGCGCCCGTCGACCTGCAGGCCGTCAAGGCCTGCGGCGTCACCTTCGCCCAGTCGATGATCGAGCGCGTCATCGAGGAGAAGGCTGCCGGCAATCCGGAACGTGCCGCCGCCATCCGCGAACGTGTCAGCACGCTGATCGGCGGCAGCCTCACCAATCTGAAGGCGGGTTCGCCGGAGGCTGCCAAGGTCAAGCAGGCGCTGATCGACGAGGGCATGTGGTCGCAATATCTCGAAGTCGGCATCGGGCCGGATGCCGAAGTCTTCACCAAGGCCCCGGTGCTTTCCTCCGTCGGCTGGGGTGCGGAGGTCGGCCTGCATCCGATCTCGACCTGGAACAATCCGGAGCCGGAAATCGTGCTCGCGGTCAATAGCCGCGGCGAAATCAAGGGCGCGACGCTCGGCAACGACGTCAATCTGCGCGACGTCGAGGGCCGCTCGGCACTGTTGCTCGGTAAAGCCAAGGACAACAATGCCTCCTGCTCGATCGGTCCTTTCATCCGCCTGTTCGATGCCGGCTACAGCCTGGATGATGTTCGCAAGGCCGAACTCGATCTGAAGGTCACCGGCCGGGACGGCTTCGTGCTGCGCGGCAAGAGTTCGATGTCGCAGATCAGCCGCGATCCGACCGATCTCGTCAAACAGACGGTCGGCGCGCATCACCAATATCCCGACGGCTTTATGCTCTTTCTTGGCACGTTGTTTGCACCGACGCAGGATCGCGAGGCGCCGAAGCAGGGCTTCACCCACAAGATCGGCGATGTCGTCGAGATTTCCTCGGCAGGGCTCGGCGCGCTCGTCAACACCGTTCGGCTCTCCACCGAATGCCCGCCTTGGACCTTCGGCATTTCGGCGCTGATGAGTAATCTCGCAAAGCGTGGATTGCTGTAAGCTACTGGTTTCGCCGCTTGCCCTCTAAAAGGTCGAGAACGGAGTTTGCCGCCTCGAGAACGTTCGTGCCGGGCCCGAACACGGCTGCAACGCCGTGTTCGTGCAGGAAGTCATAGTCCTGCCGCGGGATGACGCCGCCGCAGACGACGATGATATCGCCACCGCCCTTTTCCCTCAGCCTGTCGATCAGCTGCGGCAGCAGCGTCCTGTGACCGGCCGCCAATGACGAGACGCCGACGACATTGACCTTTTCGCTGAGCGCGACGCTGGCGGCTTCGTCAGGGGTCTGGAACAGGGGACCGGCGAGCACATCGAAGCCGATGTCACCGAAGGCCGAGGCGATCACCTTGGCGCCCCGATCGTGCCCGTCCTGACCGAGCTTGGCGACCATGATTTTCGGCCGGCGGCCCATCGCTTCCGTCACCTCAGTCATGCGGGTCCTCAAGACGGCGAGTTCCGGCTCGTTGCTATAGGCCTCGCCGTAGACGCCTTTGATGACATTAGGGATCGCGGCATGATCGCCGAAGGCATCGCGCATGGCATCCGATATCTCGCCGACCGTGGCACGAGCCCGGGCCGCCTCGATGGCGGCTTCCAGCAGGTTGCCCTTGCTGGTCCGGGCGATCTCCGCCAGCGCGGCCAGCGTCTGGCGCACGGCCCCGCCATCGCGGCGCCGTTTGGTTTCCTCGATCCGCCTGATCTGTGCGATGCGCACCGCACTGTTGTCGATCTCCAGAATGTCGATCGGCTGTTCGTTGTCGAGCCTGTAGCGGTTGACGCCGACGATGACCTCCTCGCCCTTGTCGACGGCCGCTTGCCGGCGCGCGGCCGCTTCCTCGATCAGCCGTTTCGGCAGGCCGTCATTGACGGCCTTGGTCATGCCGCCGAGCGCTTCCACCTCCTCGATCAGCGCCCAGGCCTTGTCGGCAAGCTCCTTCGTCAGGCTTTCGACGTAATAGGAGCCGGCGAGCGGATCGACGACCTTGGTGACGCCGGTCTCATGCTGGAGGATGAGCTGCGTGTTGCGGGCAATGCGGGCGGAAAACTCCGTCGGCAGCGCGATCGCCTCGTCGAAGGAATTGGTGTGCAGCGACTGCGTGCCGCCGAGCACGGCCGACATCGCCTCGAAGGCGGTGCGGATGATGTTGTTATAGGGGTCCTGTTCCTGCAGCGAGACGCCCGACGTCTGGCAATGGGTGCGCAGCATCAGCGAGGAAGTCTTCTTCGGCTGGAACTCTTCCATGATGCGGGTCCAGAGCAGCCGGGCGGCGCGAAGTTTGGCCGCCTCCATGAAGAAATTCATGCCGATCGCAAAGAAGAAGGAGAGCCTTCCGGCGAAATCGTCGACATTGAGGCCCTTGGCGATCGCCGCCCTGACATATTCGCGGCCATCGGCAAGCGTGAAGGCGAGTTCCTGCGTGAGCGTCGCGCCGGCCTCCTGCATGTGATAGCCGGAGATCGAGATCGAATTGAACTTCGGCATCTCCCTTGCGGTATATTCGATGATGTCGGCAACGATCCGCATCGAGGGTTCTGGCGGATAGATATAGGTGTTGCGGACCATGAACTCCTTGAGGATGTCGTTCTGAATGGTCCCCGAGAGCTCGGCCCGCGAAACGCCCTGCTCCTCGCCAGCCACGATGAAGGCGGCGAGGATCGGGATGACGGCGCCGTTCATGGTCATCGACACCGACATTTCGCCGAGCGGAATGCCGTCGAACAGGATTTTCATGTCCTCGACGCTGTCGATTGCCACACCTGCCTTGCCGACATCGCCCTCGACGCGGGGATGGTCGCTGTCGTAACCGCGATGGGTGGCAAGATCGAAGGCGACCGACAGGCCCTTCTGGCCGGCTGCCAGATTGCGGCGATAGAAGGCGTTCGATTCCTCCGCCGTCGAGAAGCCGGCATATTGGCGGATCGTCCATGGCCGGCCGGCATACATCGTCGCGCGTGGGCCGCGGGTGAAAGGCGAAAAACCGGGAAGCGAGCCGAGATGCTCGGCACCGTCCAGATCCTCGGCCGTATAGAGCGGCTTGACGGCAATGCCTTCCGGCGTCTGCCAGGTCAGCGTTTCAGGTGAAGCGCGCAGATCCTTTTGCGCAAGCTCCGCCCAATCCGACAGCGTCTTCTTCGTCATGCGTTTCCTCCGGCTTTTTTCATCCCAACCCTACCATTTCACAGGCTCTTCGTGCGATAGAGCCCGAACAGGATGATTTTGGGCCGAGCCGGCCTAAAATCTGAATCCTGTTCTACATTATATAGTTAGAGCATGATGTCGTCCGAAAACCGCACGCACTTTTCGGCATCACGCTCTAGGATAATTAATGCGGCAAATCCTTGATTTCTATTGCCGGTTTTGGGACCCGCCTCATGAAGACCATGCAGATCTATGCCTTTGACATGAACTGCGTCGGGCATATCAACCACGGCCTGTGGACGCATCCGCGCGACGGCTCAGCGCATTATACCGATCTCGACTATTGGACGGAGTTTGCCAAGACCGCCGAACGCGGCAAGCTGGACGGCATCTTCCTTGCCGATATCGTCGGCGTCTATGACATCTTCAGAGGAAGCCCGGCGCCGGTGATCACGACGGCGGCGCAGATCCCGGTCAATGATCCGCTCATCCCGATTTCGGCGATGGCCTATGTCACCAAACATTTGGGTTTTGGCGTCACCGTCAATACCACCTATGAGCCGCCCTTTCTGCTGGCGCGGCGCATGTCGACGCTCGATCATCTGACCAAGGGGCGGATCGGCTGGAACATCGTCACCGGTTATCTCGATAGTGCTGCCCGCAGCATGGGTTTCGACAGGCTGCCGGAACATGACGCGCGTTACGACGCAGCCGAGGAATATCTCGAGATCGTCTACAAGCTCTGGGAAGGCAGCTGGGATGACGATGCGGTGCTGCGCGACAAGGTGGGCGGCATCTATGCCGATCCCTCCAAAGTGCGCACTGTCCGTCATGACGGTCAATATTACCGGATGGAGGGCATCCATCTCTCCGAACCTTCTCCACAGCGCACGCCCCTGCTCTTCCAGGCCGGCGCCTCCGCACGCGGCCAGGACTTTGCCGCCCGGCACGCCGAATGCGTCTTCCTCGCCGGCTCGAACCCCAGGGCGATGCGGCCGACGGTGGATGCGCTGCGGGCGAAGGCCGAGGAATTCGGCCGCGGCGCCGACGCACTGAAGATCCTGAGCCTGATCACTGTTGTCGTCGGGCGGACGGAGAAGGAAGCACGGGACAGGCTGGAGGAGTATCGCCGCCATGCGAGCGTCGAGGCCTCGCTTGCGCATTACTCCGCCTCCGTCGGCATCGATTTTTCGAAATATGGGCTGGATGACGTCATCGACCAAAGCTCGACGAACGCCAATCAGTCGGCGCTTGCGGCCATCACCAAACAGGCGGCGAAGCCGGTGACGCTGCGCGACATCATCGACCAGATGATACTCGGCAGCCGGATGAAGCCGGTGGTGGGCTCGCCCGAGCAGATCGCCGATCATCTCGAGGCATGGATCGAGGAGGGCGGCATAGACGGCTTCAATCTGGCGCGGACCGTGGCGCCGGAAAGCCTGCGCGATTTCGTCGACCTGGTGGTGCCGGTGCTGCAGGAGCGCGGTCTCTTCAAGGCGGACTACGTGGAAGGACCTTTGCGGCAGAAGCTTTTCGGCGGCGGGGACGGCAGGTTGCCCGCCGCGCATCCCGCCGCCCAGTTCCGGCACTGACTATCGATGGTCCAGCTTGGCGACCAGCCGGTCGCCCAGCCACTGAATGCCGCAGACGAGGACGATGAGGACGGCCACCACCGCGATCATCACATTGGTTTCGAAGCGCTGATAGCCATAGCGGATGGCGAGATCGCCGAGACCGCCGGCGCCGATCGCGCCCGCCATCGCCGAGGCGCCGATCAGCGTCACCAGCGTGACGGTGAAGCCGGCGACGATGCCCGGCAAAGCTTCGGGCACCAGCACCTCACGGATGATCGTCCAGCGATTGCCGCCCATGGCGCGGACGGCATCGATCAGCCCGCGGTCGACCTCGCGCAACGACACTTCGGCGATACGGGCGTAATAGGGCGTTGCGGCGATGGCGAGCGGCACGATGGCCGCCCAGGTGCCGAGCGCCGTGCCGACGATCAGCCGCGTCAGCGGGATCAGCGCCACCAGCAGGATGATGAAGGGCACCGAGCGGAAGCCGTTGATGATCCCACCGAGCACGCGATTGATCCACAGATTTTCGGCGATGCCGCCGCGCGCCGTCGCCACCAGGGCAAGGCCGAGCGGCAGGCCGGCGACGAGCGAGATCACTCCCGAGGCGACGGTCATCAGGACCGTCTCCCAAAGGGAGCGAAGAAGCAGTTCAACCATGATCGGTGTCATAACCAAGCACCTCCACCCGGGCGGACCGGGCCGTCAGGAATTGTTCGACCTTTCCGGCAAGCGCGGGGTCGCGCATGGGAACGGCGATGAAGAACCGTGCCACCGGCTGGTTCTGGATGTGGTCGATGCCGCCATGGACGAGGCGGAAGGAATGCGGCAGCGCCGCCGAGAGTTCGGCAAACAGCGCGCCCTGCGCCTGCGGCCCGGCGAGATCGACGCTGAGGATCGCCTCGCTCCCCGTCGTTGCCGACAGCCGACCGGCGATGTGATCCGGAAGCTGCGGGCGGATACCGCCGAGCAGGCTCCCGGTGATGTCAGCCTGCGGGTTGGCGAAGACCGACCAGACCTGCCCTTCCTCCACGATCCGCCCGGCGTCGATGACTGCGACGCGATCGGCAATGCCGCGCACCACTTCCATCTCATGCGTGATCAGCAGAATGGTCAGCCCGAGCTTACGGTTGATATCCCTCAACAGCGCCAGGATCGACCGGGTCGTTTCCGGATCGAGTGCCGACGTCGCCTCGTCGGACAAAAGCAGTGCCGGGCGGGCCGCAAGCGCCCGAGCGATGCCGACGCGTTGTTTCTGCCCGCCGGAGAGCGATGAGGGATAGGCTTTCGCCTTGTCGGCAAGCCCGACCAGATCGAGCAGCTCATGCGCCCGTTTCAAGCGCTCGTTCTTTGCAACGCCCTCGATCTTCAGCGGTAGCGCGACATTTTCCTCGACGGTCTTGGCGGAAAGCAGGTTGAAATGCTGGAAGATCATGCCGATGCGGCGGCGCAGCGGCTGCAGTTCCTGTTCTGAAAGTCCGGTGATATCTCGGCCTTCGATGAGAATCTCGCCGCTATCGGCGCGCTCCAGGCCGTTGAGGCAACGGATCAGCGTCGATTTGCCGGCGCCGCTGCGGCCGATGATGCCGAGGATCTCACCTCTCTTCACCGTCAGCGAAATACCGTCGAGTGCTGCCGTGGTTCCGAACCGCCGCTTCACATTGGTAAGCCTCACCACGTCTTCGGCCGCCGCTTGCGGCTGTGTCTCGATCGCCGTGGTGGAAACAAAGGAATTCATGTGCTTTTCCTTACAAACACCGAAGGCGGCCCGGGCAAGGAACGCCTGGACCGCCTCTCGGCAGGGCTTAACCCCCGCCCCGCTTCGGATCAGTAGGCGCTGAGACCCGTTCCCTTGTAAACCTTGTCGAACTCGGCCTTGACGGTCTCGTTCTGATAGGAAGAGACAAGCGTCTTGACCCACTCGGCATCTTTATTGTCGGCCTTGACCGCAATGAAGTTGCGATATGGATTGTCGGCAATCGGCTCCTGCGCAATGCGCTCGGCCGGCGAAAGGCCGCTCTTCAGCGCCCAGTCGGTATTGACGACACCGGCATCCAGGTCGTCGATCGAGCGGCCGACGATACCCGCGTCGAGTTCCTTGATTTCGATCTTCTTCGGATTGTCGGTGACGTCGGCGACAGTTGCGAGAATGCCGGTGCCGTCCTTCAGCTTGATCAGGCCTTCGTTCTGGAGAACGCGCAAAGCGCGGCCTTCGTTGGAGGGATCGTTCGGCACGCCGATGACGGCACCTTCCGGGATCTCGGCGACGGACTTGTACTTCTTGGTGTAGAGGCCGATCGGCCAGACGCCGGTATAACCGACACGAGCGATGTGGTAGCCGTGCTGCTTGATCTGGTTGTCGAGATAGGGCTGGTGCTGAAAGGCGTTGGCGTCGATTTCGCCGCGCTCCAGCGCCTCATTCGGCTGCGTATAATCGTTGAAGGTGATCGTCTCGATCTTCAGGCCTTTCTTGGCCGCCTCGCTGGTGACGACGCGCCAGACGTCTTCATCCTCGCCGGCCATGATGCCGACCCTGATCGACTTGTCCTCGGCAAAGGAAGGAGCTGGTGCTGCAAAGGTGAAGAGCGCGGCAGCGGAAACGGCGACAAGAGCCGCCCGGCGCGAAAGGTGGAAGTCGTGAAGATTTTTATTCTTGGTCATTTTATATCCCGTCTGACTGAGTGAGGCCATACGCCCCGACCAGGCCGATCATGGCAAATGCGCGGATCGGTAGCGAAGCACGATTGTCCGATGTGGAGGAAGGGTCGGAAAAACTCTTGCCCTGCCATTGGTATCGGCAGGATAAATTTCCATCAAATTTGTGGATTATGACGACGTGAGAAGGGTGGCCCAAAAACGAAAACGGCGCCTCCGCGGCGCCGTTTCAAGCCTATCCCTAACTCTTCATTCGGCGGCGATAAGCGCCTGATTCCGGCTGGGAAAGAAGGCCGAGAGCTCACCGATAACCTCCCCGATCCGCTTGGAAAGCGGCTCGGATGAGACACGGTAATCGGTGAAGTCGCGGTCGGACGCGTAAACGGCGGTCGGCAGCGTGTGAGACATGAAGAAACCGAAGAGCGGACGGAGCTGGTGCTCGACCATCAGCGCATGCCGATCGCCGCCGCCGGTCGCAGTGATGATGATCGGCTTGGCGCGCAGCTCATGCGGGTCGATCAGGTCGATCAGATGCTTGAAGAGGCCGGGATAGCTGCCCTTGTACGTTGGCGCTCCGATCACCAGCACGTCGGCATTGACGATGTCGTCGATGACCTCCTTGGCGCGACTGTCGAGATCGCCACGCCGCAGCGCCTGGCCAAGCGAGGGGCCGACATCGGTCAGGTCGTAGATGGTGTTGTCGAAGCCGTATTTCTCGCCGGCGAGGCCAGCAACGTTTTCGACGAGCGCGAAGGTCTTCGAGGGGCGGTTGAAGCTACCCGCAAGGCCGACCAGTTTGTGAGCAGACATGCCATTTCCTTCCAATATCGTGCCGAAACCGATGTCATTCTCCAACGAATATTATCTATAAAAATAGTGGATTAAAGGAATGGTGATCCCTCTTCCCCATATGAGGAGAAAAATACGTTCGTGCCTGTCGCGATAGCGACGTGTGAACCGCATGATGCGTCGAGCCGGAATACTCTAGGCCGATTTCTGCTTGGGTATGCGCGGAAGGAAGACCGTCAGGAGACCGAGCAGCGGCAGGTAGGAGCAGATCCGGTAGACGAAATCGATGCCGTGGGTATCAGCGAAATCGCCGAGCAATGCTGCACCAAGTCCCCCTGCCCCGAAGGCGAAGCCGAAGAAGACGCCGGCAATCAGTCCGACGCGCCCGGGCACCAGTTCCTGCGCGAAGACGACGATCGCCGAGAAGGCCGAAGCGAAGATCAGGCCGATGACGATGCTGAGCACGCCCGTCCAGAGGAGATTCGCATAAGGAAGCAGGAGCGCGAAGGGAATGACGCCCAGGATCGAGAACCAGATGACGAACCGCGCACCGAAGCGATCGCCGATCGGCCCACCGAGGAATGTGCCGACGGCGACCGAGCCGAGGAACAGGAAGAGCATCAGCTGTGCCTGCTGCACGCTGAGCTCGAACTTGTCGATGACATAGAAGGTAAAGTAGCTCGACACGCTCGCCATGTAGACATTCTTCGTCGCCGTCAGCAGCACGAGGATCAGCAGCGCCCAGACGACCCTGTTCTGCGGCAGCGGCAGGGCCCGGCTCACCGCCGGTTTGCTGGCATTCTGACGTCGGTGGCTCATGTACCAGTTGCCCACCCAGCTCAGCACGACCATGCCGACCATGGCGATGGCGGCAAACCAGGAGACGCTGTGTTGCCCAAGCGGCAGCACGATGAAGGCGGCGAGCAGTGGACCGATCGCCTGGCCGGCATTGCCGCCGACCTGGAAGAAGGACTGCGCGAAACCGTGGCGACCGCCGGAGGCCAGACGGGCGACGCGCGAGGATTCCGGATGGAAGACGGCTGAGCCAAACCCGATCAGGCTTGCGGCAACCAGCAGCAGCGCGAAACTGCCGGCGTTGCCGAGCAGGATGAGGCCGCAGAAGGTGCTCGCCATGCCGACCGGCAGCGAATAGGGCATCGGCCAGCGGTCGGTGACAATGCCGACCAGCGGCTGCAACAGCGAAGCGGTGACCTGGAACGTCATGGTGAGGAGGCCGATCTGCACAAAATCGAGATCGTAATTCGCCTTGAACAGCGGATAGAGCGAGGCGAGCAGCGATTGCATGATGTCGTTCAGCATGTGGCAGAAGCTGACCGCCATGAGGATAGACATCGTTGTTTTTTCGAAACGGGGCGCGCCTTCGGCAACCGTTGCCATCAATATTCCTCCTGCACAGGCCGGTCGGTGCCGTGCCGCGTCTTTTTTCGATGGATTTTAGGCGATCGGGGCTGGGAAGACTATCGAGCGGCGGTCGCTGAATTGCATTTAGCGTAAGCCGGGCGGCAATCACAGCCCAGTTTCATCGGGATTGGTACGGCTTTTGTTTGATTTGCCCTTTTGTCGACCGATTCCAGCGTGGCTTTATGTCTTTCCGGACGGGGGCTTTCATATCACAGTCAGTCGCGATCATCGCATATTGAGTACGCTATATGAAAACAACCATGGAAAACCGAAGCGGGGAATACTACAGCTGCGCCGATTGAAAATGCGATCGAGGCTGAAAACACGCGATGAATGTCAAGACACCGAATGCAATAGACAGCTATGTCGGAGCGCGCATAAGAATGCGTCGGCAGTTGCTCGGGATGAGCCAGGAACGGCTTGCCGAGCAGATCGGCGTAACCTTTCAGCAGGTTCAGAAATACGAGAAGGGCATCAACCGCATCGGCGCGAGCCGCCTGCAGCGGATCGCCGATGTGCTCCACACCTCGGTAAGTTTCTTTTTCGAACAGGAGAATTCCGAGCCGTTGACGCTGCAAGGGCTGGATCTGTCGGCGAATTCCGATCCGGTCGCCGAATTCCTGCGAACGAAGGAAGGATTGGTGCTCAATCGCGCCTTTCTGAAGATCGCCGACCGCAATATCCGCGAAACGGTCATCGCATTGGTGAAGGCGATGGCGCAGGCAGAAAGTCACGGTGTGACATTGGGCGCCTCCATAGCGGACGTCACTCTTCCGCTCGGAGAATAGCTGGGCGTATCGGCAGGCAATAACCGCATGAAGCGCTTGGCTATTGCGAGCCGTCGCCTTTGCGTCGCCTCCGGCTGACCATCATGCCGCCGACGATGAGGACGATTCCGGTCGCGTTCGCCCAAAACGACGTTGGAACGGCGCTGATATAATCAAGCGCCACGCCTGTCACCATCTGACCACCGATGATCAGCAGAGCCGAATTGACCGCGCCTATGCGCGCAATCGCCCAACTGCCCGCCGCCACAAAAACAACACCGATGGAGCCGCCCAGATAGGCATACCAAGGCGCCTCGGCGGCGCCTGCAGGAAGCAGGCCCCCGACGAAGAGACCGAGGCATGTGAGAACGGCAAAGCCTATGGCATGATTCCAGAAGGATGCGATCAGCGGCGTGGTGGATATGCTCAACCGCCCATTGAGCTGGCGGCTGAGACCGACGAGCGCGCCGCCGAGGCACGCCAGGAGAATGAATAGTGTCACGCTCCACCTCGTCCAAACAGGATGATGAGGGCACCCCCGGTGACGACCAGGCCGAGTGCTACGATGTCTCGCATATCCGGACGCCGCTTCGGCAAACCGAACAGTCCCCAACTGTCGGCCGCGACGCTGAAGGCGACCTGGCCTGCCAAACCCAAAGCCAAAGTGCCGGAGAGCCCGAGCGGCGAGTTGACCGCGGTCGAGGTCAGAATGACCGTTGCCGCGCCGGATATCCCACCGAAGTAAGCCCACCACGGCGCGTTGGGGGCTTTTCCCACCGTCGGCCTGCGCCGGCGGTGGACCAGCAAGAGAAGAATGACGGCTGCGAAGATGCCTGTGCCATGAGCGGTCCAGGAGGAGAACAGGGGATTGCCATAATGGGCCAATTCCCCGTTGAAGTGCACCATGAACGTCAAGAGCCCACCCGTGGCAAAAGCACCGATGAAATAGATGGGATGCGAATTACGCGCTGCTTCGGTGGTCATTGCGGATCCTGTCAAAGAATCGATTGCGCCCGATATTTTTCAAATTGCCACTAAGGCCATTCATCGGCATTTTCAGCAAGATGATTAGCACCGTGTGTCTGTCGGATCGGCCCTCCTTGATGGCGCTGATGAAGCTCGTTTCGATCGACGCGACCCATTTAATCCGAACAATGGTTTTACAATGCCAGATGCCACGTCCGAGGACCTCGATGGTCCAGACGACCCTGCAATACCACGGACCGGATTGTCGGAAATCCTCGCGCCCGGCCTTTCCGTGGTTTTCTGCGGATTGAATCCGGCTCTGTCCGCCGTTCGCGACGGGCATAATTTCTCGAACCCGAGCAACCGTTTTTGGCGGGTCTTGCATCTGGCTGGATTTACGCCGCGCTTGCTGCGAGCAGATGAAGAGCGCGCGTTGCTGCAATATGGCTGTGGCCTGACGTCCGCGGTTTCACGCCCGACGAAAAGCGCAGGCGAACTTAAGAAGCAGGATTACCTCAGCGCAGCACCTGCTCTGGAAAGCAAGATACGAACGTTTGCGCCGGCCAATCTGGCCTTTCTTGGAAAGGCGGCATATGCGGCAATCAGTCTTCGAGCCAATGTCGAATGGGGTCGGCAAGCCGAGGAATTTGCCGGCGCCGTCGTCTGGTTGTTGCCAAATCCGAGTGGCCTCAACAGAGCCTTCACCTTGACGACATTGACCGAACGCTATCTCGAGCTGAGAGCGACGCTCTAGCCATCATAATGCCTGGACGAATGCGCTGACCCGCCCTTCCAGCAGATGGCTAATGGCCTGGTGTCATCATTGCCTTGCATGGAGGATGCGATGCTGCTCAAGGGCGAACGAACCTTCGTGGTGCGGGATGCGGGAGGTTTCGTCGCGCACGTCAATATGCCGGGCTGGTTGACGCCGAAGCCGACCGATCACGGCCATGGCCCCCTCGCCATGATCGCAGAATCCATCCTCGATCCCGGTCGCCTGATCGCGATGCATGAGCATAGAAACGACGAGATCATTTCCTGGGTGCCCGAAGGCGTCATGCGTCACGACGACAAGGCTGCGGGCCGACTGGTGATCGACCGCGACCATCTCATGGTGATGAATGCCGGAGCAAGCTTTTGGCATTCCGAAGAAACGCTGGCATCCGATCCGCCTCTGCGGATGCTGCAAATCCTCATTCGCCCTCACGCCATCGACCTCGAACCGAAGGTCCAACACGGACCGGTGCCAGTTGCCGCGGCAAACACCTGGCGACACCTGGTCGGGCCGGAAGCGGAGGGCGCGCCCTTCTATGTCCGCAGCACGATCGACGTCTTCGATATGCGGCTGGACGCGGGCGCAAGGGTGGAATTTCCGCGCAAGCAAGGCCGAGACCTCTATTTCTATGTCTTCAGCGGTTGTGTCGTCGTCGATAAGCAGACATTCGCCGAAGGCGAGCAGGGGCTGCATTTATTGGATGACAAGCTCGAAGTAGAGGCGCAGAGTGCAAGCATGTTGGTCGCGTTTCTGCTCGATCCGAACGCAGCGATCACCAGGCAGGGAACTGTCGGCGACCACAAGAAGATCCCACCGGCAATCCTCATTCGCGCGTTCCTGCGATGGAGGAAATTCCGCCAGATGTGGCGTCGTCATCTTTCGCATCGCCGCTCGAACACCGAAAAGGCGATATAAATGGAACAAGGATGCCCCTAACGGGTTTCGAACCTTAGCGTTCAATAGGAGGAGCATTTCATGCCTACGGTTGCCGCGACACCCATCACCCCGCCTGACCAGCATGTTGTCACAGCGCGCGAAGCCATCGAGCCGCTTTATGAGAAGCTTGAGCTGCAAACCGAATCGCTGGTCCTCGCTGCGGCGCTGGAAGCGGGCTGGCCTCCCGAGGAGGCAACCGAGGCACTGGCAGCACTCAGGCTACAGGACGCACTTTCCACCCTTGGACGAACGACTTAGCCGATAAGCCCATTATTCAAAGCGGATCGGCGAGAAAGTTTCCGCAGTGATCCCCTCCTGGCGGAGGGCTGCCGGAATCGGGGTTTCCAGAAGCAGCGACGACGCGAGCGCAGCGACCGCTGGCGAACTTTGAATACCGAACCCGCCGAGCCCGGCCAGCCAAAAGAAGCCCGGCGCCCGCTTTGAGGCACCGATGACCGGCAGCCGGTCCGGTGCGAAGGTGCGCAGGCCCGCCCAACTATGGGAGATCCGATGGATTTCGAGCTTGGTGCAGTCGCTCAGATATTGCGCCGCCTGGGCGATATCCAATTCTTCCGGCCAAGCGTCATGCGGGGCGACCGGCGTCTCATCCGCCGGACTAACCAGGAGCCGGCCTGCATCCGGTTTGAAGTAGAAATCCTCGTCGATTTCGTTGACTTCGGGCATGGCCGAAACATCGTAGCCCTCAACTGGCACGGTGATGGCGGTTCGGCGATAAGGCACTAGGCCGAGAGGCGTCGCGCCGAAATGGAGCGCCACGGGATCGGCCCAGCCGCCCGCCGCGTTCACCACCGTCGTGGCCAGCAGATCGGCGCCGTTCGTCTCCAGCCGCCATGCCGATCCGTCCATTCGGGCGCCCGTCACCTCGGCGTTGCGGCGCAGGTCGGCCCCGGCGTGTCGCGCCGATTTCAGATAGGACTGCAGCAGGCTGTCGACCTCGATGTCCCAGCAATCCGGGTCATAGAGCGCAGCCGCGACCCAGTCGGGGTCGAGAAACGGGACCAGCGCCAGCGCATCGGCAACCGTGAGCAATTGAAGCGGCCGGGCCATGGGCGCGCTTTTGTTGCGCTCGACTTCGAAGATGTGATGGAGATGCCCGGCCTTCTCGGCCTGGGCAATGCAGAGGTTTCCGCGCGGCCGGATGAGCGGCAGGTCGCAGAACCCATCCGGAGGCGTCTGGAGAAATCCGGCGCTGGCCCGGATCAGCCGCCCCGCGCCTTCGGACTGGAAGCGCAGCGAGAATTCCGCCGCCGAGCGGCCGGTGGAATGATAGCCCCATGCCTCCTCCCGCTCCAGCAGCACGACCGAACGGCGATTGCCGATGGTATGTGCCAGTGCGGCGCCGACGATGCCGCCGCCGATGATGGCAATGTCAAAATGTTCAGCCATTGATTGGATCCAGTGGAAAAATTGGGCGTCGAATATTGCGGTAGTTGCGGCGGGTGAGATCCGGCGAGCATAATCCGCCGGCATCGGTCACCAGGATCTCACTTGCGAGCGGGGCGAAGGCGCCGCGGAAATGATGCATGGATTTCACCGCCAGGACCGCCTTCGCCGTCGGTTCGATGCCGAGCGCGCGGAAGATGTTGGCGTCGAGCATCTGTTGGTTTTCAGATGCGATCAGCACCTCTATCCCGCCGACCCGGAAAGAAACGGAGCGGCCGAGCGTGCCGGGAAGGCCGGTGAACATCGGCCCTTCAAATGTAAAGGCCCCATCGGAGACGGCCGCAACAGTGCCAGTGACTTCGATCGGCCCACCGCCCGTGCTCGGATCCGTCTTGCCGCCGAGCAATACAGTGCATTCTGCGCCGACACCTGCGGATGCCAGCAGGTCAGCCGCTTGCGGGTCGTAGAGCACACCGAGAGCAATATTGCCCCGCCCTGCGTCAAGCAGCGCAGCCAACAATGTCGTGCTGTCGCCATAGCCGCCTGAGCCCGGGTTGTCGGAGAAGTCGGCCACCACGATCGGCTTGTCGGTGGATTTGTGCGCCTTCAGCCGGGCGATACACTCCCAGAGAGGGATCGGCCGGGCCCAGTCGTCGCGGAAGTCCCATATCCGCGCGCAGATCCTGTCGGCAGTTGCTTGAGCCGTGACGGCGGAGACGATCTTTTCGTCGTAATTTACGAGAACGCTCGGGCCTGCCGCCCAGACATCGGCATCGGTGAAACCGGCGTTGACGGAGACGTTGAGGATGCCCGGCGTCATCATTTCCAGCGCTGCATCTTCCAGCAGCCGGCACATCGGCCCGTCCTGCGTCGTTCGTCCGTCGTCACAGCCGACCAGCATCGGCGGCCGGGCGATGAGCAGGCGCGGCGCCGTCTCGCCTGCCATTGCCGCATGAAGCAGCGTGCAGGCCTCGCGTCCGCGCTCGCGCATGTCGATATGGGGATAGGTCCTGAAGCTTACCGCGATATCGGCAAGCCCTGCCATTGCATCGAAGATATTGGCATGCAGATCGAGCGTCACCGCAATCGGGAGATCGGCCCCTACCACCGAACGGATGGCGGCGAGAAACTGGCTCTCTCCATCCTCGGATGTCTCGGTGACCATCGCGCCGTGGAGTGCGACGAAAATCCCGTCGATCGGCCCGGCCGTTTCAAGGCCGTGAACGACATCTGCGGTAATCGTGCGGCGCGCGGCTTCGGTGACCGTGCCGCCCGGCTGAGCATGAGCGGCAAGAATCGGCACAACCTCCCAACCCCTCGCCTCGGCCAGATCGAGGGCGCCGCCAATCTCGGAATTGGTGCCGCGCATCTTCGTGACAATCTCGACACCTTGGAAATAGCGACTGGCATGGAAGGCCTCGATCGGGGTCGAGCGAATGGTGAAGGTGTTTCCTTCGTGAGAGAATTCGATCAGAGCGACGCGAAAGCCCATCTTATACTCCTTGCCGGCCTGCCGCGCGGGCGCAGATATATTCCAGGATCAGCGAGGCGCCCAGGAGCGCTGTCACGCCGGTCGGATCATAGGGTGGCGCCACCTCGACGAGGTCCATCCCGACGAAATTGACATCCGTCGTCCGGCGCAGGATCGAGAGGATTTCGTGCGGCGCCAGTCCGTCGACGACCGGGGTGCCTGTGCCGGGAGCAAAGGCAGGATCGAGGCAGTCGATGTCGATGCTCAGATAGGTGGGCCTGTCACCCACCACTTCGCGCAGGCGAGCAAGGGCACCCTGCCAACCATGTTCGTGCAGCCAGTCACGGTAGAGCACGGTGATCGAGTCGGTATGGTCGTAATGGGTGCGGATGCCGATTTGGATTGCGTGAGCGGGGTCGATCAATCCATCGCACATTGCATGATGCACGAATGTGCCATGGTCGAATTCCTTGCTCGCCTGCGTGTCACGGTGGGCGTCGAACTGGACATAGGCGAGCTTCCCGTGCCGCTCGGCATGGGCCTTCAAGGCGGTGAAAGTGGTGCTGTGATCGCCGCCCAGCATGACCGTTCCGGCCCCCTCCTCGACGATCCGGCGGGCGAATTCCACCGCGTTTTCCAGCATCTTTTGTGGCTGCCCGCGCCGGAACGGCACGTCGCCAGCGTCCACCACCGAGAGCCGGTCGAAGGGGTCGAAACCCCAGGGCCAGACCTCGCCCCAGGCCAACTGGGTCGAGGCTTCGCGTAGCGCGGACGGGCCGAAGCGTGCACCCGAGCGGCCGGAGGTCGCCAGATCGAAGGGAATGCCATAGACGACAAGATCGACGCCGGTGAAATCCAGGCTGGGACGGCGCCGAAGGAAGGTGCGGATGCCGGAATAAGGCATTTCCACATGGGTCCCGTCCGGACCGGGCACGGTCTGGAACACACCTTCATGGCCGAAGATGCTCTGATTGGATTGTATTTTCATTTCAAACTGTTCCTGCGAAATGTAGCCATCGGTTGCGACCCTCGAGGCGGCGCCAGAGCGCTTCGATCAGGAGGACGACGGCCAGATAGTTAAGCGCCGCCACGTAGAAGACGGTGAGGTCGAAGCTCTGGGCGTAAAGGGATCGCGCCTGGCCCATGATATCGGGCACGGTGATCACGCTGACGATGGCCGAGGCCTTGAGCAGCAGCACCAGTTCATTGCCGATGGTCGGCAGCATCCGTGCCGTGGCGATCGGCAGCACGATCTTGCGGAAAATCTGCACGGTCGAAAGGCCGAGCACCCGCCCTGCCTCGATCGTCCCTCGCGGCACGGCCTGGATACCGCCGCGCAAGATTTCCGCCTGATAGGCCGCGGAATTGAGTGCGAAGGCGAGGAGGCCGCAATAGAACGCATCGCGAAAGAACCACCAAAGGCCAATATCCCGCAGTTCGCGGCTGAAGGAGCCAAGGCCATAATAGATCAGAAAAACCTGAACCAGCAGCGGCGTGCCGCGCATGAGGTAGATATATCCATAGGCCACGCCGGAGATTGTCCGGTTGCGACTGAGCCGGGCCAGTGCGAGTGGCAGCGCCAAGCTGAAGCCCATGAGCGCGCTCAGCAATGTCAGCGTAACCGTATTCTGAAGCCCTTGCGCCCATAGGGCGAGATTGTCGGTGAGAAGCGTCAGCATCTTCTAACGCCCCCTACCGCGAGGAGCCGTGCGTCGTTCCAACAGCGCCTGACCGATGCCCGACAGCAAAGCAAGCGCGACGTAGATCAGGGCGAGCACGGTATAGAAGAAGAACGGCTTCTTGGTCGTCGAGATCGCCATATTGGTGTAACGGACGAGGTCGTTCACCGCTATGATCGAAACCAGCGACGTATCCTTCAGAAGGATCAACCACAGATTGCCGAAAGCGGGAATGCAATGCCGCCACATCTGGGGGAGGACGACCAGGAAGAAGGCCTGTCTCCGGTGCAGGCCCAGCGATGCCGCCGCCTCTGCCTGTCCCCTGCCGACCGCCTGATAGGCGGCACGGACGACTTCGCTGCCGAGTGCGCTGAAGACGAGCGTCAGCGCCACCACGCCAGCCGCAAAGGCATTGAGTGAAATGTTGGCGTTCGGGAAAGCGAGATGCACCACCCAGTCAATGAGCACTTGGAGCTGGTAGTAGATGATGACGAGGGTCAACAGCTCGGGCAGACTGCGAAAGACTGTCGTGCTGGCGAACGCGAACCAGCGGGCAATCGGACTGCGGGCGTTTTTGCCCCAAGCCAGCAGGAAGGATAGGACCAGGGCCAGCGGAGCGGTGGCGAAGGCGAGTGCGAGTGTTACACTCAGGCCTCGCAGCAACTCGTCTCCCCAGCCCTCGTCGCTGAATAACAGCAGTGAGATGAACTCCATCGCGAATTATCTTCCGATTGCTTGGCGGGGCTGGCTGGACGCTGACTGTGTGGCGTCCAACCTGGTTGCGGACTACTTGAAGATTTCGCCGGCGAGCTTCGGTTGTGTCATGATGTCGAATTTGAAGTAGCGCGCGCGAATCTTGCCATAGGTGCCGTTGGCCTGGATCTCGGCCAGCGCGTCGTTCAGCCGCTTCAGCAGCGCCTGATCGTCCTTGCGGACGGCAATCCCCGTGCCCTTCATGCCGTCATCGCCGAAGGCCTCTCCGACGAAATCACAGCAGGCGCCGCTGTCCTTGGCGAGCCAATCCGCCAGCACGAACTGGCTGGCCAGGACCAGATCAAGCCTCTGATTGTCGAGGTCGAGCAGAGCGTCGTCGAGCTTGGGATAAAGCTTCACCTCCGCTTCGGGGAAATATTGCTTGAGGATCGCGACCTCGGTCGTGCCTGATTGGGTGCCGACCACCAGCCCTTTCAAATCGGCTGGCAGCGCGCTCTTCAGTCCCGAATCCTTGGAGGCGACGAAGCGGTCGGGGTTGAAATAGTAGGGAGCGGTGAAACTGATCACCTTCGCGCGTTCAGCGGTGATCGCCATCGAGGAAAGGATGGCGTCGAATTTCTTCGCATTCAGCGCCGGGATGATCCCATCCCAATCGGTGGACACCCATTCGCACTTCACCTTCATTGTCTCGCAGAGCGCGTTGCCGATGTCGATATCGAAGCCGTTCAGATTGCCGGCGCTGTCAAAATACTCGAACGGTGGGTAATAGCCCTCAGTTCCCATTCGGACGACACCGTCTTCCGCCGCCGCATTGGTCGCGGCAGCAGCGGCAATCAGGGCGAGGATTCTAAGATATCGCATGGCGGTCTCCTGTTGATGGGTGCGGGCTTTGCTCCGAGGGCGGTTCAGGATTCCGGAAGATGGTGAATATTGAAAATTCTTATTTCTTCTTCTAGAAATAAATTTCGCTTATGGAGACATGCCAGATGGTCGACTTCGTCCGGCAACTTGACTGGAACCTGCTGCACACTTTCATGATCGTGGCGCAGGAACGGAGCATGACGCGGGCCGCCGACGTGATGCACCGCACCCAGCCGGCGATCAGCCAGGGGATCAAGCGGCTTGAGGAAACGGCCGGCACGAAGCTTCTGGAACGCAGTCGTACCGGCCTGATACCAACGCCCGCGGGCGAAATGCTGCTCGAACAGGTCCGATCGATTTTCGCGACGATTTCCCGCTTGCCGGTCGGTTTCGAAGCGGCGCCGGCGGCGTTGTCCGGCAGGTTGAAGATCGCCATGATCGACCAAGTGGTGAACGAGACCTTGGATCGTGCGCTGACGTCTTTCTTCGCACGGTATCCAGGCGTGGATCTGGAAATCACAGTGAGCACCACGGCGGCCATCATCCGTGCCGTAGAACTCGGCCATTGTACCTTCGGTATCTCGGACGGGGTGATTCCGGATTTCCTGGCTTCCCGCGAGTTGATGCGAGAGAGGTTCGGCCTGTTTTGCGGCGCAATCCACCGGCTGGCTGGCCGCAGGGACCTGACCGTCGCACAACTGCGTGCCGAACCATTTATCGGCTTCACCGCAGATGTGCTCGGCGGCACGCATATGGGCGATGTCACCGCCTACCGCGCCAGCGCCTCGATCGGTCAACGGGTACGGGGTCAGTCGAGCTATGTCAGCGAGATACGGCGGATGATCGAATGCGGCCTCGGAATAGGCTTCCTGCCGCTGCATCTCGCCGAACCGTATGTCGACCAGGGAAAGTTGTGGCGCCTGCCGCCCTATCGGGACGAGCCCTGCGCATCGGCCTATGTCGTCACCAATCCGCAAATCGGGCTCTCGGTGCCCGAGACGTTGTTCCTGAAGGAGCTTTCGAAGATCGATTTCGGACTCTGAGCTATGCTTTGCAATATATCGTTACAGCCATGAATTATCATGCTCCATAGTCGGCCGGCACGAGCCCTGATATCCGCTTTCAAATAACGTTTGGTGATCGCAGTTCGTAGAGCACGTGAGGGCGCAACGGATGCCCTTCGGCCAAATTGGGATGATCGAAGTCACCGATCCGGTTCATTCCCAATCGCCTCATCAAACCCCAGGAATTGCTGTTTGCGGGCACCGTGAAGCTGACGATGCGGTCAAGTTTCAGATCGTTGAAGGCAAAGTCGAGAGACCGTTCCGCTGCTTCGCGCGCATATCCGGCGCCGTGCCGCGACGCTGAAAGCCGCCAGCCGATTTCGACTGCCGGGGCAAACGGCAAAGCCGGCGAAACGTTGTTGAGGCCGCAGAGGCCGATCAACGCGCCGCCTGCCTTCTCCTCCAGCGCCCAGAAGCCCCAGCCATGATCCTCGAAGTGACGGTCGATGCGGTCGAGCATCGCATCCGACTGTTCATCTGTCAGAGGATTGAGATATCGGACGACGTCGGGTTCGGCGTTGATCGCAGCAAAGGGTTTACGATCCTGCTGCCGCCAGGGTCTCAAGATCAGTCGTTCGCTTTCGAGCCTCATCGCCCCTCCGCGACAGATCCTACCAGAGCGTCATATGACGGTTGACGTCCTTGTAGAGCAGGTAGCGGAACCGGCCGGGGCCGCCGGCGTAACATGCCTGCGGGCAGAAGGAGCGCAACCACATGAAGTCGCCGGCCTCGACCTCGACCCAATCCTGGTTCAGGCGATAGACCGCCTTGCCTTCCAGCACATAGAGACCGTGCTCCATGACATGGGTTTCCATGAAGGGGATCACGGCACCCGGCTCCAACGTCACGATATTCACGTGCATGTCGTAGCGGACATCGGCCGGATCGATGAACCGGGTCGTTCCCCAGCGGCCATCGGTGTCGGGCATTGCCGAGATGGCGTGCTCGTCCTCATGCGTGAAGATCGCCGGCGGCGGTTCCAGCCCGTCGACCTCCTGAAAGGCCTTTCGAATCCAGTGGAATTTTGCCGCGGTCGAACCGTCGTTTTTCAGGCGCCAGACTGAACCTGCCGGAAGATAGGCGAACGAGCCGCTGCGAAGCGCATGGCTGACGCCGTCGAGTTCCACCGTGATGTCGCCCTCGACGACGAACAGAACCGCTTCGGCCCGCTTGTCGGGCTCCGGCCGATCGCTTCCGCCGCCCGGCTGGACCTCCATCACATATTGCGAAAAGGTCTCGGAGAAGCCGGAGAGCGGCCGGGAGAGAACCCATGCCCGCGTCCCCGTCCAATGGGGAAGGACGCTGGTGACGATGTCGGTCATGACGCTGCGCGGAATGACTGCATAGGCTGTGGTGAAGACGGCCTTGCTGGAAAGCAGCTCGGTTTGCGGCGGCAGTCCGCCGAGTTTGGAATAATAATCTCTGTTCATCGGTCCAGGCTTCGCGGCTTTTGATTGTGCATCTGCTTTATGCGCCGTTGCCGCGTTAGGCAACTCCCAATGGGTCGAGCCGCGCCGTCCGAGCTCGGGTCTCGAAAAGCGCGCGGCGCTATAGCCTACCGGTCGGCCATCACCAGATGACCCGGCCCGACCTCACGATAGGAGGCGTTCGCCGGCTGATAGTCGACCGGGCGCATCGGGCTCTTGATCTCGTCATTCGCCACCATCCGCTTTTCATGGCGGCGGTCGGGATCGGGCACGGGCACCGCCGCAATGAGCATTTTCGTATATGGATGCTGCGGATTTTCAAAGACCGCGGCCCGTGGGCCGATCTCGACAATCTCGCCGAGATACATCACCGCCACCCGGTGGCTGACGCGTTCGACGACCGCCATGTCGTGCGAGATGAACAGGAAGGCGAGGTTCAGGCTCTGCTGCAAATCGAGCATCAGGTTGATGACCTGCGCCTTGATCGAGACGTCGAGCGCCGAGACGCTTTCGTCGGCGACGATGACCTTCGGCCGCAAGGCGAGCGCGCGGGCGATGCAGATGCGCTGGCGTTGGCCGCCGGAAAACTCATGCGGATAGCGCGCGGCCATATCCGCCGACAGACCGACCTTCATCAGCAGATCAGCGACGACGTCCTTTGCCTGTTTCGCATTGCCCATCTTATGTTCGAGGTAGGGTTCGGCGATCGCAGCACCGACTGTCATGCGCGGATTGAGGCTGGCAAAGGGATCCTGGAAGATCATCTGCACGGATTTGCGCATCTCGCGCAGATCCTTTTTGTCGAGGCCGAGCACCTCCCTGCCCTCGACGAGGACGGAACCGGCCTGCGGTTCGATGAGACGCATGATGGCGCGGCCGGTCGTCGATTTGCCGCAGCCGGATTCACCGACGAGGGACAACGTCTCGCCGGCGTGAAGATCGAAGGAGACGTTTTCGACCGCGTGCACCCGGCTGGTCAGCCGGCCGAACAGGCCGGTATGAATGTCGAAGCGCTTGGTGAGGTTCTTCACCTCAAGGACCGGCCTTGCAGCGACGGTATCGGCGGCCTCGGCGGGAACGTCCGATTCTCCCGTTGCCGTGTTGACCACCGGAAAGCGCAGGGGCCTTTGCCTGCCTTGCATCGAGCCAAGCACCGGCACGGCGGATAGCAGCGCCCGGGTATAGGGGTGTTTGCCGCGGTGGAAGATATCGGCGGTGGCGCCGCTTTCGACCTGTTCGCCGCGATACATCACCACCGTCCTGTCGGCGATCTCGGCGACGACGCCCATGTCATGGGTGATGAACAGAACCGAGGTCCCCTCCTCGTCCTGCAGCATCTTGATGAGATCGAGGATCTGACCCTGGATCGTTACGTCGAGCGCGGTCGTCGGCTCGTCGGCGATCAACAGTTTCGGCCGGCTGGCGAGCGCCATGGCGATCATCACCCGCTGGCGCATGCCGCCGGAGAAACGATGCGGATATTCGCCGAAGCGCGAGGCGGCCGAGGGAATGCGGACCTTTTCCAGCAGCCGGATGGTCTCGGCTTTGGCGTCCGTCTTGCTCATATCGGAATGGCAGAGCAGCGCCTCGGAAATCTGATCGCCGATGGTGAAGAGCGGATTGAGCGATGTCATCGGCTCCTGGAAGATCATCGCCACTTCATTGCCGCGCACCTGACGCATGGCATTTTCCGGCAAAGCCAGGAGGTCGCGTCCGCCGAGCATGACGCGGCCCTCGACGCGGCTCGTCTCCGCCTGCAGCAGCCGCATGATGGAGAGCGAGGTGACGCTCTTGCCCGAGCCGGATTCGCCGACGATCGCCACCGTCTCGCCCGGCGCCACGGTGAAGGAGACGTCGCGCACGACCGGTTTCCAGACGCCATCCACCAGAAAGGACGTCGTCAGCCTGTCGACGGCAAGAACGTCGGTCGTCGTCTGGATCGGTTGCGCTTGGACGTTGGCCATGTCTGCTCCTCTACGGTTCAATCCGGCCAGCGCAACAGCCCGTCGAAGCGGTGCCGGCTGCGGTTCTCGATCGGCGTGGCGATGATCTCGTTGGAGGCGCGCGCCTTGTCGAGTTCCTCAGCCAGGCGCTCCGCCACGATCCTCTCCTCGCCCGGATGCAGGTTGCACGGATCGAGATAGAAATAGCGATGCTCCACTTCGTGATCGCGCACGATGATCGGCGGGCTGCCCTTGGCAAGCGCATCGGCCAGATCCCAGGCGGTGATATGGGCCTGCTCGGGATCGACGATCAGGCGCAGCCGATCGAGCGGATTGCTGGTCGGGTCGGGTTCGATCAGTGCGGTGAGGCCGGGGCGACCGTCGAGCGTGCGCTTCCACAGATTGAGATAGCTGGTTTCGCGTTCCCGGATGCCGGCATGGTCGCGTTTCTCCCAGGCTTCGAGTGCCGCCATGACGCCGAAGATGCTCTCCTTGCCGACCTTCATGCCGCGGCCGATGCCCATGTTCTGCAGGAAGGCATGACGCACCAGCTCCTTCTTGCCGGCAACGATGCCCGTAGTCGGACCGCCGAGGAATTTGTGGCCGGAGTAAAGGGCGATATCGGCGCCCTGCTCCAGGAAAATCTTCAGATCATATTCCGAAGCCGCATCGACGATGACGGGCACGCCCTTGGCATGGGCGATCTCGACGAATTCCTTCAGGTTCAAAAGTCCGTAATCGACGACATGGTGCGAGACGACGTAGACGGCGGCTGCGGTCTTGTCGGTGATGGCGTTTTCCATGTGGAAACGATGTGTCGAGGTCGCCTGGCCCACAAGCACGACCTTGCCGCCGGCAAGCCGGATCGCCTGGTCAACAGGTGCGCCGTAGCTCACCACATGGCCCATCTGTACCAGCACTTCGTTCTTCTCCGGCACGACATCCGGCAGCCTCTCGATCGCCAGCAGATTGTTGCCGGTAATCGCACCGGCAACGGCCAGCGAAATGCCGGCCGAGCAGGAAGCGGTGACGAAGCCCGCCTCGCCGCCGGTCAGCCGGGCGATGACGCCGCTTGCCTTGCGCTGCAGGTCGTTGATCTCGACGAAGTGCGGCAGGATCGATGCCATCGCCTCGATCGCTTCCGGCACGACGATCGAGGCGCCGAGGCTCGTCATCGTGCCGGATACGTTGATGACAGGGCGAAGACCGATTGATGGTCTCATATCAGTGGACATGAAGTTCTCCAGAATTCTGGGGCGGGTAGCGGGATAAGATGGGACGCTACTCCAAATATGAAAGTTCTCGTCAGCCGTGCAAGGCGACGATCGCCTCGATCTCGACGGTGATGTTGCCGGGCAGCGAGCCGAAGCCGACGGCCGAGCGGGCATGTTCGCCGGCCGGCCCGAAGACTGCGATCAACAGATCCGAGCAGCCGTTGATGACGCTCGGATGATCCTCGAACTCGGGCACGGCATTGACCATGCCGAGCAGTTTAACCACTCGCTTGACCCGGGTGAGATCGCCGAGCGCCTCCTGCATGACGGCAAGCAGGTTGATGCCGGTCAGCCGCGCATGGCCGTAGGCCTCGTCGACACTGATGCCGCCGCCGACCTTGCCGGCATGCAGGAAACCGTCAGCCTCGCGCGGTCCCTGACCGGAGAGATAAAGCATATTGCCTTCGAGCACATGCGTGACGAAATTGGCGATCGGCGGCGGTGGCGGCGGAAGCGTTATGCCGAGGGCGGCAAGCCGTTCGTAAGGCGAGTTCTCGACCTTGCCGGCGGCGGTGGGAAACTGATTCACGCAAACTCCTGTCATGCAATTTTCGATTTGGCGAATTGGAATAGGCCGACCCACGGTCGGCGGATTAGAGATCCTTGCGAAGTCTTGGATCGAGCATGTCCCTCAGGCCATCGCCGACCATCTGCAGCGACAGCACCGAGAGGATGATGGCGATGCCGGGAAACAGCGTCATCCAGTCGGCCTGGCCAATATATTGCCGGCCGGCGGCGATCATCGTTCCCCAGGTCGGGATTTCGGGGCTGACGCCGAGACCGAGGAAAGACAGGCCGGCTTCGGCAAGCATCGCGCTGGCGAAGAGGAATGTGGCCTGCACGAGGATCGGCGACAGCAGATTGCGCAGCACATGCCGCGTCATGATATGGAAGGTCGAAATGCCAAGCGCCCTCGCCGCCTCGACATAGGGCAGTTCGCGAATAACCAGCGTCGACGCGCGGACGATGCGGGCAAGGCGCGGCGCATAGACGATCGACAGCGCGATGATCACGGTTGTCAGAGAGGGACCGAGGGCTGCGACGAGCGCGATCGCCAGCAGAATATCCGGAAACGCCATCATGGCGTCGATCAGCCGGGCGATCGGTGTGTCGAGCTTCTGGAAGAAACCGGCCAGCAGCCCGAGCGTCACGCCGATCACGGCCGAGAGCGTCACGACCGCAACACCGACGAGCAGCGACAGTCGGCCGGCGAAGATCGTGCGCGAAAAGACGTCGCGGCCGAACTCGTCCGTGCCGAAGAAGAACATGCCGCTCGGCGGCTTCAGCCGGTTGACGATGGAAAGCTTCGACGGCGAATAGGGCGCGACGAGAGGCGCAAAGACCGCCAGAAGCACGAAGATCGTCAGGATCAAGAGGCCGCAGGCGACCGTCTTGCGTTTCAGCAGGCGCCGGACGAATTTGCTGCGCTCGCCCTCGACGGCTGATTTGATTGCGATATCGGCCATCAGTAGCGCACCCTCGGATCGATCAGCAGATAGAGCATGTCGATCGCAAAATTGATCAGCACGTAGAGCGCGGCGATGACGAGTAGCGCGCCCTGGATGACCGGATAATCGCGGCGCAGCACCGCCGAGACGACGAGATTGCCGACACCCGGCAGGCCGAATACGGTCTCGGTGACGACGGCACCCGAAATCAGCACCGCCGCCGTCAGGCCGATCACCGTCAGGATCGGGATCAGCGCATTTTTCAACGCGTGCTTGAGGATCACCCGGCGCTCGATCAGCCCCTTGGCGCGCGCCGTGCGGATATAATCGTCGCCGAGCACATCGAGCATCGAGGCGCGGGTGAAGCGCAGGATCAGCGCCGAGGAGACAATGCCGAGCGCGAAGGCCGGCAGCGTCAGGTGATACATGCGGTCGAAGAAGGTCGAGCCGGGACCGCCATAACCGGAAACCGGGAAGAGGTTGAGCCGGACGGCGAAAAACTGCATCAGGATGAGGCCGAGCCAGAAGCTTGGAATGCTGGCGGCAAACATGGCAAGCGTCGTCGCCGCCTGGTCGACCAGGGAGCCGCGGCGATAGGCGGCGTAGATGCCGATCGGCAAAGCGATGATGCTGGCGATGAGAAGCGAGAGCAGCGTCAAGAAGAAGGTCGGCTCGGCGCGGTCGAGCAGGGCCGAGGTGACGGGCATGTTGAGGAAGATCGACTGGCCGAGATCGCCCTTCAGCAGTTGGCCGATATAATAGACATATTGCAGGCCAAGCGACTGATCGAGGCCAAGCCGGGATCGGAGATCGGCGATATCCTGCGGCGTCGCATCCGGCCCGAGCATGACGGCGGCCGGATCTCCCGGCGTCACGCGCACGATGACGAAGACGATCGTGACGACGAGAAACATCACGACGATCATGCCGAACAGGCGCTGGAGGATGTAGCGTATCATGAATGCCTGGCCTTAAGCCTTTGCGGATGCGGCAGAAAAGATGACCGGTACCGGCCGCGGAAGGCCGGTACCGGTGGCGATGTTTACTTCTTGATCGAAGCATTCCAGAAATACGGCCACGGCGCCGGATCGACGCCTTCGAGCTTGGTCGACTCGGCCGAGACGGCGTTGAAGTCGCCGATCTTCATGAAGGGTGCGTCGGCATAGACGGCCTTCTGGACATCGGCCCAGAGCGCAACGCGCTTCTTCGGATCGACTTCCGAAGTGAAGGCATCGACGGCTGCCTTGCGGGCCGGCGTATCCCACCAGCCGGGCGAGCTGGTCGAGAGCGAGCCGATGAGGGCCGGCTCCGGCAGGAAGGGGCTATGGGTGATATAGATATCCCAGAGCTTCGGATCGGCGCGGCGCTGCGTCAGCGTCGCCCAGTCCACAACCTGCATATCGACGGTGAAGCCGGCGAGCTTCAGATATTCGGCGGCGACCTGCGCCATCTTATAGTGGAACTCGTACTGGCGGCTGGTCAGGATACGGATCGGTTCGCCGTTATAGCCGGCCTTCTTGGCGGCAGCGGCCGCCCCTTCCGGATCGGCGACGTTATAGGCGCCCTCGACGCCGGCATCCGTCGACCAGGCAAAGGTCTTCGGATAGATGGCGCCGTCGAGAGCGTAGAAATCCGTGCTGCCGAAAGCCGCGGCCAGCATGTCTTCCATGCTGAGCGCCTGGCGGATGGCCTTGCGCACTTCGACATTCTTGTTGATACCCTCGGCCGTATTGAAGACGAAGACGGGATAACCGAAGGGCTTCAGGATGATCGGCTGCGAGGCCGTGGAGGCCTTCAGCTTGTCGTAGGATTCGACAGGGATCGAGTCGACATAATCATACTGGCCGGAAACGGCGGCCTCGACGCGGGTGTTCGGATCCGGCACCGGCACGAAGCGGATCTCATCGAGATATTGATGGCGGGCGCCGCCATAACCATTGCTGTCGCCCTCGCGGGACTTGTAACCGTTGAAGCGGACGAGCTGGATATACTGGTCAGCCTTGCGCTCCTTCAGCATGTAGGGACCGGTGCCGATGAATTCCTTCATCGGCTCGTCCTGCTTTTCGGCGGGGATGATGATCGCGGCCGAATTGTTGAAGGCAAGCAGCGAGGTCAGCGGCGCATAGGGCTGCTTCAGCGTGATCGTGACGGTCGCCGGATCGACGGCCGCGATCTTGTCGATGAAACCGGCCACCTGCTTGCCGCGCGAGGCGATCTTCATCCAGCGGCCGAGCGAGGCGACGACATCGTCCGAAGTCATGTCGCTATTGTCGTGGAACTTGATGCCGGTCCTGAGCTTGATCGTATAGGTTTTGCCGTCGGCGCTGATCTCGGGCAGGCTTTCGGCCAGAAGCGGCGTGACGTTCCAGCTCTTGTCGAAGGTATAGAGCGTTTCGAAAATGTGCTGCGTGACGATGCCGACAAGATCGGCCGTCGACGACATCGGATCGAGCGTCGGCGGCTCGCCGATCGTCGCGACGTTGATGACGCCGCCCTTTTCCTGGGCAAGGAGCGTCGAAGGCAGGGCGACGAGCGCAGTGCCGAGCAGGAATGCGACCAGTGTTTTCATGCGAGATCTCCCGATTTAGTTCCACAATTATGTAATTCATATTTTTGTAAGAGAATAAGAGATGCATCGATCCTGTCAAGCACGCGCGACGGATTATGCCCTCCCGGGTAGCGCGACGCCGGAAAAACACCATCTTCGGCTGCGGCGAGCCCTCTGCACGACGGCCGGGCATTATGCCAAGGTAAGGCGATCGCCCTGCGGCAAGGCTTCAACGGAACGGGAGAACAGGATGAGCATCGATTTCAACGACGGAACATGGCTGAACGAGCCGGCCAACTGGCGGGCAGACGAAGCCGCCCTCACCCTGACGACCGATGAGAAGACCGATTTCTGGCGAGAGACCCATTACGGTTTCATCCGCGACAGCGGCCATTTCCTCGCCTTTCCGAGGGCCGACGGCTTCACCGCACAAATCCGCGTCCAGGGCGAATTCCGCACCCTCTACGACCAGGCCGGCCTGATGGTGCGTATCGACGAGAAACGCTGGGTAAAAACCGGCGTCGAATTCACCGACGGCGAAGCCTTCCTCAGCACCGTCGTCACCGACGGCAAATCCGACTGGTCGGTGGCGCAGCCCTTCAAGGAATTGGAAGACTTCCGCATTCGCGTCACCGTCGCCAACGGCGCGATGCGCATCCAGGCTTCACGTGATGGCAGCTTCTGGCCACTGCTGCGGTTAGCGCCCTTTCCGGCAGCTGACCGATATGAGGTTGGGCCGGCTGCCTGCACGCCGGAGCGCAGTGGGTTGAGGGTGCTGTTTTCGGAGTTCTGGATCGGCCCGGCGATTACGACGGATCTGCATGATTTGAGCTAGAAGAGCGACACTACCGAAAGAACAAGATCAAATGACTGCGAGTGCAGGGCAGCACACTTGACAAAGATAAGATGCCTGTATTTTACTCAAGCCTGCGGAATAGGCAGAAGGCCGCCGCATTGACATGACTCCGATAGTCTCTGGGCAGTTTCGCCCCATGACGCCTCATCGCTCGATGGGACCAGCGTCGTGGGGTTTTTTGATGTGGTCACTTCATGAATGACGCGCTGAAAATCGGCATCCTCTTTTCGACCACCGGCCCTTACGGCTCGATGGGCCGCGACGCGCGCGACGGCGCCGTTTTCGCGATGGCCGAATATGCCGGCGCCGAAGGACTGGCGATCGAACCCGTGTTCTTCGATCCGCATGCCGATCTTGCCGCCTATCTCGATGGTGCGCGCCATCTTTTGCGCGCCGGCTGCCGCCACATCGTCGGCACGATCACCTCTGCGGCGCGCAAGGAGGTCATCCCGCTCGTCGAGAAACATGACGGCCTGCTCTGGTACATGTGCCCCTATGAAGGTTTCGAGGCCAACGAGAACGTCATCTATGTCGGCGGCTGCCCGAACCAGCATCTGTTGCCGCTTTTCGAGCACCTGATCCCGCGTTACGGGTCAAGGCCCTATCTCGTCGGCGCCAACTATGTCTGGGGCTGGGAGATGAATCGGCTCGCCCGCGAACTCATCACCAATGCCGGCGGCGAGGTGCTGGGCGAACGCTATCTCCCGCTCGAGGAAACCGCCGTCGAACGCATCGTTGCCGAGATCGCGCAGCGCCGCCCGAGCTTCATCCTCAACAATCTCATCGGCCCGTCGAGCTACGCCTTCCTGGAGGCGATCAAGGCCTTGGGTGATCGCGACCCGGCCTTCCGCGCGGAAAACTGCCCGGTCGTCAGCTGCGACCTGATGGAATGCGAGCTCGACGATATAGCCGCAGGAGCTGCCGCCGGCCAGCTTTGCGCCGCGTCCTATTTCGACAGTATCGCGACCCCCGAAAATGCTGCCTTCAAGGCCCGTGTCACAGAGCGTCACGGCACGGAGCGGCGTGTCTCCAGCGTCTTTGCCAGTGCCTATACGGCCGTCCGGCTCTGCGTCGACGCGATCGTCGCTGCCGGCGGTGATGAGCCCGACGCCGTCCGGCGCGAGCTCTACAATCGATCCTGGCCGACCCTGTTCGGTGCGCTGGCGATCGACCGCGAGACCAATCACGCCGCCCTGCCCTTCCATCTCGGCCGGATCAACGCCGACAACGGCTTCGATGTCGTCGCCTCGCGGCCGCCGCTCGCCGCCGACCCCTATCTGACCGGCCGTAACCGACAGGCCTTGCCGCGGCTGAGGGTGGTGTCATGAGAGAGACACCCAATTTCACCGGCTGGCTGGCGACGGTCCTGCATCGCGAGGACGGCAACACCGACAAGCTGGTCCGCCAGCTTCGCCTGCTCGGCATCGATGCAACGCTGCAATGGGCGCCGCTTTCGGCCGCAGTACTGCCTGATCTCGTTATCGTCGATGCCGACCAGGGCTGGGACGATCTGCTGCCCTGGAACGGCGAAACGCCTGCCTGCCCCGTCGTCGCCTTGCTTGGTTCGGAAGCGCCCGGCCGCATCGCCTGGGCGCTCGGACAGGGTGCCGGCGCGATCATCGCCAAACCGATCGCCACATCGGCCGTCTATCCGGCGCTTGTCATGGCCGTCTCCATTCATCAGGAACGCAAGGCGACTGCGGAAAAGCTGCAATATCTCGAAGAGCGCGTCCGGCTGCGGCCGCTCGTTCACGCCGCCGTCGAAAAGCTTCGGGCCGCACACGGCATCGACGAGGAGAGCGCTTACGCAATCCTGCGCAACTGCGCCATGCGCCGCCGCCTGCCGATGGAGCAGATATCAGCCTTCATTCTGGCAGGAGCAGAACCTCTGCCGGAGGCGGGCTGATGCATGTGCTGAAACAGATGATTCGCCAGCCGACCGCCCTCTTCGGCCTGATCGTCGTCACACTCGTCATCGGGCTCGCCATCGCAGCGCCGTGGATCGCGCCGTTCAGTCCGGACGAGCAGATGTTTGACGGCCTCTCACTCGAAGGCGCGCCGCTGCCGCCGGGCGGCCCCTATCTGCTGGGCACCGACACGCTCGGCCGCGACCTCTTTTCCCGCCTGCTGTTCGGCGCCCGCACCTCGCTGATCATCGGCCTTGTCGCCAATGGCATCGCGGTGGCGATCGGCCTCTTCGTCGGCATCGTTGCCGGTTATCTCCGCGGGCTGCCGGGCAACATCCTGATGCGCTTCACCGATCTGATGATGGCCTTTCCGGCGCTGCTGCTCGCCATCGTGCTCGCCGCATTGCTGAAGCCGAGCCTCTGGATCGTCGCCATGGTGATCGCGCTCGTCAACTGGGTGCAGGTCGCCCGCATCGTCTATACCGAGACTCGCGGCCTGGTGGAGCGCGATTTTATCATGGCGGAGCGCTCGCTCGGCGCCGGCCATATGCGTGTGCTCTTCATGCATATCCTGCCGCATCTCGTGCCGACGGCAATCGTCTGGGGCACGCTCGGCATCGCCACCACCGTACTGCTCGAGGCGACACTTTCCTTCCTCGGCGTCGGCGTCCAGCCGCCGCAGCCCTCCTGGGGCAACATCATCTTCGAGAGCCAAAGCTATTTCCAGGCCGCCCCCTGGCTGGTCTTCATTCCCGGCGCGATCATCCTTCTGACGGCGCTTTCCTTCAATCTGGTGGGCGACGCGCTGCGCGACATACTCGACCCGACCCAGCGCGGGAGGGGCTGATGGCGTCCCTCATGCTGCGCCGGTTGGCACAGGCGGCCCTCATCCTGCTCGGCGTCGCGGCAATCACCTTCGTGCTGCTCTACGCCCTTCCGGCCGACCCGGCCCGCATGATCGCCGGCCGCAGTGCCACGGCCCAGACGGTCGCCAACATCCGCCATGAGCTCGGACTCGACCAGCCGCTGCTGGTCCAGTTCGGCACCTATCTCGGCAATCTGCTGCATGGCAATCTCGGCCGCTCCTATGCGCAGAAAACCGATGTCTGGACGCTGATCGCCGCGCGGCTACCGGCGACGTTGACGCTGATGCTTGCCGGCATCTTCGTCGAGGTGGTGCTCGGCCTGACGCTGGGCACCATCGCCGCCGTGCGTCGCGGCGGCTTCGTCGACCGGCTGGTGATGATGGCCTCCTTTGTCGGCACCTCGGCGCCGCAGTTCCTCGTCGCCCTGCTGCTGCTCTACCTGCTGGCGGCAACGCTCGGCTGGTTTCCGATGAGCGGTTATGGCAGCTTCTCGCATCTCGTCCTGCCTGCCGTCACACTCGGCATCTGCGGCGCCGGCTGGTACGCCCGCATGGTGCGCTCGTCGATGATCGAAGTGCTGAACCAGGATTATGTCCGCACGGCGCGCGCCAAGGGTCTTTCCTCGAAGCGCGTCATCCTGCGCCATGCGCTGCCCAATGCCGTGCTGCCCATCATCGCCATGATCGGCATCGATATCGGCCAGTTCATGGGCGGCGTGGTCGTGGTCGAAGCCGTCTATGGATGGCCCGGCATCGGCCAGCTCGCCTGGCAGGCGATCCAGCAGGTCGACATCCCGATCATCATGGGCGTCACCCTGACGTCTGCGCTCGCCATCATCATCGGCAATCTGCTTGCCGACCTCATCGCGCCGGTCATCGATCCGCGCATCCGCACACGCTGACAGCAACCAAAGAAGGGGAACCCAAATGTTCAAACGCTGGCTGCAACAGACGACCATGGCAACGATGGTGGCGCTCGCCCCATTGTCCGTCATGGCCGAGGAAACGCCCAAGCAGGGCGGCGATATCGTCGTCACCTACAAGGACGACATCACCACACTCGACCCGGCGATCGGCTACGACTGGGTCAACTGGTCGATGATCAAGAGCCTCTATTCCCGACTGATGGATTATGCGCCCGGCACGCCGAACCCGGTCCCCTCGCTTGCCGAAAGCTTCACCGTTTCGCCCGATGGCTTGACCTATACCTTCAAGCTGCACAAGGGCGTGAAGTTCTCGAACGGCCGCGAGGTCGTCGCCTCAGACGTGAAATATTCGATCGAACGCGCCGTCGACCCGAAGACGCAAGGGCCCGGCGCAGGATTTTTCGGCGCGATCAAGGGCTTCGAGGATGAAACCGGCGGCAAGACGACGACGCTCTCCGGCATCGAGACGCCTGACGATAGCACCGTCATCTTCAACCTCTCGCGCCCCGACGCCACCTTCCTGCACGTGCTTGCCATCAACTTCGCTTCGGTCGTGCCGAAGGAAGCCGTCGAGGCAGCCGCCGGCGACTTCGGCAAGAAGCCGGTCGGCTCCGGCACCTTCATCCTGAAGGACTGGACGATCGGCCAGCAGCTCGTTTTCGAGCGCAACAAGGATTATTTCGTCAAGGGCATTCCCTATATCGACAGCTTCAAGGTCGAGGTCGGCCAGGAGCCGCTGGTGGCGCTCTTGCGCCTGCAGAAGGGCGAGGTCGATATTGCCGGCGACGGCATTCCGCCGGCAAAATTCCTCGAGATCAAGAATTCGGCCGACGGCGCGCAGATGATCGTCGACGGCGAGCAGCTGCACACCGGCTACATCACGCTCAACACCAAGGTGAAGCCCTTCGACAACGTCAAGGTTCGCCAGGCGTTGAACATGGCGATCAACAAGGAGCGCATCACCCGAATCCTCAATGGCCGTGCAACGCCTGCCAACCAGCCGCTGCCGCCGCTGATGCCGGGCTACGACAAGTCCTTCACCGGCTATGCCTATGACTTGGCGAAAGCCAAGGCGCTGCTTGCCGAAGCCGGCTACCCCGACGGCTTCGAGACCGTGCTCTACTCCACCAACACCGACCCGCAGCCGCGGATCGCCCAGGCGATCCAGCAGGATCTGGCTGCCGTCGGCGTCAAGGCCGAAGTCCGGGCGCTGGCCCAGGCGAACGTCATCTCGGCCGGCGGCACGGAAGGCGAAGCGCCGATGATCTGGTCGGGCGGCATGGCCTGGATCGCCGACTTCCCGGATCCGTCCAACTTCTACGGCCCGATCCTCGGTTGCGCCGGCGCGGTTCCGGGCGGCTGGAACTGGTCATGGTACTGCAACGCCGATCTCGACAAGCGCGCCGTTGCCGCCGACTCGATGTCCGATCCGGCAAAGGCAACCGAGCGCACCGCGGCCTGGGGCAAGATCTTCACCGACATCATGGCCGATGCGCCGTGGATCCCTGTCATCAACGAACGCCGCGTCGTCGCCAAGTCGCTGCGCATGGGCGGCGCTGACAACATCTACATCGATCCGACCCGCGTCATTAATTACGACGCGATCTACGTCAAGCAATAGACCCAAGGATCAAGCCTTCCCGGCGCTAGCCGGGAAGGCCATAAATTTCAGGGAGACATGACATGTGCATCGCCTGCACCCACACCATTCACCGCGCCCAGCATAATTTCGGCTGGAACAAGGATTTCGCCCCCGCCGTCGTCGCCAAGCCGGGCGAGACGATCCACTTCGAATGCATGGATTCATCAGGTGGCCAGCTCGGAAGCGACGCGACCCTGGAAACGCTGAACGCGCTCGATTTCGGCAAGATCAACCCGGTCTCCGGCCCGGTCTATATCGAAGGCGCCAAACCCGGCGACGCGCTGAAGGTGACGCTGCGCAAGTTCATTCCCTCGGGCATCGGCTGGACGGCCAATATCCCAGGCTTCGGCCTGCTCGCCGATCAATTCAAGGATCCGGCGCTGCATGTCTGGTCCTATGACGCGACAAGCATGGTGCCCGCCCTTTACGGCCCGGGCGGCCGCGTGCCGCTGAAGCCCTTCGCCGGCACGATCGGCGTCGCCCCCGCCGAGCCCGGCACCCATTCCGTCGTTCCCCCACGTCGCGTCGGCGGCAACATGGACATCCGCGACCTGACGGCGGGGGTGACGCTCTATCTGCCCGTCGAGGTCGACGGCGCGCTGTTTTCGATCGGTGATACCCATGCCGCCCAGGGCGATGGCGAAGTCTGCGGCACGGCGATCGAAAGCCAGATGAACGTCGAAGCGACGATCGAGCTCGTCAAGGACGCCAAGCTGCAGACGCCGCGCTTCACCACGACCGAACCGGTAACCCGCCATCTCGACGGCGCCGGCTACGAGGTGACGACCGGCATCGGCCCTGACCTGATGACCGGGGCGCGCGAAAGCGTCATGCGAATGATCGATCTTCTCGGCGCGGAACACGGCATGAGCGCCGTCGATGCCTATCTGCTCTGCTCCGTCTGCGGCGATCTCCGGATCAGCGAGATCGTCGACCAGCCGAACTGGGTGGTTTCCTTCTACTTCCCGAGGATCGTGTTCGCGTGAACGAAGCCATGCCCGCCGCAGCACCGGTGCTCAGCCTTCGCAATCTGAGCGTCGATGCCCGCACCCCCGAAGGCCGCAAGCCGGTGCTCCAGGATGTCAGCTTCGACCTTGCAAGCGGCGAAACGCTCTGCATTGCCGGCGAATCCGGCTCCGGCAAGTCGGTCACCTCGCTGTCGATCATGGGGCTCTTGCCGAAAGCCTCGCTGAAGGTCGCCTCCGGCAGCGTGCTGCTTGGCGAGCGCGACCTGCTCACGCTTTCCGACCGGGCGATGCGCAGCGTGCGTGGCGGCGATATCGCCATGGTGTTCCAGGAGCCGATGACCTCGCTCAACCCGGTCATGTCGGTCGGCAACCAGCTGACCGAGGCAATCCGCGCGCACCAGGGCAGCGAGAATGCCGAGGCAGTGGCGCTGAAGATGCTCGATGCCGTGCAGATCACCGAGCCGGCCCGGCGGCTGAAGCAATATCCGCACGAGCTTTCCGGCGGCATGCGCCAGCGGGTGATGATCGCCATGGCGCTCTCCTGCCGGCCGAAGGTGCTGATCGCCGACGAGCCGACGACGGCACTCGACGTCACAGTACAGGCGCAGATCCTCAGGCTGATGCGCGAGTTGAAGCGCGAATTCGGCGCCTCGATCATCCTCATTACGCACGACATGGGCGTCGTCGCCGAAATGGCCGATCGCGTCGTCATCATGCAGAATGGCAGGATCGTCGAGCAAGGAACGGCGCTCGCCGTCTTCCAACGGCCGAAGGAGGCCTATACGCAGCAATTGCTTGCCGCCGTCCCGCGGCTCGGCGCGCTTGCCGGCACCGACCGTCCACCGCGCGTCACGCAACGCGCCGTCGAAACGCTGCATCCGGACCGCACGCCGGTCCTGAACGTGCGCGACCTCACCGTCACCTATGGCAATGCCGCAAGCCGGTTTTTCAGGGGCAAGCCGCCGGTGGCGGCCGTCGATGGCGTCTCCTTCGATATCCTGCCGGGTGAAACGCTCGGCCTCGTCGGCGAAAGCGGCTCCGGCAAATCGACGACGGGCAAGGCCGTCCTCGGTCTCATCCCCTTCAAGGGCAACGTCCTGATCGACGGTCGCAATATCGCCGGGCTCAGCCAGCGCGAGATGCGGCCCGTACGCCGCTCGGCGCAGATGATCTTCCAGGATCCTTATGCCTCGCTCGACCCGCGCATGGCCGTCGGCAAGGCGATCGGCGAACCGATGGTCATCCACGGCATCGGCAACCACAGTGAAAGGCAGGACCGCGTCGCCGAACTGCTGCGCCGGGTCGGCCTGACGCCTGATGCCGCGACGCGCTATCCACACGAGTTTTCAGGCGGCCAGCGCCAGCGCATCTGCATCGCCCGGGCGCTGGCGCTGGAGCCCAAGCTGATCGTCGCCGACGAAAGCGTCGCAGCGCTTGACGTCTCCGTCCGCGCCCGCGTGCTCGACCTGCTGCTCGAACTGCAGGAAACGCTGGGGCTCGCCTATCTCTTCATCTCTCACGACATGGCAGTGATCGAGCGCATGTCGTACAACGTCGCCGTCATGCGCGCCGGCCGCATTATCGAAACCGGGACGCGGCGGGATATCTTCGAGAACCCAAGGGATGACTACACCCGCGCGCTGATCGCCGCAGTTCCAATCCCCGATCCGGAGGTCTATCGCGGCAGGGAAGCGCATGCCTAACTGAAGGTTAGGCATAACTAAAATGTCGACGAGGCACGCCTTGCGGGAATAGACCAGCGCGAACCGGAGACGGGGAGCGTTTAAGTTAGCTTCACCTTCGTATCAAACGAGTATCTGAGACAAAAGCCATTCAATTGGGTTCGGTATTTCGCCAAAATTCAGGCGGTTTCTGCACTTGCAAACGATCGACGGCACCTCCCAATTACAACAACGTCTTTGATGTTCGTTATAATTTAAGTTAGCCCCTGTCGTTTTTCAATTCGATGAACCTACCAAAACTTGGGGCAGGCGGCGAAAGAATCCCTTAGGCTGCGCAGCAACGGCCCATCGAGATCGCTTTCCAAGCGCGCTTCAAGGCGTATCATCCCTTGTGAAATGATTGGTTCAAGTACTTGAATTGTAGTTTCAAAGGATGTTGCAGTTCGCTCAATAACAAAACGGAAGTATTCGCTCATGTCCACAAGCCTGAGGATTTTCGGTTCTTGCGATGAAAGGGCGATTGTAAATTCATCCCAAATGTCCGTATCGAACCAAACGTCCGTCGCCAGATAGGAAAAACATCCAGTGGAGTGTTTTATGCTCAACTCGACGCTCCAACGCATTGAGGCTTGATCGTTCGGATCCAGTTCTAAAAAGCTTAGCCCTAAGGAAACGGTTTCAGAGTCAAAAATTATATCACTCATGGGATGTACAACGCATGCTTGATCACAGGGAGGAGGTCTGTTGGCCGTTCACTAAAAATCAGTTCCCAGCCGTTCATATTGTAAACCTTATTGTATTCGATACTTCCCGCAGAGGATATTTGTTTTGCTGCGTCCGAAAATCTACTCAAAAGAATCTGATCATTGGCCGGGTTCGAATGACCTGCCACTGAAGTTTCATCCGGCCGCGATTAGAGCCTCGGTGGTTCTAAATATGCCAACTGGCGCGGTGGGAGCAACCGGCGGAACGCGAAGCTTTCATCTCGCGCAGCGTTGGAGCCGGTTGCGGCGATGCTCCCGGCGTAGCCTGCCGGGGTCTGGTATCCGAGCGACGAGTGTGGCCGGAAATGGTTATAGTCGTCAGCCCATTCAGCAATGACGCTGCGGGCATGATCCAGGCCGAAGAAGATGCTCTCGTTGAGTAACTCGTCGCGCATTCGACCGTTGAAACTCTCGACATATCCGTTCTGCATTGGCTTCCCCGGTGCGATGTAGTGCCACTCCACCTTGTGATCCCTCGACCATGCGAGAATGGCATTCGACGTTAGTTCGGTGCCGTTGTCGGAGACAATCATTCCGGGCTTGCCGCGTCGTTCGATCAGCGTTGTCAGTTCTCGGGCGACACGTCGACCAGAGATAGACGTGTCCGGGATCGCTGCCAGGCATTCGCGCGTCACGTCATCAACGACATTGAGGACCCGGAATCGTCTGCCGCAGGCGAACTGGTCGTGGACGAAATCCAGCGACCAGCGGGCATTGGCTTTCGCCTCGACCAGGATCGGTGCACGCGTGCCGACAGCACGCCGCCGGGCCTTTCGCTTGCGAACGGAAAGCCCTTCCTCGCGATAAAGACGGTAGATGCGATTGACGCCGGACGGCTCTCCATCCCGCAGAAGCAGGATGAACAGCCGACGATAGCCGAAACGCCGCCGCTCGTTGGCGAGGTCGCGCAGCTTCGCCCGCAATTCTATCTCCGGTGGTCGACTTGACCGATAGCGGACCGTCTTGCGGTCGGCGGATATGATCTGGCAGGCCCGCCGCTCCGAGAGACCCATGACGGCCTTCAGATGGGTGACGGCTTCACGCTTGGCGGCAGGCCCTACCATTTTTTTGCAAGAAGCTCGCGGAGTGCGGCTGCATCGAGCATCTGCTCGGCCAGCAACTTCTTTAGCTTGGTATTCTCGTCCTCAAGCGCCTTCAGACGCTTCGCTTCGGAGACTTCCATGCCGCCGTATTTGGCTTTCCAATTATAAAACGTTGCTTCTGAAATCCCTTGCTTGCGGCAGAGGTCGGCCACTTTCGCACCTGCCTCCTGTTCCTTCAGCACCGCAATAATCTGCTCTTCCGTAAATCTCTGCTTCTTCATATGTCCGTCCTCAAGGGGCCGGACTCTAATCCATTCTGGAGGAAATTCTCAGTGGCAGGTCAGGTGGTTACAGCGTCGGTATTGACGAACATAACGGATCACATGGGGTTTCACGGGCGGCGACACACCCGCCGTTATACTGAGATCGGCTCATGCTTGACGAGAAAGAAATCGTCGGGAAACAACTTCTTGAGTTCCGCCCTCCGTTTCGAGAAATGGGAATAATTGTCGGCTAAGTCATTTATATTGTCCGTCAGTCTCAACAAGTAGCCGTCATTGATTTTTTCGATAGTGAAGCCCGCTTCTTCAATTTGTTCGGCTTTGACTGCTTTGGCCAACTCTCCTCCAAGAAATGTGGCCCAACCGAGATTCGGAATGTCCTTAAGCGTTCCTCTAGGGGGCACCACTCCTCCACCAAAATAACTCTCAGGTGTCCCAGACCGTTCCGTGTCTTCGATAGGTACGAAGTAATGCAGCAAACCAAAAGTGGGCCTCATGACGCGGCACAGACGCCGGAAAGCCGGCAGCCAATCAACCGTCTTATGTGGCGCGGCATAAACCGAAAGCTTCCCACTAAGCCAATGTCCAAGCATGTTGGTTTGGCTATGCTTGATTTCAGCTTGATATCTGATGTCTTTTTTTCTTCTCCAGCCTAGGCCGATAGGAAACTCAATCAATGATCCCCTAATGCGCGAGCGCGCAATTCCTGCCCAATGGGGCTCACACTGCTCGATAGAATGAAACTCGCCAATGCGCGTCTCCCATTGATATATGCTCTCAGGTACCAGGCGAAAATCCGCCTCGCAGAAGGCCAACAGCACCTCCTTGCCAACGGACCAATCAGTGGTAGCAGCGTCCGTATTGATGAACATGCGCATCATATGGTGTTTCATGTCGCGCCTCTAAAAATCGGTTATTAAACCGGTTGCAGGATCGAAACGATAAATGCCGCCCCCAACAAGTTCATTTATTCGTCTGATTTCGCGCTCCAGGGGCTTTGTAGGCCTAGTGTTCGGACTAACGACGAGGTTAAACGGCTGCCCGAACGCTTCAGCAGCTCTCAGTTGCGCGCGCAGTTGATCGGAATTGGATAGATATTTTACATTCTTCGCCTCAACTATTCCCACGACAGTTTTGTCCCAAAGATCGGGAATGGTCGTAACCTCTTTGCCGTTTTTAAGCGATACAGTCACTGGTACGCCATTCCTGGCAGCACCGACGTGGTCGAGTGCGTCAATGATCTGCTCTTCGAAGGTGACGCCGGAAAAACACCATCTTCGGCTGCGGCACGCCCTCTGCACCACGGCCGGGTATTATGCCAAAGTAAGGCGATCGCCCTGCGGCAAGGCTTCAACGGAACGGGAGAACAGGATGAGCATCGATTTCAACGACGGGACATGGCTGAACGAGCCGGCCAACTGGCGGGCAGACGAAGCCGCCCTCACCCTGACGACCGATGAGAAGACCGATTTCTGGCGTGAAACCCACTACGGCTTCACCCGCGACAGCGGCCATTTCCTCACCTTTCCCACGACCGAGAGCTTTACCGCGCAGATCCGCGTCCAGGGCGAATTCCGCACCCTCTACGACCAGGCCGGCCTGATGGTGCGCATCGACGAAAGACGCTGGGTGAAGTCAGGCGTCGAGTTCACCGACGGCGAACCCTTCCTAAGCACCGTCGTCACCGACGGCAAGTCCGACTGGTCGGTGGCGCAGCCCTTCAGGGAATTGGAGGATTTCCACATCCGCGTGACCATCAAAAACGGCGCCATGCGCATCCAGGCCTCGCGCGACGGCAGCGTCTGGCCGCTGCTGCGGTTAGCGCCCTTCCCGGCGGCCACGCGCTATGAGGTCGGACCGACTGCCTGCACGCCGGAGCGCAGCGGGCTGAGGGTGCAGTTTTCGGAGTTTTCGGTTGGGCCGGCGATTACGACGGGGCTACATGATTTGAGTTGAGGATCTGTATTGCGTTCAACCGCCGGAGATCAGCTTGCCGCTCGGCACCATTCATTGGGGATATCATCAGAACAGCTCGGCAACGCTATCCGGTATAGCTGGCGCGGATTGACCAATATAATTTTTGATCAACCAAGGACCGGCAACAAGATCGATATTATCGATGCCGCCTTCATCAAATAACCCCTCTAAATTTTTTCGAAACTCTTCAAATCCACCTTCGTATAGGGTTTTGCAAAAGCCACTATCCGCCTGGCGCACAGATGTGCCAGGACGTGATCCAGCTTGTAAATGGCATCAAGCCGATCCGACCATTGATTTATCTCCTCGGCAAGCTGTCGCGAAATTGGCAGCGTGTAGGGGTCAACATTGTCGCGCATTTCCATGTCCCAAATCGCCCAACATTGGACTTCGGCCATCAACGTCAGACGCCTGCGGACTGGCCGAATAGCCTTGCCCCTAGTCATGAAGAACCTCCCGCAAGCCTTCGCATTGCGGGCCTGTATTTTATCTTTCTGAAAACACCTCGCTTTCCCTTGTCATAATTTAGCATGAAATAGAGGCGGTCAGTGAATCCTGACCTAACACCTCCAATGCTGATACCCCGGCATTTCAATTCGGTAATCGCCCTAGCAGCTGATCAACGTCAATATTCATGGCGCTCGCCAAACGACGAATGAAGTCCCTTACCGCAATGCTCGCCACCTTGTTTTCCTCGGCATAAATCGCGACTGCTGTTCTCAACGCAAGTCCATACTCACCGACATCGATATATTCTTGTATTTCAGTGCATTCCGATTCAGATAGCTCTGATTTTGCTGATTCCATTAGGCCCTGAAATAGCAATTCAATTTCCTCAAATCTGCGTGACAACTGCATCTCCTATTTCGGGTTTTGCACGACACCCGGACCTTTTACCGGCCAACCGCTAATGATCTTGCCATCGGACCCTACGATAACCCTGATTTTAACACCCTCGCGCTCGCCTATAACAACCGTTGCGCCATCCCGACCAGGCAATCGATCAGAAGCAGGATCAGTCGCGACGTCTGAAATTTCTCCGAGAATTTTTTCGTCGGACCATCCGCTTGGAAACTCGCTTTTTCCTGGGTTTCCCGTACCAGGACGATGACCTCCGCCTTCCGCATCCCCGTCCAAGACATCCCCGGCGGCGTCAGGATCGAGAAGGTTAGGCTTTTCCTCATTTGCGTTGTTTGAATTGCTCGTCTCATTATAGACAACACTTATACCTCCACGAGACAGCTGCTTTGCCATATCGGCAAGCATTGTGACCGGCATGGCCCCGTCCAGCACCCTTCCAGCAACCAGTTCATAACCACCACTTGCCGTGAGGTTGAGGACCAGTGAAACCTCCTGACCGTTAGGCAAGGTGACAAGAACGCTCCTTTTAAATTGGTCCTGTTGCCCCGTAAGATGGACGATAGTGCCGTCTTTGAGCGTCGTCTTTTGGTCGATCGCTGCACCTGCTGGCCCGGCGGAAACGAGGAGGAACAAGCTGGCGAGAGCTATAGTGGCGGCTGTCGCTGCTGCGCTCGCTTGCGATGCGGCAAGCCGTGTCTCCGTCAGGAACAATCCCAAGCAGTCCAGTGCTCCGCTCGGCGTAATTGTGTACGTCTGGCTTCCGGCAGTGATAAGGCAACTCGCAGGGTTGGCATACGCAGGCGTAATCAGCCAATCGAAGATACTAAAACCCGCATCGCCACTCTGTTGACCGCAGCTCGCTAACTGCGCCAGAACCTTCGGATCATTGCGGTAAGCGGACAGCGCTGCCGCAGAGCTATGGTCACTGGCTGACAATTTGCCATCTGCAGCCAATCGATCAAGGGCGTTGCCAATCGCTTCCGCGACTGTCTGCCCGGCCTTGATTGCCGCCTCGAGACTGTTGGTCGACAGATACACATCGAGATTGACATGTTTGTCCCTGGTGATCTCGTAGGCCTTGTCGGGATCGCGGTTGAGTTCATCAAGCGGACGCGTGGAAGTGCCGTTCTGTTCGAGAGCGGCCTGCTGGTTCTGATCGCGAATGACGATGTCGCCCGGACCGACGGTGGCCCGTACCGTCCGAGAGCATCATCGATGATCCCTCTCAAAGTCCTTTAGCAAGGTCACCCAATGGTTGAGTCACCAAATAATTCAGAAATGCTGTTCGGGACGGTTGGCGCCGACTTGCCAATGTTGTTTTTGATCAACCAAGGACCGGCAACGAGATCGATATTGTCGATGCCGCCTCCATCAAATAAATTCTCCAAGTCTTGACGAAACTCTTCAAATCCGTCTTCGTACAAGGTTTTTCTAAAGTTACCATTTTCCTGGCGGATTGATTTTCCAGGACTAAAATCTCCTTCAGAAATCAGGAAATTAGCCAGCCGGAGTGCGTGGTTAAATCTGTCGGCTTCAGATTTTTCGTATGGGGCATCCTCTCTGTCGAAGCTAACGACACCGATGATGAACCCGAAGAATATTATATCCCTATCTCCTTCATCATAGAGGTAGTCCACGATTGTCTTTGCATATTCTCTGTCCACAGTCTTACTCCGGCTCCACATGGATTTTGTAGGGAGTTCCTTTTCCTGGAAATATGTCTATCGTTTTCCCTCCGGTTTCCGAGGTTTCTCGTAAACCAATTCTCGTTCCATCTGGCAACATTTTCATTGTGCCGTCATAATTCTTGGCGCCTACGTCTTTTGCGCCGACTGTAAGTCTGCTGAATAAAGACGTTAGCTCGGTCTCCGATTTGATGTTGTATGCCTTCCCACTTGTTCCAAATGGCGTCGTGTTCTCCCGGACGATATTTCTTACGAGGGCCGCGTTAAGTCCGGGTCCTATCCCTCCCGTGATCGCTATTGCGATCACGGCGTTGATGTCGAGGCCCGTCTTCTCCAATTTCTGGAACTTTTCGGAAAGCGTCGTCGAGGGGTCGTTCCAAATCGCCCACTGTTCCCCTTGCAACTGCTCTCCGATGAGAGCCGCGTCACGCCTTGCGTCAAGATACGCCTGATAGGCTGTGCCGCCGGAGATTCCGCCGTCAAGCCTATCAATTGCGTCCAGCAGCCAGCTATTTTTGATCTGGCTGTCCGCGTCGATGGGGTGGTCGACACCAAACGCGAAGGCGGCAGCCTTGATAACATTCAGCCGTTCCTCGGTATCGAGGGAGTTGAGATAGGCGTAAATGGCATCCTGGCACGCTTGATAAGTCTTGATACCCAGATGGATAAATTGGCCGTCCGCCTGCCTAATCGTGCAATCCGTGGAGAAACCGTCGGCGTAAGCGGGCGTGAAGAAGAGGTCGAGCAGATTGAAACCCTGCTTCTGACCGCAGCCGACAAATTCACCACCGTTTACCAGCGCATCAACGCCAGCTTTGACATTGGCGACTTCCTCTGGCGTAAGCCGCTTGCCAAGAAGGTATCGATCAATGAATCCGCCCGGGGCGAACGCATTCTGGATGCCTTCTGCAAGCGCGTTGACGCTTCGCGTTGAAAGATAGATTTCCAGATCAATATGCTTGTCGCGTGTGATCTCGTAAGCGTTGTCGGGATCGCGATTGAGGTCAGCGAGCGGCGCGGTGGCTCCGGATTGCTCCAAGGCCGCCTGCTTCTCCTCGTTACGAATGGTGATGGTGCCAGGGCCGACGGTGGCACGTACGGTCTGGCGCGTGTCGTCGAGCTTGTAAGTGCCTTCGAGGGTGTTGTTTGCCGGCGACGCACCGGGCAACTCGTTGCCGGGAATCTCAATGCCGATCTGGGCGCTGAAGCCCTCATAGCCCTTCTGTCCGAGGAAATCGCTGTAGGTCAGCGTATCGGTCGAAAGCGCCAAGTCACCGCTATCAGAGATGATCTTGCCGGCCTGAAGGTCGGTATTGCCACCGACTTCGATATCCATCTTACCAGTGGATAGAAGGCCAGATTGCTCGTTAATCCAGTTCGTTGTGCCGGAACCAAGGCCACCGCCAAACTGGATACCAGAGAGCAAGGTGCCCCCGAGCGTAAAGCCGGCAGAGGCAGAACTGTTCGTGCTGCTGCCAGTATCGGGGCTGGAGATGATACTGAGATCACCATCGACCTCAGCTGTGATCGTATCGCCAGAAACGACAGCGCCCTTAAGTGTCGTATCGTTGCCGGATTTGATCGTGATATCGCCGCTGCCAGTGACATGGCTGTTGACTTGTGTGACCGAAGTGGCATCGGATTTCGACATTCCCGCGCCGGCGCCACCGGTGAGACCTACGCCGACGCCTTGCAGGCCGATACCTGCGTTTAAGCCGAAGCTGGCATTTGCCGATTTACTGTCGCTGGCCGTCTCACTGGTCGCCTGAGCGCTTTCGAGCATGATATCGTGCCCGGCCTTCAACGTGATGTCGCCAGACTTGTCGTCATCGGATGCAACCACGCCGTAGTCATATCCCGCCGTTATCTGCGCGCCGTGCCCCGTCAGATCGCCGGAAGTCGCTTCGATAGTGACCGATCGTCCGGCCCCCACGCTGGTGACAACAGGCGTGGAAGTGGACGAGGAGGCGCTGCTCTTCTCGTAGCTGAAGCCTGCCGTCAGCGATACGGATGCGATGCTGCCGCCGTCCTTGGCGATGCTGGAAAGCTGCTGGAGGGCGTCATAGGCCTTGAGCGAGGCGAAGGCGGCGTTGGCTGCCGTGTAGCCGTCCGAAATGCCGGCGATCTTCTGTGCAGCGCCGGCAATGCTCTGGCCTGCGCTAACCAGCCCTGTCGAAACCGACAGCGTCACCCCGGCGAAGAACTGCTCGTGCACGCTCTCGTAGTTCGACTTGTCTTCCGCGCTCAGCAAATTGACATCACGCTCAGCAATGATCGCTACGTCGCGATCGGCCCAGACGTCAGCGGCCTGCAGGTTGGCGTCACGCCCGGCCTTGATCGTCAAGTCGTTGCCGGCGGACAGCGTGGCCATCGCGTTGGTCTGCGAACCTTGCTTCGTCGTGTCGGAAACCGATGACATGCCGATGCCCACGGAGAAGCCGCTGCTGCTTGAGCCGAAGGAAATGCCGAAGCCGGAGCGTTTTTCCTTTTCCTCGGACGACTCGCTTTCCGCGCCCGGGGTGATGTTGACGTCGCGCGCCGCGTCGAGCGTGATGTTGTCTGTCGCAGAGATCTGCGAGCCGAGGATGTTGATGTCGGTGTCGCGTGACTTGAGTGCGACGTCCGTTCCGGCAGACAGCACCGATGCCACATTGAGCTCGGAGGCCTGTTTGCCGCTGTTCTGCTGGCTGCCATAGATCGAAATGAAACCGCCACCGCCGCCGACGCCGAAGCCGGATTTCTTGCGCTGCTCCTCGAGTTCGTGGGTTTCCTGCGCGCCGATGATCGAAACGCTGTCGGCCATGACGGAAATCGATTTGTCGGCAGTGGCCTTCGAACCCGATATAACAGCCGCGCCGTCGGCGGTCAGATTGATATTGCCCGATGCGCCGAGCTCGGAGGCGACGGTGGTCTCATCGTAGCTCTTGTGGCTGGACGAACCCTTGGACAGGAAGCCACTACGCGAGCCCTTGTCGTCCTTGGCGCTGGTATCCATTCCGGAGGCGATGATCAGGTCACCGCCGGCGCTGATGTTGAGGTCCGCCGGGTCGGTGTCGTCGGCCTTGCCGGCTTCGATCTTCGATGCGGAGATGACCGTGTCCTTGCCGGAGGTGATGTCGACGCCTGCGCCGCCGCTGATCGATGAGCCGATAGCCGTCGTCGTTTCCAGATGGGTGGTGGTCTTCTCACTCGTGCCGAGGAAACCGCCCTTGGTGCTGAGCCTGGTGTCGAGGGTCGCGGTGTCGGTGGCTTCGGCGATCGTCACGTCGCCGTCGGCCTTGAGAGCGAGCTTGCCGTCGGCGGCGAGCTTGCTGCCGACGATGTTGAGGTCGTGATCGCCGCTGCCGTTGCCCGCGGTGACCGAGAGATCGCCGCCGGCTGATATCTCCGAGCCGACATGTGTGATCGACGAGGCGGACTTCTTGCCGAAAGTGGATGCGGACTGCTCCTGCGCGGCGGTGATATCGATGTCGTCGCCGGCACTCAACGCCGCCTTGCCCTCGGCCTTGATGGAGGAGCCGGAGAGCAGGATGTCGTCGCCTGATTTGATCGTCGTATCCGTGCCGGAGGAAAGCTGCGATTGCTGCTGGTCGGTGGAGAGGGTCTTGGTGTAGCCGGATTGGTTGCTGCGGGCGACATCGGTCGACACCACGGCCACAGAGCCGTTGTCGGCAGTCACATCGAGCGTCGTGCCCGCCTTGGCCGAACTGCCGATGACGTTGACGTTGTCGGTTGCCTTGATCGTCAGGCTGCCGCCGCTCGCGATCTGGCTGCCGGTGGCATTCTGCTGGCCTGCATTGTCGACCTTGGCCGCCGCGAGCGTGACATTGTTGCCGGAGAGCTGGGCGGAACCTGTGGCATTGACCTTGACGCCCTTCAGCGCCAGATCGCCGCTGCCGCCGGCGAGCTGCAGATTGCCGCCTGCCGTCACGCCTGCATTGGTGTTGACGAGGTTCTGGCCGCCGATCGTCATTGTCTGGGCGGCAAGCGTGATGCCGTTGGTGGCATTGAGCACCGTGTCGCCGCGCGACAGGAACGTGCCGCTGCCCTGGATGGAGCTGCCGGAGACGGTCAGGCCGCCAGCGGATGCGATCAGGCCGGAATTGTCGAGATTGCCGACATTCATATTGACCGAGCCGCCCGCTATGGCGGCGCCGGCACCGGTCAGCTTCTGCCGGTCGGCGGCAGCGACGTAGACGACGGGCGCGAGCACCTGCACGCCGTCGATGGTCTGCCACTGGTAGAGGACGATCGACGTGGTCAGCGCCGCCGCCTGCTCAGGCGTGAGGCCTTGGCCGACGGCCAGGTGGTGCTTCTTGGCATAGTCGACACCCTCGTCGAGCAGCGTCTTCATCTGCTCGATGGCGTCATTGCCGGCGATGAAGGTGCTTCTGCCGAGCCCTTCGCCGACAAGCTGCCGCAACTGCGTGTCGATCAGCTGGTTCTCGAAATAGGCATCGCCCAGGAACGGAACCGTCGTCTCCGGCACGTAGCCGATTTCTTTCATGAAATAGCCGGAGCCGTAGAATTTGCCGACGTCGAGGAATTCGGCGCGGGTTTCGAACAGGAAGATCTGTCCGCGTATGGTGCCGCCGAAGCCGCCCGATTGCGGCTTGGCGGCGGCCGCAAGAGCTGCGCCGTCGACGCGGATGCGCTCGGCAATATTGCCGAGCCCGGCAAGCAGGCTGCCGCCGTTGGCGGTGACGCCGCCGAGCGCCGAGTTGACGTTGAACATCGCGCCGCCGGCGGTCAGACCGGAGAGCGCCGAGAGCGGATCGCCGGGATTGCTTGATGCCGCCAGGCTGGCGCCGCCGGCCATCGAGCCGGCTGCTGAGGTGTTGTTGACACTGCCGAAATCCACGGAAAGCGCGCCGCCGGCCTTGATGTTGGCCGAGACGCCGCCGATCGCCTGGACGGAGCTGACGATCGTCGAGCCGTTGGCGATGTTCTTCGAGGGATTGGCGTTGCCATTGCCATCATAGGCCGTGCAGGCGCCCTGGGCGTTGCAGGTTGTCGTCGTCGTGCGAAAGAGCGTGACGCCCGTATTGTTGAGTGTCGAGCCCTTCAGCGTTGCGTTGCCGCCGGCCTCGATCGAGCTGTAGGAATTGGTCAGATTCGTGGCGTCGATCGAAAGGTTGCGGCCCGCCCGGATCGTCGCTTCCGGGCTGAGCGTGCCGACCAAGCGGTCCTCATAGACCGACTGACTGAGATTGGACGACCAATCCCAGGTGTAGGTGGTGCTTTCGTCCGAGCCGCTGAAATTCACCTCGTCGACGATGAAATAGCGCGACGGATTGTTGGGATCGACAACGGGATTGCCGTTCGCGTCCCTCGGCACCCGGTCCCTGATCCAGTCGATGATCGGCCCGACCTTCTCGGGTCCGTCGGCCGAGATCCATGTCCATGCATGATAGGTCGTGCCGTCGGCAAGCGTCGCCTTCGACCAGAGCAGCGGTTCATAATCCTGCCACAAGGCCGGATCCACGCCCGCATAGAGCTGGTACATGTTCTGGTCTGCGGTCTCGAGGTAGCCGAACGGCAGGCCGGCGGCGACGGGATTCAGCGTGAAACCGCTGACGACGCCTGACGACACCAGGGTACCGGTGGTCCATTGCGGCGTGGCGGCCCGCTGGTTGGTCAGGTTGCTGGTCAGGATCGACATGTCGTTTCCGGCCTGGATCAGCCCGGAAACATTGGTGACCGCCGCATTTCTCTGCGCTGATGTCGCCCCGGCAATCGTCAGATCGTTGCCTGATATGATGGCGCCCTGATTGTTGGTGAGCACCCCGCTGACGAAGAGGTTGGCGTTGTTGCCGGCATAGGTCAGGCCCGTGGCGCTGTTGGTAAAGTCGCCGGAAATGTTGAATGTGAGATCGTGGCCGGCGGCCAACTGCCCGGTATTGGTCAGCGACGGCAGCGTCAGCGTCAAATCGTGGGCGGCGAGCAGCGCCGTGCCGGCCGTCGTGGTAAGGCCGGCCGCTTTGATGGCGACATCGCCGGAACCGCCGGCACTGGTGACGGCGTTGACCCGGGCACCGCTGATATCGGCCGTGCCGGAGAGATTGAGGGCAAGACCGCCGAGTGTGAGGCTGCTGTTGGCAAGGTTGGCGCTCGCCGCATTGAGCGTCAGCGTACCGCCGGCGGCAATGTTGCTCGCCCGGCCATTGGAGAGATCGATATTGGTCGTGCTGAGCGTCAGGTTGCCGGCAGTGCGGGTGGGATTGCCGTAGCTGATCTGGCCGCCCGACGCCGTGAGCGCAGCGCTGGCGAGGCTCTGGAGCTTGTTATAGGCAATATTCTGGCTGGCGCTGGCCGAAAGAGCGCCGCTGCTCAGCAGGGCGTTGCCGGCGGTGATCGAACCGCTTGTTGCGGCAAGGCTCATGCTGCCGGTCTGCTGGAGCTTCAGCGTGCCGGCGGATGCAGCTGTGGCCGCGAAGTCGAGGCCGGAAACGAGAGTATCGACGGTGATATCCCGCGCCGAGAGGCTGGCGTTGCCGGCGGCAAGCGACTGGCCGGTAAGATCGATCGAGCCGCCGGCAACGATCGTCATGTCCTGATGGGCGACGACGTTGGCGCTGACATCCCCCGCTGCGCTGGCATCGACGCTTCCGGCGGCAAGCAGGTTGCCGGCGCTGATATCGGTGGTCGTCGCCTTGAGCGTGAGATCGCCGGCCTGCCCCAGAGCGATGTCGCCATTGGCCGACTGGGCGGTGGCGGCAAAATCGACGCCGGAGACGATGGCGCCGGCCTGAATGGCGGGACCCGTGACCGAGACGTCGCCGGCGCCAAGGAGCTGGCCGGTGACCGATGTATCGGCGTTGATGGCAACGGCGCCGTGGCCGCTGACATTGTCGGCCTGGAAACGACCGGCATCGATGAGGAGCGCGCCTGCGGCAAGCAGCGTGTCGATATCGACGCTCCCGCTGCTGCCGGCATCAAGCGTCAGGTCGCCGGCCGTGCCGACGGCGATGGCGCCACTCGGCGAGGCGGCGGTGGCGGCAAAGTCCATGCCGGCGACGATCGTGCCCGCTGCAATCGAGCCGCCGCCGATCGATACATCGCCGGCGGCGAGGAGTTGGCCGGAGATATCCGTGTTGCCGGACAGCGTGATCGCGCCATGACTGGTCACGGTCGCCGCACCGATATTGGCGGCGGAAGCCGAGAGATTGCCGGCAGCAAGCAGGGTGCCGGCATCGATGTCGCCGCTCGCGGCAAGCGAGAGATCGCCGCTCTGCGTCAGCACGATATTGCCGCCGGCCGCTTCCGTTCCCGCAAAGTCGATGCCGGCCATGATGGCGTCGGCCGAGATGGCCGAGCCGGTGAGGTCGATGTTGCCGGCACTGAGGATCTGACCGCTGACGTCCGTGGCCGCGTTGATCGCGACCGCGCCATGCGCGATGACGCTCTGGGCCGTCAGCGTCGCTGACGTGACCGACGTATCGCCGGCCGACAGAAGTGCCTCGACATCGACCGCGCCGCTGCTGGCGGCAAGCTGGATGTCGCCGGCGCCTGATAGAACCGTGCTGCCGTTTGCCGCATTGGTCGCAGCGATGTCGAGGCCGGAAACGACCGTATCGGCCGAGATCGAGCGGCCTGACGCCGTGACGTTGCCCTGCGCCAGAATATCGCCGGAGACGCCGATATCGGCGCCGGCGGAAAGCGCGATATTGTTGCTGCTGACGAGCGAGGCAGCCGAGATCGCGCCTGATGTGGCGGTGATGGAGAGCGCGCCGGTGCCCTTGACCGCACCGACAACCTGGATGTCGCCCGACGTAGCGGACAAAGAGAGCGCATTGCCGGCGGTAATGCTGCCGGCGGCAATGCCGGCCGCCGACGACATCAGCACGTTGGCGGCGCTGTTCACCTCGCCGCCGACACTCAACAGCCCGCTGCCGCTTGACAGCACGATGTCGCCATCGGCGGCGACCGTATCCAGCGTGATGCCCTGCCCCGCCTGAACTGCGACCTTGGCTTTAGAGGCCACCTTGGCGGCCGTCACCTTCGCCTTCGAGGAGATCGAAACGCCCTGCTGGCCGGAGACGTTGCCGAGCGAGATCTTGCCGTCGGCCGACAGTGACAGCTCGTTGGTGTTGGCGGCAAGATTGCCGCTCATGCGCACACCGGCACCCTTTTCGGTGACGACGATCTTGATGCGGTCGGCCTGCATGGCGCCGAGTGCTGTGCCGTCGATCGCATATTCCGGCGTTCCGGACGTCGCGGCAAGTGCCGTGGCGTTGCCGGTGGCATAATCGAATTGATTGCGGCCAGCCGTGACGCGAAGATCCTTGCCATAGACAGGACCGTTGACGTGAACCGCCCGAGAAACGATGTCGAAGAGGTCGACGGCGCCAGACCCGGCGGAGAAATTGCCGCCGTTCGGCCCGATGGTGACGTCGCCGCCATTGACGGTAAAGCCGTTGAGCTTGCCATCGGCGCCGATTTGAGGCGCGCCCGTGGTCAGCGTCGCATGCGGCGTGTTGATGAAGCCGCAGCCGTCGCAGGTGATGCCGTTCGGATTGGCGATGACGACATCCGCCCGGCCGCCGAACACCTCGATCGGGCCGTTCAATCCCGAGCGGTTGCCGCTGGTGACCTCGTTGAGGATGACCGATGCGGGACCTGATGTGTTGAGATTGGGATTGCCCGGCGTCAAGCCGCCGAGATTGGAGGTGCCGACCTCGCCCTTGTAGTTGTTGAGGATGAGGCCCGGCGTGCCGACGTTGAAATTGTCGTATTTGTTATGCGACAGGCCGCTCGCATTCGGGGTGACGATGTCGATGAGCGGCACGCCGTTCGGGGCGGTGCCGACGCCCGGCTGGTTGGCGACGGGCGCCGTGGTGCTCGCGGAAACCGATTGGGCATTGGCCAGCATCGGCTGAAAGACCAAGAGTGCGCTGAGCACGACGGCAAGCGAGCGATTGGCAAATCTGCCGAGCCGGCAGCCAAGACCCCTTGCTTCAGAACCAAGACCGGTTTTCTCACGCATCGTTTTGTCTTCCCAAACGCACAACTGGTTTTGTGTCTCGATATCAATCGTTGCTCAGTGCCGCCGTCACCGCGGCGGCACTGAACCTCATCGCAGGCCTATTTCTGGGTGAGCCAGGTCTTCACATTGCGGGTGAAGGAATTGGAGAGCCTTTGGGCGAGCGCGTCCTCTCCCTGGGACTGCGCAGCATTAATGGCCATCGCAATGACGATGCCGATTTCGCCACCGCCCTTTACGCCCTTATCGTCGCCGCGAATGCTTTGGGCTTCGGCGATCAGCTGGCCGGTCTTGGCATCTTCCAGCCGCACCGTTCCCTGGATGTAGCTATCGCTTCCGGCGATGACGCGTCCCGCCTTGCTCGACACGTCGACCGTATGCAGTGTCACAACCAGCCGACCTTTGACCGGTCCGCCGGGAAGACCAGTCAGGTCGCGCGCCATGGTGCTCTGCAATGTCCGCACCACGGCGGGCAGCTGCGGGTCCGGCTTCGTGCGATTGAAGAAGCCGCCCATCGTGACGTCGGGAGCGGTCTCGACCCGGATCTGCGAAACCGAGGTCTGCTTGAGAGCCGAGACCAGCCGCGGGTCGGTGGTGACGCAGGACGCAAGCGTCGCTGCCAGAAGGAGAAGGGTTAGAAAACGCACGATACGCATACAGAAGCTCCAGAATTCGCTTATAAATTCAATCAGATATTTGTTGGTCACCAGCGCATCGACGTGCTCGCGTAGAACAGGCCGTCGGCACCGTTGTCGATGCTGCCGGTCACCAGGTGTGAATAGCCGATGTCGAGATTGAGGGTGCCGCCGACAGCGCGGATGCCGGCCGTCCAGCTGGCGAGATCGCCGCCTGATATATCGAGGCGCTGTTGCGCGTAGATGTGGCCGTAATCGAAGCCGAGATAGGGGCGCAGCTCGCCGAATGCCTTCGCAGCCGCGCCGCCACCCTGGTTGGACCCCGTTCTCCAGACGATCTCGTTGTGGCTGAACATGCCGTTATTGCCGAAGAGCACGCTTTCGCGCGTGCCGCGGACATTGCTGTAGCTGCCGAGCGAGATCTGCTCGGCGCCGAGAAGATTGTCGGGGGAATATTGACCGCTGACCAGCGAGGTCAGTTCGAACTGCCGGCCGGCGGCCTGGAATGGCTGCGTTACGCTGACCGTCGCGTTGAATTTGGAAAAGCGTGGGTCTGCATTTCCGGCACCCGGATCTCCGGGGTCCACGGCATCGAAGAGACCGAGCCCCTTGTCATAACTGACGTCGAATACCCAGATGCCGCCGAACATGCGGCGGGAGTGGGAAATGCCGATATCGCCGACCGTATAGCGGCGGCTGCCGACTTCGATCAGATTGCCGAGCAGAAAGTTGTTGGTCTGCTTGTAGGTCAGGCTGCTGCGGACCGTCGTGATCGAATCCTTGTCGCGGAAGACGACGCGATCGAGGCCGAGTCCCGCCTGCCCTGAATTGCCCGAGGTTTCGAGCGATGAGAAATTTCCTTCGACCGTGCTTTCATACTGGTACCAGGAGCCGTTCAGCGAAACCGTCGAATAGCCGTAGGGGACGCTGACATTGCCGGAATAGCTGTTGCCATATCCGTTTCCGTCGTTGCTCCACGGATAGTCCGGACCGCTATGCTCGTAGGAGAACGACCACTGATCGTTGATATCAAGCAGATCGTCGAAGCCGAGCGATGCCGAACTCCTGGAAAAACCGGTGCTTTCCTGCCCCATATTGTTGTTGCCCAAGGAGACATGCCAGGGGCGGCCTGGGCGGTTTTCGATGTTCAGGATGGAGGTTCCGTCCTTCGGGCCGGGCAGCATGGCCGACTTGGCGTCGTTGGCTTGCAGCCGGTTCATCTGGTCGAGGCCCTGCTCGATATCGCGGATATTGACGACCCGGCCGATCAGGCCGGGAAAGGCTGTCGCCAGCGACGCGTTGCCGGCCACTTTCTGGCCATTGAGATAGATGTCGGAAAGCGTGCCTTCGACGACGAGCAGCCGGAGGACCCTGGTCTTGGCGATATCCTGCTGCGGCACGTAGGCACGCGAGGTCACATATCCATGATCGATATAGAGGTGCGTCACATCCCTGAGAACGGCATTGATCTCTGCCAGGCCGACGCATCGGTTGCCGTAAGGCGCCGTCACCTTGCCGATCTCCTGCGCCGATAGCAGATTTGCCCCATCGATCTCGACGCGAGTGATGTCGAAACAGGCAGCATTTGCCTGGCTGGCCGGCAAAGAGCCGTCTTCCGTATCCGCATCGCCGCCCGGTGTTGCGCGGCGCAGGGCATCCAGCCGCTGCGTCTGCGACTGTTGCTCCTGGCGCCGGTTGAAATCATCGGCAGGCGACTGCGCGTAAGCGGGTGCGACACCCATCACGAGGACGGCGCCAGCGACCAGGGAGTATCGAATTTCAGTGGTCATTTTGAAATTCGGCTACTTCGCGGCAATGGATTGAAGTTCGTCGAGGGCCGGTTGCAGCCCTTTCAGCGAGAAACGGATATTGACGTCCTGGCCGTTCATCAGCCGCACCAACCCTTCGGCGGTCGAGCCCTTCTTGAGCGCCGTCGCCGTCTTCGTATCCAGCGCCAGCTGCGCCCAGCATCCGGCCTGGTTGCAATTGCGGTAGTCAAGTTTCGCAACGGGCTTGCCGTCGGCCTTGATCGACAGGCCCGAGGGCAGGAAGACGTTGAGCGGCAGCAGAGCGGTCAGCGTCAGCCCCGGCTTGCCTTTCTCGCCCTTGCCCTTCTCGCCCCCGCCCTTCTCGCCCTTGCCTTGGGACCCGGCCGGCGCAGCTGCGATCGCCAGCGTCAGGACATTGACGTTCTCGCCATCTTTGGCGACTTGCGCGATCTGGGCGACTTCGCAGGCCTCGGTGCCTTCAGAACCCGAGCAGCGATAATACCAGTCGTCGAATTTCTGGGATTTTATCGGCGGCGCCTGCACCTGCCCCGCTCCCTGATCGGCAGGAACAGCAGATTGCGAAAAAGAAGGATTCGCCCAAGCGATGAATATCAGAACGGAGGCGACTGTCTGGAGGCCCCACTTCATATCGGCTTTCAAAAATTTTCTCATTGAAAATACAACTTCAGGAAGATTTTATTGGCGTGTAAAGTCATATCGCTACAATCCATCGTTTGGTCAACCTAAGCGTGTCAGCACGGTAAAGTTTCCGTTAGATATTTACTTCGCGTTCTGGGAGTTTGATTCCACGCCCTGGGAGAGGCTTACCGCAACGAAATCGCCACCAAATCTCGACAGCCGGAATAAAACTGAATGGCGAGGCGATGAGACGACACGCAACTTACGCGAAGCTGTTCTCGTGCTCGGCTACATTGAAAAATTCCATCGATGAACGGATAGGATGAATAACTTCGCGCTATTCCAAATGCAGAAAAGTCTTGGGAAGATGAACTTCATTCTTTCAAAGAAAAGACTGCTTTCCCGCATCAGCACCCTCACCAATGCTGGCAGCCAACCCCTCACAAAGACGAAGATGTATTTTAGAAATTGATTGCACCCACGGTTGCTGCGGTTATTCCTTTTGAAAAAGGAGAGGATAGCCGCATGGCGAAAAGGCAAGGACTCGGCCAACCCGGAAGAGAACCGGCAGACGACTTTCGGGAAAACCTGGTCAAGACCCGAATCGGCGGCGATCTCTCGTCCTTCATGAAAGGCGATCCCGACCCATAAATCATCCATAGCCATCGCGCGCCGCGTCGGTCGCATGATTGTCATTTTCGAGGTGACATCAGCCCCGTTCTCTGCGAAAAGAAACGCGATGAGAGACAGGGGCGTTCGTCGACAGACGGGCTGAGAAGCACCCTTCGAACCTGAACCGGATAATGCCGGCGGAGGGAGTCGCTCGGGGTCGCGGCATCGCCCGCACGAACCGCCCCGTGGCCGCCCCCGCCTGAAAGGGGCCATATGCAGACCAAGACCACACCCGGAGCGATGCTGAAGGCGATGCGCGAGAAGCCGCCGCTCGTTCAGTGCATCACCAATTACGTCGCCATGAACATCGCCGCAAATGTTCTGCTTGCCGCGGGCGCCTCGCCCGCCATGGTGCATGCCGCGGAAGAAGCCGGCGAATTCGCCGGGATCGCCAGTGCGCTGACCATCAATATCGGCACGCTGTCGACGCAATGGATCGACGGCATGCAGGCGGCGGCGAAGACGGCGGCCTCGGCCGGCAAGCCCTGGGTGCTCGACCCGGTCGCCCATTATGCAACGGCCTTCCGCCGCAACGCCGTCGCCGATCTCCTGGCGCTGCATCCGACCATCATCCGCGGCAACGCTTCCGAAATCATCGCGCTGGCCGGTGGAGAGAGCCGCGGCCAGGGCGTCGACAGCCGCGACCCGGTCGAGCAGGCGGAAGGTTCGGCGCGATGGCTCGCCGAGCGTCAGCGGGCGGTCGTCGCCGTGACCGGCGCCGTGGATTTCGTCACCGACGGCGAGCGGGCCGTGCGCATCGAAGGCGGATCGGCCTTGATGCCGCAAGTCACCGCGCTCGGCTGCTCGCTCACCTGCCTCGTCGGCGCCTTTGCGGCAACGGCGCCCGAGGACATTTTCGGCGCCACGGTCGCCGCCCTTTCGACCTTCGCCATCGCCGGCGAAGACGCGACACTCGGCGCCGCCGGCCCCGGCTCCTTCTCCTGGCGCTTCCTCGATGCGCTGGCAGCGCTCGACGCCGAAACGCTTGACGCCAGGGCGAGGATATCGGCGGCATGAAGGCTTTCGACCTTTCGCTCTATCTCGTCCTCGACCCCGATCTCTGCGCGGGGATCGGCATGGTGGAAACGGCGCGCCTTGCCGTTGCCGGCGGCGCGACGATGGTGCAACTGCGTGACAAACATGCCGGCACCGCCGGGATGATCGAGACCGGTCGCGCCTTGAAACAGGCGCTTGTCGGGACCGGCGCCCTGCTCGTCGTCAACGACGATGTCGAGGCGGCAATCGCCATCGGCGCCGACGGTCTGCATATCGGCCAGGAGGATATGGACGCGCGCACGGCGCGGACGATGATCGGCCCTGCCATGATCCTTGGCCTCTCGGTCGAGACCGCGGCGCTTGCCGCCGCCGTCGATCCGGATCTGGTCGATTATACCGGCGTCGGGCCGGTGTTTGCGACGCCGACCAAGGCCGATCACAAGCAGCCGATCGGTTTTGACGGTCTTGCCACGCTGGTAAAGGCCTCGCCGGTGCCGTCGGTTGCGATCGGCGGCCTCAAGGCGGATCATGTCGCCCAAGTATTTGCTGCGGGCGCCAAGGGCCTTGCCGTCGTCTCCGCCATCTGCGGTACGCCGGATCCCGAAGCGGCCACGCGCCGCATCGCCGCAGAAATTCGAAAGGCCCGCGCATGATCCGCAACGTTCTCTCCATCGCCGGCTCCGATCCCTCGGGCGGCGCCGGCATCCAGGCCGATCTCAAGGCCTTTTCCGCCCGCGGCGTCTACGGCATGGCGGTGCTGACCGCGCTGACGGCGCAGAACACCCAAGGCGTCAGCGGCGTGCATCTGGTGCCGCCGCAATTCGTCGCCGACCAGATCAATGCCGTCTTTGCCGATGTGCGCGTCGATGCCGTCAAGATCGGCATGATCGCCAATGCCGGCATCGCCGATGCCGTTGCCGGTGCACTGACTGACCACCGCGACATTCCGATCGTCATCGACCCGGTGATGATCGCCAAGGGTGGCGCCGCCTTGCTCGCGCCTGAGGCGGTCGACGTGCTGACCCGCCGGCTGCTGCCGCTTGCGACACTCCTGACCCCGAACTTGCCGGAAGCGGCCGCACTGCTGCACCAGCCGGTGGCGACAAACCGAGCCGAGATGGCGGCGCAGGCCGAACATCTGCGGGCGTTTGGCCCGGCCGCAGTGCTGGTCAAGGGCGGCCATCTCGATAGCGACGAAAGTCCTGACGTCCTTGCCACCGCCGCTGGCCTGCACTGGTTCGAAGCCATGCGCGTGCCGACCAAGAACACGCACGGCACCGGCTGCACGCTCTCCAGCGCGCTGGCCGCCGAACTTGCCAAGGGCGCCTCGGCGCGGGAGGCGGTCGCCATCGCAAAGCAATATCTCGCCGGCGCGGTCGCGGCAGCCGGAAGCCTCACCGTCGGCTCCGGCCACGGTCCGGTGCAGCATTTTCATGCGCTGTGGAAAGACGGCGAATAAGCGCTCGCTCGGCATAGATGCAGCCAATCGAAACGGCCCGGCCCTCCCGGGCCGTTTTTTCGTTCCGCAGCTACTTTGCGTTGAAACCGCAGTTGCAGTGCGGGCAGTCCCTTTGACCTTCTGAAAAACCTTGTTGACAAGCCCGGTCAGATGGCCAAATCTATAACACTAAAAGGGGATACATTCCGCAATAAAGGAATAACTGGAGGAGTGACAGGTGCCAGACCTGCTTGTGAGCTTGTATTCCGCTGAGCTCGCCGACCTGAAACGGAAAGCCGATGATGTCGGCATCTCCATCCGTCCGGCCCTCCCCCCGGAACTGCATCTTATCATCAGCTGGGTTCGCGAACGGTTCAGCGAGAACTGGGCGAGCGAAGTCGCCGTCGCCTTCTCCCGCCAGCCGGTTGCCTGCCTGATCGCCGTCGACGGCGGCAAGCTGCTCGGCTTTGCCTGCTATGACACGACGGCGCGCGGCTTCTTCGGCCCGACCGGCGTCGACCCGGAAGCGCGCGGCAAAGGTATCGGGCTCGCCCTCTTCTCCGCCTGCCTGCAGACGATGAAGACGCTCGGCCACGCCTATGCCTTCATCGGCGATGCCGGGCCAGTCGATTTCTACGCCAAGACCGCAGGCGCAACCATCATCCCCGCCCCCGACAAGGGCATCTACGAAGGCATGCTGAGAAGCACGCCGAAATGACCATCTGATCCCGGAGCTACAGAATTGTCCTCGACCCCGCTCGCCCTTTTCGTCGGCCTTCCCACTCCCACGATTTCGGATGATGAATTCGCCCTTTTTCGCGACGCCAATCCGCTCGGCCTGTTCGTCGGCCGGCGCAATCAGCGCGAGCCGGAGCAGACCAAGCGGCTGATCGCCCGCTTCCGCGAAGCCGTCGGCCGCGACGACGCACCTGTCTTCACCGACCAGGAAGGCGGCCGCGTTCAGCATCTCGATGCCGGCCCCTGGCCGCTCTTTCGCAGCTTCGGCCAGTTTGCCGAACTTGCGCGCCGCGATTTCGATCTCGGCAAAAAAGCACTGCGCCTTTCCTCCCAGGCCATGGGCGCGATGATGACGGAACTCGGCCTTTCCAGCGGCTGCTCGCCCGTTCTCGACCTCGTCTTCGAGACGACGAGCGCGGTCATCGGCGCCCGCTCCTTCGGCCCTGATCCCGATTTCATCGCGGCCCTCGGCCGCGAGGTGGTCGATGGCCTGCTCGAGACCGGCAATATCCCCGTCATCAAGCACATTCCCGGCCATGGCCGTGCGACGCTCGACTCCCACAAGGAGCGGCCGGTGGTCGACGCCAGCCGCGAGACGCTCACCGCGACCGATTTCAAACCCTTCGTCGCGCTGAAGGATACGCCTTGGGCGATGGTCGCCCATGTCGTCTACTCGGCCTATGACGCGGAGCTGCCGGCGTCCGTCTCGCCCATCATGCACGACGTGATCCGCAAGGACATGGGCTATGAGGGCGTGCTGATATCAGACTGCATCTTCATGGAGTCGCTCTCCGGTACCTTGCCGGAACGCGTCAAACAGGTGCTCGACGCAGGCTTCGACATCGCGCTCCACAGCCACGGCGACATTCCGGAAAGCGAAGCTGCCGCCAAGGCCGCCCGTCCGCTGACGGAAGCCGCCCTCAAGCGGATCGTCGCCGGCAAGGCGCGCCTCGGCAATCTCAAAGTCGATGTCCGCGCCGCCCACGCAGAAGTCGAAGACATGTTTGCCAGCGCGCTGGTCTCCTGACCGGCCCGTCAACTCTCACCGCATAAGAAAAGGGGAATAAAACATGAAAAAATATCTTCTTGCCGCCGCCGCGCTGACGCTGCTTTCGGGATCGGCCATGGCGCAGACGATTCTGACGGCGAATATCGAACCGGCGACGACCTGGGTTCGCAACTTCAACCCATTCAACCAGACCTCATCGCGCCAGTCGACGCTCGACTTCATCTACGAGCCGCTGGTTATTTTCAACCGCTTCGACAGCAACAAGCCGGTCTATCGCCTGGCCGAAAGTTTCAAGCTCTCCGACGATCTGAAGAGCATCGAGTTCAAGCTGCGCCCGAACCTGAAATGGTCTGACGGTAAGCCGCTGACCGCAGCCGACGTCAAGTTCACCTATGATTACCTGAAGAAGTTCCCGGCGCTCGACTTCGTCAGCATCTGGACCTTCATCACCGATGTGCAGGCGGTCGACGCCCAGACGGTGCGCTTCACGCTCGCCAATCCGAGCTCGCTCGCCGCCGAGCAGATCTCGCAATTGCCGATCGTCCCGGAACATGTCTGGAAGGATGTCGCCGATCCCGTCACCTTCGCCAACGAAACCCCGGTCGGCAGTGGCCCGCTGACGGAAGTGCCGCGCTTTACCGGCCAGACCTACGACCAGTGCCGCAACCCAAACTACTGGGACAACGAGCACCTGAAGGTCGATTGCATGCGCTTCCCGCAGCTTGCCGACAACAACCAGATGCTGACCGCGACAGCCGACGGCACGCTTGACTGGGGTGTCTCCTTCATTCCCGATATCGACAATGTCTATGTCTCCAAGGATCCGGCGCATTTCCACTATTGGTATTCGCCGAGCAGCATGGTCGCCTTCCTCTTCAACTTGGAAACGGCGAACGAGAACAACAAGAAGGCCTTCAACGATCTGAAGTTCCGCCGGGCTGTCAGCATGGCGCTCGACCGCAAGACGATGATCGACGTCGCCGGCTACGGCTATCCGACGCTGAACGAAGATCCTGGACTGATGGGCGAGCTTTACAAGAGCTGGGCGGACCCGTCCGTCAAGGCCGACTTCGGCAAGTTCGCAACCTATGATGCCGATGCCGCCAAGGCCCTGCTCGACGAGGCGGGCTACAAGGATAAGGACGGCGACGGCTTCCGCGACAATCCCGACGGCACGAAGATTTCCTTCTCGATCATCGTCCCCAGCGCCTGGACCGACTGGATCGACACCGTCAACCTCGCCGTCGAGGGCATGCAGGCAGTCGGCATCGACGCCAAGATCGAAACGCCTGAGGAAGCCGTCTGGACCGGCAACCTCATCAACGGCACCTTCGATGCGGCGATCAACAGCCTGCCGGCATCGGCCTCGCCCTACTATCCTTACAAGCGTGCCTTCAGCGCTTCGGACAAGGGCAAGACCCGCTTCACCGCGCAGCGCTGGTTCAACCCGGAGGTCGAGAAACTCGTCACCGAGTTCACCCAGACCGCCGACCTTGCCAAGCAGAAGGAAGCGATGAACAAGGCGCAGCGCATCGTCGCCGAAAACATGCCGATGATTCCGGTGTTCAACAATCCGAACTGGTATCAGTACAACACCAAGCGCTTCACCGGGTGGTCGACCAAGGAAAACCCCTTCGTCAATCCGTCGATCTCGCGGACCAATCCGGCACGCCTCTTGAACCTGCTCGCTCTCGAGCCGGTCAAGTAAGCATCATGATCTCCGGAAGCGGCGTAGAAAACGCCGCTTCCGCGACGACGGAGTTCCCATGGCTTTCCTGCTTCGCCGCCTCGTCTTCTACATGGCAGCCTTCATCGCGGCAGCGACGATCAATTTCTTCCTGCCCCGGCTGATGCCGGGCGATCCCGTGCAGATCATGTTCTCCAGCGCCGGCACCGAATTGCCGCCGGAAAGCCTGCAGGCGCTGAAGCTCACTTTCGGCTTCGTCGACGGTCCGCTCTGGCAGCAGTACCTCACCTATCTCGGCAGCATCTTCACCGGCGATCTCGGCCGTTCGATCAAATATTTCCCGCTGCCGGTGACGTCGGTGCTCGGCCATGCCCTCCTCTGGACCGTCGGCCTGATGGGAACGGCGACGATTTTCAGCTTCGCGCTCGGCACCTTCCTCGGCATCGTCGCCGCCTGGCGGCGCGGCAGCAGGTTCGATGTCGTCGTCTCGGTAGGCGCGATCTTCGCCACCTCGGTACCGGCCGTCGTCACCTCGCTGATCGTGCTCTTCATTTTCGGCTTCACGCTCGGCTGGTTTCCGAACGGTTATGCCGCCGATCCCTCACTCGATCCGGCCTTCAGCTTGCAATATATCGGCAGCGTCGCCTATCACGGCATCCTGCCGATGGTGACGCTCTGCACCGTGCTGATCGGCGGTTTCACCGTCACCATGCGCAACAACATGATCAACCTGCTCGGTGAGGACTATATCGTCATGGCCCGGGCCAAGGGTCTTTCCAACCGGCATGTGATGCTCTGGTACGCGGCGCGCAACGCCCTGCTGCCAACCGTCTCCAGCCTTGCCATCGCGATCGGCACCATCCTTGGCGGCTCGCTTGTGACGGAGGTCGTCTACAACTATCCCGGCCTCGGCAACATTCTCTACCAAGCAATCCTCGCCCGCGATTATCCCGTCATCCAGGGCCAGCTTCTGATCATGACCGCGACCATGCTGATTGCCAATTTCATCGTCGACGTCAGCTATATCTTGCTCGACCCGCGGCTAAAGGGAGCATGAGATGAAGACCCTGCTTCGAAACCGCAAGGCGCTGGTTGGCCTCGTCATCATCGCCCTCATCGTCATCGTCGCGATCGCCGCGCCGCTGCTCACGCAATACGATCCCGCCGCCCGCACCGGCCGGCCGCATCAGCCGCCGTCGCTCGACCACATCCTCGGCACGACCCGCATCGGCCAGGATGTTTTCGCCCGGCTGATCTACGGCGCCCGTACTTCGCTTGCTGTCGGCTTCGGCGCCGGCCTGCTGATCACCCTCGTCGGCACCGCGCTCGGCATCATCTCCGGCTATCGCGGCGGCAGGACCGACGAGATCATCAGCTTCTTCACCAACATGGTGCTGGTCGTGCCCAACCTGCCGCTGCTCTTGGTGCTCGCCGCCTTCATCGGCCAGGCAAGCCCCCTCGTCATCGCCCTTATCCTCGGCGCCACCTCCTGGGCCTGGGGCGCCCGCGTCACCCGCGCCGAAACGCTCTCCGTCAAGCAGAAGGATTTCGTCAAATCGGCCGAGATGATGGGTGAGCCGCAATGGCGCATCATGACATTCGAGATCTTCCCCAACGTGATTTCAATCGTCGGCATCAATTTCATCGGCAGCGTCATCTTCGCAATCATCACCGAGGCGACACTGGAGTTCCTCGGCCTCGGCGATCCCCGAGCCATCTCCTGGGGCACGATGCTCTATAATGCGCAGAAGGCTTCAGCCCTTTCGGTCGGCGCCTGGTGGGATATTCTCACCCCCTGCTTCGCGCTCGCCTTCCTTGGCATCGGCATGTCGCTGTTGAACTTCGCCGTCGACGAGATCGCCAATCCGCGACTGCGCACCGGCAATCACCTGAAGCGCTGGTCCCTGCTCGTTCGTTCCGGGGAGGGCCGCCTGTGACGCAGCCGCTGCTTTCGGTGAGGAACCTCACCATCGACTATATCGGCGAGGAGAAGGATTTCCGCGCCGTCAACGATGTCAGCTTCGACGTCGCGCCCGGCGAGGTGTTCGGCCTTGCCGGCGAATCCGGCTGCGGCAAGAGCACCATCGCTTTTGCCATCAGCCGCCTGCACAAGCCGCCGGCGCTGATCCGCAAGGAGAGCCGCATCCTGCTCGACGGCCGCGATGTGCTCGGCCTCGACCGGCAGGCGCTCAGCGCCTTCCGCTGGCGCGATGTCGCCATGGTCTTCCAGAGCGCCATGAACTCGCTGAACCCGGTGCTGCGCATCGAGGCGCAGTTCTATGACATGCTGCGCACCCACAAAGGCATGAGCCGTGCGGCGGCCCGCGAGCGTACCGCCGAGATGCTGACGCTCGTCGACATCGCGCCGGACCGCATGCGCGACTATCCGCACCAATTCTCCGGCGGCATGCGCCAGCGCATCGTCATCGCCATCTGCATGGCGCTCGATCCGAAACTCGTCGTCATGGACGAGCCGACGACGGCGCTCGACGTCGTCGTCCAACGCGAGATCCTGCAGCGCATCAACGAACTGCGCCGCCGCTTCGGCTTTTCCGTGCTGTTCATCACCCATGATCTCGGGCTGATGGTGCAGTTCTGCGACCGCATCGGCATCATGCTGTCAGGCCGGCTGGTGGAGCAGAACACGGCCGAGGCGATCTACAGGACGCCCAGGCATGACTACACGAAAAAGCTCTGGGCCTCCTTCCCGTCGCTGCATGGAGGAGTGCTGTTATGACGGATGCCATTCTCGCACTCGATCAGGTGAGCAAGACCTTCGGCCATGGCTCCGGGGCCGTGCATGCGGCACGCGCCATCTCGTTTTCCCTGCATGCCGGCCGCGCATTGGCACTCGTCGGCGAATCCGGCAGCGGCAAGACCACCTGCGCCCGCATGGCGATGCGCGAATATCTGCCGACATCCGGCCGGATCCTCTACAAGGGCCGGCCGGTCGAGGCGGCGAAATCCGCCGAGATCGCCCGCTACCGCCGTTCGGTGCAGATGATCTTCCAGGACCCCTTCGCCTCGCTGAACCCGGCCCATACCATCGCCCATCATCTCCGGCGGCCGCTGAAGCTGCATCGTCCTGACATCAAGGGAACTGAGATCGACGCGACAGTCCGCGAATTGCTGCAGCGCGTCAGGCTCGATCCCGATCTCGTCGCGCCGAAATATCCGCACGAGCTTTCCGGCGGCCAGCGCCAGCGTGTCAACATCGCCCGCGCGCTCGCCGTCAAGCCGGAGGTCATCGTCGCCGACGAGCCGACCTCGATGCTCGACGTCTCCGTGCGCCTCGGCGTGCTGAACCTGTTGAACGAGATGAAACAGGAGATGAAACTCGGCCTGCTCTACATCACCCATGATATCGCCACCGCCCGTTATGTCGCCGAGGACATCGCCGTGATGTATGCCGGCCAGATCGTCGAATGGGGCAGCGTCGCCAAGGTGATCGACAATCCGCTGCATCCCTATACGAGGCTGCTGCTCTCGGCCGTGCCCGATCCCGACGTCCGCTTCGAGGACCCGAAAGCCCGGCTGAGGCCCGACGAAGTGGAGGATATCCGCCGCCGTTCGGCCGTGCCGCAGGATGAGACCGTCGAAGTGGAGCAGGGACATTTCATGCGGATGATCTAAGGCCAGCTTGCTGGCCTCACTCCTCGGCCTATGCTAGGGGGACGGTTCCTTTCATATGAGGCGAAGCCGTCATGCTGCCCTGGATCCAGCTCGATTCCGCGACCATTCCCGGCGAAGGCGGGGAACTCAGGCTGAAACAGCGCGGCAGCGAGTTCTCGATCATGCTCGGCGCCAACGAGCTGATGAACAGCCGCCTCAGCGGCTCGGAGGAAGCGCTGGCAACGCTTTCCTGGGAACGGATCAAGACGCACCCGAAGCCAAGGATTTTGATCGGCGGGCTCGGCATGGGTTTCACCCTGCGCGCCGCCCTCGCCGTCCTGCCTGAAGATGCCGGTGTCACCGTCGCCGAACTGGTACCGGCCGTCGTCGCCTGGGCACGCGGGCCGATGGCGGAGGTCTTCCAGGGTTGCCTCGACGATCCGCGCGTCGGCATCCATCAGGGCGATGTCGGCGAGGCGATCCGCGCCGGCAAGGCTGCCTATGATGCGATCCTGCTCGATGTCGACAACGGCCCCGATGGCCTGACCCGCAAATCCAACGACCGGCTCTATGATTTCGCCGGCCTTCGCGCCGCCCGCGATGCGCTTCGTCCCGGCGGCGTGCTCGCCGTCTGGTCGTCCGGCCCCGACCCGGATTTCACCCGCCGTCTCAAGGACAGCGGCTTTTCCGTCGATGCGGTCAACACCCGCGCCAACGGCAAACGCGGCGGCGCCCGCCACGTCATCTGGCTGGCCGTCAAGCCGGTGAAATGACGCTCAAACGGAAGCAATCCGGCGGGCGGCATTGATGGCCCGGCGGGCGCCGGAGCGCAATTGCGTGGTCTCCGCACCGGCAATGACCAGATCGAAGCCAAATTTCAGCAGTTCGCCGGCTCGTTCGCCATCGCCGGCATAGGCGCAGGCGAATTTGCCGTGAGCGCGGCAGCGCGAAACCGCATGCTGCATGGCGCTGTCGATCTCGGCGGCGTTCGGCGCCACCTGGTCGCCGTTCGACAGTGCGATCGAAAGATCGGACGGACCGACGAAAATGCCGTCGATCCCGGCAACACCCAGGATACCGTCGATTGCGTCGAGCGCCGCCCGGGTCTCGACCATGGCGATGGCGACGGTGAGCGCGTTGGCGTTCTTCAGATAATCATCACCCGACAGGCCGGTATAATTCAGCGCCAGCGACGGTCCCCAGCTGCGTTCGCCGGCGGGCGGGTATTTCGTGGTCCGCACCAGGGCTTGCGCGTCTTCGACCGAATTGATCATCGGCGCGATGATGCCGGAGGCGCCGGCATCGAGCAGGCGCGAGGCGGAAGCAAAATCGCCGACCGGAATGCGCGCCAGCGCCGGCTTGCCGGCAAGCCGCACCTGACCGACGGCGTTCGCCGCCGATGGCATGTCCCACATGCCATGCTGCATATCCAGCACGACGGCATCGAAGGCCTCCTGCGCCAGATGATTGACGAGCGTGGCGTCGGGAATGCCGACCCAGGCGGAGATCATGCCGCCCCGGTGGCTCCTGATCCGCTCCGCAAAGCCGTCGATTTCAGCTGCGCTCATGCCATTCTCCTCACTTCGACAGGCCGTCAGCGGCCAGATATTTCACCTCGAGGAGCTCTTCGGTGTCGAATTTCCTCGAAGCCATGCATGTTCTGCCGGCTCATCCTCTCCGGCGCAGCCGTGAAACGATGATTGTCACGGCAAGCCCGGCTGCAGCCGTGATGCTTCCCCAGAGAATCCAGATGCTCTGGTTGATCATGAAGCTGGATGACGGATAGGGAAAATAGCCGCTTCCCTGGGCGACCCAGATCAGCCCCGAGAGGATCATCAGCAATCCCACGACATATCCAATTGTGCGCCACATGCTTCGGCAACCCTTCTTATGAATCAGTGTCACAATGTCGACCGGCATCGTTGATGACAAGGCTTCTCTCCCAAACGCGACGATATTCCCGAATGTCATGTCCTGCCGACTTCATCCACCAGCCAGGTGCTGAGCCTTTCGCTATGAATATTTGCCGATTGCGGCGGTATCAGCCAGTAACCGCGGTCGGGCGCCTCGAGCGGCGGCCCGGCTTCCACCAGCATATGCGCGGAGAGAAGCGTGTCGACCAGCCCCATCCAGCCGATCGCCACGCCCTGCTCGCTGAGAGCAGCCTGGACGACCAGCGAATAGGTGTTGAAGCTGATATCCCCGCGGCCGGCATGGAGATCGCGCGTGACGGAGAATTCGGCAAGATAGCTTCGCCAATCGAACCAGGGTGGCGGCATCGGCGAATCGAGGTGGATCAGGATCGTCTTGGCAAGCTGCTGCGGATCGTCGAACGGGCCGTTGCGATCGAGAAATCCTCGTGTGCAGACGGGCACGACCTTTTCCTGCAACAGCAGCGATCCGAAGGCGCCGAATTCCGCCCGCGTCCCGAAAACCACCACTACATCTGCGTCGTCACCAAAGCCGGGCTCGAGCCGCTGGGTCGCGACGATCTGTATATCCGTTTCCGGATGAAGCTGGCGAAAGCCATGCATGCGCGGGATCAGCCAAAGGGCTGAAAAAGCATAGTCTGTTCTCAGCCTGACGACCGGTCTTTGAGCCTCGGTGCGGAAGCTGCGCGCCAGCGCATCGATATCACCGACGGTCTTGGCAGCGACCTGGAAAAGCCGCTCGCCCTCCGCGGTCAGCTCGACGCCGCGATGCTGGCGGCGCAACAGGCCGACCCCGAATTGCTCTTCCAGCCGCCGCATCTGATAGCTGACGGCCGGTTGCGTGAGCCCGATACGTGCTGCCGCCGACGAAAAGCTCCCGAGTGTCGCGACCTCGACGAAGATGCGCATCCAGCCAAGCTCGGGCGGGCGGTCTGACATAAAAAATCCTTTAGTCACCCATCGAAAAAAGCTGTCTTTACAGCCGTAACAATAAGCGATTGAATAAATTTCTCAAATAGCAAAAGAGGAATTCCATGCCGCGTCCGAATATCCTCATCCTGATGGTGGACCAGCTGAACGGGACCTTCTTTCCGGATGGCCCCGCGGATTTCCTTCATGCGCCGCATCTGAGATCATTGGCAGAGCGCTCCGTGCGTTTCACCAACACCTATACGGCAAGCCCGCTCTGCGCGCCGGCGCGAGCCTCCTTCATGTCCGGACAATTGCCGAGCCGGACGCGCGTCTATGACAATGCGGCGGAATTCGCCTCCGACATCCCGACTTACGCGCATCATCTGCGCGCTGCCGGATACCAGACGGCGCTATCAGGCAAGATGCATTTCGTCGGCCCCGACCAACTGCATGGCTTCGAGGAGCGCCTGACGACGGACATCTACCCGGCCGATTTCGGCTGGACACCCGACTATAGCAAGCCCGGCGAACGCATAGACTGGTGGTATCATAATCTCGGTTCGGTGACCGGCGCCGGTGTTGCCGAAATCACCAACCAGATGGAGTATGACGACGAGGTCGCCTACCATGCCGCCCGCAAGCTGTTCGATCTCTCGCGTGGCCACGACGGACGCCCCTGGTGCCTGACCGTCAGCTTCACCCATCCGCACGACCCGTACGTCGCGCGCCGCAAATTCTGGGACCTTTATAAGGATTGCCCGGCCCTTGATCCGGCAGTTGCGCCGATTGCCTTCGAGCGGCAAGACCCGCATTCGCAGCGCCTGATGAAAGCCTGTGACCACGATGCCTTCGACATCAGCGATGAGCAAATCAGGCGGGCAAGGCGGGGCTACTTCGCCAATATCTCCTATGTCGATGACAAGATCGGCGAGATTCTCGGCGTCCTGGAACGGACCCGCATGGCGGAAAATGCGATCATTCTCTTCGCCTCGGACCATGGCGACATGCTCGGGGATCGCGGCCTCTGGTTCAAGATGAACTTCTTCGAAGGATCGGCCCGCGTTCCGCTGATGATCGCAGCCCCCGGCTGGAAGCCCAAACGCATCGATCAGCCCGTCTCCACGCTCGACGTGACGCCGACGCTCGCCGGTCTCGCTGGGATCGATATCGCTTCGTTGAAACCATGGACCGAGGGCGAGGATCTGGCATTGCTTGCCGAAGGCACCGGCAATCGCAGCCCGGTGCCGATGGAATATGCCGCGGAGGGTTCCGAAGCACCGCTCGTCTGCATTCGGGACGGACGGTACAAGCTCTCGCTCTGCGAGAAGGACCCGCCGATGCTGTTTGACCTCGAGGCCGATCCCCAAGAACTCGACAATCTGGCGGCCGACCCGGCGCACGCCGACATCTTGGCAAGGCTTGCCGAACAGGCCGGGCGCCGCTGGAATCTTGCCGCTTTCGACGCAGCCGTGCGCGAAAGCCAGGCGCGCCGCTGGGTGGTCTATGCAGCGCTGCGCAACGGCGCCTATTATCCATGGGACTACCAGCCGCTGCAGAAAGCCTCGGAGCGCTATATGCGCAACCACATGGATCTCAACGTGCTGGAGGAAAACCAGAGGTTCCCGCGCCAGGAATGAGCGAAACGCCTCTGATTAAGCCGTCCTGCGCGCCGGCACCTCGCGCAGGAAATCCTCGATGAACGCCTTTTGCAACAGAATGCCGTCCCATTCATCGGGGAAGAAGGGCGAGTCGTAGATCAGCGTGAAGGGACCGTCGTAGCCGGCCCGCTCGCACATCTCCAGGCACTTGCGATAATCGTCGGCATCGAGGCCGGTGACGCCATAATCGGCCTTGGCGTGGCAAATTTCCGCCCGGCCCATGATGTCGGCCAGGCCTTCATATTTCGCCGGCGCCGCCCAGTTGCCGAGGTCGCCGTTGAGGCCGACCTTGCCGTCCAGCCGGTCCAGCAGCCAGTTCATCTCGATGGGCGACGGCAGCAGGTCGAACCAATTCTCGACGACGACGCGCACGCCGCTGCCTTCTGCCTTTCCGCCCAGCCAGTTCAGATGACGGGCGGCGCGGGCAAGGTTTTCCTCCGTCGGTTTCTGCTTGCCGGCGATGACGCGCATCCTTTGCGCTCCAAGGGCAGCGGCGATATCGATCCACTCCGCCATCCATTTGACGTCGCGTTCGGCCGTCTCGGGATGGCTCGGATCGCCGTCCTCGACAAGCAGCGTCTGGAACAACACGTTCGAGGCCGCCATCGCATCACGCAACTCGCTTATATAGGCAGCATCGAGGCTCGGCAGATGGAAGGAGCAGATCTCCAGCCGGTTGATGCCGCGCGCCGAGAGTGCCGCCGGCACGTCGATCAGCGCTGCGGCGCCGGGGCCATAGGGTTCCTTCGGCGCGGCACTTTTATCAGGATCGGGGCTATAGGCATGCACGGCGCCGAGCAGCCGATGCAGCGACCATGTCGAAACCGCGAAACGTCCGTTTTGCAAAACCTGCACGTGTCTTCCTCCAGGATCTCCCCCTGCCATCAATGGCAATAAAAGCCCGGCGGTTCAATTGCAATTCAGGCGAAATCGCCGCGGATGACCGCCTCGGCGGCAAGGGCAAACCCCAGCAGCGCCTCATCGCGATGGCGGGTCGCCGACAGCAGCAGGCCGACCGGCATACCGGCCTCTCCCGTGCCGCAGGGAACGGAAACGCCGCACCAGTCGAGGAAATTGCCGAGTGCGGTGTTGCGCAGCGTCTTGTTGTTCGTTGCGAAGAACAGCTCGTCATCCTGCTCCAGCGGTCCGATCGGCGGCGCGACATGGGCAACGGTGGGAAAGGCAATCAGCCGGTCGCCGACAAGCCGCTCGACATCGGCGATCAGGCGGCTGCGCGCCTCGAGAATTCGGAGGTAATCGGGCAGCGTCGTCTTGCTTCCGAGCCGCGTGCGCATGACGACACGGTGATCCATTCTGTCCGCATCCGGTCCGTCCAAGCGTTCGCGGTGAAGTGCAAAAGCCTCCGCCGTCACCAGCGGACCGTATCTCGTCATCAGATCGAAGATCTCGTTGAAGGCGGGGATGACAGTGCGGGCGACATGGGCGCCGGCCTTTTGGAGACGTTCCAGAGCCGCCTCGAACGCAGCGACGACGCCGGGTTCGGCTCCGTCGAAGACGACATTCTCAGGCACGATCAGTTCCAGCTCCTGCAAGGGGCGTTCAATGACCGCCGGCGCCGTCAATCCACGCATCGCCGCATCGATCCAGACCGCATCCCTGACGCTGCGGCAGAGCGGCCCCAGCGAATCCAGGCTCTTTGCCAGCGGATAGACGCCTGCCATCGCATGGCGGCCGCGTGTCGCCTTGTAGCCGACGATACCGTTGAAGGCGGCGGGGATGCGCACCGAGCCGCCGGTATCGGTGCCCATGGCGACCGGCACCAACCCGGCCGCGACGGCGACGCCGGCGCCGGAGGAGGAGCCGCCGGGAATGCGCGGGAGATCGGTGCCACGCGGATTAACCGGCGTGCCGTAATGCGGATTGATTCCGAGGCCGGAAAAGGCAAATTCGCTCATATTGGTGCGCCCAACGGCGACCATGCCCGCGTGCCTGAGCAAACCGACGACGGCCGCATCGCGCTTGGCGGGCGCGTCCGCCGCCAGGACGACGGAACCGGCTGTCGTCGGCACGCCCTCCATGTCGAAAAGATCTTTCCAGGCGATCGGAATTCCGTCCAACAATCCCAGCGAGCGCCCTTCCCGCAGACGGTTCGAGGCGGCGCGCGCCTCCTCCATCGCCCGGCTTTCGGTAAGCGCGGTGAAGACAGCCTTGTCGGCATAATGCGCGATGGAATCGAAGACCGTCTCGGCCACTTCAAGCGGATCGGCCGCACCGCCTTGAATGAGGAGAGAAAGCTGGGCGACCGACATCGCGCCGAAGGATTTGCTCATGAGACGATCCAGAAAAAAGATGACCCTCTGAACTACCCCGGATCATTCCGACGGGCCAGAGCTTCACGATATTTTGCGTTTATTAGTGCGATTTTTTGAACACTGAGTTTGCATATCGCCCCTTCAATTGCCACGATCGAAGACACACATGCTGCACGCATGCGAAGCCGCTTCGGCATGAGGGCGAGAGCTTACTCTTGAGAGGCCGGCTGCGCATGTGTTGCAGGAGTAATTAAAATGACAGATTGTGAAACTTTGAGCCGTCGCCAGGATATGGTGACCCTCCATGCGAAAGAGGATGAAACCACCGGCTTGGGCGAGCGCGACTATGTAGACCATGTCAGCGCCCAGAAACTTTCGCCCTTCGAGCGCATCGTCGTGGTCGGAGCCTTGGTTCTCTTGAGCTTTGCGGGCTTCGCCGCATATTCTTCCGGTGGTACGGACCCGATGACGACATCAGCCATTGCCGCCACATCAGATGATAACACGCCGCATCATCCGGCTTACGGCCATTGCCGTGACAGCAGCCCCTACGCTGAAAGGGTCTGCTAACAGGAAAGCTAGCTCGCCGGGCATGGAGACCTTGGCCCAGGCTGCGTTGACAGCAGGAAAAGGGACCATGGCCGGTGACATCGACTACGACTTCGACCGCTTCATCGATGCCCAGAACGGCGTCTATGAACAGGCGCTGTCGGAACTGAAGGCCGGGCGCAAGACCTCCCATTGGATGTGGTTTATTTTTCCGCAGATCGCCGGTCTCGGCACCTCTGCAATGGCCGAAAAATATGCGATCCGTTCGGCTGAGGAAGCCACCGCCTATCTCGCCGATCCCATTCTCTCAAGCCGGCTGTTGCGCTGTGTCGAGGCGATCTTGTCGGTTGACGGCCGATCAGCGCATGAAATCCTGGGCTCGCCGGACGACCTCAAGCTCCGCTCCTCGATGACCTTGTTTGCCGCCATCAGCGACCATGGGTCGCCCTTCCACCGGGTGATCGAGCATTTCTATCAGGGAAAATTCGACGAGCGGACGACGGAGATCCTTGGCGCGGATTAGCCGCCCGGCCTGCTCTCCAGCGTCGCAATTTCCTCGGAGATCTCGCTCAACCGCTGACGCAGATCGCTGTCAGTGCCATCATCGACTTCTTCCTCGCCGAAACAATAGCGCGCATCATGAAGCTCCAGCTTGGCTTCGAGCTCGGCGCGTTTGGCATATAGGCGCTTGAGATAGACGTAGTTCATCTCCCTGCCTCCACATTGCCCTCCGGTGATGGAAAAACGACACGGAAGCGGTAAGGTTCCCCGACTGCATGGTTCAAAATGCTACGCGTGTCCTTCGCGCGTCTGAAAAGACGCGCGGCGCTTTAGAGTGGCGGTCAGGCGAAAGAGGCAATCGCTGCGTTGCAGGCCTTGGCGAAATGACCGCAGCAGTTGGCAGTGCCCATGGCTTGGCGCGTGACGCGCGCACCCTCGAGCAGCAGTGTCAACGTATCGGCAAGAAGCTCGGGTTCGCGCGCACCGGCCGCCGAACAGAGCGCGGCCAGGCGATCACGCTGTTCGGCCTTGTGCCGCTCGATCATCTCGTGGGCGGGATGGCCCTCGCCCTTCAGCTCGATGGCAGCATTGGCGAGATCGCAGCCGGCAGGCTCGCCGTTCAGACATTGCGCCCGCGTCTCCACCCAGGCGTAGAGCTGGGCGCGCGGATTGCCGGGATAGGCCGCTTCCAGATCGTGCCAGATGGCGCCGGCCTTTTCGGAGGCGCGGCGCAGCGTTTCGCAGACGAGCTCGTCCTTTGAGCCGAAATGCCGGTAGAGCGTCATCTTGTTGGTGAGCGCCGCGTCGGCGATGGCATCGACGCCGATCCCGCGAATGCCGCGCTCGCGGAAAAGCTCCGAGGCGGTCGAGACGATACGCTCCCGCGGCGGGATGCGATCTTCTGAAACGACTACAGAGATTTCATTCGAAGTTTCTGATTTTTTTGCGGACGTAGTCCTTGACATCAATGTGACCGATCGGTAACAAATGCATTGTTACTTACCGGTAACACCACGAACTGCGAAAGTCAATGCCGAGGGTATGGCAGCGGCAAGTGGAACACGGGCGACCGCCCACGAAAGGAGGACAACCATGAGAAAGACCAGAGACGACCTGACGATATCCGAAGCTCTTCGCGACCCCCTGATCGCCATGGTGTTGCGCGCCGACGGCGTGAAGCTTGAAGACTTCAAGCAGCTCCTGGAGACGGCCGCCGGCAAACGCGAACCGCGGCCGACTTCGGTGGGCAACGTGATCGGAGCGCTTGCAAGCCGCGCCAATCTGCCGGCAATGCCCTGCTTCGGCTGAACACGCCGCCTGAAAATTTCGGGGGATCTCTCCCTGCCCCCGTCAAGGGCTGCCGTCAGAAAGAGGCGGCGGCCCTTGCCGCTTGATCGTAATGGCCCGACAGCGCCCGGAGCGTGGCGGCCACCGCCGATGTCGCTGCGGCATCGAGGCCGAGCCCCTTGACCGATTCCACCAGCAGCGCCTCCCGCACCGCCCGGTATTTCAGGCAGGTTTCAACGCCCTTTCCGGTAGCGGCAACCAGCTTCTCCTTGCCCGCCCGGGTGCTTGTCACCAGGCCGCGCTTTTCCAGCTTCTTGATTGCATAAATCACCAGATGCGTATCCTCGACACCGAGCACGCTGCAGAGATCGCCGAGCCGCTTCGGCCGTTGCCGGTGAGCCACCGAATGCAGCACCAGCACGTCGATCGCGGCGCATCCGGGCTCGCCCGCGGCCGTCATGCAGCGTACCATCCAGCGGTCGAAGGCGTTGCCGGCGAGGATAAGGCCGAACTCGAGCTCCGAAAGGGCCGGAAGCGCGCCATCGGCGAGATGGGCTGAGGAGACGATCGGTCCGATTTCCTGTCGTCCGTGTCCATCCGACATGCGCATCCCTCCATGATCCAAGAGGGAAAACGTTGACATTTTATCGATAAATCGTCAATAAAATTTCAGTTTAACAGGAGACCGGACGATGGGCAGGCAATGGGATTTCTGGGTCGATCGCGGCGGCACGTTCACCGATATCGTCGCACGCGGTCCGGACGGTTCGCTCATCGCCCATAAGCTGCTCTCAGAAAATCCGGAAGCCTATCGCGACCCGGCCGTGCACGGCATCCGTGAATTGCTTGGCCTTGAGCCGGGCGAACCGATCCCTTCCGACCTCATCGGCGCGGTGAAGATGGGAACGACGGTCGCCACCAATGCCCTCCTGGAACGCAAGGGCGATCCAACCCTCTTGGTGACGACGAAGGGGTTCCGCGATGCGCTGGAGATCGGCTACCAGGCCCGCGCCGATATCTTCGCCAAGAAGATCGTCAAGCCGGAACTGCTTTATGCCGATGTCATCGAGGCCGACGAGCGGGTGTTGGCGGACGGCACAGTGGAACGTGCCCTTAACGAGCATGACCTGCGACAAGCGCTTGAAGCCGCCTATGCCAGCGGCCTGCGCGCCGTCGCCATCGTCTTCATGCATGCCTACCGCTATCCCGAGCATGAGCAGCAGGCCGCCGCCATCGCCAGCGCAATCGGTTTCACGCAGATCTCGCCCTCGCATGTCGTTTCACCGCTGATCAAGCTCGTCGGGCGCGGCGACACCGCCGTCGTCGATGCCTATCTGTCTCCGGTTCTCCGGCGTTATGTTGATCAGGTTGCCGCCGAGCTCGGTACCGGCGACGCAGAAGGCCCGAAGCTGATGTTCATGCAGTCTTCCGGCGGGCTGACCGACGCGCACCTCTTCCAGGGCAAGGATGCGATCCTGTCCGGCCCCGCCGGCGGCGTGGTCGGCGCGGTCGAGGTCTCGCGCATCGCCGGCTTTGACCGAATGATCGGCTTCGACATGGGCGGCACTTCGACTGATGTCTCGCATTACGACGGCGAACTGGAACGCGCTTTCGAGACTGAGGTCGCCGGTGTGCGCATGCGCGCGCCGATGATGAAAATCCACACCGTTGCTGCCGGCGGCGGCTCGATCCTGAGTTATGACGGTTCGCGCTTCCGCGTCGGTCCCGATTCAGCCGGGGCGACGCCCGGTCCGAAATCCTACCGCCGCGGCGGTCCGCTTGCCGTCACCGACGCCAACATCATGACCGGCAAGCTGCTGCCGGATTTCTTCCCTGAAATCTTCGGGCCGGGGCAGGACCAGCCGCTCGATGCCGAGGCGGTGCGCAGCGCCTTTGCCGAGATGGCGCAGACGATCGCCAGCGGGCGGACGGCGGAAGACGTCGCCGACGGTTTTCTCGCCATCGCCGTCGAGAACATGGCCAATGCCATCAAGAAAATCTCCGTGCAGCGCGGCTATGACGTTTCGGACTATGCGCTCACCTGCTTCGGCGGCGCCGGCGGCCAGCATGCCTGCCTCGTGGCCGACAGCCTCGGCATGAAGACCGTGCTGATCCACCCCTTCTCCGGCATCCTTTCGGCCTATGGCATGGGTCTTGCCGATATCCGCGCCACGCGCCAGCGCGCCGTCCTGACCGAACTCGACACGGCCTTGACGACGATCGGCGCCGTCAGGGCCGAGCTGGAAGAGGAGGTGCGTGGGGAAATGACGCTGCAAGGCGTCGAGGCGGCCGATCTGGAGATCGTCACCCGACTGCACCTGCAATATAAGGGCACCGACACGGCCCTGCCCGTTGCTTTCGGGCAGCAGGAGGAGATGGCGCAAGCCTTTGCCGTCGCCCACAAGAAGCAGTTCGGCTTCATCTTCGACGACCGGCCTGTTGTCGTCGATTCCATCGAAGTCGAGGGCATCGGCGGCGGCGCCGACATTCAGGAGGCGGACATTCAGGCGGACGCCTCGGCGCCGGAAGCGCTGCGCACCACCCGCTTCTATTCCGGCGGAACATGGCACGAGGCCGGCATCTTCAAGCGCGAGGCGCTAAAGCCGGGCGCCGTCCTCAAAGGCCCCGCGCTGATCATCGAACCGCATCAGACGATCGTCGTCGAGGCGGGCTGGCAGGCAAGGCTCACCGGCCGCAACCATATCGTCCTCATCCGCGAAGTCCCGCTGTCGCGCAATGCGGCGATCGGCACCAGCGCCGACCCCGTCATGCTCGAAGTCTTCAACAACCTGTTCATGGCGATCGCCGAGCAGATGGGCGTGACGCTGCAGAACACCGCCCATTCTGTCAATATCAAGGAGCGGCTCGATTTCTCCTGCGCCGTCTTCGACCGCACCGGCGCGCTCGTCGCCAACGCGCCGCACATGCCGGTGCATCTAGGCTCCATGGACCGTTCGGTCGAAACGATCATCCGCCTCAACCAAGGCAACATCCGCCCGGGCGACGTCTTCGCGCTCAACGCACCGTATAATGGCGGCACGCATCTGCCCGACATCACCGTCGTCACGCCTGTTTTCGACGATGCCGGAGAGGTCATCCTCTTCTATGTCGCCTCGCGCGGCCATCATGCCGATATCGGCGGCAAGGCGCCGGGCTCGATGACCCCGCGGGCGACGAAGGTCGATGAGGAAGGCGTGCTGATCGACAATTTCCTGCTGGTCGATAAGGGGCGTTTTCGTGAGGCCGACTTCGCGGCGATGTTGACGGACCACCCCTACCCCGCCCGCAATCCTGCCCAGAATGTCGCCGACGTGAAGGCGCAGATCGCCGCCAACGAAAAGGGCGTGCACGAATTGCGCAAGATGGTCGCCCATTTCGGGCTCGACGTCGTCGAAGCCTATATGGGCCATGTCCAGGACAATGCCGAAGAAAGCGTGCGCCGGGTCATCGCCCGGCTGAGCGACAGCGAATTCACCTACCCCACCGATCAGGGCGCCGTCATCAAGGTGAAGATCACCGTCGACAGGAAGGCGCGCGAGGCAACGGTCGACTTCACCGGCACGAGCGCACAGCAGCCGACCAATTTCAATGCGCCGGAACCGGTGACACGCGCCGCCGTGCTCTATGTCTTCCGTGTCATGGTCGAGCAGCCGATCCCGATGAATGCCGGTTGCCTGCGGCCGATCCGCATCATCGTGCCCGACGGCTCGATGCTGCGCCCGGCCTATCCGGCCGCGGTCGTCGCCGGCAATGTCGAAACCAGCCAGCATGTGACCAATGCGCTGTTCGGAGCGCTCGGAACACTGGCGGCAGCCCAGGGCTCGATGAACAACCTGACTTTCGGCAACGCCACCTATCAATATTACGAGACGATCTGCGCCGGCGGCCCCGCCGGCGTGCTCAATGACGGCACCGGCTTCAGCGGCGCCGATGGCGTGCACAGCCACATGACCAATTCGCGGCTGACCGATCCCGAGGTGCTGGAATTCCGTTTTCCCGTCGTGCTGGAAGATTTCCACATCCGCCGCGGTTCCGGTGGCAAGGGGCAATATAGTTCCGGCGGCGGTACCGAGCGCACCATCCGCTTCCTGGAGACGATGGATTGCAGCATCCTCTCCTCGCACCGTACGATCCGGCCTTTCGGCCTGTTCGGCGGGGAAGACGGGCAGTTGGGGAAAACCGAGATCCGCCGCGGCGACGGCCAAGTCGAAAAGCTGGAAGGCTGCGATCAGGCGATACTCGCAGCCGGTGACGCCGTAATCATCACGACGCCGACCGGCGGTGGCTACGGCAAGCCGGTTTAGCTCCTATCTAGGAACCGCTGAACACTTCCAGGCGACATGCATTAGAGAATGGGCTTGCCGCCGGTGACCGCGATTGTCGCGCCGGAGACATAGCTCGACAAGGGATCGGCCAGCATCACATAGGCTGTGGCAAGCTCGGCCGGCTGGCCCGGCCTCTTCATCGGCACCTGCTTGCCGAAATTGCTGACGCTTTCTTCCGGCAGCGTCGAAGGGATGAGCGGCGTCCAGATCGGGCCCGGCGCCACCGCATTGGCGCGAATGCCTTTCTCGGCCAGAAGCTGGGCAAGGCCGGCAGTGAAATTCTGGATCGCGCCCTTGGTCGTCGCATAGGCAAGTAGCGTCGGGTTCGGATTGTCCGAATTGATCGAGGCCGTGTTGATGATGGCGCTGCCGGGCTTCATATGGGCGACGGCTGCCTTGGTCAGGTAGAACATCGCATGGATATTGACCTTGAAGGTCAGTTCCCACTCCTCGTCGCTGATCTCGTCGATACTCTTGAAGCTCGCCTGATGCGCGGCGTTGTTGACGAGAATGTCGATACCGCCCAGTTCCTTGACCGCCGTCTCGACGATCTGCCTGCAGTGGGCGGGATCCTGGATGTCGCCGCTGACGAGCACAGCCTTGCGCCCGGCCTGCTCGACGAGCCGTTTCGTCTCGTCGGCATCCTCATCCTCGTCGAGATAGGAGATCAGCAGATCGACGCCTTCACGGGCATAGGCAATCGCCACGGCCCGACCGATGCCGCTATCGCCGCCGGTGATGATCGCCCGCTTGCCCTTGAGCCGTTCGGATCCGCGATAGCTTTTTTCGCCATGGTCGGGAATCGGTTCCATCTGCGCGGTAAAACCCGGCATCGGCTGTTTCTGGGATGGGAAGGGTGGTGTTGGATAATTCGTCATCATGACCTCCTGGGTTGAGGGGCAAACTCAGGCTGCGGCTGGTTGTTCCAACGTCAGTCCACCGCCATCACATCCGCCCAGACGATCAACCTACAAGATGTTGCGATTTGCCACGGCGACAGCTATGCCATAGTAATGTAACATAATCGCAGTTTTCATGAGGTGCGTGGAATTGGACGGAAAGACATCACCCGCAGTTTATTCCGAAGATGAGAGCGTTGCCGGCGAGGCCGGTGGCAAGGGTGCTCGCCGCGCGCGTGTTAGCGGTATCGACCGTGCGCTGCAGGTGATCGATCATCTCTATGAGACCGGATCGCCCGCCGGCGTCTACGCTATCGCCAAGGCGGTCAAGGCGCCGCTGTCGACCGTTTACGTCATCGTCGACGATCTCGTCGAGAAGAACATGCTGACGCGCCAGGCCGACGGCTCGATCTGGCTCGGCGCCCGGCTCTATCACTACGGCCTTGCCTATGCGCGGTCGCTGGATTTCATGAGCATCGCCACCCACGAGATGCACGATCTCTGCCGCCAGGCCAGCGAAACCGTGCAGGTCTGCGGCCGCGACGGCGATTATATGCTGGTGCTGGCCATGGCCGACGGCCCGAGCCACTTCCAGGTGGCCTCCCGCGTCGGCACCCGGGTGCCGCTGAACTGGACGGCGTCCGGTCGCCTGCTCGTCGGCCACCTGCCCGAAGACGAGCGCATCGAATTGTTCAAGCGCTGCGCCCGCTCTTCCCCGACCGGCCGCGCCGAGATCGATCCGAGCACACTGTCGGAAGCCGCCGCCAAGGCCTTCGAGTCGCGCCTGTCGATCCAGGCGGGGGAATCGGATTATGCGGTTGCCTGCATCGCCTCGCCGATCTGCGACCGCGACGGCCAGTGCGTCGCCACCATTTCCATCGTGCTGCCGGAACAGAAGGCCTTTTCCGACGAGAACCACTACACCGCGCATGTGCGCAGTTCGGCGGAACGGATCGAAAAGCTGATGGGCTGGCGCAACCGCTGAGCGTCGCCCTCTTCAGCCAATCCTACCTGTAGGAATAGCCGTGGCTGTGGCGCACCAGCTTGCGTGCCCGCGGCACATAGCGGCTGGCGGCGAAGGCATCGGCGCCGATCACCGCGTAGCGCGGCTCGAACAATTTGTTGAGAACCGAGACGTCGCCATTGGAATCCGTCGCCTCGAGGTCGGAATCGACCAGGTCGAAAATCGTGAATTCGGCTTGAGAGCCGACCGAAAGCCGGTTCTCCATCGACAGCTTGATGACGGATGCCGGCGCATGGGTGACGGCTTCCACCACCTTGTCGAAAGGCATGCCGACGCTCAGCAGCTTCGACATCGTCGTCGCCAGGTCCCAGACCGGGAAGTTCATCGAATGGCCATGCAGGTCGGTCGAGATCGAGAACGGCAGCAGCCCGCGCGCAATCGCCGCTTCGGCGACCTTGAAGGAGAAGGAGGCGCCGCCATGGCCGATGTCGAGACGGATGCCCTCGGAGGCGCAGCGCTCGGCAAGGCTGAAGAGGTCCTCGTCCTCCATGATGCTCGAACCGGCCTTACCGTTGAAGCAATGGGTGACGACGTCGCCGGGGCCGAGGATCTCGAGCACTTCGTCGTAGAGTGCCGGCGGCTCGCCGACATGCACCATCATCGGCACTTTCAGGATTTTAGCGATCTTCTTGCCAAGCTTGACCGGCGTGACGCCCCAGGAGCCGGTGATGACATGGCTGGCGCGCACCTTGATGCCGACGATATACTCGCTGTTTTCGGCATAGACTTCGAGGATGCGGTCGAGATCGATATCTCTTATATCCCTGAGTTCGGCGACGCGATTGCAGGCGACGAGGCCGATCGAGCCCAGATTCAGGAAGGCCTTGATGCGCTCGCGCGAGGGCTCGATGATATATTCGCGGAAGCCATGGAAATTCGCCTCACCGGCCGAACCGGCATCGACCAGCGTGGTGACACCGCGCTCGACACCGCACTCGGAGGGACGGATAGAAATGTCGGTGCCGCCGTGCCAGATATGCACATGCAGGTCGACCCAGCCGGGTGAGATGAAGGCGCCCTTGCCGTCGATGCGCGCTACATCCTGCGAGACCGCAAGCGACGGAGCAATCTCGGCGATCCTGCCGTCGGCATTGACGAGAATGTCGATCACCCCCTCGGACGTGCCCGCAGCGAAAGCCATCGGTTTGACATTGGTGAGGAGGAGCGGCTTCTTCGCCTGATCGCCGGACATGATATGCATTCCTTTCGAAGTCTCGGACCGAGATCACTCTCGGTCATCTCTTGTCATCATGGAAAAGGTGGGGGAAGCTGGAGATGATGCCGCAGCGCATATCCATCACAATTCCATAATTATGCTATATAAATCTTTATAATAGAATAAGGCCGGACACACCGCTGTCAAGGAAAATGACACGGCCCCCGCCACTGAGGAAACGCCAGCGGCACGCTCCTTTCGAAGCGCGCCTGTTTCGAAGATCCGGAAAATTGACGTTTGTTTTCAATCTCGAAGGATCGAATAGTCGAGCCGTTCCAGGTGATCCGGATCGGCGATGGCGTCGATCGCGGCGATCCTGCCATCGTCGATCGTCAGCGCCACCACGACGCGCAGCTGGCCCGCGATCTGCACGACGAATCCGAGCTCGCCACCGACGATGGCGATTTCGGCTGCCTGGGCCCGGCCCTTGAAGGCTTCGGCCACCTGAGCTGCGCCGCGCATCATCTCGCCAATGGTGCCGAAGCGGGCGGCCGTCGCATCCGGCCGGAAGACGACGTCAGGAGCAAGCACCGCGATCAAGCCTTCCAGATCGCCGTTCCGCGACGCGGTCAGAAAGGCCTCGGCGATCGTCCGCTTGCGCCCGAGATCGACATCAGGCGCTTCGTCCAAGCCCTGCACCCGGCGGCGGGCGCGGCTTGCGAGCTGGCGGGTGGCGGCCGACGAACGGCCGATGATCGGGGCGATCTCGTCGAAGGGCAGATCGAACATGTCGTGCAGCACGAAGGCGACACGTTCGGCGGGCGCCAATGTCTGCAGCACCACGAGCAGTGCCATACCGACCGAGTCGGCAAAGGCGGCCTCACGCTCTGGATCGTTCGCCGGATCGGCGATCCCGGCGTGGAGCGGCGCCTCCAGCGGCTCCTCGCGCCGGGTCTTGCGGGCGCGCAGCATGTCGAGGCAGATGCGCGCCACCACCGTCGTCAGCCAGCCGCCGAGATTGCCGACCCCTGTCGTGTCCGTGCGGTGGAGCCGCAGCCAGGCCTCCTGAACGGCATCATCTGCCTCGCTGCGCGAGCCGAGCATGCGATAAGCGGCAGCCCTCAGGTGCGCCCTGTTCGCCTCGAATTCATCGGCCAGCCATTTTTTCTCGTCCATGTGTCACATTCCTCCGCTGCGTTCCGTCAGAGCCATGACGCATGAAACCCGGCCGATGTGACAGCGCCGGCGGATCGTCAAACGACAAACGCATCAAGGAGACATATCATGCAGGAAAAATTGGTCATGCAGGAGAGAATGGGAAATCCAGCCCTCGTCCTTCCCGCGGCCATGCAGGCGCTCAATGCGCTCAGCAAGGTGCCGACAGAAACCGGTCTTTCGCTAAAGCTGCTCGAACTCGTCAATCTGCGCGCCAGCCAGATCAACGGCTGCAGCGTCTGCATCGATGGTCATTGGCGCATTGCCCGCAAACACGGCGAGACCGACGAGCGGCTCTTTGCCGTCGCCGGCTGGCGCGACGCCCCCTATTATAGCAATGCCGAACGCGCCGCGCTTGCGCTCACCGAGGCGATCACCCGCCTCAGCGATCGGGCGGATCCGGTGCCGGATGATATCTGGGATGAAGCGACCCGGCACTACGATGGCAAGAGCCTTGCGGCCCTCGTCGTCGCCATCGCCAATATCAATATCTGGAACCGGCTGAACGTCGCCACCCGACAGGTCGCAGGGCAATGGAAGCCGTAAAACGGCGAGCCGCCGGCAGTGCATCACCTCTGCGCTGCCGGCGGCCACTTTTTGTTGGCATGACCTCAGATCATGCGAGACGATTGACGCTCAGATGATACCGCCGCCGCCGGCAGCGGAAGCCGGACGCTCGGCCGCCACTTTCTTGCGGTAACCGCTGGCGCGGTAGACGGCGATCGGGTCGATCGCGCCGCCGGCCCTACGGCGGGCTTCGGCGAGGATCGGCTCGACATCGGCGCGATAGGCGCGCTTCAGCGTTTCTGACGCCATCAGCGCATCATTGTCGTCCTGATAACCGGAGAGTGCCTTGCGGTCGACGATCAGGGCCTGCGCATAGGCGCGGCGGATTTCGTTGGCGCTGTTGATCAGGCTTTCGATCGGGTCGGTGACATTGTGCGACTGGTCGATCATATGGGCCGGGTTGAAATCGTTGACGCCGCGCTGCTCGGCATCGACCAGCTCGTTGAACACCAGGAACAGCCGGTAAGGATCGATCGCGCCGGCATCGAGATCGTCGTCGCCATATTTCGAATCGTTGAAGTGGAAACCGCCGAGCTTGCCGAACTGGATCAGGCGGGCGACGATCATCTCGATATTGGTGTTCGGCGCATGGTGGCCGAGATCGACGAGGCAATAGGCCTTGGGGCCTAGCGTCTGGGCGATCAGGTAGTTGGTGCCCCAATCCTGCACGATCGTGGAATAGAAGGCCGGCTCGTACATCTTGTGTTCGGAGAACAGCTTCCAATCGTCGGGCAGCGCCTTGTAAATGTCAGCCATCGAGGCGAGGTAACGCTCGAAAGCCTTGGTGAAATGGCTCTGGCCGGGGAAGTTCGAGCCGTCGCCGATCCAGACCGTCAATGCCTTGGAGCCGAGCGCCTTGCCGATCTCGATGCATTCGAGATTGTGCTCGACCGCCTGCGCCCGCGTTGCCGCGTCGGTGTGGCTGAGCGAACCGTATTTGTAGGAATGCGCCTGGCCGGGCGCATCGGAAAAGGTGTTGGAATTCATCGCATCGAAGCCGAGGCCGAGCGCGTCGCCCTTGGCCTTCAACTCCCGTGCATCCGCCTTGTCCCAGGGAATATGCAGGGAGACATTCGGCGTCGCCTGCGTCAGCTGATTGATGACGGCGCAATCGTCGAGCTTGTCGAAAATCCCACGCGGCTCGCCGGTGCCGGGAAAACGGGCAAAACGCGTACCGCCGGTGCCTACACCCCAGGAGGGAACGGCGACGAAGAATTCGGCAACCCTGCGGGTGACCGCCTCGATATCGACGCCGCGGCGGGCAAGCGCCGCGCCCAGCGCCTCGTAATCGGCTTTCAGCGCGGTTGCCCGCTTGTCGTTATCCGTTGCGACCAGATCCTGCGCGATCCTGAATTCGGCCATGTCTTCCTCCCGGTTATGCATTTTAAACATTGGGACTTTGCCGTGGCGGCAGCCCCTCATCCGCCTGCCGGCACCTTCTCCCCGTTCAGACGGGAAGAAGGGAATTTGCCGCGCCGTCTCCGTCCCGCCCCAACGTTTCGTCAGGCAAGTCCCCTCTCCCCGTCATGACCGGGAGAGGGTTAGGCTGAGGGGCCGGCGCATCCGCCGTCAATCAAAAATCAGCGCGTAAAGCTCTGCACGTTGCCGGCATCGACGTTGATGATGTTGCCGGTCGATTTCGCCGAAAGATCCGAAGCGAGGAAATAGATCGCCTCGGCGATATCTTCCGGAAACACGTTGAGTTTCAGCATCGAACGCTTGCGGTAATGTTCCTCGAGATCGTCCACCTCGATCTTGGACGAGGCGGCGCGCTGCTCGCGCCATTCGCCGCTCCAGATCTTCGAGCCGCGCAGGACGGCATCCGGGTTGACCGTGTTGACGCGGATGCCGGCATCGGCACCTTCCAGCGCCAGGCAGCGGGCGAGATGGATTTCGGCAGCCTTGGCGGTGCAATAGGCAGACGCGTTCGGCGAGGCGGCAAGACCGTTTTTCGAGGCGACGAAGATGACGTTGCCGCCGAGCGCCTGACGGCGGAACAGGCGGAACGCTTCACGCGAGACGAGGAAATAACCGGTCGCCAGAATATCGATATTGCGGTTCCAGGTCGACAGCTCGGTTGTTTCGATCGGCGCGGAGGAGGCAATGCCGGCATTCGAGACGAGGATATCGACGCCGCCGAATTCGACGCAGGCTTCCACGAAGGCGGCGATCACCGCATGTTCCTGGGTGACGTCGAGCCGGACGCTGCGGACGGCGTCGGCGCCATATTTCTTGACGAAATCAGCTTCGGTGCCCTCGAGCGCCGCCTGGTCGATATCGGCAAGCACCACGCAGGCGCCCTCGCCGACGAGGCGCGCGGCCGTCGCCCGGCCGATGCCGCCGGCGCCGCCGGTGACGAAGGCGACGCGGCCGGCGAGGCTCTTCGGCTTCGGCATGCGCTGGAGCTTGGCCTCTTCAAGCAGCCAGTATTCGATATCAAAGGCTTCCTGCTCCGGCAGGCCCTGATATTCCGAGACCGTCGACGCCCCGCGCATGACATTGATGGCGTTGACGTAGAATTCGCTGGCGATGCGGGCCGTCGCCTTGTCGCGAGCAAAGGACAGCATGCCGACGCCGGGGACGAGGAAGATGACTGGATTGGCGTCGCGCATGGCCGGCGAATTGTCATGCTTGCAGTCGTTGTAATAGCGGGCGTAATCGGCGCGGTAGTCCTCCAGCGCCTGGTCGAGACCGGCGACGATCGCGTCGACATCCGGCTTGGCCGGATCGAAATCGACGATCAGCGGGCGAATCTTGGTGCGCAGGAAATGATCCGGGCAGCTGGTGCCGAGCGCGCCGAGCGGGCGCAAATCCTTGGAATTGACGAATTCGAGCACGGCGTCCTGATCGTCGAAATGGCCGAGCTTGCGCTCCTGCTTGCCGATGCGGCCTCGGATTTCCGGCATCAGCCGGGCAGCGATGGCGCGGCGCTCGGCAACGGCCAGGCTCTGCGTGACGGCGCCGCCGAAAATCGTCTTTCCCTCGGTCTTTCCGGCAAACCAGACGATCGCCTTGTTGATGATATCGAGCGTCAGCTCATAGCAAGCCCTGGCGTCGTCAGCCCAGGTGAAGAGGCCATGGCTTTCGAGCACGACGCCCTTGGCATTCGGATTGGCGGCGACGAAAGCGCCGAGGTCGAGGCCGAGCTGGAAGCCCGGGCGACGCCAGGGCAGCCAGCCGATCTCGTCGCCGAAGATCTGCTGCGTCAGCTCCCTGGAATTCTTCGATGCGGCAATCGCGATGATCGCATCGGGGTGCATGTGGTCGACATGGGTGAAAGGCACGAAACCGTGCAGCGGCGTATCGATCGAGGCGGCGCGGGCGTTCAGGTTGAAGGTGCAGTGCGGCAGGAAGCCGACCATGCGGTCCTCATCCTCGACGCCCTTGTAGATGCCTTTCAGCGATTCCAGCTTGTCCTGGTAGAGTGTCGCGAAACCGTCGAGCTTGATCGTGCCGACATCGCCGCCCGAACCCTTGACCCAGAGCACCTTGACTTTGCCGCCGGTCAACGGATCGGTTTCCATTACCTTCGCCGAGGTGTTGCCGCCGCCGTAATTGGTGATGCGCTTGTCGGCGCCGAGCAGGTTGGAGCGATAAAGCAGCTTGCCGGGCTCGTCGAGACCTGCCGCGTAACCATCATCCCACCGGTTTTCCAGAAGCCGGACGTTCGCCGCCATGTCATCCTCCCATATGAAATCGTCATCGGGGCGCGAGGGTTCGCGCCCCTTTTCGTTGACGGTATCGCTCATCAAAATGCAGCTTGTCAATCGAAAACGATCAAATTCGATTATTGTGCAGCGCAATATGAAAATTTATGATCGTTTTTGATTGACACATTGTCATATGTGGGAAATAAACGATTGAAGGAGGAGCCCCATGCACGAACGCGAACGCCATCGCATTATTCTGAGCGCCGTTCAGGAAAAGTCCGTCGTGACGGTTCAGGATATTTCCGAACTGACCGAGGCTTCCGAGGCGACGATCCGGCGCGACATCGCGGCTCTTCATGTCCAGGGCAAGATCCGGCGTGTGCGCGGCGGCGCCGAGGCGGTGCATCCGCCGCAGCTCGGCAATCTTGCCGGGCGCCCTTTCCGTGTTTCGGAATCGGTCAACATCGACAAGAAACGCGCAATCGCCCGGCAGGCGGTCGAGCTTTGCGATCCGGGTGACGCGATCATCATCAATGGCGGCACGACCACCTTCCAGATGGTGCATTTCATGGCGGCGCACCGCCTGCAGGTGATGACCAATTCCTTCGCGATCGCCGAACATCTGGTCAAGCATTCGAAGAACACGGTGACAGTGCCGGGCGGCGCGATCTATCGCGAACAGAGCCTGATCCTCTCCCCCTTCGACAATGACGCGATCCGCAATTTCTACGCCCGCCGTTTCTTCATCGGCGCGCAGGGTATCGGCCCGCTCGGCATCATGGAAGCCGACGCGCTGATCATCCAGAGCGAACAGAAGCTGATGCATCAGGCCGACGAATTGGTCGTCATGGCCGATTCCAGCAAGTTCCATCGCCGCTCGAGCCTCATTCTGTGCCCGCTCGAGCGCGTGTCGACTGTGATCACCGATGACGGCATTCCGGAGGAAGCCGCCAGGATGATCGAAAATGCCGGCATCAGGCTCATTGTCGCGAGCCCGGTCGCCCAGGCAATCAAGGAGGATTCCTCGTCGGTCGCATGAGGCGCCGGCCAGGTGTGAAGAGTGTCAATCAAGTGGGAGGATGAAAGCATGAAACTCGCAAAGAAACTCGCAATCGGCGTGGCATTTGCCGTCGCCATGATGGCGGGAACGGCCAGCGCCGCCGACATCAAGATCGGCCTCGTCGTCAAGTCGCTCGGCAACGGCTTCTTCGATGCCGCCAACAAGGGCGCGCAGGAAGCCGCCAAGGAACTCGGCGGTGTCGAGGTCATCTATACCGGTCCGACGTCGACGACGGCCGAAGGCCAGATCGAAGTCATCAATTCGCTGATCGCCCAGGGCGTCAACGCCATCGCCGTTTCGGCCAATGATCCTGACGCGCTCGTTCCGGCGCTGAAGAAGGCGGCGCAACGCGGCATCAAGGTGATCTCCTGGGATTCGGGCGTCGCGCCTGAAGGCCGTATCCTGCAGCTCAACCCGTCGTCCAACGAGCTGATCGGCAAGATGTGCCTGACGCTCGCCAAGGACCATCTCGACGGCGGCAAGGGCGACTTCGCCATCCTGTCGGCAACGACCACCTCGACCAACCAGAACATCTGGATCGACCAGATGAAGAAGCAGCTCAAGGATTTCCCGGGCCTCAACCTCGTCACGACCGTTTATGGCGACGACCTCTCGGATAAGTCCTATCGTGAAGCCGAAGGCCTGTTGAAGTCGAACCCGAACGTCAAGGTCATCGTCGCTCCGACGACGGTCGGCGTTCTCGCTGCTTCGAAGGTCGTCGAAGACAAGGGCCTTGTCGGCAAGGTCTACGTCACCGGCCTCGGTCTGCCTTCCGAAATGGCCGGCGCGATCAAGTCGGGAGCCACGAAGGAATTCGCCATCTGGAACCCGATCGACCTCGGCTACTCCGCAACGCAGATCGCCTATCGCCTCGTCAAGGGCGAAACCGACGGCAAGCCGGGCAGCGAGATCGAAGTCGGCCGCATGGGCAAGATCAAGGTCGGCGACAACGGCGAAGCCGCCATGGCCGATCCCTTCGTCTACAATGCTTCGAACATCGACCAGTTCTCCAAGGTCTTCTGATCCGGAGCGACGCATAAAAGCCCGGCGGCTCGACGGCCGCCGGGATTCTCATTCGACACTGGTAGAAGCTTGATGAACGCCGCCTTTCAACAAACCGCCACGGACAGCAAAACCGGTGATGCGCCAGCCATTCTGGAAATGCGCGGCATCTCCCAGATCTTCCCGGGCGTGAAGGCGCTCGACAATGTCAGCATCGCGCTGCATCCCGGCACGGTGACGGCGCTGATCGGCGAAAACGGTGCCGGCAAATCGACGCTCGTCAAGATCCTGACCGGAATCTACCGGCCGAATGAAGGCGAGATCCTCGTCGACGGCCGGCCGGTAACCTTTGCCAGCGCCCAGGCCGCGATCGATGCCGGCGTCACCGCCATCCATCAGGAAACCGTGCTGTTCGACGAGCTGACGGTTGCCGAAAACATCTTCCTCGGCCATGCGCCGCGCACACGTTGGCGCACCATAGATTGGCAGACGATGAACAGCCGCGCCAAGGCGCTGCTGACCGCGCTCGAAAGCAATATCGATCCGACGATCCGGCTGAAGGACCTCTCGATCGCGCAGCGCCATCTGGTGGCGATTGCGCGTGCGCTGTCGATCGAGGCCCGCATCGTCATCATGGACGAACCGACGGCAGCCCTTTCCCGCAAGGAGATCGACGATCTCTTCCGCATCGTCCGGGGCCTGAAGGAACAGGGCAAGGCGATCCTGTTCATCAGCCACAAGTTCGACGAGGTTTACGAGATCGCCGACGACTTCGTCGTCTTCCGGGACGGCCGCGCCGTCGGCCAGGGCCGGCTCAAGGAGACGCCGCAGGACGAGATCGTCCGCATGATGGTCGGCCGCGACGTCGAAAACGCCTTTCCGAAGATCGATGTCGCCATTGGCGGCCCGGTTCTCGAGATCAGTCATTACAGCCACCGCACCGAATTCCGCGACATCTCCTTCACCCTGCGCCAGGGCGAGATTCTCGGCATATACGGCCTGATCGGCGCCGGCCGCTCGGAACTGTCGCAATCGCTCTTCGGCATCACCAGGCCGCTCTCCGGCAAGATGATGCTCGAAGGCCGCGAGATCACCATCCATTCGCCGCAGGATGCGATCCGCGCCGGCATCGTTTACGTGCCGGAGGAACGCGGCCGCCATGGACTGGCGCTGCCGATGCCGATCTTCCAGAACATGACACTGCCGTCACTGGCCCGCACCTCGCGCCGGGGTTTCCTCAGGGCGGCCGAAGAATTCGCGCTCGCCCGCAAATATGCCGAGCGGCTGGATTTGCGCGCCGCGGCCCTTTCCGTGCCGGTCGGCACGCTGTCGGGCGGCAACCAGCAGAAGGTCGTCATCGGCAAATGGCTGGCGACCGCGCCGAAGGTCATCATCCTCGACGAACCCACCAAGGGCATCGATATCGGCTCGAAGGCGGCCGTGCACGGCTTCATCAGCGAACTCGCCGCCGAGGGCCTGTCGATCATCATGGTCTCATCCGAACTGCCCGAAATCATCGGCATGTCGGACCGCGTGCTGGTGATGAAGGAAGGCCTGTCTGCCGGAATTTTCGAACGCGCCGAACTGTCACCGGAAGCGCTGGTGCGCGCCGCCACCGGCAATGCATGAGGTAGACACATGGCAAGACTGATCAGAAAACGCGAAACCCTGCTCTTCGCCATCATCGTCGTGATGATCGCGATCTTTTCGACGCGCGCTGCCGATTTCGCAACGCCGGAGAATCTCGCTGGCATTTTCAACGATACCTCCATCCTGCTCATCCTGGCGCTGGCGCAGATGACGGTCATCCTGACGAAATCGATCGACCTGTCGGTTGCCGCCAACCTCGCCTTCACCGGCATGGCGATCGCGATGATGAATGCCGCCTATCCCGACCTGCCGCTCGTCCTGCTCATCCTTGCCGCGATCGTCATTGGCGCCTGCCTCGGCGCCATCAACGGCTTTCTTGTCTGGGCGCTCGAAATTCCGCCGATCGTCGTCACGCTCGGCACGCTCACCATCTATCGCGGCATGGCCTTCGTGCTGTCGGGCGGGGCGTGGGTCAACGCCCATCAGATGACGCCGGTTTTCCTGTCGGTGCCGCGCACGCCGATCCTCGGCCTACCCGTCCTCGGCTGGGTGGGCATCGTTATCGTGCTCCTGATGTATGTCCTGCTTCGATATACCCAGTTTGGCCGCTCGGCCTATGCGACCGGCGGCAATCCGACCGCGGCCGTCTATGCCGGCATCGATACGGGCTGGACGAAATTCCTCGCCTTCGTCCTGTCGGGCGTGCTAGCCGGCCTGGCGAGCTATCTCTGGGTATCGCGTTATGCGGTGGCCTATGTCGATATCGCCAACGGCTTCGAACTCGACAGCGTCGCGGCCTGCGTCATCGGCGGCATCTCGATTGCCGGCGGTGTCGGGTCGGTCGCCGGCACCGTGCTCGGCGCACTTTTCCTCGGCGTCATCAAGAATGCGCTGCCGGTGATCGGCATTTCACCCTTCACGCAGATGGCGATCTCCGGAACCGTCATCATTCTCGCCGTCGCCTTCAATGCCCGGCGCGAGCGCAACCGCGGCCGCATCATCCTGCGCGACCGCGCCGCAGCCGAGGTCAGAACGGAGGCAGCAGCATGAGCACCGTGTCCACACATGAAAAGCGGGTCATTCCCGACCGCCTCGGCACACCCTTCCGCCGCATCCTTGCAAGCTGGGAAGTGCTGCTCTTTGCCGTCGCCGTCCTGATCTTCATCTTCAATTCCCTCGCCTCGCCCTATTTCCTCGATGCCTGGAACCTTTCGGACGCCACCTTCAACTTTACCGAAAAGGCGATGATCGCCTTCGCCATGGCACTGCTGGTCATCGCTGGCGAAATCGACCTCTCGGTCGCCGCGATCATCGCGCTCGCCTCGACGGCGATGGGCGCGGCAGCGCAGCTCGGCATCGGCACGCCGGGCCTGGTCGCGATCGGCATCGGCACCGGTCTTGCCTGCGGCATCTTCAACGGCGTGCTGGTCTCGGTGCTGAAACTGCCGTCGATCGTCGTCACCATCGGCACGATGAGCCTGTTCCGCGGCATTTCCTATATCGTGCTCGGCGACCAGGCCTATGGCAAATACCCCGCCGATTTTGCCTATTTCGGCCAGGGTTATGTCGTCTGGGTGTTCTCCTTCGAATTCGTGCTCTTCATCGTGCTGGCGATCCTCTTCGCCATCCTCTTGCATGCGACGAATTTCGGCCGGCAGGTCTATGCGATCGGCAATAACGACTTCGCCGCCCGCTTCTCCGGCATCCCGGTCGAGCGCGTCAAATTCATCCTCTTCCTGCTGACCGGCGTCATGAGCGGCGTCGCCGCCGTCTGCCTGACCTCGCGCCTCGGCTCGACCCGGCCGTCGATCGCCCAGGGCTGGGAACTCGAGGTCGTCACCATGGTCGTGCTCGGCGGTATCTCGATCCTCGGTGGCTCCGGCACGATCGGCGGCGTCGTCATCGCCGCCTTCGTCATGGGCCTCGTCACCTTCGGCCTCGGCCTGTTGAACGTGCCCGGCATCGTCATGTCGATCTTCATCGGCCTGCTGCTGATCATCACCATCGCCATCCCGATCATCGCCCGCCGCGTCAAGCTCATGAGTTCCCGATGACAGCAGAAAAACACGCCTTCAAGATGCAGCTCCATCCCGGCATGGAAGCCGAATACCGCAGGCGGCATGACGAGATCTGGCCGGAACTGGTCGATCTCCTGCACAAGTCCGGCGCCAGCGACTATTCCATCCATCTCGACCGCGAGACCAACTCGCTGTTCGGCGTGCTGACGCGGCCGGCCGACCATACGATGGCGAGCCTGCCGGACCACCCTGTGATGAAGAAATGGTGGGCCCATATGGCCGATATCATGGCGACGAATCCGGATAATTCGCCCGTGCAAAGCGACCTCGTCACCCTCTTCCATATGCCATGAACGCCCCCTCCTATCACCGCATCGCCGTCCTCGACATCGGCAAGACCAATGCCAAGGTCGTCGTGCTCGACAGCGAGACCGGCGCCGAAATCGCCGTGCTGAAGCGACCGAACATCGCGATCAAAACGGGTCTCTATCCGCACTACGATATTGAGGCGCTCTGGTCCTTCGCCCTCGATGCGCTGAAGAGCCTTGCGCGTGAGCCGGGCTTCGACGCCATTTCGATCACCACCCATGGCGCCTCCGCAGCACTCCTTGCCCGGGACGGCGCGCTTGCCATGCCTGTTATCGACTACGAGCACGAATATCCGCAGGAGATCCGCGATGCCTATACGGCGTTGCGTCCCTCCTTCGACGAAACCTTCTCGCCGCGCCTTGCGATGGGCCTCAATGTCGGCGCGCAGCTGCACTACCAGAAGACCGCCTTTCCCGAGGAATTCGCTAAAGCTGCGACCATCCTCACCTATGCGCAATATTGGACGGCGCGGTTGACGGGTATTGCCGCCAATGAGCTGACCTCGCTCGGCTGCCATACCGATCTGTGGAACCCGAGAGCCGGCAGCTATTCCTCGCTCGTCGACAGGCTCGGGATCCGCGACCTGATGGCGCCGATCCGCTCCGCCTTCGATGCGCTCGGCCCGGTCCTGCCCGAGATCGCCGCAGAACTCGGCCTTGCCGCACCCGTGCCGGTCTATTGCGGCATTCACGATTCCAATGCCTCGCTGCTGCCGCATCTGGTCCATCGGGAGGCGCCCTTCGCCGTCGTCTCCACCGGCACATGGGTGATCAATTTCGGCGTCGGCGGCGATCTCGACCATCTCGACCCCAACCGCGATGCGCTCGCCAATGTCGATGCCTATGGCCGCGCCGTTCCCTCCTCGCGTTTCATGGGCGGCCGGGAATTCGAGATCCTTTCTGCCGAAATCGGCCCAGTCGACGAAAAGGCCGTCCAGGCGGCAATCGGCCCGGTCATCGACAAGGGCATGATGCTCTTGCCGAATATCGCCGCCGGTTCCGGGCCTTTTCCGGGAAAGGCAAGCCGCTGGATCGGCGCCGAAGAGGCAAGCCGCGAGCAGCGCTATGCAACGGCCTGCCTCTATCTCGCTTTGATGACCGATGCCTGCCTCGGGCTGATCGGCGCCAAAGGCCCGGTTATCGTCGAAGGGCCTTTTGCCCTGAATGGCACCTATCTCAAGCTGCTCGCCGCCCTAACCGGTCGTGAAGTCATGGCCCTTCCGGGCTCGACCGGCACCAGCCAGGGGGCGGCCCTTCTGACCGGCATCCGGCCGGCGTCGGGTGCCGAGACGCATATTCCGCCGACCGATATCCCGGGTCTGGCCGCCTATCGCACCCACTGGTACGCGGCGACGGAATAGGAGCTTTTCCAAGAACGGACCTTGTTCATCCCTGTCTTGTGGTTAGTGTGCACCTCGAAAATCAGGTCGAGGAGATAGCATGACAGAGACATTCGATCCGCGCGCCCTTGCAGCCAGGCTTCACGGCCTGCACCAGGCGGGTCACCAGGAGGCAACGAGCACTTTCGCGCTGCCAGCCGATCTGCATCAGGCGATGGAGGTGCAGAATTTGCTCGCCGCCGCAGACGGCGTTTCCAGCAATGCCTGGAAGGTGACGGTCTCGCCGCAGGGCCAAGCGGTCGCTGCTCCGCTGCATCCCTATGCCGAAGCCGTTTCGGGCGCTGATATTCCCTGGTATCCGGGCCTGAAATTCGAGACCGAGATCGCGGTGCGCCTCGGCAGCGACCTGCCGATCCGCGCGGGCACAGCCTACAGCCGCAGCGAAGTGGTCGGGGCGATCTCCGCCGTCCATCTCGGCGCCGAGCTGCTGGTCAGCGCCGTCAGCGAGAGCGGCAGCGTTTCGTTTCTGCTGTTCGTCGCCGACCGCCTCGGCAATAGCGGCTATGTGCTCGGTCCGACGCTGGAAAAAAGCGTCGTCGACACCGTCGGCGGGACGCCGCTCAAGGTCACCCATGCCGGCCGCACGATCTATGATGGCCCGGCGCAGCATCCGAAGGGCGACGTTCTCACCTGGCTGATCGATTACGCCAATGACGGTTTGCGCCCCGAGACATCTCTGAAGGCAGGCGCGCTCATCACGACGGGCACGTTGAGCGGCGCGATCGAACTGACCGAACCCGGCGACATCGACATCCTGCTCGGTGACACCAGGTTGAGCTTCTCGGTGTCGAAGGGTTGAGTTGGCGCCGTGGCGCCTACGCCTTGTCGCGAAACATCTCGATGATCGCGGAAAAATCCTTTCCGCCATTGCCCAGCTTCTCGAAGAGCGCAAAAAGCTGTGCTGCTTCCGCGCCGAGCGGCGTGGAAGCGCCGCTCGTCAGCGCCGCTTCCTGGGAGAGTCTCAGATCCTTCAGCATCAAAGCCGCGGCAAAGCCCGGCTTATAGCCGTTGTTCGCGGGCGAGGTCGGCACCGGCCCCGGAACCGGGCAATAGGTATTGAGCGACCAGCATTGGCCCGAGGATGTCGAGGCGACATCGAACAGTGCCTGATGCGAAAGCCCGAGCTTCTCGGCAAGCACGAAGCCCTCGCAGACGCCGATCATCGAAATGCCGAGGATCATGTTGTTGCAGATCTTCGCCGCCTGGCCGGCGCCGGCCTCACCGCAATGGACGATCTTCTTTCCCATCGCCTCCAGGATCGGCTTTGCCTTGGTGAAGGCCTCTTCCGCGCCGCCGGCCATGAAGGTCAGCGTGCCTGCGGTCGCCCCGCCGGTACCGCCGGAGACGGGGGCGTCGAGCGACAGGCAGCTGGCGGCCTTGGCCATCTCATGCGCCTTGCGGCTGCTCTCGACATCGATTGTGGAGCAATCGATGACCAGCGTGTCCTGCGCCGCGGTCTGGAGGATATCGGCCCAGGCCGTCAGCACATGTTTGCCCTGTGGCAGCATGGTGATGACGATGTCCGCGTCCTTGACCGCCTGGCTGGCATGGCTTGCCGGTTTGACCCCGCTCTCCTCGGCCGCCTTCAGCACCGACGCCGCGAGATCGAAGCCGAGGACCTCGTGACCTGATTTAACCAGATTGGCCGCCATCGGCCCGCCCATATTGCCAAGCCCGATGAATGCGATCCTTGCCATGGTCTTCTCCTATCGATTGTCTTCGAGGATCATCGCTGCCGCCTTTTCGGCGATCATGATCGTCGGCGAATTGGTGTTGCCCGAGGTGATCGACGGCATCACCGAGGCGTCGGCGATCCTGAGCTTGCCGAGCGCCCGGAATTTCAGCCTGGGATCGACGACGCTGTCCCTGTCGGCGCCCATGCGGCAGGTGCCGACGGGATGGAAGATCGTCGTGCCGATATCGCCCGCCGCCCGCTCCAGATCGGCCTCCGTCTGATAGCTCGGCCCCGGCTTGAATTCTTCCGGCCTGAAACGGGCAAAGGAAGGCTGCGCGACGATCTTGCGCGTCAACCGTATAGAACGGACAGCTATGTCACGATCGCGCTGCGTCGAGAGGTATTTCGGACTGATCGTCGGCTGGGCGGCAAAATCCGGGCTCGACAGATGCACCGAACCCCGGCTTTCCGGCCGGAGATTACAGACGCTCGCGGTGATCGCCGGGAAAGGATGGACGGGGTCGCCGAACTTATCCAGCGAGACCGGCTGCACGTGATATTGCAGATCCGGCGTTTCCCGGTCCGGGCCGGAGCGGGTGAAGATGCCGAGCTGGCTCGGCGCCATCGCCATCGGCCCGGAGCGGCGGACGAGATATTCGAGCCCGATCGCCGCCTTGCCGATCAGCTTCGTCGCCTTCTCGTTCAGCGTCGGAACACCCGTCACCCTATAGGCGAGACGCAGCTGCAGATGATCCTGCAGGTTTTCACCGACACCCTTCACCTCCGCGACGACATCGATGCCGGCTTGGCTGAGAACCTCGCCCCTGCCGATGCCGGACAGCTCCAGGATATGCGGCGATCCGATCGAACCGGCTGAAAGGACGGTTTCTTTCACCGCATAAGCGCGTTTTGCCACGCCGCTATGCTGGAATTCGACGCCGGCAACGGCGCCTTCCTCCACCAGCAGCCGCCGGACCTGCGCCTTGGTGATGACAGTCAGGTTGGAGCGCTTCATCGCCGGGCGCAGGAAGGCCTTCGAGGTGTTCCAACGAATGCCGGAACGCTGATTGACGTCGAAATAGCCGGACCCTTCGTTGCTGCCGCGGTTGAAATCCGCGATCTCCGGGATGCCCGCTTCCCTGGCCGCCTGTTGGAAGGCATCGAGCACGGCCCAGCGCACACGCGCCTTCTCGATGCGCCATTCGCCGCCGGCGCCATGCATCTCGTCTTCGCCGCGATAAAAATCCTCGGACTTGCGGAAGAAGGGCAGTACATCGTCCCAGCCCCAGCCGCTGCAGCCCATCTGCCGCCAGAGGTCGTAGTCGCGCGCCTGACCGCGCATGTAGATCATGCCGTTGATCGACGAACAGCCGCCGAGCACCTTGCCACGCGGATAGCTCAGCGCCCGGCCATTCAGACCGGCTTCCGGCGCAGTGGTGAAGCACCAGTCGGTGCGCGGATTGTTGATGCAATAGAGATAACCGACCGGAATATGGATCCAGTGGTAGTTGTCGCTGCCGCCGGCTTCGAGCAGCAGCACCCGGCTCCGGCCATCGGCGGACAGCCGGTTTGCGAGCACGCAGCCGGCGCTGCCTGCCCCGATGATGATGTAGTCGTAACGATCCATGTGCCCTGCACGAAACTCCAGATGCTTGCCGCTTCCCCCTCCCCGCAGCGCGGGGAGAGGAAGAGTCGCAGCGCCGCCGCCCGTCTCCTTTCCCGGGAAAGAGGGATTCTTTCCTGGAAAAAGAGAGGTCCGCCCGTTCAGCGGCGATAGACGAAGCCCAGTTTCCGCCCCAGCCGCGAGGCGTAGAATTCACCGATAATGCCGCGGCGGAAGATCAACACGCAGACCATGAAGACGATGCCGGTGATGATCGTCACAGGAAATTCCGACGTGGCCAGGTAGTTTTCCAGCGCCACCACCAACCCGGCGCCGAAGAGCGGGCCGATCAGCGTGCCGATGCCGCCGAGCAGCGTCATCAGGATCACCTCGCCCGACATCTGCCAGGCAACGTCGGTCAGCGTTGCGAACTGGAAGACAATCGATTTGACAGCACCCGCGAGCCCGGCAAGCGCTGCCGACATGACGAAGGCGCCGAGCTTGTAGCGCGCCACGGAATAACCGAGCGAGATCGCCCGCTGCTCGTTTTCACGGATCGATTTCAAGATCATGCCGAAGGGTGAGTTGATGAAACGCCAGATGATCAAGACGCCAATGATGAAAACAGCAAGCACGAAATAATACATGTTGGTCGAGCTGTTCAGATCGATGAAACCGAAGAGATGGCCCCGCGGCACGGACTGGATGCCGTCCTCGCCCTCGGTGAACTCCGCCTGCAGGCAGAAGAAGAAGAACATCTGCGACAGCGCCAGCGTGATCATCGCAAAATAGATGCCCTGGCGGCGGATGGCGAAGAAGCCCATGACCAGGCCGAGAAACGCAGCACCCACCACCCCGATCAGAATGCCGAGTTCCGGCGGCAGGCCCCATGTCTTCACCGTGTAGGCGGTGAAATAGGCCGCTCCCCCGAAGAAGGTGGCATGGCCGAAGGAAAGCAGGCCGGTATAGCCGAGCAGCAGGTTGAAGGCGCAGGCAAAGAGCGCGAAGCAGAGCAGCTTCATCAGGAAGATCGGATAGAAGAAGAACGGCGCCAAGAGCAGGAGCAGCAGCCCCGCCAGCAGGAAACCCGCCTGCACCGACAGAGCGGTTCGGTTTTTTTCCGTTCGGATGGTTTCGGTGATGTCAGCCATGTCAAGCATCCCGTCCGAAGAGGCCCGCGGGCCTGATGAGAAGCACGATCGCCATGATGACGAAGATCACGATGTTGGAAGCCTCGGGATAGAAGACCTTGGTCAGACCCTCGGCGATGCCGAGCACATAACCGGTGATGATCGCGCCCATGATCGATCCCATGCCGCCGACGACGACCACGGCGAAGACGACGATGATCATATTCGATCCCATCAGCGGCGAGACCTGGTAGATCGGCGCCGCCAGCACGCCGGCAAAGGCGGCAAGACCGGCGCCGAGCGCGTAGGTGAGCGTCAAGAGCACCGGCACGTTGACGCCGAACACCTGCACCAGCACGGCGTTTTCGGTGGCGGCCCTGAGATAGGCGCCGAGCTTGGTCTTCTCGATCAGCAGCCAGGTGCCGAGGCAGACGACGAGCGAGACGACGACCACCCAGCCGCGATAGATCGGCAGGAACATGAAGCCGAGATTGGCCCCGCCGGCAAGCGCTGCCGGCGTCGCATAGGGCTGGCCGGAAGAGCCGTAGAGATAGCGGAAGGTGCCCTCGACCGCGAGCGCCAGGCCGAAGGTGAAGAGCAGGCCGTAGAGCGGATCGAGATCGTAGAGCCGGCGGAGGAACAGCCGCTCGATGATGGCACCGGCAAGGCCGACGATGACGGGCGCCACGATCAATGACGGCCAGTAGCCGATGCCGGCATAGGTCAGCAAGAGGTAGGCGACGAAGGCGCCGAGCATATATTGCGCGCCGTGGGCGAAGTTGATCACCCGCAGCAGGCCGAAGATGATGGCGAGGCCGAGGCTGAGCAGCGCATAGAAGGAGCCGTTGATCAGGCCGATCAGCAGCTGGCCGAACAGCGCCTGCAGGGGAATGCCGAAGATCATCGTCATCTGGTCACACTCCCAGAACCTTGTGCAGCGTATCCATGCGCTGCGGCAGTTCACCGACCGGGAATTCCGACACCATTTGCCCATGATCCATCAGATAGAAGCGATCGGCAATACGGCTGGCGAAACGGAAATTCTGCTCGACGAGCAGGATCGTCATGCCGCGCTCCTTCAGCGTCTTCAGCACCTCGCCGATGCGCTGGACGATAACGGGGGCAAGCCCTTCCGTCGGCTCGTCGAGAATGAGCAGCTTGACGCCGGTACGCAGGATGCGGGCGATCGCCAGCATCTGCTGCTCGCCGCCGGAAAGCTTGGTGCCCGGGCTGCCGCGGCGCTCGTAGAGATTGGGGAAGAGCTCGTAGATTTCGTCGAGCGTCATGCCGCCCTCTGCCACGACAGGCGGCAGCAGCAGGTTTTCCGAAACGGTGAGCGTCGAGAAGATACCCCGCTCCTCCGGCACGAAGCCGATGCCCCGGTGCGCCGTCTTGTGCAGCGGCACCTGCATCATATCGCTGCCGGCAAAACTGATCTTGCCCTTGCGGGCGCGGACGATGCCGGTGATGGTGCGCAGCGTCGTTGTCTTGCCGACGCCGTTGCGGCCGAGAATGGTGATCGTCTCGCCTTCGGCCACCCGCATGTCGACGCCGTGCAGGACGTGACTTTCGCCGTACCAGGCATTGAGCCCCTGGACTTCGAGGAGAGCGGCCATCAATGCTCCTCCGTGCCCATATAAGCCACGCGGACGCGCTCGTCCTGGCTGACGGTGGCATAGTCGCCCTCGGCGAGGATTTCGCCGCGCTGCAGCACGGTGACGTGCTGGCAGATGTTGGCGACGACGGAGAGATTGTGCTCGACCATCAGCACCGCGCGCTCGCGGGCAACCTCGCGGATGATGGATGAAACGACGCCGACATCCTCCAGCCCCATGCCGGCCATCGGCTCGTCGAGCAACAGCACTTTGGGATCGAGCGCCAGCGTGGTGGCGATCTCCAGCACGCGCTTGCGGCCATAGGAAAGATCGGCGGCGATATGATCGCGCTCCTTGGAGAGCCCGACGCTGGCGAGCAGTTGCTCGGCGCGCTCGTTCAGCCGGTCGAGCGCCGACAGAGGCCGCCAGAACTGCGTGGAGAGATTGTTCGGCCGCTGCAGCGCCACCCGCACATTGTCGAGAACGGTAAGGTGTGGAAAGACCGCCGAGATCTGGAAGGAGCGCACCAGTCCCATGCGCGCCACCTTGTCGGGCGGCGTCCCGGTGATGTCGGTGCCCATCAGCGTGATCGTGCCCGATGTCGGCTGCAGGAACTTGGTCAGCAGGTTGAAGACCGTGGTCTTGCCGGCGCCGTTCGGGCCGATCAGTGCATGCACGCTGGCGTCATGCACGTCGAGATCGACATTCTTGACGGCCGTGAAGCCGCCGAAATCGCGGCGCAGGCCGCGGGCGGAGAGTACCACCCGCGGCTTTACCTGAGTTTCTATTGCGGAAACCGCCATCGTGCTTACTTCACCAGATCGCAGCCGCTCTTGGCGGGATCGATATAGGCTTCCTTGCCGGGAATGGTGGCGAGCACGTTGAAATAATCCCACGGCTCCTTGCTTTCGGACGGCTTCTTGACCTGCAGCAGGTACATGTCGTGGATCATGCGGCCGTTGGCGCCGACCGTGCCGCCACGGCCGAAGACGTCATCGACCGGCATTTCATGCAGTTGCTTGGCGACGGCTTCCGTTTCGTCGGTGCCAGCCTTCTGCACCGCCTTCAGATATTGCGTCACCGCCGAATAGGTGCCGGCATGGATCATGTTCGGCATCTTGCCGGTGCGGGCGAAGAACTTCTTGGCGAAGGCGCGGCTCTCGTCGTCGCGGTTCCAGTAATAACCTTCCGTCAGCGTCAGCCCCTGCGCCGCCTCGAGCCCGAGCCCGTGCACTTCGGCGAGCGTGAACAGCAACGCCGCCAGATGCTGGCCACCCTGGGTGATGCCGAATTCGGCCGCCTGCTTGATGGCATTCGAGGTGTCGAGGCCGGCATTGGCAAGGCCGATCACCTTGGCGCCGGATGATTGCGCCTGCAGCAGGAAGGACGAGAAGTCCTGGCTCGACAGCGGATGCCGGACGGCGCCGACGACCTTGCCGCCGCTCGCCTTGACGTAATCGCTGGTCTGCTGCTCCAGCGAATAGCCGAAGGCATAGTCGGCGGTCAGGAAGAACCAGCTGTCGCCGCCCTGCTTGACGAGTGCGCCGCCGGTGCCGACGGCGAGCGCATGGGTGTCGTAGGCCCAATGGAAGCCGTAAGGCGAGCAGGCCTTGCCGGTGAGATCGGTCGTCGCCGCACCGGTGACGATATCGATCTTCTTCTTCTCCTTGCCGATCGCCTGCACGGCGAGCGCCACCGACGAAGTCGTCAGTTCCATGATCGCATCCACCTGCTCGGTGTCGTACCACTGGCGGGCGATGTTGGAGGCGATATCCGGCTTGTTCTGGTGGTCGGCATCGACGATCTCAACCGGCACATCGAGCACCTTGCCGCCGAAATCCTCGACCGCCATCTTGGCGGCTTCGACGGAGGACTTGCCGCCGAAATCGGCATAGACACCCGACTGGTCGTTCAGGATGCCGATCTTGACCTTGCCGTCGGTCGCGCTCTGCGCGAGCACTGCGGTGCTGCTCGCAAGCAGAAATGCAACTGATGCAATAAGATTCTTACGCATTTTCTCTCCTCCCAGAGATTGGCCAGATTGCGGATCTGTTCAAATTTGGCCAGCCGCACTCCTCAGAACGACGGACCCTCACCTTACGATCACGGAAATTCCGCCCTGAGGCAACGGGTGGTTTACAACTAATTCCAAACAGTATCTGTTCATTTTTGAACAGAGAGGATCGCGATGAACAATCCACCGCAGTTTACTTGGGACGATCTGCAGTTTTTTCTAGCCGTCGCCCGCACCGGACAGCTGTCGACGGCGGCGCGCCAGCTGCGTTCCAGCCACGCCACCGTCTCGCGCCGCATCGACCGGCTGGAGTTCACCCTCAAGGTCAAGCTGTTCGAGCGCAATCCGCGCGGCTATGTGCTGACCGCCATGGGCACGCGCTTCGTCGAGACGGCCGAAAGGATGGAGCAGGAGACAGAACGGCTGCGCGCCGACCTTGCCGACGGCTCGATGGCGCAGCGCGGCCTGGTGCGCCTCAGCGCGCCGGAGGGATTTGCCAATTTCTTCTTCGCGACCGTGCTGCCGCAGTTTGCCGCCCAGCATCCGCACCTGTCGCTGGAACTGGTGACGATCCAGCAGATCATGTCGCTGTCGCGCAAGGAGGCCGATCTTTCCGTCGTGCTCGACGAGCCGAAGGGCGGGCCTTATTTCGCCGAGAAACTGACCGACTACCATCTGCAGATCTACGGCTCGCGCGACTATCTCGCGAAGGCGCCTGCGATCACCTGCCGCGAAGACCTGCTTGAGCATCCCTTCGTCAGCTATATCGAGGAAATGATCTTCGCGCCGGGCCTGGACTATCTCGGCGATGTGCATCCGCGCATCAAGCCGCAATTCCAGAGCTCCAGCATCTTCGCGCAGCTCACCGCCACGAGAAACGGTCTCGGCCTCTGCATCCTGCCCTATTTCTTCGCCAGCCGTTATCCCGAACTGGTGCGCGTGCTGCCCGAGGAAATCGACCTCAAGCGCCATTACTGGATTACCTGCCACCGCGACCTGAAACAGGCGCCGCGCGTGCGCGCCGTCATCGATTTCCTGCGCGAGGCGGTGCGCGGCGAGGATACGCGCTTCGTGCCGCCCTATGTCACCGCCGCCGGCCCGGCGCGCCGGGCAAGGGAAAGCTGATTATTTCAGGAATTCAGCCCGGTGCGGGGTGAACGTATCGATCAGCCGGCCCTTTTCCAGGGCCTTGACGCCGTGGACGAGATTGGGAGGCACGATGAAGCTGCCACCCTGCTGCAGGACTTCGGTCCGGCCATCGATCGTCACCTCGAAACTGCCTTCGGCGACATAGCTTGCCTGGATATGCGGATGCGAATGGGCAGCCCCGACGGCGCCGCTTTCGAAGGCCACTTCCACCATCATCATCTCGGGCAGATAGGTCATGATGCGCCTCACGACGCCGGGCTCCGGGTTGACCCATTCGGCGCCTTCGGCCGATACGAACAGATCGCTTGACGACATTTCCGCCTCCTCGTTGCAGAATCGATCGCGGGCAAAGTGGAGCATGCCGAGACTTTTGAAAAGATGGCGCGGCCCGTCTTTTCGAGACTGCCGCCTTCTGTTGACGCGGTCGGCTGGCGGGTCTATGGCCACTTAAGCGAGGCAAGCCAGAACCGGGACGAGGAGACGCGGCCATGCAGCATACGCGCGAAGTTTTCGACTGGGCCGATCCATTCCGGCTGGTGGAGCAACTGACCAGTGAAGAGCGCATGGTGCAGGACACCGCCCACGCCTATGCGCAGGAAAAGCTGGCGCCCCGGGTTCTCGACGCCTTCCGCCATGAAAAGACCGATCCCGAAATCTTCCGCGAAATGGGCGAACTTGGCCTGCTCGGCCCGACGATCTCTCCCGACTACGGCGGCGCCGGCCTCGGTTACGTCGCCTACGGCCTGATCGCCCGCGAGGTCGAACGGGTCGATAGCGGTTACCGCTCGATGATGAGCGTCCAGTCCTCACTCGTGATGGTGCCGATCGAAACCTTCGGGTCGCAGGCGCAGAAGCTGAAATACCTGCCGAAACTCGCCACCGGCGAATGGATCGGCTGCTTCGGCCTGACCGAGCCCGATCACGGCTCCGACCCCGGCTCGATGGCGACGCGCGCCAGAAAGGTCGACGGCGGTTACAGCCTCACCGGCTCGAAGACCTGGATCTCCAACGCGCCGATCGCCGATGTCTTCGTCGTCTGGGCAAAGACCGAGGATGGGCTCATCCGCGGCTTCATCCTCGAAAAGGGCTGGAAAGGGCTTTCGGCGCCCGCCATCCACGGCAAGGTCGGCCTACGCGCCTCGATAACAGGCGAAGTGGTGATGGACAGTGTCTTCGTGCCCGAGGAAAACCTTTTGCCTGGCGTCACCGGCCTCAAGGGACCGTTCACTTGCCTGAACTCGGCCCGCTTCGGCATCGCCTGGGGCGCGCTCGGCGCGGCCGAGGATTGTTATGCGAGAGCACGGCAATATACGCTGGAGCGCAAGCAGTTCAGCCGGCCGCTTGCCGCCAACCAGCTGATCCAGAAGAAGCTCGCCGACATGGCCGCTGAGATCTCGCTCGGCCTTCAGGGCTGCCTGCGGCTCGGCCGCATGAAGGAGGAAGGCCATCCGCCGGTGGAACTGACCTCGATCCTCAAGCGCAACAGCTGCGGCAAGGCGCTGGAGATCGCGCGGGCAGCCCGCGACATGCTCGGCGGCAACGGCATCTCCGACGAATTCGGCATCGCCCGTCATCTCGTCAACCTCGAAGTGGTCAACACCTACGAGGGCACACACGACATCCACGCACTGATCATCGGCCGGGCAATCACCGGCATCGCCGCCTTTGCGAACTAGGCCGGGAAGGCGAATTGCCACGCGCCTGACAATGTGCAACTTTCCTTAATTGCGGCAAGCGCCGGCAAAAAGGGGTCATGCATGTTTCTGCTTCTTGCATTGCTGATCGGTGTCATATCGGGCCTTCGCACCATGACCGCACCGGCCGCCGTCGCCTGGGGCGCAGCACTCGGCTGGTTCGACGTGTCGCAGACGCCGCTTGCCTTCATGGGGTATCGATGGACGCCGTGGATCTTCACGGTTCTCGCCATCGTCGAACTGATCGCCGACCAGCTGCCGTCCACGCCGTCGCGCAAGGTGCCGATGCAGTTCGGTGCCCGCATCGTTTCAGGCGCCCTGGCAGGGGCGACGATCGGCGCCGCCAGCAGCCTGCTCTTCGGCGGCCTGATCGCCGGGGTGATCGGCGCCGTCATCGGCACATATGGCGGCGCTGCCGCCCGTAGCCGGCTTGCCGCCTCGTTTGGCAAGGACCTGCCGGCTGCTCTCATCGAAGACGCCGTCGCCGTCATCGGCGCGGTATTGATCGTGGCGGCCGTGTCATGAAGAGCTTCGACGCCATCGTTATCGGCGCCGGCCAGGCCGGTCCATCGCTTGCCGCCCGCATGGTCGAAAAGGGCATGAAGGTGGCGTTGATCGAGCGCAAATTCCTCGGCGGCACCTGCGTCAATGCCGGCTGCATGCCGACGAAGACGCTGGTCGCCAGCGCCCGCGCCGCCCATGTCGCAAGAACCGGCGCCGCCTATGGCGTCAATATCCCGGGCGAGATCGCCATCGACATGAAGGTGGTCAGGGCTCGCGCCGAAACGGTGACGATGAATGCCCGCAACGGCCTGATCGGCTGGCTCGCCGGCATGGACGGCATGACGGTGATTTACGGCCACGCTTGTTTCGAAGGCCCGAAGACCGTCAGCGTCAACGGCGAGACGCTGACCGCACCGCGCATCTTCCTCAATGTCGGGGCGCGGCCGGTCATCCCCGCGCTACCCGGCATCGACGACATCGACTACCTCACCAGCACCTCGATTATCCAGCTCGACACGGTGCCGCGGCATCTCACCATCATCGGCGGCAGTTATATCGGGCTGGAATTCGCGCAGATGTATCGCCGCTTCGGCGCTGAGGTCAGCGTCATCGAGCATGGCCCGAAGCTCGCGTCGCGTGAGGACGAGGATATATCCGACGCGATCGCCGATGTGCTGCGCTCGGAGGGCATCGACATTCATACCGGCGTCAGCGACATCGCCTTTGCTAGGAGCAGCGACGGGATAACGGTCGCCACCGATTCAGCGAGGATCGATGCGAGCCATGTGCTGATCGCCACCGGCCGCGAGCCGAATACCGACGATCTCGGCCTCGATGCCGCCGGCGTCATTACCGATCAACGCGGTTTCATCACCGTCGACGACAGGCTCGCCACCAATGTCGAGGGCATCTGGGCGCTCGGCGATTGCAACGGCCACGGCGCCTTCACCCACACCTCCTACAATGATTTCGAGATTGCCGCCGCCAACCTGCTCGATGGCGACGACCGCAAGCTCTCGAGCCGCATCCCGGCCTATGCGCTCTACATCGACCCGCCGCTCGGCCGCGTCGGCATGACGGAAAAACAGGCGCGCGCTTCCGGACGCAAAATCATGGTCTCGACCCGGCCGATGAGCCGGGTCGGCCGCGCCAATGAACGCGGCGAGACCAAGGGTTTCATGAAGGTGGTTGCCGATGCCGAGACAAAGGAAATCCTCGGCGCGGCGATCCTCGGCATCGAGGGCGACGAGGTGATCCACGGCCTCATCGACGCGATGAATGCGGGAACGACCTATCCCGCATTGCAATGGTCGGTGCCGATCCATCCGACGGTGTCGGAGCTGATCCCGACCCTGCTTGGGGATTTGAAGCCGGTTTAGCGGTAAAAACCCCGGGGGCGAGGACGGCTGGAGGCGGACTGCGTGTCTATCGAATTGCTGATCGAGAATTACGGTCTGCTGGCCATATTCCTGGGCGCCGCCTTCGAAGGCGAAACAGCCGCGTTTCTCGGAGGCGTGATTTCCCATCGCGGGCTGCTGACTTATGGGGCGGCGTCGCTTGCGGCAACGGCGGGCTCCTTCGCCGGCGATCAACTATGGTTCTTCGTCGGTCGTTACGCCGCGCAATGGGGCTTTGTCCACCGGCTGATGGAAAAGCCGGCCCTGGCGCGCGCAACCGGGCTTCTGGAAAGATATCCCACCGGCTTCATCTTTGCGTTTCGTTTTCTGGTGGGGTTGCGGACGATCAGTCCGATCGTCATCGGCACGACCCGGATTCCGACCGGAAAATTCGTCGTCATGAATGCCGCAGCCGCGTTGGTGTGGGGGCAGCTGTTCACGGGGCTCGGTTATCTCTTCGGGCATGGCGTCCAACAGACATTGGGCCACCTTCCGCTTCACCGCCACCTGCTGATCGCAGTCGGAGCCGCGGCTGTCGTCGCAGCCGCGGCGCTTGCCTTTCGCAAGATGAAACTGAGTGCCAGGCACTCATAGGAGCAGACTGGGGAGCAGACTGGCTCTATTCCATCACGATCTGCAGCTTCACATCGCTTGGCCGCGCCTCGACGGCGCGATCGAACGCCTTGATCGAATCTTCGAATTTGAAGGTCTCTGATATCAGCGGCTTCAGGTCGACGCGGCCCGAGCCAAGCAGCGCGATCGACCGCTCATACTGATGCGCGTAGCGGAACACCGTCTCGATGCGGATTTCCTTGGTGGATGCCGTCGAGACGTCGAAGCCGATCGGGTTGACCGGCAGGCCGACGACGACGATGACGCCGCCCGGGCGCGGAAGCGCCATGATCGTCTCCCAGGCCTTCGGCGAACCGGAGCATTCGAAGACGACATCGGCGCCCCAGCCGTCGGTCAGCCGGCTGACCTCTTCGACCAGGCTCTGCTCGCGGATATTGACCGGAATGACGCCCTGGTATTGTGCGGCAATATCGAGCTTCGGCTGGGCGAGATCGGCGACGATCGCCCGGGCGCAGCCGCCGGCAAGCGCCGCGATCGCCACCATCGTGCCGATCGGCCCGGCGCCGAGGACGACGGCAGTATCACCAGGCGTAATCTTCGCCTTGGCTGCCGCCTGCATGCCGACGGCGAAGGGCTCGACCATGGCGCCTTCGGCAAAGCTGACATTGTCGGGCAGCTTGAAAGTATAGTTGGCGGGATGCACGACCTCCGGCGTCAGCACGCCGTGGATCGGCGGGGTCGCCCAGAAGGTCACGGCCGGATCGATATTGTACAGGCCGAGCCGGCTTGCCTTGGAATTCGGATCGGGAATGCCGGGCTCCATGCAGACGCGGTCGCCGACCTTCAGATGCGTCACGCCGGCCCCGACCTCGACGACCGTACCCGCCGCTTCATGGCCGAGCACCATCGGCGCGTTGACGACGAAGGGGCCGATCTTGCCGTGCGTGTAATAATGCACGTCCGAACCGCAGACGCCGACGGTGTGGATCCTGATCTTCACCTCGCCAGGGCCGGTTTCGAGCGGCAGATCGATATCGCGAAGCGCAAGCTCATGCTGGCGCTCGAGGACAAGCGCGCGGACTTTGGTCATCGTCGGTTTCCTTCCCTAGTGGCTTGCCCATGACTCCATCGGGCAGCGTCGGAGCTGACTATAAGGCCCGAAGCGCTCTCAATTCAACCGGATTGCGAAGGCTTTTGCTCAACAAATGAAAAAATGCTCACAGGGAAGTCCAGAGCCGAGGAGCGGCTCGTCCACTGGTCCGATGGCGAACGGCCTCGTATGGGCATTTATAAGATTTTTATATTGATGGTCCGTCGCCCGTCTCGAACCTTTATGCGCTTCGGCTCCATATTGATGTCCGAGAGATCGAAAAGATCATCTCCACGCCAGAAAGCATGAAAGGCGGCTTCCCTGGATCCGGCCTGAATCCGGATAGCGCCCTTTGTCTTGTCTGACTCCAAGAAGAACAACAGGAGTCACGATCATGATGGATATCATTCTACTCGCCACGGCGATCATATTCTTCGCGCTATGCTTTGCTTACACCAGAGCCTGCGACAGGCTTTGACAGGAGAAACGACGATGACCCTCGATTATGTCTTGAGCGGTGCCGTAACCGTGTTTCTCACCGTTTACCTCACCTACGCTCTCCTTCGCCCAGAACGCTTTTGAAGAGAACTGGCGATTCTCGGTCGCGCATGCGCAACTGAGAAGCAGCCGGGTATTGAAAGTTTACCTCCATGACCCTCAACGGATGGCTTCAGATCCTGCTTTACTGCGGGATCGTCCTCGTGCTCGTCAAACCGCTCGGCGGCTATATGACACGTGTCTTCAGCGGCGAGCGCACCCTCCTTTCACCCGTCCTCGTTCCCGTCGAACGGGGGCTTTACCGCATTGCCGGCACCAGCGAAGGCGAAGAACAGCATTGGGCCTCCTATGCCTTCGCCATGCTGATGTTCAACCTGCTCGGCGTCATCGTGCTTTACGCGCTGCAGCGCCTGCAGGCCGGCCTTCCCTATAATCCGGCCGGCATGGCAGCCGTCCCGCCGGAGCTTTCCTTCAACACCGCCGTCAGCTTCGTCAGCAACACCAACTGGCAGAATTACGGCGGCGAAAGCACCATGTCCTATCTGACGCAGATGGCCGGCTTCACCGTCCAGAACTTCGTCTCCGCGGCGACCGGCATTGCCATCGCACTCGCCTTCATCCGCGCCTTCTCACGCGCTTCGGGCAAGGCCATCGGCAATTTCTGGGTCGATATGACGAAAGCCACCTTCTATGTGCTGCTGCCGATCTGCATCGTGCTGACGCTGGTCTTTGTCTATCTCGGCGTGCCGCAGACGCTTGGGCCCTACGTCAATGCGACGACGCTCGAAGGCGCACAGCAGACGATCGCCGTCGGCCCCGTCGCCTCGCAGCTTGCCATCAAGATGCTCGGCACCAATGGCGGCGGCTTCTTCAACGCCAATTCGGCCCATCCGTTCGAAAACCCCGATGCGATCTCCAACCTCATCCAGATGGTGTCGATCTTCGCCATCGGCGCGGCCCTGACCAACGTCTTCGGCCGCATAGTCGGCAATCAGCGCCAGGGCTGGGCGATCCTCGCCACGATGGGCGTCCTGTTCGTCGCCGGCGTCATCGTCACCTATTGGGCGGAAGCCGCCGGCAATCCGCTGATGCACGCCTTCGGTCTTGGCGGCGGCAATATGGAAGGCAAGGAAGTCCGCTTCGGCGTCGCCCTGTCCTCGCTGTTTGCGGTCATCACCACGGCCGCCTCCTGCGGCGCGGTCAACGCCATGCATGGCAGCTTCACCGCGCTTGGCGGCCTCATCCCGCTGATCAACATGCAGCTCGGCGAAGTCATCGTTGGCGGTGTCGGCGCCGGCTTCTACGGCATCCTGCTGTTCATCATCGTCGCCGTCTTCGTCGCCGGCCTGATGGTCGGCCGCACCCCGGAATATCTCGGTAAGAAGATCGAGGCGAAGGAAATGAAGATGGCCGTTCTCGCCATCCTCTGCCTGCCGCTCGCCATGCTGGTCTTCACCGCGATCGCCAGCGTCCTTCCGAGTGCGGTCGCATCGGTCGGCACGTCAGGTCCGCACGGCTTCTCCGAAATCCTCTATGCCTATACGTCGGCTGCGGCCAATAACGGCTCGGCTTTCGGCGGCCTGACGGGCAATACGCCGTGGTACAACATCACCCTTGGCTTGGGCATGCTGATGGGCCGTTTCCTGGTCATCATTCCGGCTCTTGCCATCGCCGGTTCGCTGATCGCCAAGAAGTCGGTTCCGGCATCGGCAGGCACCTTCCCGACGGACGGTCCGCTCTTCGTCGGCCTGCTCGTCGGCACGATCCTGATCGTCGGCGGCCTGACCTTCTTCCCGGCCTTAGCGCTTGGCCCCATCGTCGAGCACCTGGTCATGATCGCCGGCCAGACCTTCTGAGGGGTGATGCCATGATCCTCCGTCACAGGCTTCGCAATGCCTTCCACCCACGTCCCGGTGCGCCGGGACGTGGGAATGGCCCGAGGCCCCAGGCCTCCGACATCATCCTGGTGATGATGGCAGGCGTCCTCGTCATCGCCGCCATCTTCAAAATCCTACAGGGCTGACCGCTTCCGGTTCGCCATCCTCGTTTCAAAGCTGGAGTCTCTTATGAGCCAGGCAAAATCCGCGAGCATCATGGATTCTCGCATCCTCATTCCGGCTGTGAGCGCCGCTTTCAAAAAGCTCAACCCCCGGGCGCTTGCCAGAAATCCGGTCATGTTTGTCGTCGCCACGGTTTCGGTGCTGACCACCGTGCTTTTCCTGCGCGATCTTGTGGCCGGCAACGGCAATCTCGGCTTCTCGTTCCAGATCAATCTCTGGCTCTGGTTCACCGTGCTGTTTGCCAATTTCGCCGAAGCCGTCGCCGAAGGCCGCGGCAAGGCGCAGGCGGATTCGCTGCGCAAGGCGCGCACCGAAACCCAGGCCAAGCTGCTGACCGCCAATAATGGCAGCGGCTACCGCATGGTGCCGGGCACCAGCCTCAAGGTCGGCGACGTCGTGCTCGTCGAGGCCGGCGGCATCATCCCGTCGGACGGCGAGGTTATCGAAGGCGTGGCCTCCGTCAACGAAGCGGCGATAACAGGCGAATCCGCCCCGGTCATTCGCGAATCCGGCGGCGATCGCTCGGCGGTCACAGGCGGTACGCAGGTGCTGTCCGATTGGATCCGCGTGCGCATCACCGCCGCGGCCGGTTCGACCTTCCTCGACCGGATGATCGCCCTGGTCGAAGGTGCCGAGCGTCAGAAGACCCCGAACGAGATCGCGCTCAACATCCTGCTCGCCGGCATGACGCTGATCTTCGTGCTTGCGACGGCGACGATCCCGAGCTTTGCCATCTATGCCGGCGGCTCGATCCCGATCATCGTGCTGGTCGCCCTCTTCGTGACGCTGATCCCGACGACGATCGGCGCACTGTTGTCGGCGATCGGCATTGCCGGCATGGACCGCCTCGTCCGTTTCAACGTGCTCGCCATGTCCGGCCGTGCCGTCGAAGCCGCCGGCGACGTCGACACGCTGCTGCTCGACAAGACCGGCACGATCACGCTCGGCAATCGCCAGGCGACGACCTTCCGCCCGGTTCGCGGCGTTTCCGAACAGGATCTCGCCGATGCCGCCCAGCTTGCCTCGCTTGCCGACGAAACGCCGGAAGGCCGCTCCATCGTCGTGCTCGCCAAGGAAAAATACGCGATCCGCGGCCGCGACATGGCAAGCCTCAAGGCCACCTTCGTACCCTTCACCGCCCAGACCAGGATGAGCGGCGTCGATCTCGAAGGCTCTTCGATCCGCAAGGGCGCCGTCGATGCCCTGCTCGCCTATGTCAACGGCGACGCACCTTCGAAGAACGGCAGCGAAGTCATGCGCGAGTTGCAATCGATATCAGACGAGGTCGCCAAATCAGGCGGCACGCCGCTGGCAGTCGCCCGCGACGGCCGGCTGCTCGGCGTCATCCAGCTGAAGGATATCGTCAAGGGCGGCATCCGCGAGCGCTTCACGGAACTCCGCCGCATGGGCATCCGCACCGTGATGATCACCGGCGACAACCCGCTGACGGCAGCCGCCATCGCCGCCGAAGCCGGTGTCGACGACTTCCTTGCCCAGGCAACGCCCGAGATGAAGCTGGCGCTGATGCGCGAGGAACAGTCGAAGGGCAAGCTCGTCGCCATGTGCGGCGACGGCACCAACGATGCGCCGGCCCTTGCCCAGGCCGACGTCGGCGTCGCCATGAACACCGGCACGGTTGCCGCCCGCGAGGCCGGCAACATGGTCGATCTCGACTCGGACCCGACGAAGCTCATCGAGATCGTCGAGATCGGCAAACAGCTGCTGATGACGCGCGGCGCGCTGACGACCTTTTCGATCGCCAACGACATCGCCAAGTACTTCGCCATCATCCCGGCGATGTTCCTGACCTTCTACCCGCAGCTCGGCATCCTGAACGTCATGGGACTTTCGACGCCGCAAAGCGCCATCCTCTCGGCGATCATCTTCAATGCACTGATCATTATCGCCTTGATCCCGCTGTCGCTGAAGGGTGTTCGCTACCGTCCGATCGGCGCCGGCGCGCTGCTGTCGCGCAACCTGCTGATCTACGGCCTCGGCGGCATCATCGTCCCCTTCATCGGCATCAAGGCGATCGACATGGCCGTCGCAGCCCTCGGCCTGGCCTAACAAAATTGGCCTGAAACACTCCAAGGAGTCAGAACAATGTTGAAAGAACTTCGTCCGGCGGTCGTCATGATTGTCGCCACCACCGCCATAACAGGCCTTCTCTATCCGCTCGCCATGACCGGCGCCGCCCAGGCCCTCTTCCCAACCCAGGCAAACGGCAGCCTGGTCGAGAAGAACGGCCAGGTGATCGGCTCAACGCTGATCGGCCAGGCCTTCACCAGCGACAAGTATTTCCACGGTCGCCCGTCGGCCGCCGGCGACGGCTACAATGCCGCCGCCTCCAGCGGCTCGAACCTCGGCCCGACCAGCCAGAAGCTGATCGACCGCGTCAAGAGCGATTATGAGGCCGCCAAGGCGGCAAACCCGAGCGCGGCGGTACCGGCCGACCTCGTCACCGCTTCGGGCAGCGGCCTCGATCCCCATATTTCGCCGGAGGCCGCCTATTTCCAGGTGCCGCGCGTCGCCAAAGCGCGAAGCCTGGATGAGGCCAGGGTCAAGGCGTTGGTCGATGGCGCCGTTCAAGGCCGCGAGCTCGGCCTTCTCGGCGAACCCACTGTCAATGTTCTGGCGTTGAACCAGAGCCTTGATGCTTCTATGACTGAGTGAGGGTTGGCAGGTTCAGTGCCGGTTGGCAACAAGGCCAACCCCATTCTCCGTCATCCTCGGGCTTGACCCGAGGATCCATGCCGCAGCTAACGGTGGATGCGGCTGTGGATGCTCGGCTCAAGACCGAGCATGACGGAGGATGGGGCGGGCGTAACGCACCACTTACGGCGCAGACATTTGTGTCAGGAATGCCATCCGCCTGCTGAGCCAAACCATGCCGGCACCTCGGCTAAACTGAGTTGACGAGGGATACGGAGACGTAACGCATTCTCGGTGGCCATCTGCAGAAAGACCGAACTACATGCCAGACGACAATCGCGACCAGGCCGGCAGGCCCTCGCCCGATGCGCTTCTCGAAAAAGCCAGGGCGGAGTCGCGTGGCCGTCTGAAGATTTTTCTGGGTGCCGCGCCCGGCGTCGGCAAGACTTACGAGATGCTGATCTCCGGCCGGGCCAAGATCGCCGACGGTCTCGATGTCGTCATCGGCGTCGTCGAGACCCACGGTCGCAAGGAGACCGAAGCGCTCGTCGCCGGTTTCGAGATCATTCCCCGCGTCGAAATCAGCTACAAGGGCCGGCCGCTCGAGGAAATGGATCTCGACGGTATCCTCGCCCGCCGGCCCGATCTCGTGCTGGTCGACGAACTCGCCCATACCAATGCAGAGGGCAGCCGCCATCCGAAGCGTTACCTCGACGTCAAGGAATTGCTCGATCGCGGCATCGACGTGTATACGACGCTGAACATCCAGCATGTCGAGAGCCTGAACGACGTCGTCTCGCAGATCACCCGCATCCGCGTGCGCGAGACGGTGCCGGACTCGATCATCGACCTTGCCGACGACGTCGAGATCATCGACTTGACGCCGGATGATCTGATCAAGCGCCTGCATGACGGCAAGGTCTATATGCCGCGCACCGCCGAGCGGGCGCTGACCAATTATTTCACGCCCGGCAATCTGACGGCGCTCAGGGAACTGGCGCTGCGCAAGACCGCCCAGCGCGTCGACGACCAGCTGCTCACGCACATGCAGGCCCATGCCATATCAGGCCCCTGGGCGGCGGGCGAACGCGTCCTCGTCTCGATCGACCACCATCCGCGCTCCGCCTCGCTGGTACGCTACGCCGCCCGCATGGCCTCGCGGCTGCGCGCGCCCTGGGCTGCCGTCTATATCGAGACCAACCGCTCGATCAATCTCACCGAGGCCGAGCGCGATACCGTTGCATCCACGCTGCGTCTTGCCGAGCAGCTCGGTGGTGAAGCGATCACCCTTCCCGGCCGCGAAGTCGCCGAAGAGCTCGTCCGCCACGCCACCACCAACAACGTCACCCATATCGTCATCGGCGCCCCGAAGAAGCCGACATGGCGCGATTGGTGGCATCGCTCGATCACCGACGAACTGATCCGCAAGACCGGCGAGATCAGCGTCCATGTCATTTCAGGCAATGAGAAGGACGGCACCACCGCGCGCGGCGTCAGGGCGGCCGCCACGGCGCCGGAACTGGATTTCAGGGCCTACCTGCTGGCGACCGGTTATGTCGCCATCGCGCTCGGCGTCAGCGTCGTGCTCGACCAGGTGCTCGACGTGCGCAACCTCGCCCTCGTCTTCCTGATGGCGGTGCTGACCTCCGCCGTCCTCCATGGACTGCGGCCGGCGCTTTACAGCTGCATCCTCAGCGCTTTATCCTTCAACTTCTTCTTCCTGCCGCCGCGCTACACGCTGACGATCAGCGATCCGGAAAGCGTGCTGGCCCTGTTCTTCTTCCTGGGCGTCGCCATCATCGCCAGCAATCTGACCGCCACCGTGCAGCGCCAGGCGGCGTCCGCGCGCCAGCGGGCGCGCACGACGGAGGATCTCTATCTCTTTTCCAAGAAACTCGCCGTCACCGGTACGCTCGACGACGTGCTCTGGGCGACCGCCTTCCAGCTTGCCTCGATGCTGAAGGTCCGCGTCGTGCTGCTGCTGCCGGAAGAAGGCACGATCGCCGTCAAGGCCGGTTATCCGCCCGACGACACGCTCGACGATGCCGACATCGCCGCCGCCCGCTGGGCCTGGGAGCACAATCACGCCGCCGGCCGCGGCGCCGATACCCTGCCCGGCGCCAAGCGCCTCTACGTGCCGCTCCGAACCGGGCGCGCCGCCGTCGGCGTCATCGGCCTCGACAGCGACCGCCGCGATGGTCCGCTGCTGACGCCGGAGCAGCAGCGGCTGCTCGATGCGCTGGCCGACCAGGCAGCCCTTGCCATCGAACGCGTCCAGCTCGTCGCCGATGTCGACCGGGCAAGACTTGCGGCCGAAGCCGACCGGCTGCGCTCGGCTTTGCTGACCTCGATCTCGCACGATCTGAAGACACCGCTTGCCGCCATCCTCGGCGCCGCCGGCACGCTGCGCGACTATTTCGCCTCGATGCCGGAGGAGGACCGCAGCGACCTGCTGTCGACCGTCGTCGACGAATCCGAGCGCCTCAACCGCTTCATCGCCAACCTGCTCGACATGACCAAGATCGAATCCGGTGCGATGGAGCCGAACCATGCGCTGCATTATGCCGGCGATATCATCGGCAGCGCGCTGCGCCGTGCCGCCAAGATCCTCGACGGCCACAAGACCGAGATGAGCATTCCCGCCGACCTGCCGATGGTGCGCGTCGATCCCGTCCTGTTCGAGCAGGTGATCTTCAACCTGCTCGACAATGCCGCGAAATACGCGCCCGAGGGATCGGTGATCCACATCGAGGGCTGGGCCGATGCCGACAACGTCGTCATCCAGGTTTCGGACGAAGGCCCCGGCATCCCGCCGGCCGATCTCACCCGGGTCTTCGATACCTTCTACCGCGTGCGCAAAGGCGATCAGGTGCGCGCCGGCACCGGGCTTGGCCTTTCCATCTGCCGCGGCTTCATCGAGGCGATGGGCGGCACGATCACCGCCGGCAACCGGACGGGCCGTCCGGGCGCGGTGTTCACCATCCGCCTGCCGAAACCCAACGACATTCCGAAACTGGACGAACTCAGATGACCGGTTCAGCCGTCAAAATCCTCGTCGTCGACGACGAGCCTCCAATCCGCAAGCTGCTCCGCGTCGGCCTGACCGCGCAGGGTTACGAGGTGCAGGAAGCGCCGAACGCCAGCGCCGCCCGGCAGTCGGTCGCCGACGACATGCCCGACCTCATCGTGCTCGACCTCGGCCTGCCCGACAAACCAGGCCACGACCTCTTACAGGAGTGGCGCGACGAAGGGCTTTCCATGCCCGTCGTGATCCTGTCCAGCCGCACCGACGAGGCCGGTATCGTCAAGGCGCTGGAAAGCGGCGCCGACGATTACGTCACCAAGCCCTTCGGCATCAACGAGCTCGGCGCCCGCATCCGTGTGGCGTTGCGCCACCGCCTGCAGCAGCAGGGCGAAAAGGCGATCTTCCAGACCGGCGGCCTGTCGATCGATCTCGTCAAGCGCATCGTCAAGGTCGACGGCAACGAAATAAAATTGTCGCCGAAGGAATACGACATTCTGCGCGTGCTCGCCCAGCATGCTGGCAAGGTGCTGACACACCAGTTTCTTCTGAAACAGGTATGGGGGCCGGCGGCGGATGTGCAGTATCTGCGCGTCTACGTCCGGCAGCTGCGGCAAAAGGTCGAGCAGATTCCCGACCAGCCGCACTATATCACCACCGAAACCGGCGTCGGCTACCGGCTCAGGGAACCGGATTGACCTCCCCTGCCTCCCGCTGCCCGAACAGTATTGAGCCGAACAGCATTGAGAATGACATGAATCTTCCCAACATCATCCGGCCGGAACACACCTTCATCGGCGTGTCGGCGCCGACCAAATGGCGTGCGCTGCAGACCATCGCGGACAAGGCGGCAAAGGCTTTTTCCATCGACGGCCAGGCCATCCTGAAGGCGCTCGAAGCGCGTGAAAAGCTCGGCTCCACCGGCATCGGCAACGGCATCGCCATTCCCCATGCGGCGATCGACGGCATGACCAGCCCGCGCGGCCTTCTCCTCCGCTTCGCCCAGCCGCTGGATTTCGAAGCGATCGACGATATTGCGACGGACATCGCCGTCGTGCTGCTCTTCGGGGAAAACAATCGCGGCGAATATTTGAACGTGCTGTCCGCCATCGCCAGGCGGCTGCAATCGGACGGCGTGCTTGCCGCCATGCGCAAGGCAAGGACGGTCGACGAATTCTATTCCGATTTCATCGCCGATTCCCGGGTGTGAAAAAGGCGCGGCCCGAAGGTCGCGCCCCATTTGTCTGCAATCAGACGATTTTAGAAGTCGCGCTGGAAGCGCAGGAAGCCGAACACTTCGTCGTCGCCTTCGTCCTCATCGTGATATTGCACGCTGAGCTTCGAACGCAGGTCTTCGACAATCTGGTAGTCGATCGTGACACCTGTGGTGTAGGCGCTGCCGCCGGTGAAGCCATTGCCGTCAGCTTCGAGAGCGATGTTTTCGAAGTACTGGAAGCCGGGGGTGACCGACCACTTGTCGTTGATCTTCAGGGCGTATTCTGCTGCGATCGTCCATTCGGACTCTTCGTAGTAGTAGTTGGCGCCGCTCGCCCATACGCCGGCAATGCCGAGCGTGCCAGGGCCGATATCGGCATAGACGATGCCGCGGACAGCGACTTCGCTGGTGTCGGTGTCATAACCGGCAAGCAGGTAGGCGCTGATGGCGCCGGCCTTGTAGGAGACCTGGCCTGCGACACCGAAGTTGTTCGGGCCTTCGCCCGGCTTGGTGGCGTAGTCGTCTTCCAGCTCGTCGACCGAGATGCCGGCCGCGAAAGCGCCGGACTCGTACTGATAACGGATCGAGTTATGGGTCGTCTCGTTGCTGGCGAGCGTATCGGTCTCGCCGCTCATGTCGTCATCCCACCAGCTGTACAGCTTACCGACGCGGAAGCCGGCGATGTCGAGATAACCTTCGTCAAGCAAAGCTTCCTGGTCGGAGGCATTGTCGACATTGTAACGCAGGGTGATGACGCCGGTGAGCGTACCGTACTCGGTGTCGTTCTTGGCCTGGAAGGTGACCTGACCGCGAGTCCAGAAGTTTACGTCGGAATCGCCGGCTATGTCGTCACCGAAGCGCACTTCGGTACGGATGTAACCGCCGATCGAAAGGCATGTTTCCGTCCCCGGAATATAAAAATAGCCGGTCCCATAGGCGTCGCAAACGCGAACATATTCCACGGGCTCGGGTTCCGCCGCCACGATGGCGTCGGCTGCGCGGGCTCCGGAGGCCGCGGCAAGGGCGGCAACGGAGGCAAAAAGCATAGTTCTGATATTCATTTTGAATGGCCCTAACAGGTTTGGAATGCGAGGCGCACTTCAAGGGTTGCCCCCGCGTAGCGGCCGGTGAATACGACCGCACGGAGGCCATATAGGAATCCGCAAGTGTCATCGCGGCAAAATCCAGGCAAAAATCTGCCGGACCATGTCGTTTTCGTGGAGGAACTGTGGCGAAAAAAACACGGTCCTGCCGCACGGCCGTAGCTGACCCCATTGGCCGCGGCCAACTTCGGCACGTCCATTTCCAAATTGCCCCTTAAATGGAATGACATTCTAACGGCAGTGCCGGAACCGGAAGAACCTTCGTTTCATTATACGACTGACTTGATAGTGTTTAGGCACAAACACGGAGGGTTCCCCAATGCAGACACAACGGCTCACCCGGCTCATCGCAGCCGCGGTCATGGCAGGCAGCTTCGCAATCGGGAGCATCGCTCCTGCATTCGCGGATCAGACGCTTCTTAACGTTTCCTACGATCCGACCCGCGAATTGTATAAGGATTTCAACGCCGCCTTTGCCGCCAAGTGGCAGAAGGACACCGGTGAAACCGTGACGATCCAGGCATCGCATGGCGGCTCCGGCGCGCAGGCCCGCTCCGTCATCGACGGCCTCGACGCAGACGTGGTCACCCTGGCCCTCGAAGGCGATATCGACGCCATCGCCAAGAAGACCGGCAAGATCCCGGCCGACTGGAAGTCCAAACTGCCCAACAATTCAACGCCCTATACGTCGACGATCGTCTTCCTGGTCCGCAAGGGCAACCCGAAGGGCATCAAGGATTGGGGCGACCTGATCAAGCACGACGTGCAGGTCATCACCCCGAACCCGAAGACCTCGGGCGGCGCCCGCTGGAACTTCCTGGCCGCCTGGGCATGGGCCAAGCAGGCGAATGGCGGCGACGACGCCAAGGCGCAGGAATATGTGACGAAACTGCTACAGCACGTTCCGGTTCTCGATACCGGCGCCCGCGGCGCGACGACCACCTTCGTCCAGCGCGGCCTCGGCGACGTGCTGCTCGCCTGGGAAAACGAAGCCTATCTTTCGCTTGAAGAGCTCGGTCCCGACCAGTTCGAGATCGTAACGCCGGCCTTCTCCATCCGCGCCGACCCGCCGGTCGCCGTCGTCGACGGCAATGTCGACAAGAAGGGCACGCGCAAGGTCGCCGAAGCCTATCTCAACTACCTCTATTCGGACGAAGGCCAGAAGATCGCCGCCAAGCACTTCTACCGGCCGATCAAGCCTGAAGCCGCCGATCCGGCCGACATCGCCCGCTTCCCGAAGCTGACGCTGGCGACCATCGACGACTTCGGCGGCTGGAAGGACGCACAGCCGAAATTCTTCGGCGACGGCGGCGTATTTGACCAAATCTACAAGCCGGCCCAATAATAGACTTCATGAAAGCACATAGCCCCACGCGGTGGCGGTTCAAGCGGCCGAGCGTCATTCCGGGTTTCGGAATGGCGCTCGGCCTTACCTTGACCTGGCTCACCCTTCTGATCCTCATCCCGCTCTCGGGCCTTGCCGTCCGGTCGAGCGCCCTCGGCTGGGAGCAATTCTGGTCGATCGCGTTCGATCAGCGCATATTGAACGCGCTGCGCATCAGCTTCGGCAGCGCCTTCATCGCCGCGACCATCAACGCCATCTTTGGCATCATCCTTGCCTGGGTGCTGGTGCGCTACCGTTTCCCCGGCAAGCGCGTCATCGATGCCATGGTCGACCTGCCCTTCGCGCTGCCGACCGCCGTCGCCGGCATCGCATTGGCGGCGCTCTATGCGCCGAATGGCTGGGTCGGCCAGTTTCTGACGCCGCTCGGTATCAAGATCGCCTTTACGCCGGCCGGCATCGTCGTGGCGCTGATCTTCGTCGGCCTGCCCTTCGTGGTGCGCACCGTGCAGCCGGTCATGGAGGAAATCGACAAGGAAGTGGAGGAAGCCGCAGCAACGCTCGGCGCCAACCGCTTCCAGACGATTTTCCGCGTGTTGCTGCCGGGGCTGGCGCCTGCCGTGCTCACCGGCTTCGCGCTCGCCTTTGCCCGCGGCGTCGGCGAATACGGCTCGGTGATCTTCATCGCCGGCAACCTGCCGTTCAAATCGGAGATCGCGCCGCTGCTGATCATCATCAAACTCGAAGAGTATAATTACGCGGCAGCGACCGGCATTGCGGCAATCATGCTGGTGATCTCGTTCGCCATGCTGCTCGTCATCAACCTCATCCAGAGCTGGAGCAGGCGGAGGTACGGCTATGGCGCTTGATGCGACCGTTCAACCCGCGAAGCTGCGTTCGGTGACCACCGAAAACAGGATCGCGCGCTTCACCCTGATCGCCATCTCGCTGATCTTCCTGCTGCTGATCCTGCTTCTGCCGCTTGCAGCCGTCTTCGTCGAGGCCTTCCGCAAGGGGCCTGCCCCCTTCTTCCAGGCGCTCGCCGATACCGAGACCTTCTCGGCGATTCGCCTGACGCTGATCGTTGCCGGCGTCAGCGTGCCGCTCAACCTCATCTTCGGGGTTGCCGCCGCCTGGGCGATCGCCAAGTTCGAGTTCAAGGGCAAGGCCTTCCTGACGACGCTGATCGACCTGCCCTTCTCGGTGTCGCCCGTCATATCGGGTCTGGTCTTCGTTCTGCTGTTCGGGTCCAGCACCTGGCTTGGCCAGTGGTTCAGCGCGCACGACATCAAGATCCTATTTGCGGTGCCGGGATTGATCCTCGCGACGATGTTCGTCACCTTCCCCTTCGTCGCCCGCGAACTGATCCCGTTGATGCAGGAACAGGGAACTGCCGACGAGGAGGCAGCCCTTTCGCTCGGCGCCAGCGGCTGGCAGACCTTCTGGTACGTGACGCTACCGAATATCAAATGGGGCCTGCTCTACGGCGTGCTGCTCTGCAACGCCCGCGCCATGGGCGAATTCGGCGCCGTCTCGGTGGTGTCGGGCCACATCCGCGGCCAGACGAACACCATGCCGCTGCAGGTGGAGATTCTCTACAACGAGTATAATTTCACCGGTGCTTTTGCCGTCGCCACGCTTTTGGCCTTGCTCGCGCTCGTGACTCTTGTTTTGAAGACGCTGCTGGAAATGCGCTATAGCGCTGAAATCGCCGCCAGCCGGCGGCACTGAAGGATTTGGAATGGAAGTACGCGTTCAAAACATTCGCAAGGAATTCGATCGTTTTCCGGCGCTGCACGATGTCTCGCTCGACATCCGCTCCGGCGAGCTGATCGCACTGCTCGGCCCTTCGGGCTCCGGCAAGACGACATTGCTGCGCCTGATCGCCGGCCTGGAAAGCCCGACCGAGGGACTGATCTTCTTCGGCGACGAAGATGCCTCGAAGAAATCGGTGCAGCAGCGCAATATCGGCTTCGTCTTCCAGCATTACGCTCTGTTCCGCTACATGACGGTGCTCGAAAACGTCTCCTTCGGCCTGAAGGTCAGAAGCGGTGCGCGGCGACCGCCGAAGGCCGACATCCGCCGGCGGGCGCTGGAACTGCTCGAACTCGTGCAGCTTTCCGGCCTTGAGAAACGCTATCCGGCCCAGCTTTCCGGCGGCCAGCGCCAGCGCGTGGCGCTGGCCCGCGCCATGGCCGTCGAGCCGAACGTGCTGCTGCTCGACGAACCCTTCGGCGCGCTCGACGCCCAGGTGCGCAAGGACCTGCGCAAGTGGCTGCGCGAGATCCACGACCGCACCGGACACACCACCGTCTTCGTCACCCACGACCAGGACGAGGCGCTGGAGCTTGCCGACCGCGTCGTCGTCATGAGCCAGGGGGCGATCGAACAGGTCGGCACGCCGGACCAGGTCTACGACAATCCGAATTCTCCCTTCGTCTTCGGCTTCATCGGCCAGTCGAACTGCCTGCAGGTCGAGATATCGGACGGCGACATCCGCTTCGACGGCCGCTCGCTCGGCCTCAATGCCGAGGGCGAACCGGATGGCGCGGCGCAGCTCTACTTCCGCCCGCATGACGTCAGGCTCTGCGAATCAGCTGAAAACTGCATCGCCGGCCAGCCGGTCTCCAGCCGCCGCGTGGCCGGCACCCGCCATATCGAACTCGATATCGGCAACGACCGCCCGCATATCGAGATCGAGCTGCCGCCGAGCGAGGCGGAAAGACTCGACCGCAACCGCGTGGCCTTCAAGCCGACCCGCTGGAAGTTGTTCCGCAGTTGATGGAGATTATTCCGCGCGTCTTTTTAGGCCGCGCAAACGGCGCTGTAACCTTTTGAGTTGCTGCATAATTCCTTAATTTTCAGGAATTATGCAGCAGGCGGCATCAGGGCTCATCGCCGAAGTCGCACATGGCGAGAGTCCTTCAGGCTTTTTGTGATCTAAGGTTGTTTGTATTTCAGTCATATGACGAGTAAAAGATTTTGCGCGTTAATCATAAAGGGCTGGACTAATCCCGATAGGAGGCACCTGGCGTTGAGGGCGGAGATTTCCTTTGGAAAATCCCTGATCGGGATTTTGTTCGTAGGGCTGGCAGCCGCGGGCTGCACGACGACATCGAAACCGGCGGCAACGGCGGCGAAGACCACGACGAAGCAGGTTCAAACCGCAAAGGTCACCTTCAATTACACGGCCAAGGATCGCGAGTGCCTGCAGCGCGCCATGTATTTCGAATCGCAGCATTCCGATGAGGACGGCTACATGGCCGTCGGGACCGTTGTCATGAACAGGCTCACCTCAGGCGCCTATCCCACGTCCATCTGCGGTATCGTGGCCCAGAAAAGGCAGTTCGCGCCCGGCGTGATGACTCGCGAAGTCAAGCCGCAAGCGGAAACGGAGCTTGCCAGCGCGGCGGATGCGATCCTTATCAAGGGCGCGCGCCATCCTGCGGTGAAGGATGCGATGTTCTTCCACACCGAAGGGCTGAAATTCCCCTACGACAACATGCATTATGTGACGGTCGCCGGCGGCAACGCCTTCTACGAGAAGCGCGATTCCAACGGCATGCTTGAAACGCCGCCGCCGCTGCCCTCCTACGAGGTGGCAATGAATTATGTGCCTGGCGAAAGCATGCTGCCGCCGCAATTCGAGGCACTGATACCCTCGGCCGTTCCCGTTCCTCTCCCGGCTCCCGACCCCATGGCCACGGCGAGCACGGCATCGATGCAGATCACGGCGCCGGTGACTTCTCCGGCACCGGCGCCGGCACCGTCAATCGAGCCCGAGCCGGGAATGCCGATTGCGATCCCCATTCCCCGCCCGGCCTATGACAGCGTGATGCTGCGCGAAAGCCTGCCGGCGAATGTCGCTAAACCCGCCATTTGAGAACTGCCCATAGCGCCGTGCGTCCTTTCGGACGCACAAAGGACGCACTGACACTTTCACCGCTCGCATCGTGCTTTCAAAAATCGATTCCGATTTTCGCGCCGATGCGCTGGAGGCAAGAAGCTTTAGGCGCGCTCTTCCCAGACCTTCGCCAGTTCCACGATCGTCTTAACGGCCTTTTCCATGTCCTGCCGGCTCACCCATTCGAGCGGCGAGTGAAAAGCATGGCCGCCGGCGAAGATGTTCGGGCACGGCAATCCCATGAAGGAAAGGCGCGAGCCATCCGTGCCGCCGCGGATGCTGCCGCGCACCGGCGTCATGCCCGCCCGGCGCACCGCCTCGACAGCGTTGTCGACGATCTCCGGGTGACGGTCGAGCACCACCTTCATGTTGCGATACTGCTCCTTCACCTCGAACCGATAGGTCGAGCCCGGATAGGCTGACATCACGTCTTTGACGATGGCTTCGAGCATGGTTTCCTTTTCCACCAGCCCCTTGTCGGTGAAGTCGCGGATGATCAGACTGAGCGTCGCCTTCTCCATCGAGCCGGTCACCCCTGTGGGATGAATGAAGCCCTGCTTCCCCTCGGTGGTCTCAGGCGCGACATCCCTAGGCAGCCGGTCGATGATAGCGCCGGCGATCTTGATGGCGTTTTCCATGCGGTCCTTGGCGAAGCCGGGATGGATCGCCACGCCGGATATGCCGATCTCGACGCCATCGGCCGAGAAGGTCTCGTCCTCGATATGGCCTGATGTCTCGCCGTCCATCGTATAGGCGAAGTCGGCACCGAGCTTCTTCAGGTCGACCTTGTTGACGCCGCGCCCGACTTCCTCGTCTGGTGTGAACAGGATCTTGATCGTCCCGTGCCTGATATCGGGATTGTCGACGAGGATCTGGGCGGCGGCCATGATCTCCGCCAGTCCGGCCTTGTCGTCGGCGCCGAGCAATGTCGTGCCATCGGTGGTGACGATGTCGTTGCCGATCTGGTTCTTCAGTTCGGGATGATCGCTGACGCGGATCACCCGGCTGGTGTCGCCGGCAAGCCTGATATCCCCACCCGCATAATTTCTGACGATCTGCGGCTTGACGCCAGTGCCGCTGAAATCGGGCGCCGTATCCATATGCGAGCAGAAACAAATGACCGGAACCGTCTTGTCGCTATTGGCCGGGATGGTCGCATAGACATAGCCGTGTTCGTCGAGATGTGCGTCCGCAAGACCGATCTTCAGCAGCTCCTCGACCAGAACCCGTCCGAGGTCCTTCTGCTTGCCGGTGGTCGGCTGCGTCGACGAGGAAGGATCGGATTGCGTGTCGATGACGACATAGCGGAGAAAGCGGTCGAGAACAGTGTCGGTCATGGCATCCAATCCAGCAAGAGCACGCGAAGGATATAGCCCTCATGGGCGATGCGGCAAAAGATTTTTCCGCGCGGCACGTGAGGAATGACCATGCAATCCTTTCATACGCCCATGTCGGATGCCGGAACCGAGACCACGTGCGAAACCAACCTGCCGTCGCTGACCTCATGCATGAGAAAGGACGGAGCGTCGATCACCGAAAGATCGGGCCGGCCTTCCAGCAGAAGCGGATTGGGCGGGCAGAGGGAGCCGCAGGTCTGGACAGGGATCGATCCCAAAAGACCAAACGCGGGGCGGTGGACATGGCCGCAGAGAATCGCCAGCGGCAGCTTGTGCATCGTCTCGAGGCAGCCGAGAAGCGCACTGCCGTTCCTGCATCCGACCTGGTCCAGCGCCTCGATGCCAATCCTAAATGGCGGCTGATGCATGAACAGAAGGGAGGGCATCGTCACGTCGGCAAACACGCTCATCAGCCACGGCAGATGCGGCAGGACGTCGCCGTAGCTCTGACCGGCGACGGTCAGATCGACCCCGAAGAGAGTCAGGCCATCGACGGCTGTCCGGAAGTGCATCGGGCCCGTCGCGTTGATCCACGTGCCAACGGCAGCAAGTTCGGACCGCATCAATCGCACATCGTCACCGTTGCCCGGCAACAGGTGGACAGGGCAGTCCAGCGACCGCAGGCATTCGGCGACCAGGCGATAGCCTTGCCGCCATCCGTCGTCCACCAGATCTCCGGTGACAACAAGCGCATCCGGGCGGAACATCCTCAGCCAGCCGATTGCTCGCTCCAGCGTCTGGAGCGACGAAAGGTCCGGCCTGGCATGGATATCGGATATCTGCGCGACGAGCATATCGTGCCTCCCATCTCTGCCGGAGACAGTATGCCGAAACCGACAGCATCGGGCTACCGGCCTTAACCTTTCAATCGACGCGTTTTCCCTCGTCGTCGAACACATGCAGATATTGCGCCGGGAAGGCGACGTTGACCTTCGGGCCGGCCTTCAGCGCTTCGCGGTTCAGCGTGAAGATCTTGAACGGCAGGCCATGCAGGGAAAGGTGCAGGATGATGCCGAAGCCTGTGGGTTCGACGAGTTCCACATCCGTGGCAAGGCCCGCGCCGCCGTTGCTCATCACTACATGCTCCGGCCGGATGCCGAGCGTCACCTTTGCCCCGTCGGCAAGCGGCAAAGGCTTTGCAAGCGGCACGATCGTGCCGTCCTTCAGCCTCACGCCGCCGGCATCATAGGTGGCCTCGAGGAAGTTCATCCCCGGCGAACCGATGAAGCCGGCAACGAAGAGATTGGCGGGGCGGTCGTAGAGTTCGAGCGGACTGCCAACCTGCTGGACCACCCCGCCATGCATGGCGACGATCCGGTCCGCCAGGGTCATTGCCTCGATCTGGTCGTGGGTCACGTAGATCGAGGTCGCCTTCAGGTCGCCGTGCAGTTTCTTGATCTCGGCGCGCATCTGTTCGCGCAGGCGGGCATCGAGATTGGACAGCGGTTCGTCGAACAGGAAGGCCTTCGGCTGACGCACGATCGCGCGACCCATGGCGACGCGCTGGCGCTGGCCGCCGGAAAGCGCCTTCGGCCTTCGCTCGAGCAGCGGATCGAGGCCGAGCTTGGCGGCGGCCGCGGCCACGGCGCTGGTGATTTTCTCCTTCGCCACCTTCCGGAGCTTGAGGCTATAGCTCATATTGCCGGCGACGTTCATATGCGGATAAAGCGCATAGGACTGGAACACCATGGCGATGTCGCGATCCTTGGGATGCAGCTCGTTCACCCTGGTGCCGGCGATGCGGATCTCGCCTGATGTGACATCCTCCAGCCCGGCGATCATGCGCAGCAGCGTGGACTTGCCGCAGCCGGACGGGCCGACGAGCACGACGAATTCGCCATCCTGGATTTCGAGCTCGACGCCGTGCAGCACCTGCACGTGGCCATAGGCTTTGCGGATATTCCGGATATCGATCGATGCCATTTTGTTTAACCCTTGACCGCGCCGGCCGTCAGGCCCTGGACGAGATAGCGCTGGATGAGCAGGAAGAAGAGGCCGGCCGGAATGAGCGCCATGATGCCCGCCGCCATCATCTGCCCGAAATCCACCGAGAATTTCGAAACGAAGGTGAGCAGGCCGACGGGGAAGGTCGCCGCGTCATTGCCGTTGATCAGCATCAGCGCGAAGAGCAGTTCGCTCCAGGCGGCGGTGAAGACGAAGCCGAGCGTGGCGGCGATGCCCGGCAGCGTCAGCGGCAGGATGATCTGACGAAACGCCGTGAACTGCGTCGCCCCGTCGATCATCGCCGCCTCTTCGAGATCTCTCGGAATGCCGTCGAAGAAGGACTGCATCAGGAAGGTGGCGAAAGGCACGTTGAAGGCAGTGTAGACGATGACGAGCCCGGTCAGACTGTTGGTCAGATGCAAGGGCGACAGGATCTTGAAGATCGGCGCCACCAGCATGACCAGCGGGAACATCTGGGTCAGCAGCATCAGGGCGACGATCCAGTATTTTGCCCGGAAATTGAAGCGCGACAGCGCGTAGCCGGACAGCGAGGCGCAGATCGTCACGGTCACCGCCGTCGCGGTCGAGACGATCAAGCTGTTCTTGAAGAAGGTCGGAAAGGCGCTGTGCTCCAGCACGAAGGCATAGTGATCCCATGTCGTGCGCGACGGCCACATGCGCACACCTTCGGTATAGAGCAGGTCGTTCGGCGTCACCGAAACCTTGAGCAGCCAGAACAATGGAAAGAGCGCGAAGGCGATGTAGCAGAGGATCGCCAGGCGGTGTGCGATGGTCGGAATGACGGATCGTCTCATCATCTCAATCCTTGTTCAGCAGCGTCTGCCGAAGCAGGATGATCAGCATCGAATAGGCAAGCAGCAGCACGAGCAGCACCAGCGCGATCGCCGAGGCATAACCGAAATCGAGCCGCCGGAAGGCCGTGGTGAAGATGTAGCTGGCGACGATCTGTGTGCGATCCGCCGGCCCGCCATTGGTCATGACGACGATGAGATCGGCGAAATTGGAAATCCAGACGGTGCGCAGCAGTACGGTGATGGCGATCGTCGGCGCCAGAAACGGCAGGGTGATCGAGCGGAAGCGCTGGAACCAGCCGGCGCCGTCGATCGACGCCGCCTCATAGAGATCGCGCGGGATCGCCTGCAGGGCGGCAAGCAGCGTGATGGCGAAGAAGGGAATGCCCCACCAGACATTGGCGGCAATCGGCCCCCACATCGCATAATTGGGATCGGAGAGGATATTGCCCGGCTCATGCATCAGCCCAAGGGCGAAGAGCCAGTGCGGGATCGGCCCGATGACGGGATTGAACAGCCAGGCCCAGTTGAGGCCGGCGAGGAAGGACGGCACGGCCCAGGGCAGGAAGACCAATGCCTGCGCGATTGCCCGGCCCTTAAACGGCTTGTCGAGCAGCAGCGCCAGGATCAGCCCGAAGACGAACTGCAGGACGACGGAGGCGCCGGTCCACCAGAGCGTGTTCCGCAACGCCCCATAGAAGGCGGCATCCCCGGCAAGCTCGCGGAAATGATCGAGCCCGACGAAGCCGCCGGAAAACGGATTGAGCAGCTGGATATCGCGGAAGGCATAGGAAACACCGACCGTCAGCGGCACCAGCATCACCGCGATGATCAGGATCAGCGACGGCGCGCTGTAGAGATAGGGCTCCGAAGCATCGGCAACGCGACGCAGCCATGGCCTGCGGTCGCGACGCATGTTGAGCGTATCGGCGGAAATGGTCATCAGCCAAGGGTTCCCGTTCGCGGCGTTCTTGCGCCGTCTGCGTCATAAAAAGAAGCGGCGGCGGCCTGTTCTGCAGCCGCCGCCGTCGGTCCGTCGCTTACTTCTTAGCGAGGAACTTCTGCTGCGCCTTGGTGAGGTAGTCCGCCCACTGATCGGCCAGATCCTTCGCCGAGATATCGCCGAGCAAGGCCTGCTGCGAAGTCTTGATCGCCAGCGAATCCTTGAAGAAGGCGAACTCCTCGAGGTAGGTCGGCATGACTGTGGGCACCGTGTTCGGGTCCGCCAGTTCCTCGAACCAGCCCTTGAACTGGTCACCGGCATAGAAGGGATCCTTCTCGGCCGCCGTATAGGCCGGCAGGGCGCCGATGCGCTTGTTCCACTCGATATTGCCTTCCGGCCCTTCAAGGGTGGCGATCAGCTTCCAGGAGAGATCCTTGTTGCCGCTGGTTGAAAACATCGACCAGCCGCCATAGCCGATCGTCGGGAAGGACTTGCCGTCGGGACCCTTCGGCAGCGGCATGACGCCGAAATCTTCTTTTTTCATGCGTTCGGCAATGGCGATCAGCGCATCCGGATCCTGATCGAGGAACGCGCAGGTGCCGGAATAGAAACCGGCGACGACTTCGTTGAAGCCCCAGTTGACGCTATCCTTCGGCGCATAGCCCTTCTTGTAGAGATCGACCATCCATTCGATGCCCTTGGCCCAACCGGGGCTGTTCATCGTCGAGGTGCCGTCGTCGTTGAAGTACTTGTTCGAACCGGCCATCGTGGCGGCGAAGATCATCCAGCCGTTGAGACCGCCCGGTCCGCCGCGCATGCAGTAACCGTATTTGCCGGGGAGCTTGGAAACCTTTTCCGAAGCGGCGGTGAATTCTTCCAGCGTCTTCGGTGGCGCGGCCACACCGGCTTCCGAAAGCAGCTTCTTGTTGTAGAACATCGCCCTGAGATAGAAGCCGTAGGGCAGCATATAGGCGGTGTTCTTGACGTCGCGGCCGAGTTCGAGCGCGCGCGGCGTCAGCTCCTTGGTGTGCTCCCACTTTTCGAGGTAGGGCTCCAGGCTCTCGAGCATGCCGTTATTGGCATAGAGCGACAGCCAGGTATCGGGCATTTCCATCACATCGGGCACGTCGCCGGCCGATACCATGGTCGCGAACTTCTGGAACGCTTCGTTCCAGGGCAGCGAGATGATGTCGACCTTCGTGCCGGGATTGGCGGCTTCGAACTTGCCGACGATCGATTTCAGCGTTTCGGTGCGCTCCGGGCTGGTGATGACTTCGACAAGCTTCAGCGTCGTATCGGCAAAGGCCGTGCCCGCCATCATCGAAGCAAAGAGCGTTGAGATTATTAGTTTTTTCATGGCTCAGTTCCCCCTTGTTAGGTTTCTCTCAGGTTTCAGGATAATGAGGCGGCGGCGAGCGCCTCCTCGATGTCCCTCCACAGAGCCTCGGTTCCTTCGAGGCCGACATGGAGGCGTACGGATCGCGCATGGATGCCGAAGGCATGTGCGGAATTCGGCTGTGCCTTCTGCTGAAGCACCACCTCGCCCGGTACGATCAGGCTTTCATGTCCACCCCAGCTCACACCCAGTTTGAAGAGCTTGAGGTGATCGGCGAAGGCGCGGATATCGACGCCTTCGCGGAAGATGAACGAAAACAGGCCCGAGGTGCCGTTGAGGCCGGCGGGCAGACGGTTGGCGAGCCCGGGATGGCAGACCGTCTCCACCACATCGAGCTTCTGCAGGCGCCTGGCGATTTCAAGCGCCGATGCCTCGTGGGCCTTCATGCGCAGCGGCAGCGTGCGCAGGCCGCGGATCAATAGCCAGGCGTCGAACGGCGAAAGCTTGCCGCCGAGATAAGGATAGGCCTCGGCCTTGACGCGCGCAATCATCGCCTTCGAGCCGGCGATGACGCCCGCCACCACATCGCTGTGGCCGCCGAGATATTTGGAAGCCGAATGGATGACCAGATCGACGCCGAGCGTCAGCGGCCGCTGGAAGAACGGGCTCGCCCAGCTGTTATCGATCATCGAGACGACGCCGTGTTGCCTGGCGAGCGCGGCAAGCGCGCCGACATCATGCGCCTCCATCACCCAACTCGTCGGGCTTTCCAGATACAGGACCTTGGCGCCGGGCAGCGCCCTGGCGACGGCTTCCTCGTCGCGGCCGTCGACATAGGTCACCTCGATCTTCATCCGCTTCAGGATGGTGCCGAACAGACGGAAGGCATCGGGATAGACATGCTTGACGGCGACGATGCGGTCGCCCGGCTCGACGAAGCTCAGCACCGCCGACGAGATCGCCGCCATGCCGCTGGCAAAACCCAGCGCATCTTCCGCTCCTTCGAGCTTGGCCAGCATTTCCTCGAAAGCGCGCACCGTCGGATTCAGCCCGCGCGTATAGATCGGCCGCACCTTCTCGCCGCGATAGGAGGCGATCATCTCGTCATAATCGGCAAAGGTGAAAAGCGAGGTCTGGAAAATCGGCGGCACGACGGCTTCGGCGAAATTGCCTTCGTCGTGCGCCGTAATGAGGGAGGCAAGGTCGAACGGTTCTGCGCCGTTGCTCATTTGGACATTTCCTTGATGTCTTCTTCGACGATGTCGAGAATTTTCAATGTTTCCAGACGCGCCGCCTCGGGATCCCCGGCAGCGATCGCGTTGAAAAGCGTGCGGTGAAAGGGAAAGGACCGGCGGGCAAAATCCTGCCGGTCGAACGGATGTTCCCAGAAGCGCTCGAAGGTCTCGCGCATCTGCTCGAGCAGCTGGCGAAACAGCGGATTGTGGGTGGCGTCGTAAACGGCGAGGTGGAAGGCCAGATCCTCCGGCCCGGAGGTGCCTTTCTCCAAATGCACCCGCTCCATTTCATCGAGCTTTTCCTCGATAACGACGAGATCCCTTGCTGTGCGCCGCCGCGCCGCGACCATGCCCGCCTCGCATTCGATGCCGCGGCGGACCTCCAGCGTCTGCAGCAGCGCGTCGCGCAGATGCACCGCGTCGAACGACAGCGGCATATGGATCGTCGCCCGGGAAACCGGCTTCAACAGATAGGTGCCGCTGCCCTTGCGCGTCTCGATGACGCCGAGCGCCTGGAAATGGCGGATCGCCTCGCGAATGGTCGAACGGCCGACGGCAAGGGCTGCCATCAGCTCCCGCTCGGCCGGCAGACGGTCACCCGCCTGCAACCGTGCCTCCTCGACATAATCCGCCAGCGCATCAGTCACCTGACGCGCGCGGTCCATGACCGGAAGCGGCCGGATCACCGGCCTGTCGCTACGATTTGCCTTCATGGTTCCCCATTTTCTTATCAGGCAGTCAGCGCGTGAAATTGGTCTGACATCTTAGCATTTCTCAAAGAGCGAAAGACGTCAAGCAGTGATTTTCGGCAAAGAAGAACTGTCCAACTCTCCCGTGTGATCCCTCTTCAACAACCATCTGACATGGCCCTGACAATCGTCCGCTCTGACCTAGTTAGTCACCGACGGCCGGGGACGGCGGCCGTCGGGCTTTTGAAAAATCGAAATCAACGACAAGAGGAAAAGTTGATGAAAAGCATATTGTTACCTCGTTATGCTGTGCTGTTTGCGCTGTCGGCGATGACAGCTCCCATTGTCGGCGCGCCGGCTCTCGCCGAAGAGTTTGTTGCCTCGCAGAGCAAGACGGTCGTCGAAACCAACAAGGGCAATCTCGTCGGCGCACTCGATGATGGAATCTACAGTTATCTCGGCGTCCCCTATGCACGTGCCGACCGCTTCATGCCGGCCGAAGAGGTGGCGCCCTGGAAAGGCATCCGTCCGGCTGTCACCTACGGCGAGAACTGCTTCATCCCCCGAATGAAGGAAGTGGCGGGCGACGAACTCTTCAATCCGCACCGCTATCTGCCGATGAGCGAAGCCTGCCAGTTCCTGAACATCTGGACGCCAGCGATCAAGGACGGCAAAAAGCGGCCGGTCATGGTCTGGATTCATGGAGGCGGATTCACCAACGGCTCCGGTATCGAGCTGACCTCGTATGACGGCCACAATCTGAGCAAGGACGGCGATGTTGTCGTCGTCACCCTCAACCACCGGCTCAACGCGCTCGGCTTCCTCGATCTTTCCGCCTATGGCGAGAAGTACAAACGGTCGGGCAATGCCAGCATCACCGATCTCGTCGCTGCGCTGAAATGGGTCCACGACAACGCCGAAGCCTTTGGCGGCGATCCCGGCAATGTGACGATTTTCGGCCAGTCCGGCGGCGGCTACAAGGTGCGCGCCCTGATGGGGACGCCTTCGGCGAAGGGCCTCTTTCAGAAGGCGATCGTCCAGAGCGGCTCGCGGACCGATTCGGTCGTCGATCAGGCGTCCTCGCGGAAGGTGGCCGAACTGACGCTCGCCAACCTCGGTCTGAAGGCTGAGGAAATCGACAAGCTTGCCGACGTCGACTACTACGATCTCCTTGCCGCAGCCGACAAGGCCATCAAGGACGCGACCGCCCAGGGCGCGAAGGACGCCCGCTATGCGCCCGTTCAGGACGGCGACTACATTCCAGCGAATCCTGTCGGAACAGAGTGGGTCGATCAGGCCAAGGACATTCCGCTGATGGTCGGCAACACCCTCAATGAATTCGAGACGGTCATCACTCACAAGGCGGGCGAGCTGCTTGCCGACAATAAGAACGGCTGGGACGGTGCGAAGTCTGAGGCCAAGCTGAAGGAGCGCTTCGCCGATAAGGCCGAGGCGGTCGGCAAGGCATTCATGGCCGCCTACCCCGAAAAGAGGATCGCCGACGCCTATTTCCTGGATCTGCGCTTCCGGCCGGGCGCCATCCGTGATCTCGACCTGAAGGCGAAGCAGAACGGGGCTCCGGTCTACTCCTACATGTTCGCCTACGAGTCACCAGTCCTCGATGGGATTGCCATGGCCTGGCATTGTGCGGAACTGCCCTACGTGTTTGCCAACGCCGCCCTGGTCAAGACGTCGACCGGCGGTGGCAGCGACGCCCTCGCGCTGTCCAGGAAGGTGAGCCAGGCCTGGGTGAATTTCGCCCGCAACGGCAAGCCGAGCGCCGATGGTCTGCCCGACTGGCCGGCCTACACAACCGACAAGCCGGCGACCATGGTTCTCGACAACGAGTCCCGCGTGGCAGTCGATCTCGATCGCAAGCTGCTGCAGGCGGCGGGCGCTCTCTAGCGCCAATTGCACGACAGGACATACGGCGCCGGCTGACATCGACCGGCCGGCGCCAGCTCGCAACAAATGCGCCTTCGCCAACATCAGCCGTCTTCAGGCCGCCGATCCGGGACCTGACCCAGCGACCTCCCAGCCGCGGCCGATCGAAAATCGCAGACGCCATCCCTTTCGGTTCTGAATATTTTCAGATACGCGTGCTGACAGACGCTTGCGACGACACAAGCGTCCGTTGTGCCTTCGAGCATGCCGTGAGATGCTCCAGCGCGAGGCATACCCCTGGGACAAAGGCATGCGCGACTACCTGAAAAGCAGAGATTTTCACCGACATATGCGCTCGCTGCTGGCTCCGAGATTTCGGGAGTTCGGCTGGGAATCCCAGAACGCGGGCAGGTGCAGCTTTGCCCGGGACGGAAGGGTTTGCTGGCTGCAGGTATCCCAATATTCGAACAGCATTATGGGTGCCAAATTTACGATCAACATGACAGAGGGCTCCGGCCCAGCCGGTGACACAAGAATACTTGGTCGCCTCGACGAGGCGGATCGAAGAATTGGAAAAGCTCTGGAAGAAAGCATCATCGCGCGTCTTCCCAGGCCCGATCCCGACCCGGAGATCGAAGTCGTCGGAGGCAACGGCCAAATGATATTGGTCAAGCTCGGCGATCTGGCTCGAGCAAATCCACGACAATGGGAGGCCCCCTCCGACGTATGGCTGCCTTATTTCAGCAAAAGCGATCTTGACGATTGGGCTGCGTTTCTCTTGCCTCGCATTGAGCGATTGACCGCACCATCCTCATCGGAAAAGATCGATCCGCAATTGTGGGCTCAGCGGTTTCGCCGTCTCACGCGGCTGTTCCGCCCGAAGTGAGAGCACTCGGCGATCCATCGAGCCGCTCCGATGACGTCTCAGTCGATGGAGTTTTTAACCGCCCACCGGCTCCAGATCGATCAGCGCCTTGATCGGCAGGTGGTCGGAGGCGATGCGCGCCAGCGGCGTATCATGCGCTTCCACCTCTGAAATAATCCCCTTGCGGTTGGCGATGATGCGGTCGAGCGCCAGAAGCGGCAGACCGGCGGGAAAGCTCGGCACGGCCGGCGGCAGCTCTCCGAAGGCGGATTGAAAGGTGTTGAGCGAGGAGCGGTCGCCCAGTCGCCATTCGTTGAGGTCGCCGAGCAGGATGGTCGGCATTTCGTGCCTGTCATTGATAAGCTCGACCAGTGTGCGGGCCTGCTGGGCTCTGTTATGACGCAGCAGGCCGAAATGCGCGGCGATGATGCGCAGCACCCCGCCCTGCTCCAGCTCGATTTCGGCGACGAGGGCGCCGCGCGGCTCCAGCCCCGGCAGTTTGACCTGGTGCACGTCGTGCACCAACCCCTTCTTGAAGAGCACGACGTTGCCGTGCCAGCCATGCGCCTTGGCCATGCCGGCAACCGGCACCGGGATCAGTCCCGTCTCCCGCTCCAGCCGGCCGAGATCGAGAAGGCCGGTGCGCTCGCCGAAGCGCGTATCGGCCTCCTGCAGGGCGATCACGTCGGCGCCGATTTCATGGATCACCCGGCTGGTGCGCTCCGGATCGAAGCGCCGGTCGGTCCCGACGCATTTATGCACGTTGTAGGAGGCGATCAGCGTTCCCGCACTGCGCGGCCTTGCCTCCGTTTGGGCTGCGTCGAGCCGCTTTTTCCTGCTCCTGATCGAGGCGAGAATGCTGGCGGGAAGGCTATCTTTTCTGGCGTGCATCGGCAGGCGCACTTGTTCCGTTGATCAAAAGGCTACTCACTCCGCAGTATAGGCGGCCGAGCGGAACTTGCCATGTCCGATGACAAAAAAGCGCGTTGCGTCGACGATAATTCATGCGACGCGCCAGATTTTGATTTTATGCATGCCGTCCTCCCAAAACCGCCGCACAGTTTTGAGCGACATGCATTAGAGATAGGGCGAACCCAGCCATAGCACCTTTTCGAGCAGCCGCACCGCAAAGGGCCGCGCCTGCAGCCCCTCAAGCGTCACCAGCGTCGCCGATTTCAAGGTTTCCTCGATATGCTCGTCGATCTCGGCAGCGAAACCTTCGTTCAGCACTTCAAGATCGACCTCGAAATTCAGCCGCAGCGAGCGCGGGTCGAGATTGGAAGAGCCGACATAGGCCCAGGTGCCGTCGATCGTCAGCAGCTTCGAATGGCTGAAGCTGCCGGTCGAGCGCCAGATTCGGCAATAATTCTTGAGGATCTGATCGAATTGCGCCGTCATCGCCCGATCGACCAGCACGAGATTGTTGACCGCAGGCACGATGATATCGACTTCGACCCCGCGCCGCGCCGCCGTCACCAGCGCGCTGATGAGTTCGCGGTCCGGCAGGAAATAGGGCGACATGATGCGGATCGACTGGCGCGCCACGGAAAATGCGCCGGTCAGCATCTTGTGGTTGGTCTCGACGCTGCGGTCCGGGCCGGAGGCGACGACACGCATCAGGATGGGATCGCCGGGACTGCGCTCTGGCGGTTCGATGCGCCAGGGTTCGTCGTTCAACAGCTCCTGAGTCGAGAAGCGCCAGTCTTCGGCGGCGAGGTCGAAAAGGTCGGCGACAACAGGGCCGGTGACGCTGAAATGCGTATCGTGGGCGAAGCTCTCTCCCGTCGCCTCCTCGCTGAAACCCGCCCGGATGTTCATCCCGCCTGTCAGCGCAATTTTCCCGTCGACGATGAGGATCTTACGGTGGGTGCGCAGATTGGCATAGGGCAGCCGCAAACCCATGATGACGTTGCCGTTGAAGACGGCGACGGTGACGCCGCCCTCGCGGAGATGGCCGAGAATGCTCGGCACCGAATACCGCGCACCGACCGCGTCGATCAGCACCCGGACCTCCACGCCGCGACTGACCGCTGCAATCAGCGCGTCGGCGATCCGAAGGCCGATCACGTCGCGGTCGAAGATATAGGTTTCGAGCAGGATGCTGCGCGTCGCCTCGTCGATGCTGGTCTTCATCGCCGCATAGGCCTCGTCACCGGTCTCCAGCATGTCGATCGTATTGCCGGAGGTCAGCGGATTGCGCGTCACCCGGTCGCCGAGCCTCTGAAGCGCCGCGAAGCGGCGCCCGAACTGGCTGATCACCGTCTCGGCCTCGGCATCGAATGTCTCCAGCTCATCGAATTCGGCCGCAAGAAGCAGCGCGTCGCGGCGGATGCTCAGCGATTTGCGGCGGATGCGGTTGATGCCGGCAATCGCGTAGAGCAGCGCACCGATGATCGGAGACAGGATGATGACGCCGACCCAACCGATCGCGGCGCGCACTTCCTCCTTGGTCATGGCGGCATGGATCGCCGCCGCGGCCCCCATGGCGATCGAAACGACAAAGAGGATATGCGGCCAGTAGGTCGACAAGAGATAGAACATCGCTGGCAAATATAGCCGCGAAACGGCGACGTTCAATCGCAGGGCGGCTCTCCCATGACGCGAAATTTTTCGCCGTGATCGTTTGCCGGCCGGGAACCGATCGCGAAAGTCCCGGAATGGGTCAGCAGATTTGGAAAGCCCGCTCCCAATTCCCGAACGGGAACAATCCCGGCACAGATCGATTGATCTCGTCGAGATGAGGATCGCCATCATGAACATAGTTGCAAACGTCGGTCCCGCCCTGACACTCGAAGTCGCGGAGGCGACAGGCATTGCCGAACTCCGGCATCAGGCCGAAGGCTGCACCCGTTGTGATCTCTACAGGAATGCCACGCAAATCGTCTTCGGCGAAGGCCCCGGCAAAGCCGAGATCGCCCTGGTCGGCGAGCAGCCGGGCGATCAGGAGGATCTGACCGGCAGGCCCTTTGTCGGTCCCGCCGGCCGGCTGCTCGATCGCTGTCTTGATGAGGCCGGTCTCGACCGCCGGCGCTGCTATGTCACCAATGCCGTCAAGCACTTCAAGTTCACGCCGCGCGGCAAGCGGCGGCTGCATGCAAAACCGAATGCCGGCGAGATCAGGCGTTGCGCATGGTGGCTCGGCGCAGAGATCAACATCCTGCAGCCGAAGCTCGTCGTGACGCTCGGCGCAAGCGCGCTTTATGCGCTGCTCGGGCCGAAGGTGAAGCTGACACCGCAGCGCGGCCATATTCTGCAGCCGACAAATGGTCCGCCCGTTCTGGTCACCATCCACCCTTCCTATCTGTTGCGCATCCGCGACGAGGCGGACCAGCGCCGGCAGCACCTGGATTTCGTGTCAGATCTGCACAAGGCGGTGGAGTTTCAGTCCTCGTGAAGGCCGATTCTCAACCCTAATATGCTGCAACGCGAAATATTCCAGCGTGCAGAGCGATTTCGCTTGAAAGAGTTCCTCTCCTCTGGAACCATCTCAGCAGTATCGCGTTCGAACGACGGCATCATGTGACTGGAGATCAGCGATGGCAGAAACTCGAGACGAGTGGATCAAAAAACGTGCATACGCCCTCTGGGAAGAAGAGGGTTATCCGACAGGGCGAGATTCCATCCATTGGGAACAGGCACGCTACGAGCGCGAAGCGCTCGAGGGTTCTGCGGCGTCTTCCGACGGCAAGGAAGTCAAGCCCAAGGCGAAGCGCACGGTGGCGGGCAGCAAGACGAACGGCGTCGTGACACCGGCACCAAAACGGACTGCGAGCCGCAAGACGGCGTCCTGACCACTGGAATACCGAACATGTCGATTAGAAGAGGGCGTCGTCACGACGCCCTTGGACCCCTTTTGTCATATGCCTGAATTAGTTGTGCTTTATCGAATTTTAGAGGTGGCTTCCACGCGGGGGTGAACAGAGGCCGGATGACGCTGCAAGCTTTGAGGCTTTCAAGAAAATTGAGCGCTGGCCCCGATAATCGGGAACAACAACATAGAATGGCTGTTTATGGCGAAACCGGGGAAGTCGCCATGAATAACGGCCATATCGAAATCCTTTCCGTTCGGCTTTTGGCGGCCACCAGCCGCGCGTTCACCGCGATTGTGTGAGGGATGGAGATGTCGCTCCTCGTCATCGCCGCGCTGCTCTATCTCGGTGTCGCGCTGGGTTTCATCCTCGTCGTCGACAATCTCGTCGGACTGGTTTTCCGTGATCCGCGCGCGCCGGTGCAACTGGTCTCCGTCTATATCGGCCGCGCCTTCGCTGCATCGCAAAAACTCTACCGAAAATAACCGCTTGCAGGCCATGTCCGCAGACCGCTTACACTGTTGAACGCCCTGGCGCATCGCCCTTTGCGCGTCCGAAAGGACGCACGAAGCTCTGGGTTAAGGATATTTCGACCGCGCCCTTTCCCTCCTATCGCAAGCCTCTATGTTGAGGGTTTGGCAGGCTGAACCCCGAGGTGGCCAATCACTCCGGCGCAGCGGATGACAAGGAAACGATTTTGAATGGGAAGCGTCGGGAACGGCTGGCCGAGAGGCGGCGGCGAAATCGGCGAATTGTTGCGGCATCCAACCTTCCACGCCGTCGGTCTCGGTTCGGTCGAAAGCTGGCCTGCTTCTCTCAAACATATCGCCGAAATGGTGCTGAATTCCCGCCAGCCCAAATTCGTCGCCTGGGGTCCGGACCTCGCCTTTCTCTACAATGACGCCTATGTGCCGGTTTTCCCGGAACGGCATCCCGATGCACTCGGGAGACCCTTCCGCGAAGTCTGGGCGGATATCTGGGAACAGTTCGCCCCGATCGTCGCCAGCACGCTGGAAGGCGGTTCACAGCTCTTCAAGGAGCTGCTCATCCCGATGCGCCGGGACGGACGCACCGAGGAAACCTGGTTCACCTTCTCCTACACGCCGCTGCGCGACGATGACGGCACGGTCGCCGGCATCCTCTGTGCGGCGCTTGATGTCACCGACCAGGTGGCGGCCAAGCGCGGCGAAGAGATGGCGCTGGAAGAGCTGCGCGCCAAATCGGAGGCGCTTGCGGTCGTCAACCAGGCGGGTGCAGCGATTACCGCCGAGCCCAGTGTCGAACGCCTCACCCAGATCGTCGTCGATGCCGGCGTGACGCTGACCGGCGCGGAATTCGGCGCCTTCTTCTACAATGTCGACGATGGCGAGGGCGGCAGCTACATGCTCTATGCCCTCTCCGGTGTCGACCGGAAGAACTTCGAGAAATTCCCGATGCCGCGCAATACCAAGGTCTTCGCGCCGACCTTCGAAGGCGAAGGCATCGTGCGCTCCGACGACATCCTGCTCGACCCGCGCTACGGGCAGAATGCGCCGCATGCGGGCATGCCGAAGGGACATCTGCCGGTCAGGAGCTATCTCGCCGTGCCGGTGAAATCACGTGACGGCAGCGTCATCGGCGGCTTGTTCTTCGGCCACGGGCAGCCCGGCCGTTTTTCCCAGGCGGCCGAGGCAAGCCTCGTCAGCCTGGCCGGCCAATCAGCCGTCGCGATCGACAATATCCGGCTCTTCCGCGCCGCCAAAGTCGAAATCGACCAGCGCCGCGACATGGAAGATCAGCTGCGCAAACTCAATGAAATGCTCGAGGTCCGCGTCGCCGCCGAGATCGCCGAGCGCCAGCAGGCCGAAGCCGCACTCCAGCAGTCGCAGAAGATGGAATCGATCGGCAAGCTCACCGGCGGCGTTGCCCATGACTTCAACAATCTGCTGCAGGTGATCTCCGGCAATCTGCAGCTTCTCGGCAAGGACGTGGCCGAGAACGGCCGGGCCAAGGAACGCATTTCCAACGCGCTCGCCGCCGTCGAACGCGGCTCGCGGCTGGCAAGCCAGCTGCTCGCCTTCGGCCGCCGCCAACCGCTGGAACCGAAGGTCGTCAATATCGGCCGGCTCGTCACCGGCATGGACGACATGTTGCGCCGCGCGCTCGGCGAAGAGATCGAAGTCGAGACCATGGTCTCCGGCGGCCTCTGGAACACCTTCGCCGATCCGATCCAGATCGAGAACGCATTGCTCAACCTTGCGATCAACTCCCGGGACGCGATGGACGGCGCCGGTAAGCTGACGATCGAGGTCGGCAACGCCTTCCTCGACGATTCCTACAGCCGCATCCATCCCGAAGTCACCGCCGGCCAATATGTCGTGCTCGCCGTCACCGATACCGGCTCCGGCATGACGCAAGAGATCATGCAGCAGGCCTTCGAGCCCTTCTTCTCGACGAAACCGGAAGGCAAAGGCACCGGTCTCGGCCTGTCGATGGTCTATGGCTTCGCCAAGCAATCCGGCGGCCACGTGAAGATCTACAGCGAGATCGGCGAAGGCACGACCCTCAAGCTCTACCTGCCCCGCTCGCTCCAGAGCGAAGATCGCGTCACCACCACCGACGCCGTGCCGGCAACCGGAGGCACGGAAACCATCCTCGTCGCCGAGGATGACGAGGGCGTTCGCGCCACCGTCATCGAAATGCTGTCGGATCTCGGCTATCACGTGCTGAAGGCCAAGGATGCACAAAGCGCGCTCACCGTTATCGAAAGCGGCGCCCATATCGACCTGCTCTTTACCGATGTCGTCATGCCCGGCCCATTGAGGAGCCCGGAGCTGGCGCGTATGGCGCGCGAGCGTCTGCCTGATATCGCCGTGCTCTATACATCGGGCTACACCGAAAATTCGATCGTCCATGGCGGCAGGCTCGATCCCGGTCTCGAACTGCTCTCCAAGCCCTATACGCGCGAGGAACTCGCCCGCAAGATCCGCCACGTGCTTGCCAACCGGCCGCAACACCGCCAGGGGGCGGCAGATGCCGCGGTGCCTGTTGCCAAACATCCCGAGATCGCAGCTGAAAAGCTGAAGTTGTTGCTCGTGGAAGACGACGCCTTCATCCGCATGGACACGGCCGAGATCCTGCAGGATCTCGGCTATGAGGTCATCGAGGCCGATAGTGGCGAACGGGGCGTGGACATCCTCGGACACACCATTGTCGACATCATCGTCGCCGATATCGGCCTGCCCGGCATGTCGGGCCTGGTCTTCGCCGCCAGGGCGCGCGAGGCCTTTCCGTCGGTCGGCCTAGTCTTTGCCACCGGCAACAGCAGCTTGCCGATTGCAAACCGCTTCTCCGGCTCGGTGCTGCTGGCGAAACCTTTCAGCAGCACCGCGCTCGAGCGGGCGGTCAAGACCGCCGTCCAGCAGCGGCCCGTCGGCTAGCCCACGACGCCCTTTGCTGATTATTTACCCGGTGCCGTTGAACTCGGGATATTTGCGCATCCGATCCACCTCGCTGGTGCAGCTGTCGTCGCGCGCCGTCAGTTCGATCGAGATCGTGTCGGCAAGGTCGAGACGGCCGTTGCCGTGATGATTGCCATTGTCATGACGATTACCATCGTCATGACGGCTGGCGCCATCGTGATAAATGGGAATGCGCGCGCCGCTCTGGCTGACCAGCACGGCATCCCGCTCGAAACCTCGCTGCACCAGCCAGTCACGCGGCGCCATCAAGCGGATGTCGACCTCGTACGAATGCCCCTTCCCTTGCTTGAGACTGACGGTATAGGTGACCGGCGATACCTGGCCGTTCACGTCGATCGCGCCGTTTCCATCGGCTTTGACGATGTGTTTTTCCATGTTCTCGGCTCCTTCTTTGTGCGGGCCTGTGTCCAGGCTTTTCCCATCGGAAACCTGATAAAATCGGCTTTTGTTCCCGAAACCGGCCGTTGCAGACCATGGCGGGCGCCGGAACTTTTGGGCTCCGTACCGGTTCAATTCCTTTGAAAACCAGCAGGGCAAAACCAGAGGAGGTTGAGATGCCGAGAGGTGATAAATCCGACTATACCGACAAGCAGAAGCGCAAGGCCGAGCATATTGAGGAGAGCTACGAGGAGCGCGGCGTCTCCGATAAGGAGGCCGAACGGCGTGCCTGGGCAACCGTCAACAAGGAAAGCGGCGGCGGCAACAAATCCGGTTCCGGCCGCGGCAAGAAGGATACGCATGAATCCTCCGAAAAGGGCGGCCGCATCGGCGGCGCGGCATCCGCCGCACGCTCGAAGGAGGAGCGGTCCGCTTCTGCGAAGAAGGCCGCTGCGACACGCAAGCGCAATGAACATCACAGCCCCCACTAATGAGGGACAGGATGAGCGGTGGCTTGCCGCTGCCTGCATCCTGCACCCGCACCTGGTAAAGGATTTTCGCTATGGCCAAAGCGCAGAAGAAATGGTCGCAGGACGTCACCGAACACAGCGATGCGATGGACCTGAAGGAAGGCGTGTTCAAATCGGACGATCCGAAGAAGATTGCCCGCTCCGTCAAGCGCTCCGCCGAGAAGAGCGATCGCCGCAAGGCTAGCCCCTTCCGCGCGGCCATGTCGATGCTGACCTTCTACATCAACCGTGCCGGCGACCACCTGACGAAAAAGCGGCGCGGCACCCTTGAAAAAGCCAAGGACGAATTGCGAAAAGACTTCGGTCGCCAACCGAAGGATTGAGCAGTCATGGCATACGAGCTTTATTACTGGCACGGCATTCAAGGCCGCGGGGAATTCGTGCGGTTGGCGTTGGAGGAAGCCGGCGCCGACTATATCGACATCACCCGCCAATCCGGCCGCGGGCGCGGGACCGGCGCCATGTTCGAGATCATGGAGAGCCAAAGCGAAGCGCATATTCCCTTCGCGCCGCCCTTCCTGAAGGATGGCGACCTCATCATCCCGCATGTCGCCAACATCCTGTTTTACCTCGGCCCGAAGCTCGGCCTCGCGCCCGAGGACGAAGGCCTTCGCCATGTCGTCAACGGCCTGCAGCTGACCGTCACCGATTTCGTCGCCGAAGTGCACGATACGCATCACCCGATCGACACGTCGCTCTACTACGAGGACCAGAAGCCGGAAGCCAAAGCCCGCTCAGCCGCCTTCATCCGCGAGCGCATTCCGAAATTCCTCGGCTATTTCGAGCGTGTGCTGCGGCAGAACCCAAAAGGCTCGGGCCATATGGTCGGCGATACGCTGACCTATGTCGACCTCTCGCTCTTCCAGGTGATCGAGGGCCTCTCCTATGCCTTCCCGAAAGCCATGGCGAGCCGCAAGACTGATTACCCCGGCCTGCTGGCGCTGCACGACGCGGTGGCGAAGCGTCCGAATATCGCCCGCTATCTCGCCTCTCCCCGTCGCCTCGCCTTCAACGAGGAAGGGATTTTTCGGCACTATCCCGAGCTCGACAGCGCGGGATGAGGCAAGAGCCGTTTAGGCGAGCGGCACGGCCGCAGCGAAGAAATTTTCCCAAGGATCCTTCGGCCGGGTCTCCAGTTGCTGCGGTACGTTGCCGAGCGTGAAAGCGGCCGGACCTCTCACCACGTTCAAATCCGGCCAATCGATCGGCATCGAAACCGGCGCGCCTACTCGTGCTCGCGTCGAATAGGCCGCGACCGCCGTATTGCCGCGGCCGTTGCGGAGATAATCGATGTAGATATGCCCCCCGCGTTTCGCCTTCGTCGCGGTTGCCAGATACTTCTCCGGCGCGTCGGCCGACATGCTTTCGGCAAGCGAATGGGCGAAATCCTTCACCTCGGCCCAGCCGGCCTTCGGCGCAAGCGGCGTCACCACATGCAGCCCCTTGCCACCCGATGTCTTGACGAAGGCGGCTAGGCCACGCGCCTCCAGCCGCGTCTTCAATTCTAGCGCTGCTGTGATGACCGCGCACCAGGCCACGTCCTCGCCGGGGTCGAGGTCCATGGTGATCATGTCGGGTTTTTCCCAATTGTCGGTGGTGACGCCCCAGGGATGAATTTCGAGCACGGCCGATTGCACCAGCGCCACGAGACCGTTGAAATCGCCGATGCGCAGCAGCTTTTCGCCGTCCGGATCCTCCGGGTCGGCGATCTCCTCGATATGCGGATTCATGCCTTTCCAGGCATGTTTCTGGAAAAATCGTTGGTGGCTTTTTATCCCATCCGGCAAACGCAGCAGCGCCAGTGGCCGGTTGACGACATAGGGCGCCATGAACGGCCAGACCGCCGCGTAATAATCCGCGAGCGCCTGCTTCGTCACGCCCTCATCCGGCCAGTAGAGCCGGTCGGGATGGGTCAGCGAGACGTCAGATGCTGGCGGATGTCTGGGGTTCATTCTTCGATCTCGCGTGTGAGGAAATCAAGTAGCCTGTTTTCCTCGGCCCGCAAGCCCCGCAGCGGCTCGTTACCGCTCTCGACCAGAGGATGGTCGTTGCCGGCGAGTGCGATGATCGCCGGATGGATATAACTCGAACGCGAGATCGCCGGCGTGTTGTGCAGTGCCTCGGCCGCGGCTTCCGACATCTGCTTGACCGTCGGCCGGCCGCCTCCGGTAATCGCCTCGCGCGCCGCGCCGAAAGCCGCCAGCGAGCCGGCCCAGGTGCGAAAGGTTTTCGCCGAGACGGGAATGCCCGATATCTCGGCGAGATAGGCGTTCAACCGGCCGGAATCGATCGGCTTCAGCGCCCCGCTTTCATCCTTCCAGACGAAGAGCTGGCGCCCGGGTAGGTCGGCTATTTCCTCCAGGATCTTCTGCAGCCTGGGATGTTTGAGACTGCGCTGGACGCGTTTGCCGCCCTTGGCGCGGAATTTCAATTCGATCCGCCCGTCGACGATCTTCAGGTGGCGCTTCAGCAGCGTCGTTGCGCCATAGGTGCCGTTCTCCCTGACATAGGCCTGGTTGCCGACGCGCAAATGCGCCTCGTCGAGCAGGGTCGTCAAAGCCGCAAGCACACCGTTGACGTCCTCCGCGCCGGTGTCGAGATGGCGCAGCACGGTGCGGCGTATCTTCGGCAGCGCCCGGCCGAATTCGATCAGCTGATGGAATTTTCCCGCACTGCGGAAGGATTGCCATTCCTTGTGGTAACGGTATTGCTTGCGCCCGCGCGCATCGATGCCAGTCGCCTGCAGATGGCCGTTATCATAGAGGCAGATCCACACATTCTCATAGGCCGGCGGCAGACCGAGCGCACCGATGCGTGCCCGCTGTAATTCGTCAGCGAGCGTCGTGCCGTCGGGCATCACATAGCTGAAGCCCTTGCCTTTCCTGCGTCTTCGGATGCCTGGTTCGGTATCGCTGACATAGACGAGACCAAGTTCGGTGATGGCTTCGGCATTCATCTTCGCTGCGACCTGTTACCTGCTCCTGCGGCCGAACTGGAACCACCGCCGACGCTCGGCTTTTGTCGCATCCTTCGGCGGCTCGGTCTGGCCCTTCGGCGCGAAGACCGCCACGCTCTGGGCATAGACGATGACCGGATTCTGCGGCTCGTGCACCTTGAAGGCGTCCGTCTCCGCGCCCGTGTCGAGAACCCTCGACCACTGTTTCAGCCCATTCACGACAGGCAGGTGAACCTCGCAATCGCCACCGGCATTGAAGATGAGGAAGAGGTCGTCCATCGTCTCGGTGTCTGGCGCATTCACGCTCCTCGAGACATAGACCCCGAACACCTGCAATCCGTCGTCGTTCCAAGCCCCATCGTCCATGAAGTTGCCGTCCGGCTTGTACCAGGCGATCTCGATGCGGCCATCCTCGGCGGTCTCGCCGGTCAGGAACCGCTCCTGCCGCAAGACGGGATGGGCCTTGCGGAAGGCGACGGCCTGCCGGCAGAAATCGAGGAAAGGGTCGTCGAGCCCCGCCCAATCCGTCCAGCCGATCTCGTTGTCCTGGCAATAGGCGTTGTTATTGCCGCCCTGGCTGTTGCCCACCTCATCGCCGGCAAGGATCATCGGAACGCCCTGGGAGAGCATCAGCGTCGCCATCATGTTGCGGCGCCGCCGCGTCCGAAGGCTGTTGATGTCGTCGTTATCCGTCACTCCTTCGGCACCCATATTGTCCGAATGATTGTCCGAATGTCCGTCCCTGTTATCCTCGCCGTTCGCGTCATTGTGCTTGTCGTTGAAGGAAACAGTATCCATCAGCGTGAAGCCGTCATGGGCTGACAGCAGATTGATCGATGATGTCGCACCGCGATCCGAGTGGTTGAACTGTACCGCCGAGCCGGTGATGCGCTGCGAGATCTCCGACACCATGCCGCCGTCGCCCTTCCAAAAGCGGCGCACGTCGTCACGAAACTTGTCGTTCCACTCACGGAAGGGGTGCGGGAAGCCGCCGACCTGATAGCCGCCGTCGCCCACGTCCCAGGGCTCGGCGATCAGCTTGACACCGGCGAGGATCGGATCCTGGCGGATGGCTCCGAAAAACAGGCCCTGCCTGTCGAATTCCATATCCTGGCGGCCGAGCGTGCTGGCAAGGTCGAAGCGGAACCCGTCGATATGCATGACGCCGACCCAATAGCGCAGACTGTCGAGCACCATGCGCATCACCATAGGATTGGCGGCATTCAGGGTGTTGCCGGTCCCTGTTGTATCGAAGGTGTGGCGAGGATCGTCGGGTGAGAGGGTATAATAGCTGGCATTATCGAGCCCGCGGAAGGAGAGCGTCGGGCCTTTCTCGCTGCCTTCAGCAGTGTGATTGTAGACGACGTCCATGATGACTTCGATGCCGACGGCATGGAACTTCTTCACCATGGTCTTGATCTCGGTGATCTTGTCGCCGGACATGTAGCGCGATTGCGGCGCGAAGAAGCCGAGCGTCTGGTAGCCCCAATAATTGCGCAGGTTGTTTTCCAGGAGATAACGATCGTCGAGGAAATACTGGATCGGCAAGAGCTCGATCGCCGAGATGCCGAGCTTGACGAGATGGTCGATGATCGGATCGCTGCACATGCCGAGAAAGGTGCCGCGCAGCCTGTCGGGCACCTTCGGATGGGTCATCGTCAGGCCGCGCACATGCGCCTCGTAAATGATCGTATCAGGCCAGGGACGGCGGATCGCCTCTTCACCCGCCCAGTCGAAATCCGGATCCTGCACCACGCCCTTGACCATGAAGGGGGCGCTATCACGTTCGTCGAAGGAAAGATCGTCCTTGCCGATCTGGTAGCCAAACAGCGCGTCGTCCCATTTCAACTCGCCCGTCACCTGCTTCGCATAGGGGTCGAGCAGGAGCTTGTTAGGATTGAAGCGATGACCAGCTTTCGGATCGTATGGACCATGGGCGCGATAACCGTAGACGGTTCCCGGTCCGACGCCGGCGATATAGCCCGACCAGATATCGCCTTCACGCTTGGGCAGCGGCAATCGCGCGACCTCCTTCTTGCCGTCCGGCGAAAAGAGGCAGAGCTCAACCTGTTCTGCATGCGCTGAGAATACCGCGAAATGGGTGCCCGAACCCGTATATTCCGCCCCGAGCTCCGGCTTGAGGAAGTCGAGTTCTGAAAATGAATAGCTCATAATGCCCCGCTCGATAAAAAGACCATGCGGGAAACGTAACGGCGGCTCGAAAGTTCCCTTGGCTTGCAAGGGAAGATCTCTCGAGGAGGCGGAGACTAAGGCATCAACTGTCCGCCGTTGACCTCGATAATCTGTCCGGTGATGTAGCCAGACAGCGTCGGCGATGCGAGGAAGAGATAGGCTCCAACGCAATCCTCGGAGGTGCCGACGAAGCCCATCGGGATCGACTTGCGCTGCAGCTCCATCTGCTCGTCATTGGTATAACGTTCGTGGAAGGGCGTGGCGATGACACCCGGCGCCACCGCATTGACGCGGATCCTGTCGGCGACGAATTCCTTGGCATGGCCGCGGGTGATCGTCGAGACGAAACCTTTGGACGCCGCATAGAGGATCGCACCATTGCCGCCGCCGTTGCGCGCGGCGATCGAGGTGGTGTTGATGATGAAGCCTCCCTGCTTCTTCAGCCAGGGATGCGCTGCACGCGTTGCCGCCAGCACCGAGCGGGCGTTGAGGTCCATGACCGCGGCATAATGCGCGTCGGTATATTCCGAGGTCGGCTTGCGCCCCAGCATGCCGCCGGCATTATTGATGAGCCCATCGAGATGACCGAAGGTCTTCGCCGTCTCCTCGACGACACGCTCGGTCTCGCCCTCCCTCGACACGTCGCCCTGGATCAGATGCACGGTGCCGCCGGCAGCACGGATCTCCTCGGCAAGTTTTTCCGCCGGTTCGCGGCTGGCATTGTAATGCACGCCGACCTTGGCTCCTTGAGCCGCGAAGGCACGGGCGAGTGCCGCGCCGATGCCGGTCGAGGCGCCGGTGATCAGCACGGCTTTGCCGGACAGGTCCGGCAGCTTGATGGATGCGAGCGATTGCGCAAGTTCGACCATGGCGACGAATGCCTCCCGAAAAACCAAGGACATAGGTGATGAAACGAATAGGAGAAGTCTTATCTAGGGGAAATCGACGAAGGGCAATGCACGAAAGGGCGAGATTTGCGTGAGAGGCCGAGGCTGACGAGCGGCGATGTGCTCGGTCGCCGGGAAAATCAGTCGGTCTGATGTCCGCGATTTTTCGTGACCGTCGGCATGCCTGCCGGCCTCAGATGTTTCCTCAGCGCCGCGATCCTGAAGATGGCGTTGGCAGCACCATAACCACGATAACCGCGCCGCTCGACGATCTCGAAGAACAGGCCTTCGCCATAGGTCGGGCTATAGAGCTGGAAATATTCGCCGTGCTCATCGCGATCATAGAGGATGTTGCCCGCCTTGAGGCGCTCGGCAAATTCGGCGTCGAGGCCGAAGCGGGCTTCGAGATCGTCATAATAGTTCGGCGAAATCGCCAGTGAGACGAAACCGTTTGCGGCAAGGGCTGCTGCAGTGGCAAAGATGTCGTGCGTCCTGAAGGCCAGATGCTGGATGCCGGAGCCGAAGGTTTCGGCGATGAAACGGCCGGCCAGCGTGTTGCGGTTCTCGGCGCCGTTCATGGTGATGCGCAGCGAGCCTTCCGCATTCTCGACCACCTGGCTCCTGACGATGCCCGAGGGATCGACGATATCGACCATCGGCGTCTTCTGCACGTCGATCAGCGACGTATAAAACAACAGCCAGGTCAAAAGCTCCTCATATTTCATCGTCTGCGCCATATGGTCGATCGACTGCAGCCCGGCCGGCTGAAGAGGGATATGGTCCTCGATCGCGTCGAATTCGATCTCCCAGATGCGACCGAGTTCGGTCTTGCGGTCGAGGAAATAGAGGATGCCGCCGCCGACGCCACGCACCGCCGGCACCTCGATTTCGCCGGCATCGAGCGATTGCTCGAATCGTTGGGCGCCGAGCGCAACGGCGCGTCGCAACGCTGCCGTTGCATCATCGACCATCAGGCCGGCGGCATAGGCCGAGGTGCCGTGGACGGAATAGGAGGCGCTGGCAAAGCCCTTCTGCTCGGTATTGACGACGAGGTTGATGGCGCCCTGGCGAAAGACGGTCACGCGCTTGCTCTTGTGTCTGGCCGCTCTTCTAAAGCCGAGGCTTGCAAACAGCGCTTCGAGCTCTGGCGCCTCGTCTTCAGCGGCGGTGAACTCGACGAAGGAGATGCCCTCGACGGCTGCGCGGGGCGGCATTGGAGGCACCGGCAGCGCACTCTGCGGCTGCTGCCGCTTGACCTGGTCGCCGAGATAGATCAACGAGCGGCGGCCGTCGACGGCGATTGCGCTCGCAGACCCGCCGCGGAATTGATCGTTGAAGATCTCCAGCGACAGATATCCGTCATACCCCGTTGCGGCGACAGCCTTCATGAAGTCGAGCACCGGCAGATCGCCTTCGCCGGGCATGTTGCGGAAGTGCCGGCTCCAATAGAGCAGATCCATGTCGATCAGCGGCGCGTCGGCAAGCTGGATGATGAAGATCTTCTCCTTCGGGATCGAGCGGATCGAGTTGACGTCGATCTTGCGCGACAGCGTATGAAAGCTGTCGAGGACCAGGCCGATATTTGGATGATCGGCCCGCCGGACGATCTCCCAAGCGTCGCGGTGATCATGGATGTGGCGGCCCCAGGCGAGCGCCTCGTAGCCGACGCGCAGACCGCGCCCGGCCGCCCGCTCGCCGAGTTCATGAAAATCTGCCGCCGCCCGGTCGAGACCGCCGAGCGACGCTGGCGAAACGTTCGAGCAGACGAGCACGAGATCGGTGCCCATTTCCTGCATGACGTCGAACTTGCGCTCTGCCCGGTCGAAGGTGCGGCTGCGCAGCGGTTCCGGCATGCCTTCGAAATCGCGAAACGGCTGAAACAGCGTGATCTCCATGCCGAGATCGCGCACCATCCGGCCGACCTCCTTGGGGCTGGCGTCGTAGATCAAAAAGTCGTTCTCGAAAATCTCCACCCCGTCGAAGCCGGCCCTGGCGATCGCCTCCAGCTTGTCGCGCAGGTCGCCGCCTAATGAAACGGTCGCTATCGATGTCTTCATCGCAGGAGTCCTTTCGCGACAGTGATCGGGATGGGAGCGCCCTATGCCGCCTTTGTCTTGGCGACGAGCCGTGACGCCGCCTCGAGTGCGAACTCATAGCCATCCGGCCCGAGGCCGCAGATCACGCCGGTCGCAGCAAGCGAGATGTAGGAGTGGTGGCGAACGGTTTCGCGGCGATGCACATTGGTGATGTGCAGTTCGATGATCGGGCCTTCGAAGGTCCTCAGCGCATCATGGATGGCGAGCGAGGTATGGGTATAGGCACCGGCATTGATGACGATCGCGTCGGCCGCATGGCGGGCTTCGTGGATCCAGTCGATCAGTTCGCCCTCGTGGTTGGATTGCCGGAAGTCGACACCATGCTTTCGGCCCGCCGGGCTCGCATGGCACATGGTTTCGATGTCAGCGAGTGTCGTGCTGCCGTAGATATGCGGCTCGCGTTGGCCAAGCAGATTGAGGTTGGAACCGTTGAGAACGAAGATCGGCTTCATGTCAGAATGCTTTCCTTGGATTTGTAGCTTGCAATGTCGGTGAGAATTTTCCGGCTGCGAGCGCCTCGTAACGATCGTGGAGATCGATCCGGCTTCCCGATGCGGCAGCCTCCGCCACGGCAAGCGTCGCGATCAGCGTACGGGCGCCATCCTCAACGGTGAGCAGCGACTCCGCCTCGCCGCGGACGACATCGCGGAAATGGTCGAGCTGGGCGTGGTAGGGATCGATGAAGCTTGCAAGCAGCCGCTGGGACCGGATCGGCTCGTTCCAGTTCTGGCTACCCTCTGCCTGCGCCCAATGGACCAGGGTCGGAAATTCCAGAGAACCGCGGCTGCCGACGAAGCGATAGTTGCTCTCTCCGCTGAACGGAAACTCGACTGCTTCGCCGGCCCCCTGCTCCGTCGTCCAGGGGGAAACCGCGCTGTCGCTCGCAAAGAAGGTGCCGATGCAGCCGCTATCGAATTGAAGCAAGGCGCCGGTGGTATCTTCAACCGGGAACTGCCGCTGCCGGTTTGAGGAGATGGCGCTGACACCAAGGATCTCGCCTGCCGTGTAACGCAGGAAATCGATCTCGTGAATGAGGTTGATCAGGATCGGTCCGCCACCCGGCTGCGTGCGCCAGGGGGCGATGCGGAAATACTCATCCGGCTTGTAGGCCGCCCAGATGGCGGAGACGCCGACAAGATTGCCAATCAACCCTTCACGCAGCAAGCGTCTCAGCGTCTTGACCTGGTCATGATGGCGGCGATGATGACCGACGAGCGTCCGGACATTGTTTGCGCGCACTTCCAGGAGCAGATCGGCGGCGCTTTCGAGCGTATCGGTCACCGGCTTTTCGATCAGCATATCGATCCCGAGGCGCGCGCATTCGATACCGATTTCGGCATGGCTCTGGTTGGGCGAGGCAATGATGACGGCCTGCGGCCGTGCTTCATCGAGCAGCGACTTGTAATCCTTGAAGACCGCAATACCCGGATATTGCGCCGAGATGCTGTCGCGGTTGACGTCAGCGATACCGGCAAGGTCGAAATCGGGATGATCGATGATCTTCTTGATGTGTTTGCGGCCGATCAGGCCTGCGCCGATGACGCCGATGGAGATATTTGCCATGCTTTCAACCATTCCGTTCCAGTCACAAGAGGGTTTGCAGGCGGGTGCGAGAAGCAACCGCATCCGCCAATGGATTTTCCGAGATGATTTCGATGACCACGTCGCCGTCGAAGCGAAGATCTTCGATGGTCTTCAGGATCGGCCGGAAGTCGATCTGTCCCGAGCCGATCGGCGCGTGCTGCCATTTGCCGTCGTCGGCATCCGAGAGGTGGATGACGCGAACCCTGTCCTTCAACATTTCCAGGCCGGCGGACGGATCCTCGCCGATCGCCCGGGCATTGGCGACGTCATAGACGACGTCGATATTGTCCCGGCGGCAGCGGTCGAGCATCGATCGGATCGAGGCCGCATCCGGGAAGACACCGATCGGGTGGTTTTCGAAGAGAAGTCGGATTCCGCAGGCGGCGGCGTGGTCCGCCAGCCGGACGAGGCAGTCAGCGACGATATCTTCCAGCACGCCCGGTGTCGCGGCGATGAGCGCGTGTTTACGCCCTGAACTCACCGTGACATAGCGGCTGCCGAGAAAGGCGGCCGCTTCGATTGCTCTGCCATAGGCGCCGACAGCAAACTCCGTCACATCGGGCATAGGGCTGGCGAGATTATAGTCGCCAACCGGCAGGTCGAGCGCGACCAGCTTTCCGCCAGCAGCGGCGATGCCGTTCCTGAGCGCGATCCAGTCCGTCGAACCGTGATCACGGATATTGAAATGCGGATCACTGGCAAGCAGCTGGAATTTCCTAAAACCCTGATCCGCCAGCCTGGCGATGGCCTCGGCCGCCGTCGCGTTCCAGACGAAGCCGAACGTATGAACACCGTAATCGAGTGGCATTATTCTCTTCCCGCTCTCAGTGCCCGAGAATCTGTCCGAGAAAAGCGCGCGTGCGCTCGTTCCGGGGCGCGGTGAAGAATTCCTCGGGCGACGCCTCCTCGATGATCTCGCCATTCGCCATGAAGATCACACGATCGGCCACGGCGCGGGCAAAACCCATCTCATGGGTCACGCAGATCATCGTTCGCCCTTCGCCGGCGAGCGAGACCATTGTGTCGAGCACTTCCTTGACCATCTCGGGATCGAGCGCCGAGGTCGGCTCATCGAAGAGCATCACCTTTGGATCCATGCAGAGCGCGCGGGCAATCGCCACACGCTGCTGCTGACCGCCGGAAAGCTGCGCCGGATATTTGTGCATCTGATCGGAGATGCGCACGCGCTCCAGATAGGCTCGCGCAACCTCTTCCGCCTGTGCTGCCTTCATTCCGCGCACCTTCATCGGTGCAAGCATGCAGTTTCTCAGAACCGTCATATGCGGGAAGAGATTGAACTGCTGGAAGACCATGCCAACCTCACGACGGATGGCGTCGATCGAGGCGCCTGTCTTCAACTCGATACCGTCGACCACGACCCGGCCGCTGGCGAAATTCTCGAGATAGTTGATGCAGCGGATGAGGGTCGATTTCCCCGAGCCGGAAGGCCCGCAGAGAACGACCTTCTCCCCCTGCTTCACCGTCAGGTTGATGCTCTTGAGAGCGTGGAAGGCGCCGTAATATTTGTCCACGGCTTCCATGACGATCATCGGATCGACAGCGGCATTGTCCGCAATTGTCACCATCGCATTCACGGCGTCTTCCTCATCTGCTTTGTTATTGAACGGTGAAGGGGATATTAGGCAGCGAGTCCGGGAAGTCGGGCGCGTCCTGGCCAAGCCATTTCTGGTAGATCTTCTCGAGGCGGCCGTCGGCGCGCGCCTTGTCGATGAAGGCGTTCAGCTCCTCGACAAACTGCTTTTGACCGGGACGCACGGAGATGCCGTTATATTGGCGGTTGAACTGCAGTTTCTTTTCGAATTTGAAGTCCGGCGCGATCTTGGCGATGCTGAGGAAATAGGTGTTGTTGGCGCCGAGCGCGTCGACCTGACCGGAAAGGAAGGCCTGGATGGCGGTAGCATCGTCATCGAAACGCTGGATCGTCGCGCCTTCCGGAGCGTTCTGCGTCACCTGCGTATCCTGTGCCGAGGAGCGCGCAACGGCAATTCGCAGGCCCTTGAGATCGGCCGGCGCCTTGATATTTGTCTCCGGCTTGGCGAGCAGCATGATGTCGATCGCCGAATAGGGCTTGGTAAACTGCACCACCTTGGCGCGGTCGGGATACATGCCCATCACTGCAATCAGTGCATCGACTTTGTTGGTCATCAAGGTCGGGATACGATTGGCGACGGCAACACGGTTGAACTCGACCGGCACGCCGATTTCCTCACCGAGAAGCTTGGCGAAATCGGCATCGAAGCCGGCGCTCTGATTGTTTTCGTCGACGAACCCCCATGGTGGATTCTCGCCCTGGATACCGATCACGATCTTGCCGCTGGCCTTCAGCTCCGCAAAGCTCTGCGCATCAGCCTTGCCGGCGCCGAATGCGACGACAAGGCCAAAACCGATCGCGCCGACTGCCCCCCAGGCCTTCCTCAACATATTGGTATTCTTCATCATTAGGCTTCCTCCTTGCCCTTAGCGTTATTCCCTGCGCGCGCTAGCGGGCGCTCGCAAAGCGTTTTTCCAGTTGGAAACTGAAGTGCGACAGCGGCCAGCAGAGCGCGAAGTAGAGCGCGCCGACGAGGCCGAAGACGATGAGCGGTTGATAGGTCGCGTTGGAGACGATCTGCCCGGCCCGCGTCAGCTCGGTGAAGCCGATAATGGCGGCAAGCGACGTACCCTTGACCAGTTGCACCAGGAAACCGACGGTGCTTGGCAGCGAAATCCGCAGCGCCTGCGGCAGGATGACGTCGACGATACGGGTCCGGTATCCGAGGCCGAGCGCCTTGGCCGCTTCTTCCTGCCCCTTCGGCAGCGCCATGATGGTGCTGCGCCAGATCTCCCCGAGATAGGCGCTCGCATGCAGCGTGAGGCCGGCGGCAACGGCGACCCAGGCGTTGACCGTGATGCCGATCAGCGGCAGGCCGTAATAGATGACGAAGAGCTGCATCAACAGCGGCGTGCCCTGAAAGACGATGATGAATGCGGTCGCCATGGCTCGCAGCGCCTGGAACGGTGCCGTGCGGATCAGGGCGATGCAGAGCCCTCCACCGGCACCGCAGACGAAGGCAATCGCCGCGAGCAGGATCGTCCAGCGGAACGCTTCGAGCAGGATGACGATCTGATTGAGGCCGAGTGTCTGAACCATCGCCGTCACCGCGTCGGATAGGAGAGAAGGCCGCGCTCGATCAGGGAGAAAAGCCCCGTGAGCATGGCGGACATTCCGAGGTAGAGACCGGTCAGGGTCAGGTAGACCTCGAAACTGCGAAAGGTCGTCGATTCCAGCTGCTGGCCAATGCTGGCTAGCTCCATCGCCGATATCGAGGCGACAACGCTGGAGGTCAGCATCAACAGAATGAACTGGCTTGCGAGTGCAGGAAAGCTGACGCGCAGCGCCGGCCGCAGGATGATATAGCGGAACACCTGGAAGCCGCTGAGGCCGAGCGCGCGGCCTGCCTCGACCTGGCCCTTCTGGATCGATTCCACCCCGCCACGGATGATCTCGGCGGCATAGGCGCCGCCGTTGAGACCAAGCGCGACGATGGCGGCGGTATCTGGCGCGAGCCTGATCCCGATCGACGGCAAGCCGAGATAGATGAAGAAGGCCTGAACCGGAAAGGGAGTGTTGCGGATGATCTCGATGAAACACTTCACCAGCCAGACGAACGGCCCGATCCCGGTCCGGCGCAAGCCCACGCAGAGAAGGCCGATGGCAAAGCCCATCGCCATCGCCTTGGTCGAAATCGCAAGCGTCAGCCAGCACCCATAGAGAAGCCGGGGCCAGGCGGCAAAAATAACGCTGAAATCAAATTGATAGCTCACGGTGAGCTCCTCCCGTCGCTGCAAGCGCCTTCTCCGTCCCCGGCCCTCACACGCAAAATGTTCGCTTGCGTACATAAGTAGCCAGATGATGAAATATCTGTCAACTCCCTGGGAGGATTAATGCCAATCTGAAATATTTCTTTTTCTTTCAATTATTTAGCATAACAACCTGATCTACTTTGAAGATTCAATCTGACATTTTTTCTTGAATATTCACCGATGCCAGCCTCAAAAAATTGTTCGAAATGGTTCAAAATTCATTCCTTGCTATGCAAGTAAAAGCCATCTCACGTGGGGATCGGCTCAACTGGCGGTTTTTGGAATGTTCGAGGGCGGCCATGCTTGCAAAGCGAGGCAAAGGCCGCGATAAGGGCGATTGCATTGGCTGGTCAGCGAGGAACCATGGCTGAGAGTGCGGTTAAACCCGGCAAGTCGCAGGCGACGCAAAAATATCAGCGTCAGCAGCGGACGAATGATCCCGATCAGACCCGCGCAGACATCCTCGAAGCGGCCGAGGGTGAGTTCGCCCGGCATGGCTACGCCGGCACGACAATCGACAGCATTGCCCAGAAGACCCGCCGCAGCAAGCGGATGATCTATTACTACTTCAACTCGAAGGCGAAGCTCTACGTCGCCGTGCTCGAAAACGCCTATGCGCGCATCCGCGTCGCGGAAGCGAAGGTCGACCTCGGTGAGGAAGATCCACGCCAGTCGCTGAAGAACCTCGTGGACTTCTGCTTCGACTTTCACTTCGATCATCCGACGTTCGTCAAATTGATCATGAGCGAGAATCTCAACGACGCAAAATACCTGCCGGCCTCATCCCTGATCGGCGAATTGCACCGGCCGATCCTGCAACGCATCGATCAATGCCTGCGTCTCGGATACCAAAAGGAACTATTCCATCAGGCCGTTACGCCAATAGAGATCCATATGACGCTGAGCGGTCTCTGCTTCTTCAATGTTTCAAACCGTGCCACCTTCTCGGCGATCTTCGATGTCGATATGACATCGGCGGCAGCGCGGCGAGCCCGCAAGCAGCAGATCCTGCTGACGATCCTTGGGCGGCTGAACACGACGATGGAAGGCTTCGTTTCGGATTTCTCGTAAAGATCGGTCCTTCGCAACCGCCGCACCACAGAACAGCCCGGCGTCGTCTCATGGAGCCACGCCAAAGGCCGGCTGCGGTTTTTGGCGGGCGAGTGGCGGGAATGCGAGGGCGATCGCGGCCGCCCCCAGACCGACCGTTGCGGAGCCGATGAACAGCCAGGAATAATTGGCGAAGGTGTCGAAGATCCAGCCGCCGACGAGAGGGCCGAAGGCCATGCCGAGGCTGGAGAGCATCGTCGCCGCACCAAAGACCGTGCCGATAATGCGCGGCCCGAAATATTCCCGCGCCAGCACCGCATAAAGCGGCATCACACCGCCATAGGCGCTGCCGAAAATGATGGCGAGCGCATAGAATTCGCCGAGCCGGCTGACCAAGAGATAGGTCGCGAGTGCGGCCGCCTGCACCAGCAGGCCGGCGACCAGCACCGGCTTTACCCCTATCCTATCGGCAAGGCTGCCATAGAGCAGCCGACCACCCAGTCCGGCCAGACCTTCGACGCTGTAGATGCTGACGGCTGCCATCGGTGCGACGCCGCAGATCGTCGCATAACTCACCATATGGAAGATCGGCCCGGAATGTGCCGCGCAGCAGGCAAAGAAGGTCAGGCCGAGCACGATGAATTGCGGGGATCGGAAGACTTTCGACAGCTGGGGCCTGGCGCCGTCGGCTGCGAACTCGGTTCCGGTTTCAGCGGTTTCGGCCGGTGGACGCCTGACCAGCAGAGCGGCCGGCACCAACAGCAGCCAGGCGCCGATACCGATCATCAGCATGGCGGGCCGCCATTCATAGGCCGAGATCAGCCAACGCGCGAAGGGCGAGATCGTCATCGGCGCAACGCCCATGCCGGCGGAGACGAGCGACACTGCAAGGCCGCGGTTTTCGTCGAACCACGCCGTGGTCGCCGCGATCATCGGCGCGAAGAAGGTGCTGGCGGCGAGCCCGACGAGGATGCCGTAGGTCAGCTGGAACTGCAGCAGCGTCTCGGCCCGGCTCGCCAGCACAAGCGCCAGGCCGAGCAGCACCGACCCGATCATCACGACGACGCGCGGGCCGAAGCGGTCGCTTGCCGCGCCCCAGAAGAAGCCGCCGAAGCCCATGACGATGAAATTCAGCGTCATCGCGCTGGCGATGCCGACATGCGACCAGCCGGTCGCCGTTGCGATCGGCCCCTGGAAAATCGCCAGCGAAAACATCGCGCCAAGCGCAACGCAGGTCATCAATGCGCCCGCAGCGACGATGACCCAACGATAGGAAACACTCATGGCTTCATAACCTCCATGCCGACAGAGTGATCGCGACGCATGCGGCAAGCCTACCGCACTCCGCGCCTGCAATCCAAAGACGTTTGAACCGCTGCGATTTCGACAGCGCGCTCACATCTTTTTCGTCGCACTTAGAGAGTACGAAACATCACCAATGCATCGACATAGCCCTGCGTCGGATGAAGAAACACACCGGGAAGACGACCGACGATTTCGAAACCGAGCGATTGCCACAGCGCGACGGCGCGTTCATTGCTGCAGACGACGAAATTGAACTGCATCGCCCGAAAACCCCTGGCGCGGGCATGCTGCAGGGAATGGTCATGCATCCGGCGAGCGACGCCGCGACCGCTCGCGGCGGCGTCGGTCATGTAACCGCAGTTACAGACATGCCGGCCGCCGCCGGCCTGATTGGCCTTGATGTAATAGGTGCCGAGGATGACGCCATCCTCTTCCGCGACGAAAGTCTCGCGGTCCGGTCCCATCCAATAGGCGAGTGCATCGGCTTCGGAGAGATCACGATCGAGCGCATAGGTTTCGCCGGCGCGGATCGTCGGACCGATGATCCTCCAGATCGCGTCTTGATCGTTCTTATCTGCGGGGCGGATCAGCATGCCCGATGTCTACAGAAGCCTGATATGGCTTGCAACGGGTGGGCGGCCTCCGGCAAATGCCGGAAGCGCCTCCCTTTCGAGCGACATCAAACCCTTTCAAGCGCGATCGCGATGCCCTGCCCGACGCCGATGCACATGGTCGACAGCGAATATTTTCCGCCGGTCTCACGAAGCTCCAGCGCCGCCGTGCCGGTGATGCGTGCACCCGACATGCCAAGCGGATGGCCGAGCGCAATCGCGCCGCCATTGCGGTTCACCCGCGCATCATCATCGGCAATGCCGAGCGCGCGCAACACTGCCAGCCCCTGGCTGGCGAAGGCCTCGTTGAGTTCGATCACGTCGAACTGTTCGGCGGTCATGCCGAGCCGCGCCATCAGCTTGCGTGAGGCCGGGATCGGCCCGACACCCATCACCCTTGGCGGAACGGCGGCGGCAGCACCACCGAGAATGCGGGCGATCGGCGTCAGGCCATATTTCCGGGCCGCCGCTTCCGAAGCGACGATCAACGCCGCCGCCCCGTCATTGACGCCGGAGGCATTGCCGGCCGTCACCGTGCCGCCCTCCTTCTTGAAAGGCGTGGCGAGTTTCGCCAGCGTCTCGATCGTCGTCGCCCGCGGATGTTCGTCTTTTTCGACGATGACGGGATCACCCTTACGCTGCGGAATGATCACCGGGGTGATTTCCTTCGCCAGCCGTCCGTTCGCCTGGGCGGCCGCCGCCTTCGCCTGGCTTCGCACCGCGAAGGCATCCTGGTCCTCACGGCTGACATGATAGTCCTCGGCAACGTTCTCACCGGTCTCCGGCATGGAATCGACGCCATATTGCTTCTTCATCAGCGGATTGACGAAGCGCCAGCCGATCGTCGTGTCGTGGATTTCGGCGGCGCGTGAAAAGGCCGTCTCGGCCTTCGGCATGACGAAGGGCGCGCGCGACATGCTTTCGACGCCGCCGGCGACCATCAGCTCGGCCTCGCCGGAGCGGATGGCCCGCGCCGCCGTGATCACCGCGTCCATGCCGGAGCCGCAAAGCCGGTTGATCGTCGTGCCCGGAACTGAGATCGGCAGGCCGGCCAGCAGCGCCGACATGCGCGCGACATTGCGATTATCCTCGCCCGCCTGGTTGGCGCAGCCGAAGATCACATCATCGACGGCTTCCCAATTGACGGCGGCATTTCGTTGCATCAGCGCTTTCAGCGGAATGGCGCCGAGATCGTCGGCGCGCACTTGGGACAGCGAACCGGCGAAGCGGCCGATCGGCGTTCTGACATAGTCGCAGATAAAGGCTTCGGTCATGGCTTTTCCTCAGAGTTGCGGGACGACGAGGTCGCCAACCGGCCCTTCGACGTGCAGCGGCGCGCCGGTCATCGCCTGCAATTCCTCTTGCGACATCGCGGCGAGCTTTTCGCGCAGGACGAAGCGTCCCTTGACGATGTCGATGACGGCGTGGCTCGTATAGACGCGGGTGATGCAGGCAACGCCGGTCAGCGGGAAGGTGCACTTCTCCACCAGCTTCGGCTCGCCCGTCTTGGTGACGTGTTCGGTGATGACACAGACTTGCTTGGCGCCGTGCACCAGGTCCATGGCGCCGCCGACGGCCGGCACGCCTTTGCTGCCCACCCGCCAGTTGGCGAGGTCACCGCTCTGAGCCACCTGATAGGCGCCGAGGATCGCGACGTCGAGGTGGCCGCCGCGCACCATGGCGAAGCTGTCGGCATGATGGAAGAAGGCGGCACCCGGCTTCAGCGTCACCGCCTTCTTGCCGGCATTGATCAGGTCCCAGTCCTCTTCGCCCGCCGCCGGCGGCTCGCCGAAATTCAGGATGCCGTTTTCCGTGTGGAAGATCGCCTGACGGCCGGGCGGCTGATATCGGGCGACCATTTCGGGAAAGCCGATGCCGAGGTTGACATAGGCGCCGTCGGCAATGTCCTGCGCGGCGCGCCAGGCGATCTGCGCGTTGGAAAGCTTGATGTCTTCACGAGTGTCGATGGTCATACGTAGGCCACTCCGGCTCGAATGAGCTCTTCTTCCTGTTGGGGATTGGGAACGGCGACAACGCGGTCGACGAAGATGCCGGGTGTCACCACGTGTTCGGGATCGATGCCGCCGGCCGGCACGATCGACGAGACCTGGACGATCGTCTTTTCCGCCGCCATGCACATCAGCGGATTGAAGTTGCGGCCGGCCTTGTTGTAGGTGAGGTTGCCCTGGATATCGCCGATTTCAGCCTTCACGATCGCAAAGTCGGCCTTCAGCCAGCGCTCCTGCACATAGTGGCGGCCATCGAACTCGGCGATGACCTTGCCGTTGGCCAGTTCGGTGCCGTAAGCCGTCGGCGTATAGAAAGCAGGGATGCCCGCCCCGCCGGCGCGGATGCGCTCGGCAAGCGTTCCCTGCGGCACCAGCTCGAGCTCGATCTCGCCGGCTAGATATTTATCCGTGAAGGCGCGCGGATCCGACGACCGCGGAAAGGAACAGATCATTTTCCGGACCAAGCCGGCATCGATCATCGCGGCGATGCCGATGCGCCCGTTGCCGGCATTGTTGTTGATCACGGTCAGGTTCTTCGAGCCCTTGTCGATCAGGGCATGAATGAGCTCGATCGGCGCGCCCGAGCCACCGAAACCACCGATCATGACGGTCGCGCCGTCACCGATCTCAGAGACGGCTTCCGCCGTGCTCCCGACTGTCTTGTCCATGCGGGATCTCTCCTTGGCTATGCGATCGGGAACTGGTTCCCGTCCTTCGAGCGTCAGGGATAAAGCGCAGCGGGCCGGACGGCAAGAAGTTTGTGCGATATTTGACATTTGTTCGTATATCGCACAATAAGGAGTGGTCGGGCGCAGCCCGAGCAATCGATCCAGCGAATCGATTGCAGCGACGAATGCCCGAAGCGCAAGCGAAGGGCGAAGCACGATAGAACGCGGTCCGACAGGCAACCCCAAGACAGGAGCCCACCATGCGCGAAACGGATTTCGTCAGCGGTTTTGCCCGCGGCCTGAAAGTCATTGAAGCCTTCGGTGAGACGCGGCAGCGGCTTTCCATTGCCGAGGCGTCGAAACTGACGGCGCTCGATCGCGCCGCCGTGCGCCGCTCGCTGCTGACGCTCGCCGAACTCGGTTATGCCGATTACGACGGCAAGTTCTTCACCCTGACACCGAAGATCCTGCGGCTTGGCCATGCCTATCTCGCGGCGACGCCGCTGCCGGCGCTGCTGCAACCGCATCTCGATCTTCTCTCCGAAAAGGCCGGCCAGAGTGCCTCGGCCTCGGTGCTCGACGGCACCGAAATCGTCTATGTCGCCCGCGCCTCGCAGCGCCGCGTCATGTCGATCAATTTGACCCCCGGAAGCCGCCTGCCCGCCTACTGCGCCTCGATGGGCCGGGTGCTGCTTGCGGCCCTTTCCGAGAGCGAGGCGCGCGCCATCCTGGCCCGCAGCGAGCTGAAGAAGAACACTGTGAATACCAGAACCGATCCGGAGGAGCTCATCACAGAATTCCGCCGTGTGCGCGCCGAGGGCTACGCCATCATCGATCAGGAGCTGGAGATCGGTCTCTGCTCCATTGCCGTGCCCATCGACAACGACCGCGGCGAAACCGTCGCGGCGATCAATATCGGGGCGCCGGCCGCTCTCGTGCCGGCCGCGGAGATGAAGGAGCGGTATCTGCCGCTGCTGAAGGAAACGCAGACCGCATTGCGACCATTACTGCGGCGGTGACGGCAAGCAGTTCCAGCAAAAGTCCGCAGCGGTTTTGCGTCCGGAATACGTAAAGAAACAGATGGAGCGGCCCCGAACAGGGGCCGCTCGCAATCGTCAATGCGTCAGGTCGAGCGCGGCTGTGAGGTCGCCCATCGGCGGCCGATCATTGTTGCGCAGCGCCTTGTCGCGGGCGAGGATGCCGGGCAGCACCGGCAAATCATAGCGCGCGGTGATGAAGCGGATGATCGAGGTCGTGTCGTACTGGGTGTGATCGACCATGCCGCTCTTGGCGAAGGGCGAGATGATGAAGGCCGGAATGCGGTTGCCCGGGCCCCAGCGATCGGCCTTCGGCGGCGCGACGTGATCCCAGAAGCCGCCATTCTCGTCATAGGTGACGATGACGAGCATATGGCTCCATTGCGGGCTCTTCTCGAGGTGGGAGACGATATCGGCAAGATGCTGGTCGCCGCTCGACACGTCGGCATAACCGCCATGTTCGTTGAGGTTGCCCTGCGGTTTGTAGAAGGAGACCGCGGGCAGCTTGCCATCGTCGATATCCCTGAGGAAGGCTTCGCCGCCAAGACCGCCATCCCTCAGATGTTCGGCGCGCGCCGGCGTGCCTGGCGCGAAATTGGCGAAATAGTTGAACGGCTGGTGGTGGAACTGGAAGTTCGGCACCGGCGTGGCGTTCTTGCCGTCGAGGGCTGCCTGCCAGGCGCCGCTATACCATGCCCAGCTGACGCCCTTCAGCGACAGCAGGTCGCCGATGGTGATTTCATGCTGCGGAGGCAGCGTCGTTGCGGCGGTGGGATCGGCATAGGCCGGATCGCCGTCCTTGGCCGGCGGATTGGCGCTCGGCTGGTAGGGCGGCTGCATGGTGTTGACGGCGTAGAAGTCGGGGGTCAGCGTGCCGTCGGAGACGAATTTCGGGGCGCCCTCCAGCGCCGACTTCGGGCCGTTTTCCGCCACAACAAGCGACGTGCCGTCCGCATCGACCTTGGCAATGGTCGGCTTTGCCGGGTTCTTGTCGGCGTCGGGATAATAGGGCGTGCAGGCGCAGACCAGCGCGAAATGATTGAGGAAGGAACCGCCGAAGGCGCCCTGGAAGAAGTTGTCGGCAATGACGTATTTCTTGGCGACCTGCCACATCGGCAGGACGGAGCCGTCGTAGTGCCCCATGACGAGGCTGCCGGAATCGGCCCAGGCGACGAATTTGTCGTTCTTGCCGCCGTCGATCTGCATCTGCTCCTGGTAGAAGCGGTGCCAGAGATCGCGGGTGATGACCGAAGGCGACTGCGCAAAACCGTTGGGATCGTCGATCTCAAAGGTGGCGTTGGCAAGATGGGCCGACTGCGCCTCGGTGACGGCAGGCGTCACGCCTTTGGCGGTGAGGCCGCCCCAGGCGGGCGGCAGTTCGGATAGCGGCTGGCCGTCGCGGTCGAGCTGGCGGGCGTGATCGACGGTCGCGTTCGAGAGCCCGTCGACGCCGGGAAAGCTGCCGTAGAGATTATCGAAGCTGCGGTTTTCGGCATAGATGACGACGACATTGTCGATCTTGTCGTAACCGGCGGGCGTCGCATGGGCTGCCGTTGTGATCGCAAACGGCACGATGGCCGATCCGGCGAGACAGATGGAATGGAGGGTCTTCAGTCTTTTCACGTCAGTTCCTCATGGCTAGGGGGCGTTGGCTAGAGGGAGCGGAGAACGCTCGGGGGCGTCCAAACGCTATTCCGGCCGTCTATCAACTTTGTGACATCGGGGGTTGGCGTGATGCCGCAGGCGATAGCCGTCATCAATTTGTTGCAACCAGGTTCGATCATGGAGCAAACCAGTCTTAAGCTATTGGAATCCTTATCATGGCAATCAAGACCATCTGGCTTGTGCGGTCCGGCCTGGCGGTGAGCATGGGTGCTGTGGCGCTCTGTCTTGCCAGTCTTCCGCTGCGGCAAAGCAGCGCGGCGACCACGGCCGGCCTGCATCCCGGCCCGATGTCGCGCGCCGAGGCCTTTGCCCGAGCCGAAACGCTCACCGCGCTCGGCCGCAAGATATTCTCGGATGCCTCGCTGTCGGCCTCGGGGCTCCAGGCCTGCGCGTCCTGCCATGATCCGGCTCACGCCTTCGGTCCGGCATCGGCCACACCGGTCGAAATCGGCGGCCAGCATATGGACCGGCCGGGGCTGCGCGCCGTGCCGACGCTGCGCTACCTCCAGGCGGTACCCACCTTCACCGAGCATTATTACGATTCCGAGGACGAGGGCGACGAAAGCGTCGACAATGGCCCGACCGGCGGCCTGACCTGGGACGGCCGTGTCGACCACGGCGCCGATCAGGCGAAGATCCCGTTGCTTTCGCCCTTCGAGATGGGAAACAAGGATGCGGCCGAAGTGGTGGCAAAGCTGCAGAAGGCAGCCTATGCCGATGACATCGAGGCGGCATTCGGCGAGACGGTGTTCGACAATCCCGACGATGCCTTCGACGCCGCCGCCGAGGCGCTCGCCACCTTCGAACAGAGCGGCCCGGATTTTTATCCCTATTCCAGCCGCTACGACGCCTTTCTCGCCGGCAAGGCGACGCTGACAGCGCAGGAGCTACGGGGGCGGCAGCTGTTCGAGGATCCGGCCAAGGGCAACTGTTCGAGCTGTCATCTGAGCGAGCCTGCCAATGACGGCGAACCGCCGCAATTTTCCGATTTCGGCTTCCTCGGGCTCGCCGCTCCCCGCAATATGGCAATCCCGGCCAATAGCGATCCGAACTATCACGATCTCGGCCTCTGCGGCCCTCAGCGCACCGACTTTGCTGGACGCAGCGACTATTGCGGCCTGTTCCGCACCCCGACGCTGCGCAATGTCGCTCTGAAGAAGAGCTTCTTCCACAACGGCTATTTCCACTCGCTGCGCGACGTCGTCTCCTTCTATGCGACCCGCGACAGCGATCCCGGCCGGTGGTATCCGAAAAATTCAGATGGCACGGTCCGTAGATATGACGACCTGCCGCAAGCCTATTGGGACAATCTCAACCAGGACCCACCCTTCGGCCGGAAGTCCGGCGATGCGCCTGCCCTCACCGACCCCGAGATCGACGACATCGTCGCTTTCTTGGGAAGCCTGACGGATGCCGATCTGCTGCCCAAGTCGGCCGGGCATTAGGAATGACGTCTTTCTCAACAATAACAATCAAACCGTCGAAGCATCCCCACTTGATGTATCATGATTTCCGATATACATCATTTTATCGGAAATCATGGGGGAATGATGGAACGCTCGTTTTTGACGATTGCCGCCGGCGAAAATAACGATGCGATCCGCGCCCTTTCGGCGCCGGCGCGGATTGAGATTCTCAAGCTGCTCTGTGCCAAAGGGCCGATGAATATCAACGACATCGCACGCGCGCTTTCCCTCCCCCAATCCACCGTCGCAACCGGCATCCAGATTTTGGAGGACGCCCGGCTTGTCGATTCCCAGCTGGCGAAAGCCCGCAAGGGAAATCAGAAGATCTGCTCGGCGATCTACAGCGAAATTCTGATCAGCTTCGAGGAAAGTGCTGCCCAAAGGGCCAACAATATCATCGAAGTCGAGATGCCTGTGGGGTTGTACACCAGTTGCGACGTCCATGCGCCTTGCGGTCTTTGCTCGACCGAGAGCGTCATCGGTCCCCTCGATGTGCCCGACTATTTCCTCGATCCGCAGCGCATGCAGGCCGGGCTCGTCTGGTTCGGCCGGGGCTATGTGGAATATAAATTCCCCAACAACGCCAAGGTGTTGAACAAGGATATCCGCGCCATCGAGTTTTCGCTGGAGCTGTCGTCCGAGGTGCCCGGCACCAATCCGGACTGGCCCTCCGATATCACGCTCTGGGTCAACGGCATGGCGATCGGCACCTGGACATCGCCCGGCGATTACGGCGACAAGCGCGGCGCCTTCACGCCGGCATGGTGGAAGCTCGAGGGCTCGCAATATGGGATGATGAAGACCTGGCGCATCTCGACGCGCGGAACCTTCATCGACGGCATCGCCGCATCGAATGTCACGCTCAGCGATCTGGCGCTTGCCCAGCACTCCTCGATCCGGCTTAGGGTCGGCATCGCCGAGAATGCCGGCCATACCGGCGGCGTGAATATTTTCGGCCGCGGCTTCGGAAATCATGGACGCGATATCATCATGCGGCTGCATGTCTAAATTATAAATATCGGAAATCTTGATTTAAATATCACGCTTCTTTCCAGATTTGACAACCAAAAATGCACGACAACATACTGTAATAAAACAATTATTTCCGAAAATTGAATTAGTATGATTAAAACCGCAACTCGGTTGACAGAACGACATTCCTGATATCAAGTTAGAGGCAAGAAAACAAAAATTCTGATATATAAACGGGAGGATCCGTTGAAGACGAATGTCGTTGCCCACCGCGATTTCCGCGTCGCGACCATTGACGCCAGGCTCTACAGTTCATTTCTCGAACATCTCGGCAGAGCGATTTACGGCGGCATCTATGAGCCCGGACATCCCACAGCCGACGAGGACGGATTTCGCCGCGACGTGCTCGATCTTGTGCGTGAGCTCGACACGCCATATTGCCGTTATCCCGGCGGCAATTTCGTCTCGGCCTATAATTGGGAAGACGGCGTCGGCCCGCGTTCGGAGCGCCCGGTTCGCCTCGATCTTGCCTGGCGCACCCGCGAAGCCAACCAGATCGGCGTCAATGAATTCGTCGACTGGTGCAAGAAGGCCAACACCAAGCCGATGCTCGCCGTCAATCTCGGATCACGCGGCCTCGATGCCGCCCGCAATTTCCTGGAATATTGCAATCATCCCGGCGGCACCTACTGGTCGGATCTGCGCCGCAAGCACGGCTGGTCCAATCCGCACGATGTCAAATTGTGGTGCCTCGGCAACGAGATGGATGGGCCCTGGCAGGTCGGTCACAAATCGGCCTATGAATATGGCCGGCTGGCGGATGAGACGGCCAAAGCCATGCGCGGCTTCGACAAATCGCTCGAACTCGTGGTCTGCGGCTCGTCCAATTCCGATATGAAGACCTATCCCGAGTGGGAAGCTCAGGTTCTCGACCAGTGCTATGACAGCGCCGACCATATTTCGCTGCACATGTATTTTGCCAATCGCGAGAAAAATACGCTCAATTATCTCGCCCGCGCGACGAAACTCGACCGCTACATCACCACGATCGGCGGCGTGATCGACTACATCAAGGCGAAAAAACGCTCGAAGAAGACGATCGGCATTTCCTTCGACGAATGGAATGTCTGGTATCATTCCAACCAGCAGGACAAGGAGATCCTGGCGCGCGACGAATGGCCGGATGCGCCGCATCTCCTGGAAGATATCTATAATTTCGAAGACGTGCTGCAGGTCGGCGGCATTTTGAACACCTTCATCCGTCGCTCCGACCGGGTGCGCATCGCCTGCATCGCCCAACTCGTCAACGTCATCGCCCCTATTATGACCGAGGACGGCGGTGCGGCCTGGCGCCAGACGATCTATTATCCCTTCTACTACGCTTCCCGATATGGCCGCGGCTCGGCCCTGCAGCTGGTCGTCGACGGCCCGACCTATGACAGCGACGAAGAGAACGACGTCCCCTATCTCGACGTATCGGCCGTGCATTCCGAAGACGGTAGGCAGCTCACCTTCTTTGCCGTCAACCGTCATCCGAACGCGGCGCTCGATCTCGACGTGCGGCTGGAAGGTTTCGGAGCCGCCCGGGTGGTCGAGCAGGTGGAGATGACCCATGGCGACCTGGAAGCCGTCAATACGGCTGCGCGACCGAAGACGGTCGCTCCGGTCAATGTCGAGACTGCGAAGGTCGAGGATGGACGGGTGCGGGCAGCGCTGAAACCGCTGTCCTACAATGTCATCCGGCTGTCGGTGTGACAGCCGCCGCCGGGTAAGCCCGGCTGGAGATATTCGGCTCACTGCGAGGAGGCAGGCGGGTCGGAGGGATGGTTCACTGAGGCTCTGCCTCTGCGAACCGACAACCGCGACGTACCCATGCGTGCCTTTGCGGCCGCCGTGTCGTCGCTTTCTAGGGAGGAGTTCATGCAACAGTGGAAGAGGCTCGCATTTGGCGTCGCGCTGGCCGCACTCGGCCTGACAGCGGCGGCCAAGGCCGATGACTACACCTCCTTGCCGCGCAAGGAGACGCTCATCGTCGAAAATCCGGAAGGGACGATCAAAAATCCCGGCTGGTTCAACATCTGGGTCAATGGCGGCGGCGGCGTATCGACCGGCCTGCAGCAGCTGACCATGGATACGCTCTGGTATATCGACCCCGAACAAGGGCTTGGCGGCGCGACCTGGGACAATTCGCTGGCTGCCGACAAGCCGCAATATAATGCCGACTTCACCGAGATGACTGTGAAACTGCGCAAGGGGCTCTTCTGGAGCGACGGCGTGGAATTCACGGCAGACGACGTGGTCTATACCGTCAAGACGCAGATGGATCACCCCGGCATGGTCTGGAGTGCTGCCTTCTCGGTGCAGGTGGCAAGCGTCGAGGCGACCGACTCCTCGACTGTGGTGTTCAAGCTGAAGAAGCCCAATTCGCGCTTCCACGCCATCTTCACCGTTCGCTGGAACGGCGCCTGGATCATGCCCAAGCATGTCTTCGAGAAAGTCGAAGATCCGCTTCGCTATGATTTCGCCAATCCCGTCTCGCTCGGCGCCTACAAGCTCAAGTCCTACGATCCCCAGGGCAAGTGGTATACCTGGGAGAAGCGTGACGACTGGCAGCGGACATCGCTTGCCCGCTTCGGCGAGCCGGCCCCGAAATACGTGACCTATACCGATCCCGGCCCGCCGGATAAACGCACCATCGCGCAGCTCGAGCACAATCTCGATATCATTCACGACAACACGCCCGAGGGCATGTTCACGCTGAAGGAAAAATCGAAGTCGATCGAGACCTGGTTCCCGGGCTTCCCCTTCGCCCATCCGGATCCGACACTTCCGGCTGTCATTTTCAACACCCAGAATCCACCCTTCGACAACGCCGATGTACGCTGGGCGCTTGCCCTGCTGATCGACATCAAGGCCGTTGACATGGCGAGCTACCGCGGCGCTGCGACGCTGTCGGCGCTCGGCGTGCCGCCGACGGCGGCCACGATGAAGGACTATCAGGCGCCGATGCAGGATTGGCTGAAGGATTTCGAGATCGATACCGGCAAGAGCAAGATCAAGCCTTATGACCCGACGGTCGGGCAACAGATCGCCGACATCCTGCGCAAGCAGCCGAAGTTCAAGGACCAGATCCCGACCGACCCGCAGGCAATCAGCGGTGCCTTCGGCTATGGCTGGTGGAAACCGGATCCGAAGGCTGCCGGCGAACTGCTGGAGAAGGCAGGTTTCAAGAAATCCGGCGGCAAATGGCTGACCCCGGATGGACAGCCCTTCAAGATCCGGATGACGGTCGAGGGCGACACCCGCTCGGTCTTCACCCGCGCCGGGACGCTGATTGCGCAGCAATGGGCCGCCTTCGGCATCGACGCCAAAGCCGTGCCGGCCGCGAAACTTTGGCAGACGGCGCTACAGCCCGGCGATTTCCAGGTGGCGATCGCCTGGAGCGTCGAAACCTGGGGCGGCGATCCCGATCTGTCGTTCTTCCTCGACAGCTGGCATTCGCAGTTCGTGGCCAAGAAGGGTGACAATCAGCCGCCGCGCAACTGGCAGCGCTGGAGCAATCCGGATCTCGATAAGATCATCGAAAGCATTCGCGGCATCAGCGCCGATGATCCGAAGGGCGTTGAGCTCGGGAAGGATTATCTGAAGCTGGTGGCCAAGGAAATGCCGACGATCCCGCTGATGTCGTATAACGTCTTCACCTCGATGGATACGACCTATTGGACCGGTTATCCAACGATATCAGACCCCTATACCGATCCGGTGCCGAATTGGGCCAACTCCAGGCTGATGATGGTCAAGCTGAAGCCGGCACAACCGAAATAATCCTCCCAACGCCGGCGCGAGTGTTGCGCGCCGGCCCCCTAATCGACGGGCATGTGGCATGTCCGTCGATCCTTTCCACTTGATGAAGGGAACCAGAGAGGAACCACCGCCCTATGACGTCCTATCTGATCTTTGTGCTGAAGCGGTTCGGTCAGTTTCTGCTTGTTGTATTTCTTGGCGTGACGATAACATTCTTCGTCACCCACCTGACCCCGATCGATCCGGTCGAAGAAAGCATAGGCGCCATCACCCAGATGGGGCAGTCCGATCCGAATGCGATCGAACTGATGCGCCAGTCGCTTCGCGAGCTTTACGGCATGGAGGGCTCGATCTGGCAGCAATACCTGCATTTCTGGCTGCGGCTTGCGACCGGTGATCTCGGTCCCTCGCTATCGGCTTTTCCCACCCCCGTTTCCACCATCATAATGCGGTCCCTGCCCTGGACCATCGGGCTGATGACGGTGTCGACCCTGATCACTTTCGTCCTCGGCAATGCGATCGGCGCGCTCGCCGGTTATTATCGGAAGGACATAGTGCTGAAAGCCGTCAGCCTCGTCTTCATCGCCCTGCTTCCCATTCCCTATTACATCCTGGCCTTCGTGCTTCTAATTGTCTTCGGCTATCTCTGGCCGGTGCTGCCGATCAATGGCGGCTACGAGATGAATGCCAATCTCGACCTCTCCTTTGCCCTCGTCCTCGATATCCTGAAACACTCAATCCTGCCGGCCTTGTCACTGATCATGGTCGGCGCCGGCAGCTGGCTGATCGGCATGCGCGCGCTCGTTTCCAACATCATCACCGAGGATTACGTCGTCTTCGCCGAGCTGGGCGGCGTTCCGAAGCGCAAGATTCTGCGCTCCTATATCGCCCGCAATGCCATGGTGCCGCAGTTCACCGGACTTGCCATGTCGCTCGGCGCGATCTTCAACGGCACGGTCATTACCGAAATCGTCTTCGGCTATCCGGGCATCGGAAACCTGCTGATCGAAGCGGTGCATGCCGGCGACTACAGTCTGGTGCTCGGCCTCAGCGCATTGTCGATCGTCGGCGTTGCCGCCGCCGTGTTCATCATCGACATTCTGAGCCCGCTGATCGATCCGCGCATCAAGGTGGAATAGAGCATGTTTACGATCGTCCGCGACCTCGCGCGCCAGAATATGGAATTCCTCAGCGGCCTGCTGCTCTTCGCCGTCATCGTCGGGCTGGTCATCATGTCCTACTTCTCGCCGTACGGCGCGACCGACATCTATCTTCTGCCGCCCGATATGCCGCCCGATGGCGAATATTGGCTCGGCACGACATCGCGTGGCCAGGATGTTTTCTGGCAACTGACGACCGCGCTCCGCAACACCCTGTTTTTCGGCATCGGCGTCGCCTTCATTTCACGCATCATTTCGCTGGTCGTCGGCCTCGTCGCCGGCTATGCCGGCGGCGCGGTCGACCGGGTGCTGATGGCCATCAACGACAGCGTCATGGTCATCCCGCAATTTCCGCTGCTGATCCTGTTCTATTTCGTGCTGAAGGACAGCATGACCTGGACGGTGCTGATCGTCATCATGGCCTCGCTCGGCTGGTCTTACGATGCACGCCTCATCCGTTCGGTGGCGATCAGCCTGAAGACGAGATCCTTCACCACCCAGAGTGTCTATTCCGGCATGAGCATGCGCAAGATCCTCGTCGAGGAGCACCTGCCCTATGTTCTGCCGATCGTCTTCGCCACCACGATGAACAACATGATCTGGTCGATCGGCATGGAGATCACCCTGTCGGTGCTGGGCTTCACCGATATCGAGACGCCGACCATGGGCATGATGATCTATTGGGCCAATGCGCATTCGGCGCTGATATCAGGCATATGGTGGTGGGTGGCCGCCCCCGTCGCCGTCATCGTCGTCCTCTTCCTGGCGCTCTTCCTGCTGTCCATGTCGATGAACGAATACAATGATCCGCGCAGCCGGCTCAACCGGATGGGAAGCTAGTATGGATCCTTTGGTCGAAATTGAGAATCTGAAAGCCTATTACCGTGCCTTCCTCTACGGCGTCGATCGCGAGGTGCGCGCCGTCGACGATATCAGCCTGACGATCGCCCGCGGCGAGGTCTATGGCGTTGCCGGCGAATCGAGCAGCGGCAAGACGACCTTGATCAAGACCATCGCCGGCGCGATCCGGCCGCCGCTGAGGGTCGTCTCGGGAAAGGTGACATTCCATTTCGACGGCGGCACCCAGGATATCTACGCGATGAGGCCGGAGGAGCGCCTGGCGCTGCGCTGGCGGCATCTGTCCTATATCATGCAGGGCTCGATGAATGTGCTCAATCCGGTGCGCCGGATCCGTCATTCCTTCACCGATTTCGCCTTTCGCCACATGAAGGTCGGCAGGAATGAGTTTTTCGAAAGGGTCGCCACCCATCTGCAACGGCTGAAGCTGGATCCGCATCTGCTCGACGCCTATCCCCACGAGCTCTCCGGCGGCATGCGCCAGCGCATGACCATTGCGCTTGCCACGATCCTGACACCGGAATTCATCATCGCCGACGAACCGACGACCGCGCTCGACGTGATCGTTCAGCGCGACGTCCTATCGATGATCCGCGAAATCCAACGCGAGATGGGTTCGTCCTTCCTGTTCGTCACCCATGATATGGGGGTTCATGCGACGGTCTCCGACCGCATCGGCATTGTCTATGCCGGGCGTCTTGTCGAGGAGGCGCCGACCGCCAAACTCTTCAACATGCCGCTCCACCCCTATACGCAGCACCTCGTCGGCAGCCTGCCGCGCATCGGTGATGCGACGGCCCGCCCTTCGCTGGAGGGTCGTCCGCCGAACCTCGCCATGCCGCCGGAAGGCTGCCGGTTTCACCCGCGCTGTCCCAAGCGCATGGAGATCTGCTCGCAGAAGGTTCCGCCGCTGGTCACCGTCGAGCCGCAGCGGCGCGTGGCGTGTTTTGCCGTTACGGGAGATCAGGTTTGAGCGCTCTTCTTCGTCTCTCGCATGTCACGAAAGTCTACCGGCAGGGCGGCATGCTCGGCCGGCGCCTGATCACGGCGGTCAAGGACGTCAGCTTCGAACTTGGAGCGGAGCCGGAGATCCTGTCGATCGTCGGCGAATCCGGCTCGGGAAAATCGACGATCGCGGCAATGATCCTCGGCCAGACCGAACCGACGGAAGGCGAGCTTCAATTCAGCGGCAGGACCGTTGCCATCCATAGCAGGTCCGAACGCAAGGCTTTCATGAAAGAGGTCCAGCCGGTGCTGCAAAACCCCTTCGAAGCCTTCAATCCGCTGAAACGTGTCGACCGTTATCTCTTCGAGACGGCCCTCAATTTTTCATTCTCGGGAAAACGGCCGGACCGGCAGCAGGCGGAGCGGATGGCGGATGCCGCGCTCGTCCATGTCGGCCTGACCCTTGAAGAAGTGAAAGGCCGGTTTCCCCACGAATTGTCGGGCGGCCAGCTTCAGCGCGTCGCCATCGCCCGGGCGCTGATCCCGCAACCCCGCCTGCTGGTGGCCGATGAACCGGTCTCCATGGTCGACGCATCACTGCGCATGGCCATCGTCAACCTCTTTGGCCGCCTGAAAAACGAGCTCGGTCTTTCCATCGTCTACATCACCCACGACCTCGCCACCGCCTATTACATCAGCGACAACATCATCATCATGCGCAAAGGCGAAATCGTCGAACGCGGACAGGCCCGCCCCGTCCTGGACAACCCGCAGCATCCCTACTCGCGCGCGCTCAAGGACGCGGTGCTGGCCGCCGATTTCAGTCCGGCGACCTAAGCAGGCGGCTTTCCTTCATAGGGCGCCGGCGAGTTTAGCGTTGCCTTAAAGAAACCGTGCAAGGATGAGTGTCTGTCATCCACGCCGGCAACCTGATGAAGTTTCGAAGAAATCTCGCTCGCTCCGCAATAAGCCATACCAGCGCATTCGCTCCCGCAATATTTGCGGCGATTATTGCAGCAATCGTCGTCTGGGTGGCAACGAACTGGCGGCTGGAGCGATCGCTGGCCGAGGAACGTTCGATCGTCGCCGGCGATCTTGCCACCATATCCTCCCGACTTCAGACGAACCTCAACAGCAATGTGAAGCTGTTGCAGGGGTTGGCGGCCGGCATCGCAGTCAATCCGGAGATGGGCCAGAACGGATTTTCCAAACTCGCCGCGCAGATCCTGCAGCCCGATTCACAATTGCGAAGCTTCGCCGCCGCGCCCGACATGGTGGTCAGGTGGGTCTATCCGGAGAAGGGAAACGAAAAGGCCATCGGGCTCGACTACCGCACCAATGAGAAGCAACGGGCTGCCGCGATGCTGGCGCGCAACACCCACAATATCGTTCTCACAGGCCCGGTGGAGCTTGTCCAAGGTGGAACCGCTTTCGTGGTCCGGTACCCAATTTACATCACTGAGGGAAAAAGCCAGATTTTTTGGGGACTGCTTTCCGGCATCATCGACATACCAAGGCTCTACCAGGAAAGCGGTCTTGGTTCGACCGAGCTTGAACTCGCCATCAGCACCGTGCCGGAGCCGAACAAGCCCAAACAGGTCTTTTTCGGCAGCATGGCAACCTTTTCCAGGAAGCCGGTCCTGGCATCCGTCGATATGACCTATGGCCGTTGGACCCTCGCCGCACTGCCGAAGCGCGGATGGGGCCAAAAGAGCGGGATCGGCATTTTTGAGTTCTACGCGAGCCTGCTGGCACTATGTGTCGTTGCGCCGATCGTCTGGATCGGCTTTCTGACCAAATCGCGCCAAAGAACGATCGAAAAGCTTCGCCTTCACAAGAAAAAGCTCGTTCGGGCCCGGCAGAGGCTGGAGTTCCTGTCCTTGCATGACGCATTGACGGGGCTTCCCAATCGACGATTTGTCGACCGGATGATCGCGAAACCGCCGAGACCCCGTGCACAGGATTGTCTGATCCTCATTCATATCGACCTCGACCGGTTCAAGGAGATCAACGACACGAAAGGCCATGCCGGCGGTGACGCGGTCTTGCAGGGGACGGCTTCGCGCCTTGCCGATTTGGCTGGTCCAGACGACGTTGCGGCTCGGATCGGTGGAGATGAGTTCATCTTCGCCAGCTGGAGCGCCGATCCGGAGCCGAAGGCAAACGCATTGGCCCGGCAGATTGTCGAGACCCTCGAGCAACCTCTCTTCATTGACGGTATGGCGTGCGTTGTCGGGGCAAGCGTCGGCGTCGCCTGGGAGACCGATCTCGGGCGGGACCTCGGCCAATTGCTCCTCGATGCCGATCTGGCCCTGTACGAGGCGAAGAAGGCGGGCCGCGGCCGCGCGGCGGTGTTTACCGAAGAGCTTCGTAGCGCCGCGATCCATTCGAAAGAACTGGCGGACGAATTCAATCACGCGCTCGATCGCGATGAACTCGTTGCATTCTTCCAGCCGCAGTTCGATGCCAGCACATTGGCCATTGCCGGCGTCGAGACGCTTGCCCGTTGGGACCACCCGCAAAAGGGCCTGCTCGCCCCGATCAGATTTCTCGACGTCGCGGAAATGCTGGGGCGTAGCGGCGACATGGACAGGCTGATCCTGCAAAAGGCCCTGTTCGAGCTGACGAGATGGGACAGCCTGGGAATGCAAATCCCCCGTGTCTCAGTCAATATTTCAGCGCGCCGACTGGCGCAGGCAAATCTGCTTGCCGAGCTGTCCGAGCTTCCCATCGCCAAGGGTCGCCTGTGTTTCGAGCTGCTCGAGACGATCTCCTTCAACGATCTTCAACCTGTTCTCAACGAGATCATTCCGGCGGTTAAAAAGCTCGGCATCGAAATCGAGATCGACGACTTCGGCACCGAACATGCCAGCATCGTCAGTCTGCTTCGATTTGAGCCGCGACGGCTGAAGATCGATCGCGAGATCATCAAGCCGATCATCGCGTCTCCATCGCAGCGCCGTCTGGTCGCCTCGATTATCGAAATCGGCCGATCGCAGAACATCGACATCGTTGCAGAGGGCGTGGAGACGATGGAGCATGCGAAGATCCTGAAAGAGCTCGGTTGCCATATATTGCAAGGTTATGCGCTGGCACGGCCCATGACCTCGGAGCAATTGATTGAATTTTGCCGCGGCTCGCACGCGTTGCAGTCCGGTTGATCAGTTACGGTCGGCCTGCGCGACTATTGCTCTGACGCAGATCCATCAGGTTCCGGAAAGCGTCATCGCGCGGAGATACCGTGGTCGTCGTCGTCCATGAAGGACCATGAGCGTGCCCAACAGAGACATCGTCACCGTCACCGTCGCGCAGCCCGAGACGACGGATGGCGACGCTGACGCAGTGGAACCGGCTGTCTCTTGAGGTGTTTCTCCCGATCAACAGGGAGCTTCCAAATGACCTACGTCGCATCGCCAAGCTACGATCGTAACGACGCCAGCCGCGCGTCCAACCTCCGTCAGTGTCTCGAGACTGCCAGACGCCACCTGAATGAGACTTCACACAATTCGGAAACCGAGAAAATCGAGAGGCTCGTGGCTTCGGCCATCGAGGCGGGTTGGGAAGAGGATGAAGTGCGCCAGGCACTGAGCGGCGGCGAGGAGCAAGGAAACAAGACGCCGAAGCAGGAACGACCTGTCCCGACTATGGGCGTGGTTCCATCGTCATCCTTCTAGCGCATCGGCCCGAAAATCCGATTTTCGGAAAGCACGATGCGAGGATTGAAAGTGTTGGAGCGCCGTGCCTCCTTTTGGACGCACGGCGCTCTAACGAGGGGCATCAGCCACAGTTCCAGGCTTGTTCCTGGATTGGGACTGACGCCGTCATCAACAGCAATTGGCTGATGCGGACGTGCTAACCCGGTCCAGGAGGAGGAAGTTCGCAGTGCCTTATGTCTTCCGTCCGCATTCCCTTATTGTTTGGTGGCTGCCTTGAGCACGCCTTGCTGCAAATCCGCCTCGTCGGCAAGAATGGCGGCTGCCTCGTTGAGCAGGACGTCCTTGGCGTTCTTGCGGGCATTCTCGATGGCAATATCGGCGCTCAGGCTGCGCTCGCCTGCCTCCAGGCCATCATCGCCAAGGTCCTCGCCATCCCCTGCTTCGGCTCGATCCTTGAGCCGTTTCTCGCGAGCCGCCGCTTCTTTGCGACGTTCGGCTTCGTTGAGGGAAATGACCCCTTTTTCGCGCTGCGCCTTGAGGTCGGCAATGTCTTTCACCAGGCGCTGGAAGTCCGGATCGGTCTTGACCCGCGCATCATGGCGGCTTTGCAATGCCGGAAGCAATGTCGCGACTGTCTCGGCACGCGGGTATTTCGCGGGCTTGATCTCAGCCCACGGCAGCGCATTGTCATAACTGGTCTCGCCGAAAGCAGTCGGATCGGACAATCCCGGCAGGCTGAGATCAGGCGTCACGCCGTGCAGCTGCGTCGTGCCACCATTGACCCGGAAGAACTGGGCAATCGTCACTTTCAGCTCGCCGAATTCGGGTTTGCTATTGTGCACGATCTGGTCGAGATCGACGACCGTCTGAACGGTGCCCTTGCCGAAACTGGGTTCGCCGACGATCACGCCGCGACCATAGTCCTGGATCGCCGCGGCAAAAATCTCCGAAGCCGAGGCCGAGCCGCGATTGATCAGGACACCCATCGGGCCTGTCCAGACAGGCGCTGCAAGATCGGCGCTTTTGACCTCGACCTTGCCGTCGCTGCCGCGTTGCTGAACGACCGGCCCCTTGCCGATGAACAGACCGGTCAAATCGATCGCCTCGTCCAATGAACCGCCGCCATTATTGCGCAGATCAATGAGAACGCTGTCGACCTTTTCGTCCTTCAACTCGCCGAGAAGCTTGGCGACATCGCGGCTTGCGCTTTTGTAATCCTTGTCGCCCTTCCGCTTGGCGTCGAAATCCTCATAGAAGACCGGCAGCGTGATAATCCCGATTTTGCGCGTGGCATCGCCCGCCTTGACGGAGAGTACGGTCTTCCTGGCTGCCTGCTTGTCGAGGGTGATCTTATCGCGCACCAGGCTGATGACGCGATGCGTGCCATCGGCTCCGGCATCGGCCGGCAGGATATCCAGCCGCACGACGGAGCCTTTTTTGCCGCGGATCATCTGCACGACTTCATCAAGGCGGGTGCCCACCACTTCCTTGATCGCCCCATCCTTGCCTTGGCCAACGCCGGTAATGCGGTCTCCGACCGCAAGCTTGCCGGAGAGCTGCGCCGGTCCGCCGGGCACGAGCTCACGGATCGTCGTGTAGTCGTCGCGCTCCTGCAGCACAGCGCCGATGCCAAACAGCGAAAGCTTCATCGAGACGTTGAAATCGGCCGAAGCGGCCGCGCCGAAATAGTCGGTGTGCGGATCGATCGACGTCGAATAGGCGTCCATGAACGACTGGAACACGTCGTCGCTTTTAAACTTGTAAGCGCGCTCGAGCGTGTTTTCATATCGTTTGTCGAGTGTTTCGCGAATGGCCGCATCGGTTTTGCCGCCGAGCTTCAGCCGCAGCCAATCGCTTTTGACGCGCTTGCGCCAAAGCTCGTTGCTCTCGGCATCCGATTGCGGCCACGGCGCCTTATCGCGCAACACCGAAAAATCTTCCTGCGCACTGAAATCGAAGCCCTGCTTCAGCAGGCCGCGCGCATAGGTCATGCGGTCGACGACGCGCTGTTCATAGGCGTTGAAAATCGCAAACGGGATTTTCAGGTCCTGCTTTTCGATCGCATCGTCGATCTCGTTGCGATCGGCCATGAACCTGTCGACATCGGCCTGCAGGAAGAGCATGCGGTCCGGATCGAGCGACTTGATGAACCCATCCATGACCTTGGCCGACAAGGCATCGTCGAGCGGAACGGGTTTATAGCTATACCGCGACAGGAATTGCGCACTCAACTCAGCGGCCTGCGCCTGCCGCTTCAGCGGCTCCAAGACCGGCGGCGACGCGACTTCAGCATAGGCGGCCTGTGCGAGTGCAAGAAATGCACTGAGAAAAACGTAGTGTATGCGCATCCAGCGTCGATCCAATTCTTCATGCCTGTGGTCGATGTGTGATCTATGTGAGGCAATCATGGTTTTTTGGCAACCGGGTGGCAAATGGGATGGCTGAAAAGCCGCGGATTGCGGATCGCAGCTCCAATTTTCTCGATCTGATTCAGATGGCGGCGATTGTCGCATGCCGGCGGCCTCCAGAAGCAATTCATGGCTGCCGCGTGATTCACCCATAAGTGCGGCGAGGCGGGCCTCTGAAGCTGGAATTTGGGGGGCCGGTCACTCAAGATGCGTCAGGAGGTCGACGACCATCGGTCGCTGTCCTTTCAACAGTTTAAGCGTTGCGTCGGCTAAGGAAAACCAACCCGCGCGATCAACCTCCGGAAAGCTTCTTACCTGGCCCGACCTTGGCGGCCATTCCATTTGAAATTCGGAACTCCGAATCGCGTTCACATCCAGGACTGGATCAGCTTCGATCGACCACACGACGACAATCTTGCCGCCAGATTGCCGGTATTCGCCAAGCGGTCTGAATATGCCATCGATTGTTACACCAAGCTCTTCGGCAGCTTCCCTTTTCGCAGCCGCGAGTGCGTCCTCTCCAGGCTCGACCAATCCTTTAGGGATCGACCAGGCAGCCTCGTCTTTCTTCGCCCAGTAAGGTCCGCCCGGATGGACGAGAAGGACTTCGTAATTCTCGGAAGCGCGCCGGTATATGAGAAGTCCGGCGCTACGGATTGCCATTGCGTTATGCTCTCGCGTTGGTGGCGCGGCCATTTCGGGTGTAGGGCCGGCTCTCCCATCAACAAAGCGAACGAAGTTCGCCCTTCTATGTCACGAGGGCATTAAACTGCTGCGGCCTGGTCGGCAGCCCGCAATCCGCTTTGCCACGCACCATGGGCTGTCGAGAAGTCGGACTGATGCGTCGCCTCGCCGGCGAAAAACAGCCGGTCGCCGACGGGACGCGCCAAGACTGCGCGTGCGCCCGCATGGCCGGGCAGCGCATGGCTGTAGGAGCCGCCTATCCAATCGGTATGACACCAGGAAGAGGCTGCCAGGGGCCGCAGGTGGTGACGAATATTGCTCCCCAGCAGCGACGACAGCTGGTCCAGGGCGAAGGCGAATGCTTCCAGTAAACCCGCGCGTTCGATGACGACGGCGCCATTTCCGCCAAAGAAGCCTTCGACGACCGGCCGGCCGAGCGGGCGGATATAATAGCTGCCGGTCTCAGCATTTCGCGGGTCGCCGAGCAGATGGGTTTCCGGCTCCAGACCATGATTGCCATGGAGTTCCAAAAACAGCTTGTCTGCGAGGCCAAGCGGCAGCTGACTTGCGGCGTGGAGGTGATCGTCGGCCTCCGGGTCGAAGATAATGGCTCCGCGGGCTAGAACGTTGGTCGATGACGTGATGATTGCCGCACCGGATGTGACAGGACCGCGGTCGGTCTCCAGCTGGACGCCGTTCGCGGTCAAGGTCACGGCTCGAACGGGCGTCGAAAGGCGCAAGGCCACGTTGGGAACGGCGGCGCTGATCAGACTTCCGTAGCCTTCCCGCACGCGCCAATTGGCATCGGTTGCCGCATTGTCATAGGCAAGAAAGTCAGAGACCGAGAGCCGATCGAGCGGTGCGCCGTTCAGATATCCGCTGAGCGACTGGCAGTAGGCGTTCCATTCGCCGCCCGACTCCAGCGCGTCCGAAGCCCTGTCGCTGGCGGGAGGATTGACGCGCATCCGCTCCTCAAGCGCGTTCCATGCAGTCGCCGCAGCCGCCCGCTCATCCGGCGTGAAGCCGAGATTGCGCCACTGGCTTTGCCACGCCGTGCGCCCGCGCTCGATAGTGAACCCGGCTGCACGGCCAATGGCGACGAGAGGATTGCGCTCGGCAGAATGCAGCCAGCCGCAACCCATATCCAGCGGCATCCCGGCCATTTCGATTGTCCAGGCGCGTCCACCCACGCGGTTGCTGGCTTCCAGGATGACGACCGAGCGGCCGGCATCGACCAGCTTTTTTGCTGCTGCAATGCCGGCCGCGCCAGCGCCGACAACAGCAACCTCGTAATCCATCGTCGCCCTCCGCCGCTGCGTCGCCAGCTTGATACGACACAAGCTTTACATCTAGGCTGCACCCGCTTCAACGGGCCCGAAAGCCTGCTAGTATGCTGACATGACATTCTTCGAAACACTTGTTGCATTGCTGGCGGTTGCCATCCTGCTGCTGCAGGTGACGCGCCGCATGCGGCTGCCCTACCCGGGCATTCTGGCTGCCGCCGGCGTCGCCGTGGCAATGCTGCCTGGCGCGCCGACGATCCCGATTGATCCGCCGACGGCGCTCGCCTTGTTCATCGCCCCCGTCCTTGTCGACTCGGCCTATGACTTCCCGGTGGGTGCGGCGCGGCGCATGCTGCTGCCGCTGTTCTTCTATGCCGTCGTCGCCGTTCTCGTCACGACAGGTGTCGTCGTGTCGATCAGCATGCTGACTGTCGGGCTTCCGATTGCGGTTGCGGTCACGCTGGGCGCAATCGTCGCGCCACCTGATGCGGCAGCCGCCACGGCGGTCCTTTCCAATTTGCCCGTCGCCCGCCGTGTGGATGCCCTGCTCAAGGGAGAAAGCCTGTTCAACGACGCGACCGCGCTGCTGCTTTTCGGGGCCGCGCTCACTGTCCAAGCGCGGGGCGGGCTGGATGCCGGGACGGCGCTTCAGGTGGCTATCGCCGCACCGGGAGGGATCCTATTCGGCATCGCTTTCGGCTTTGTCGTCTCGCGGCTTCGACCGATAACCGAAAACACCGTCGGCGGGACCCTGTTTCAATTCGTCTACGCATTTTCGACCTGGCTGATCGCCGAGCATCTGCACCTGTCGGCCGTCCTTGCCACCGTGGCGAGCGCAATGACCATCGCCACCCTTTCTTCGGTCGAGGATTCGCCACGCATGCGGGTGCATTCCTTCGCGGTCTGGACGACGGTCGTGTTCCTCTTGAACGTGGTGGCTTTCCTGCTGATGGGGCTGCAGGCGCGCCGCATCCTTGAGGCGATGTCGGCTGAAGAGCTTCAGCGGGCGGTGGGATTTGCCGCGATCGTGGTGGTCGGCGTCATCCTGGCGCGCATGGCGATGGCGTTCCTGTTTCACGCCGTCGTTGCGACCCGTCACCGGCGCGGCCGTGAATTGGCGCCTTTCACATCCGGGGAAACCTTGCTGGTGGGTTGGGCCGGTATGCGCGGCCTTGTTACGCTGGCGACGGCATTCGCACTCCCTGCCGACTTTCCCGAGCGAGACCTGGTCGTGCTCACGGCTTTCGCGGTGGTGCTTGCAACCCTGGTCATTCAAGGGGCGACCCTGGCACCGATGATCCATCTCCTGAAACTCGGTCGGCAGGCAGAAGTGCGCGATGAACTCAAGGCGGCCCGCGTGTCGCTCGCCGAGGCCGCCTTTCAGCGGCTTGAGAAGGAAAGCGGTACTGAAGCCGAAGCGATCCGGACGATCTGCAAGGATCATTGGACAGCATCCACCGATGCGGCCAGAACCTCGCCGCTCAATCGGCGCCGTGACCTGACCATCGCAGCCGTTCTCGCCCAGCGCCAGCGCCTCGAGGAATTGCGCGATACAGACCAGATCGGTGCGATGCAATATCTCGAGTTGCAGGAGGACCTTGACTGGAAGCAGCTCTCCATCGGCTCAGATGAGGATCGCCGCATCACAGAAAGCTAGATCTGACCAGGCAGTGGTCGACGCCAGGACAATCAACGGTTCCCTGATAGCGAACGGGGGTCGGATGGTCCCTTGCCGTCCCCTCTATTGGAAAGCGGCGCCATTCTCAAACACAAGCCTCGCAGTCGTTGCTACCGCTGGGCTTCTTGACGGCCTCACCCGGGAGAAGCGCTTGGCTCTTCGTCATCAGCGCCTGCACTGTCAGTTCCTGCAGGCGTCGATGGGGATGGTTCTGCAAAGTTTGAGTTGACCGTTTTCGATCGTGAGGCGACAGTTGCACTTGAGGAAAGCAGGAGGAAAGACGATGGACGAGCCGGATCGCTGGCGCAATATGGCAAACGCTCCGAAAGACGGCAGCCGGATCCTCGTCACGATTCGCTCGTCCGAACAGGGGCCGGCGGAAGTTGACCTTGCCTATTGGACGAATGGCGATCAGTTCGGTGGAGAAGGCTGGCGCGCCTCCGATTCCTCGCCCGGGCACATCATCGAATATGCCGAGCCGGAATTGAAGTGTTGGATGCCGATGCCCTCGGCAAACCTCGCCAGCAGCTCGATGCCCTCCCCCTGGGAAGGCGACGATGACCAGGAGCTTTACGGGTCGGGGATCTGAGACATCGCGCCCGATTATATTGGTTCCGGCCGCAGCGAACAGGCCCGGATCGCCGTCCGCCACGACTGCGGCAACCAGATTGGGGTTCAACCGCATAAGCGCCTAGGCTGCGCGCACCCTGTCCCGGCCGCTTAGCTTTGCCGCATAGAGGGCTTGATCGGCGCGTCGATAAAGATCCGACGTGCTATCGGACGGGGCGCAAGCGGCGATACCGGCAGAGCAGGTGTAGCTGAAGTCGGGTGACGCAGGCAGGGGCCGGGAAAACCGGATCACCGTCAGCATGCGCTCGACAATGGCAATGGCGTCTTCCGTCTCGGTTGCCGGCATCACCAGAAGGAATTCTTCTCCGCCGACCCGCCCAAAACAATCGTTGCGGCGAACATTCTGATGAATGCGATGCGCAAAATCACGCAGGACCTCATCCCCGGCGTGGTGGCCAAGGCGATCGTTGATGTATTTGAAATTGTCGATGTCGAATACGGCAAGGCATCCGTTGCTGCCATGCTGGGCGGCCGCCAGCATGTCGTCGACGCGCGCCATCACGAAGCGGCGGTTGGCGACACCCGTGAGTTCGTCGGTGTAAGACGCCTTGATCGCCTGATCGCGATCTTGCCGGACAGTCCTGCCATGCGCGCGCAAACCGGTGATGTCGCTCGCAATGCACAGCATCCAACCGTTCTTCTGCACCGCCTCCGTCATCCAGAACCATCGGCCGTCCCACTGGTCCGTCTCGAAAGCGCGATAGCCGATCTTGCCGCGGCGCGACTGAGTCGAGCGCAGCCACTCTTCGAAATTGCTCGTTCGAATGACCGTGCCCCGCTGCTGTTGGAAATTACGCCGCATGAGATCCGGCCAGAGGGGCGTTTCATCCGGTTCGATGAAATAGGCCGAACGAAAGGCGCTGTTGGCGTATTGCAGCCGGTCATGACCATCATAGACCGCAATCAGCGTTTGCGTGCATGCAGAAAGGTGCAGAAGCTGTTCGAATATCTCGTCCATCCCGAACCCTGTCTGGTTGCCTCGGTATGACATGGCGCAGAGATCCTATGAGAAAAGAGCCCGTCAGCAAGCAAAAGGCGCCTCCAGTGATTACGGAAGCGTCAACGAGCTGTCGGTCCCAATCGTGATTGGACATCGGCTGCCACCTGAGCGACGCTATCTTTGGGAGCGGACCATCTATTTTTCCGGAGATAGGAGGCCGAGATGGAACAGTACGCACTCGATCAGTTGAAAACCATTGCCAAGGTCAGGACGACCTGCACGCGCCTTGACATGACGCGGCGCGAACGGCTTGAGCGGTGGGCCGAAAGTCTCGACCGCAGCCCCAGAGCGTTTCTGAACACGCTTCACGAAACAGAATATAAGTCGATGGCAGAACGGCTTGCGCTGCGGGATGACGACACCCCGATCTCCGTTGCATTCGCTGACCCCATTCTGCGGGCGGCAGGAATGGAAAATGACAGCTATGGAGAGGCCAGGCGGTTCTTCGAGCTAAGCGACGAGCAATTGCACGGCCTTGTCTGCTTCTGCCATTTCGGTGAACACGTCAGCGCGGCAGTCATCGCTCGCCGCCTGCGAAAGATGGCGAGTTACAAACCAGGCGGGTTCTTCGCTCAGCTTCGTGCGTTCTTTGCCTGATTGAGGCTGAAGGCCATCTGGCGCTGCAAGGCCGGCGGTCGCCGCGGCGGTGAAAGGGCCGCCACGGCGACCGACAGGCCGTCGTTACTGGCAATCTCCGGTGGCCCGGCGGTGAACGTCGTCGTCGCCAAAAACCGGCGCGGTTCTTCGTAACCTGGCTGGCGGAATGCCAATGGCTGGGAATAGCGACGGGCGAGCCGTAGCGGCGGGGCCTGATTTTGATGTGCCTTCGATCGGGCTGCTGCACGTTCAAGGAAAGGCGATGCAATGCGGCACGCCCATCTGGCCATCCCTTGAACGCCAAACTGTCCAATCTCACGCGAAGGAAAAGATGGCGGGCCCGAAGCAATATGGCGGGGGCACGCGCATGCGTCGCGGTGAAAAGAGGGCAGCCCATGATCAGGACGCAGGCCGCATAACGGATATATTGGCACCGCCGCACGAAAAGCTTGCATGCAAGCTATAAATCGGATGTCCTGAAAAAGGCTTCTGTGGTGTTGGGCGACTCCGAATGAAAACCCTCGACGCGCGAATTCGGTTTACAGGTGAGCGGCGACAGGTCACTGCCCTTTTCTATGACATTGTCGGCTCGACGGAGCTCTTATTGCGGAGCGAGCCGGAGAAATTCTTTCGTTCCGTTTCGGCATTACATCAGAATGCCGAAACGATCATAAAAAAGCATGGAGGTTTTCTTCATCAACGGCTCGGTGATGGGGGATGCTGTTTCTTCGGATATCCCGACCAATCCGAAGATGCGGCTGAAAGTGCGGTGCAGGCTTCTTTGGAATTGTTAGGCATTGCAGCGAGCACCAAGGGCAAGGCGCGCACAGCTTTCAGGCTGCGGATCGGGGTTGCCACCGGTCTTGTCGTCTTCTCCGCGCAAGGAGACGAGATTGTTGGCACAGCACCGGTGCTGGCGGCTCGCTTGCAGGCAGAGGCCGAACCGAATTCCGTTCTGGTCGCAGATTCGACCGTTCAGCTCACCCGACACAATTTCGACTATAGCCTGGTGCGGAAGGCCAAACTCAAAGGCTTCGAAGAGCCGGTTGCGCTCTGGCGTCCGCAGGAACGTGATCGCTCAACGTCTGCGCTGTCGCCATTCAGCGAATGGGATCGGCCGATAAGAGGCAGGGAAAGAGAACTTGCCGCTCTTTCGAGCGCCTGGAATTCAGCTCTCGACGGCAGGGGCAGTTCAATCACCGTGGTCGGAGAGGCGGGCATCGGCAAATCCAGACTGATCGGCGAATTCGCCCGCAGCCTGTCCCATACTTCGCACGAGACCCTGATCTTTCAGTGCGGCAGGCGCCTGGAGAGCCAGCCGCTGCACCCCTTTATGTCGTTTCTCGAGAGGCTTGTGGCCGAACCCTCTGTTCTGAAGAATGGCGATAGCGGGGCTTTCATGCAGGCCCTTCAAACATCCGGCCGAGCCTTAGGGGCAGACATCGTCGACACCATTCTCTCATTTACATCAGACCGATCGCCGGCGACCTCGCGCAATATTCGCGTGTCGGATCTGTCGGGGCGGGCATTCAGGCGGAAGGTCATCGAAGCCGCTGCCGACATCCTGACCTGCAAGGCGACTGGCGTTCCGACGCTCCTCGTCTTCGAGGATGTCCACTGGGCTGACGGCATGACGTTGGAGCTGATCGATCGGCTTGAATCACTCGCAGGCACGTTGCCGATCCTCGTGGTTCAGACATCGAGGATCAGACGATCCCTGGCACTGGCGACCGAGATAGAATTATCCGGATTGGCCTCTGCGGCGGTTCGCGATCTCGTCGCCTCGGTCTGGCGTGAGCGCCCCCCGCCGGGCCTGTCCGATTTCATTCTGGATCAATGCGATGGCATGCCGCTCTACGCCGAAGAACTGGCCAACTTCTTCCTGGAAAGGCAACCCTTGGGCAAGGCCTTATCCGAATGGAAAGGGCTGCTTCTGGAAGGTGGCGTCAGCTCGCTGAATGATCTGCTTTCCGCCAGACTCGCGGCGACCGGTTCCGCACGACGGGCAGCGCAATTTGCGAGCGTCATCGGTCGCGAATTCAACATCTCGCTGCTCGCCTACCTTCTCGAAGGGGTCAGCCGGCAGACGGTGGAGATCGCGGTCGAGCGGCTTGTTTCCCAAGGCATCATCGAGCCTTCTGCCGACACGCCCGGCTCCTTTCAGTTCCGGCACGTACTCACCCAGGAAGCAGCCTACAGCAGCCTTCTCAAAAGCGACAGACGACGCATACACAAGCGGATCGCCGAACTCCTGATCGGAGAAGCAAAGCCCAGTCTGCCGGCTGCCATCGCTGCCTGGCAGTGCGCCGAAGCAGGCTTGCACGACGCCGCGGCCAGGTTTGGCCTGGCCGCGGCGGAGGCGAGCGTTCTGCGCTCCGCCATGCACGAGGCGAACGTGTCGCTCGAACTCTGCGCCGAGGAGGTCGACAGCCTTTCCCGGCGCCATCCCGATCGCACCGAACTGGCATTGGGCCTGCTCGAACTTCAGGGGGTCGTTGCGACCGCGCTCGAGGGAGAGGGCTCGGAAAGCGCGCGCCGGGTCTATTCCCGCGCAATGCAGCTTCTGAGGAAACAGGCCTCGGCTGTCCGGTCGAAACATTTCCCGGTCTATTGGGGATGGTGGTTCACGGCACCCAACATTCTGACGCAGCAGTCTCGCGCGCGCATCCTCGTCGGCGACATGCAAACCGTCGAAGATCAGGAGACGCGGCTTCAATCCTATCACTGCGGATGGGCGACGAGCTTTCACGCCGGCGAGCACGAATTCTGCCTCGATTGCGTCGCCAGAGGCCTTGATCTTTACGATCCGGAAAGAGCGGTCAGAAATCGCGCCTTTTTCGGCGGACATGACGCCAAGGTCTGCGGCTTGGGCGAGAGCGCCTTGTCCTACCTGCTTCTCGACAATGCCGACGCCAGTGAACATGCGATCGGACAGTGCCTGGACTGGGCGGCCTCGACCGATCACGCCGGAAGCATGGTTCACGCGCTTTATTACGCCATCGTCCTGCGCCGCTGCCAAAGCCGATATGACGATGTCCATGACCTCGGCGAACAAATGCTGGCGCTTGCCGAGCGACACGGCCTCGCCGCCAGCCAGGCGCGCGCCAACATGTATTGCGGCTGGGCGGAGCTGATGACGTCGTTTGCCGAACGGGGCGAAGAGCGATTCCAACACGGTCTGCTGCTCCAGCAGCAATTGGGCACCGACGATAATTTTTCCATGCACAGCGACATGCATGCGCAGGTGCTGCAGCGGCTCGGCAAACCTGCTGAAGCCCTGGCGACCATTCACAATGCGATCAACGTTGGCCGCAACAGCGGTCAACGGTTCTGGCTGGCCGAACTCTACCGCCTCAGCGCAAGACTGAGACGAGATCTGGACGACCCTCCATCCTTGATAAGAAGAGACCTGACGAGGGCGGTGCAGATTGCCGAAGGACAAAAGGCCGCCTGGCTGGCCGAAAGAGCAAAGCGCGCCTTGGACGGCCTGCCAAGGTCGTAGGGCCAGGAGGAGGCGATGGAGAACGGGGTGCTCGACAACATCTTTGATGCCCCTAACCTCTCGCCCCCTGATCCCTGGCAGACGGTGCAGCGCATCCTGGCCAGCAAGCACGAATACGGGATCACCAGGCTGGGCTCGGTCACGGAACTCGACCGGATCGGGATCCCCGTCGTCCAGGTTGTCAGGCCGCGGTCCCTTTCCGTCGCCGTCAGCCAAGGCAAGGGTTTGAGCTTGCCGCTTGCGGCGATATCGGGCCTGATGGAATCCCTGGAGGGATGGGCCTCGGAGCGGATTGCCCCGGAGCGCGTCTTCGGAGCGCCTTTCCGCGGGATGAACGAGCAGAAATTCTGGTCGCACCTCGGCGTCGGACGAGAGGCGGAGAGGCTTTCCTGGATCGAGGGGCTGGATCTCTTTTCAGGCCGGAGAACCCCTGTCCCGCTTGCCCTTGTCGACTCCGCCTACACCCTCCCCTCGCCTCATCCGCATTGGATGCCGAGAGACACAACGGGTCTGGCGGCCGGCACCAGCCTGCAAAGCGCGGCCTTGCATGCCTGCCTGGAGATTCTGGAGCGGCAGGCGCGATGCACGGCGATGAAGACGCCCCATTTCTTCGACCGCTTCCAGATCGACTCGCGCTCCGTCCGCTCAGGCAGCGCCGGGGAGATCATGCAACGGCTGGCCAAGGCGGGTTTCGTCGTCGGCATCTGGAAAATCCCGGCGTCGCATGCGCTGCCGATCTACTGGTGCCACGTGATGGAAGATGCCGGCCGCGCCCCCTTTGCGCCCTTGCCGGCCGAAGGCTTCGGCTGCGACTTCAGCCACGATCGGGCGCTGACGAGCGCATTGCTCGAAGCGTGTCAATCGCGGCTGGGGGTGATTTCGGCTGCGCGCGACGATATCAGCAGCGAAGTCTACGCATATGCCGATGCTTCGGAGCTCGCCGCTTGGCGCGCGCAACTCGTAAAGGGCGGCAGCTCCTACCTTCCCGATGAAGGTCATGGCGCCAGCGGCCGCCCCATCCTGGCGATCGTCGAGGCGTTGAGGCTGGCCGGCGCGAAGGCGGCGATCCTTGTGGTTCTTCATTCCGACGATCGCGTCCCTCTTCACGTCGTCCGGGTGGTTGCCCCTCCGCTAGAAACAAATCCGGAGGCGGATCTTGCGTGACGATATCGTGGTCTTTCTCGGCCCCACCCTCTCCGCGACGGAAGCGCACAAATATCTGGAGGCGATCTATCTGCCTCCCGTCGGCTGCGGCGATGTCGTGCGCGCCGTGGCGGACTACGCGCCATCGGCGGTCGTGCTGATCGACGGCGTCTTCGCGCAGCGCCCCGCCGTTCGCCACCAGGAAATTCTCTGGGCGATGGCCCGAGGGCTCCGCCTATACGGTGCGGCCAGCATAGGCGCGCTCAGAGCAGCGGAGCTCGCTCCCCAGGGAATGATCGGGCATGGACTGATCTACCGGTGGTACAGACGGCACTCGCTCGCCGACGATGCCGACGTCACGGTGCCGATGGCTCCCGTCGAACTGGGCTCGCGCGCATTGGGTGATGCTCTCATGGACATCAGGCTCAGCCTGAAAAAAGCGGAACGCGTCGGGGTCATCGAAAGACGACTGAGACATCAGCTTGAGTCACTGGCACGCTCGCTCCACTTCAGCGAAAGGTCGTTCGCCAGGCTTTTCGCAGCGGCAGAAAACAATCTCAGCGCTGCCAACCAGATCGCAGTTCTAAAGGCGTGGCTGAAAGCCGGAGCCATAAACCAGAAGCGAACCGACGCTGTAAATCTCCTGAGATATCTGGCCGATCACAAGATAAATGGTCTGAAAAAATCTCCTTCTTTCGAATTTGAACTTACGGAATCATTCGCCAATGACATGGAGTACTGTGGAATGCTCGACACGCTATTGTCGAAATGCCCGTAGTACTGGTATAGTGAAAGATCGCTCGGCGTTGGGCAGAGAGCGGTGGGGGCAGCTTTGGATGCCATCACACATTCGCAGGGAGCAGGCGACGGGTCGGCTTTGGAGCGGCCGCTCGGAACGCGTTTCCTTGTCTTTCCGCAGCCATCCTTCATTCCCGGTTATGAAAAGCCCGAAGTGGTGTGGATCGGACCTTCGGGGGGACCCATCCTGGCAGGGCCGTCCGACAGCCGGATCTATGTGGCAAATCCCATCGAACCGAAATCGCCCTATGCCGCGCCTTATATCCCTCCCTATCCCGGCCTTTTGCAGCCGCCCGCAGAGCCCGGCCCCGACGGGCATTTCGATCACATAGGGCCTGGCTCGCCGGCATTTCTTTCAACCCACAGCTATGCCTGCGCCCGCCGGGTTCTCGATATCTGCGAGGGCTATGCCGGGCGCCCGATCAACTGGTTCTTCGAGCCGACGCTGGAACGGCTGGAAATCGTTCCCCGCATTCCCCATTGGCAGAATGCGCAATCCGGCTTCGGCTTTCTGGAGCTCGGCGAAAGCGAACCGGAAGGCCCGACATCCTGTTTCGCGCTGAATTTCGACGCGGTTGCCCATGAAATGGGACATCTCATTTTGCTGAGCGAACTTGGGATCCTCGAAGGCGACGGATCCGGCAGCGACTTCTTTTCCTACCACGAAGCGATCGCCGATTTCATATCGCTCCTGGGGATGCTGCAATTCGATACCGCGCTGGACCGGCTGCTTCGCCGCACAAGAGGCAACCTGCTCCTGCACAACGAACTCGACAAATTTGCCGAGCTCAGCGACGAAAAGCAGCTCAGATCGCTCAACAACTCGCTTCGTGTCAGTGATGTCAGCCAGGAAGTGCACGACCAGTCGAAGCCCTTTGCGGCAGGCCTCTTCGACTGCCTGATCGAGGTCTACCAATCACTGCTGTTCGAGCGCGGACTGTCGAAGATCAATCCCAGGAAGTTCAGCGACCTTCGCCAGCAGATGGCGCCGGCGCTGATAGAAGAAGGATTTCGGGCATCGGCGACATCCTATGAGCTGACGCATTTCGCCGCGAAAGCCGCCCTGCAGGAGGCGCGCGACGTGATCGGCGAGGCGGTCACCCGTTCCTGGACATATCTCGACCCGGATAGTCTGACCTTCGAGGCTGCGGCTTCGGCCTTTCTCGAGGCCGCCTGGCGGGGGCGCGGGCGCGCTTATATCGACCAGCTCGAAGATTGCATGAGGTGGCGCGGCATTCTTTAACCAAAGACGGGAGGCATCGATGATAGACGACAGCGTTCCAGCACCTTCACTTCCTGGACTCCCCTACGTGGCGGGCCAGATCATACTCTACGGCGTAGACTTAAACGACACCAATCGCATTACGCACCTGGATGTCGGGATGGCGGGAAAGGCGGAACTGCAGATAAAACTCGCAAGCGGAGTCGGCATAACGGGATCGACGGTCCTCGCTTACGGCTATGCGTTCGAGGGTCACTGCTACAGGCTGGATTCCAACCGCATTTTCGTTGTCACAGGTCCGCATGCCGAGCCTGCAGCCGGCTGCGGCTTTGACCCCGCGTTGGGGTACAAAATGTGGCGGCTGACGGCATCCACACAAATCCTGGAGATCTCGACGGCTTTCGGCGACGCCAGGACGCTTATTCTGGATGCCCAGTTGCCCGGCAAGAGGTCTCCGAGCTCCTACGCTATCACACTCAGAATGGCCCATCGCAACGGTCGCCTCAGCAACGATTAAACTTCCAACGGGGGAGAACAATCATGCCATGTGACGTGACAATAGATGTGACGGAAGCGCTCACCGCTTTCACAGTGGACGATGGGCTTAGTCCCTACGTGGACAAAAACAATCAAAAGCTTGAGAACTTAGCTGTGGGGGCCGCAACCTTCGACATATCGGTTGCGCTCGATAGCAACAATGAAGCTATGGTCTTCGTCCGGGCGACGGATACCAAATCCACAAAGTGGATCTTCAAATACAGCATTCCCGATGAACTCGATGGCGGGGGTAAGATCTATGTTCCCAAGAGAGTGCCGACATCGCAAGCCGCATCGCAGGCGGACCTCGATAAGCTTGCGCAAGAGGTCGAGAGCTTGAAGGAGAGTATTGCAGGCGGTCCAAGGTAGCGAGTTACACATCCCCGCCGTCCCGCCAATTATACGCAAAAACCCCGCGGTGTGTTGCCACCGCGGGGCTCTTTGACGCCCGACCCGGGAGAGAGGGTCAGGCAGCCTGAACCTTGCGGCTGGTGCGCGCCCATTCGGGCAGCCAGTCGCCGTGGGTGGCGAGCAGATCGTCGACCAGCGACCAGATTTGGTCGAGGTCGAGTTCGGCTGCCGTATGCGGGTCCATCATCGCGGCGTGGTAGATGTGCTCGCGATTTTCCGTCATCAGCGCCTGCACCGTCAGTTCCTGCACGTTGATATTGGTGCGGATCAGCGCCGTGAGCTGCGGCGGCAGGTCGCCGATGAAGGTCGGCTGGATGCCGGAGGCATCGACCAGGCACGGCACTTCGGCGGCGCAGTTGGTCGGCAGCGAGGTGATGCAGCCGTTGTTGCGGACATTGCCGTAGATCACCGAGGGTTCGCCGGTCCAGACCGAGTTGATGATCGAGGAGGCATATTCCTTCGACGGCTGAACCTCGATCTTGTCGGCCGAACGATAGGCCTCCGCCTGCCCCTTCCAGCGCTCGATCTGCTCGATGCAGCGTTTGGGATATTCATCGAGCGGGATGCCGAATTTCTCGATCAGGTCCTCGCGGCCCTCCTTGATGAAATAGGGCGTGTATTCGGCGAAATGCTCCGAGCTTTCGGTGACGAAATAGCCGAGCCGGGTCAGCATCTCATAGCGCACCTTGTTCGGGCAGCGCGGGTTCCAGCCGGGCTTCGGCGCCCTGCCCTCGCGATAGCCGCGCAGGAGATCGGGATAGAGGTTGCGATAGGACCCGTCCGGCTGGCGATGCTCGAATTTGAGATAGAAGGCCATGTGGTTGATGCCGGCCGCGCGGTAGCGGATCTCCTCGTAGGGAATGTCGAGGTCGTGGGCCAGCTCCATCGCCGTGCCCTGCACCGAATGGCAGAGACCGACCTGGCGAATTGTCGGGTATTTCTCCGATATCGCCCAGGTGTTGATCGCCATCGGGTTGACATATTGCAGCATGATCGCCTCGGGGCAGACGGCGAGCATGTCCTCGCAGACCTTCCAGAGATGCGGCACGGTGCGAAGCCCGCGCATGATGCCGCCGACGCCGAGCGTATCGGCGATCGTCTGGCGCAGGCCGTATTTCTTCGGCACCTCGAAATCGGTGACCGTGCAGGGCTCATAGCCGCCGATCTGGAAGGCGACGACGACGAAATCGGCGCCGGCAAGCGCCTTGCGCTGGTCGGAATAGGTCTCGGCCTTCGCCTTCACGCCGAGCGTCGAGATCAGCTTGTTGACGACGATGGCGCTTTCTTCCAGCCGCTGCGGGTTGAGATCCATCAAGGCGATCGTCGCGCCCGACAGGGCCGGACGCTGAAGCACGTCGCCGACGATGTTCTTCATGAAGACGGTGGAGCCAGCTCCGATGAACGTGATTTTGGGATTTGCTGCCATTATAACCTCCGGCATTCGGCAATCATGCTACCTCGAAAGCGGCTTTGACGAGCCGTTCGGTGTAGGCGGTCTTGGGATGGGATAGAACTTCGTTGACGGGGCCCTCTTCGACGATCTTGCCATGCTGCATGACGATGACGCGATGGCAAAGAGCCCTGACGACCTTGAGATCGTGGGAAATGAACAGGTAGCTTAGGCCCCGCTCGTCCTGCAGCTTGCGCAGGAGTTCGATGATCTGCGCCTGGACGGAAAGGTCGAGCGCTGATGTCGGCTCGTCGAGCAGAATGAATTCCGGCTCGAGCGCGATGGCGCGGGCAATGGCGATGCGCTGGCGCTGGCCGCCGGAAAATTCGTGCGGGAAACGCGACAGGATATTGCCGGGCATGCCGGCGGCAATCAGTGCTTCGCGCACCCGGTCCTGCCGTTCGGCCTTGGTCGCCCCCAGCCTGTTGACGACGAGACCTTCCTCGATGATCTGGCCGATCGTCATGCGCGGGTTGAGCGATGAGAAGGGATCCTGGAACACCACCTGCATGCGGGCGCGCAACGGCCGCATCTCGGCTCGGGAAAGGCCGTGGATCGGCTGATGGTCGAAATGGATCTCGCCGCTCTCGGGCGTGTTCAACCGCAGGATCGCCTGGCCGAAGGTCGTCTTGCCGGAGCCGGATTCGCCGACGAGACCGAGCGTCTCGTGACGGCGCAGCGTCAGGTCGAGGCTGTCGACGGCGACAAGCTCACGCATCGCCGGCTTGAGAAAGGTACCGTGACGCATCATGAAGGCGACGCGCACGCCCTTGGCATCGAGGATGACATCCGATCCCTCCGGCAGCGGATTGGCCTGGCCGCGCGGCTCTGAGGCAAGCAGATGCTTGGTATAGGCGTCCTGCGGATTGGCAAACAGAGCTTCGGTGGTGTTGTGCTCGCGCACTTCGCCAAGCTGCATCACATAGACGTAATCCGAGAACTGCCGCACCACGGTCAGATCGTGAGTGATGAGGATGACGGCCATCCCCAACTCCTTCTGCAGGTTGCGGATCAGGTTCAGGATCTGCGCCTGCACGGTGACGTCGAGCGCCGTCGTCGGCTCGTCGGCAATCAGCACGTCCGGATCGTTGGCAAGCGCCATGGCGATCATCACGCGCTGGCGCTGCCCGCCGGAGAGCTGATGCGGATATTGCATGAGCCGCGCGGCAGGATCAGGGATCTGCACATGTTCGAGCAGTTCGAGCGCACGCTTTTGCGCATCCCTCTTGCTGATCCGGCGATGGACGCGGATCGCTTCGACGATCTGGCTACCGATCGTATAGATCGGGTTCAGCGAGCTCATCGGCTCCTGGAAGATCATCGAGATGCGATCGCCGCGCAGCTTGCGGCGCGCCCGCTCGGAGAACTTCAGGATATTGCTGCCGTCATAGGCGACCGTCGATGCCTCGGAGACGACGGCGCGCTTCGACAAGAGCCCCATCACCGTTCGCGCCGTCACCGATTTGCCCGAACCGGATTCGCCGACGATCGCGATCGTCTCGCCGCGATAGAGCTGGAAGGAGACGTCCTTGACGGCTTCGACCATGCCGTCTTCGACCTTGAAATTCACCGCCACATTGCGGGCGTCGATGATGGGCGTGTCCGAACGGCCATCATGGTCGTGGCGGACGGGCGGGGCGAAGGAATTGACCAGTGCAAGAGCCATATCAATCACCTCAATAAGGATCGACCGCGTCGCGCAGTCCGTCGCCAAGCGCATTGAATGCGAAGACGGTGACGAGCACGAAGCCGACGGGGGAGAGAATCCAGGGATAGGAGCCGATCACCGAATAGGTCGCCGTATCCTGCAGCATCAGCCCCCAGGAAATCAGTGGCGGCTTGACCGCGAAGCCGAGGAAACCCAGGAAGGATTCCAAGAGCACGACGCTCGGTATGGCGAGCGTCACCGCGACGATGACATGACTCATCACGTTCGGGAAGATGTGCTGCATGATGATGCGCATGTCGGTGGCGCCGACGGCCATCGCCGCCCGGACATAGTCGATACGGGCGAGCGCCAGCGTCTTGCCGCGCACCTCGCGCGACATCTGCGCCCAGCCGAGCGCCGACATGACGGCGATGACGAAGGCAAGGAAGACGTTGGTCGGCGCCGTCACCGGGATGAGCGAGGTCAGCGCCAGATAGAGCGGCAGTTGCGGGAAGGCGAGCACCAGTTCGACGAAACGCTGCAACCAGATATCGAATGTGCCGCCGAAATAGCCGGACACCATTCCGACGGTCGTGCCGATGATGGTGACGATGAAGACCACCGTCAGGGCGATCGTCAGCGAAATGCGCGAGCCGATGATGGCGCGCGACAGCACGTCGCGGCCGAACTTGTCGGTGCCAAGAAAATGCACCGGCTGGCCGTCAGTCGAGCCGAAGAAATGCCGGTTGGCCGGGATCAGGCCGAAAAGCCGGTATTCAGCGCCCTTGACGAAGAAGCCGAGCAGCCGCGGGTTGTCGTAATCCACGCCAACGATCGGCTGGAAGGTGACCGGGTCGAGCTCCTCGGAATCCGACAGCGCATAGACACGCGGCTGGAAGACGAAACCTCCGTCCTTGTCGTGGAAGCTGATCATCTGCGGCGGCGCGAAGCCGACATCGGTTGCCTTCGGGTCCATCGGCGCAAAGAAATCGGCAAAGATCGCCATGACGATCAGGAGCACGACGAGCACCAACCCTGCCATGCCGGTCCAGGAGCGTCTCAGCCGGCGCCAGACAAGTGCGATGTAGCTTTCATGCCCACGCGATGGCTTGTTGATGGAAAGTTCTGTCGTCGGCGGAGGCGGCGCGGAGTCGAAAGCCAGCATCTCAGGCTCCTCCATACTGGCGGACACGGGGATCGAGCAAAGCGAGCAGCATGTCGGCGATGATGTTGCCGACGATCAGCGTCGCCGACAGCACCATCATGAAGGTGGCGGTGACATAGACGTCGCCGACCGCCATCGAGCCGACGATCGCCGGGCCGACGGTGGGCAATGCGAAAATGATCGCGGTTTCGATCTCGCCGGTCAGCATGTAGGGCAGCACGACGCCCTGGTACATCACCAGCGGGTGCAGCGCGTTCGGCACCGCATGGCGCATCACCACGGCGGCGCCGGAAAGCCCCTTGGCCTTGGCCGTCTCGACATATTGGGCATTCAGCGTATCGAGCAGATTGCCGCGCATGACGCGCATATTGTAGGCGAGCCCGCCGAAGGTGGCGATCGCCACGACCGGCCAGACATGGCGAACCAGATCAGCGAATTTCGCCCAGGACCAGGGCGCCCCGCCATATTGCGGCGAGAAGAAGCTGCCGATTTCGGAGACGTTAAGCTGGAAGACCAGCAGATAGACGATGATCAGCGCCATCAGGAAGCGCGGCACCGTCATGCCGAGGAAGGAAATCGCCGAAAGCGTGCTGTCGATCCAGCTATACTGTCGCGTCGCCGCCCAGATGCCGAAGCCGATGCCGAGCACCGAGGCAAAGAGATGGCAGACGAGCGCCAGAAGCAATGTCCGCGGCAGGCGTTCACCGACGACATCGGCGACCGGCTTGTTGTAAAACATGCTGTAGCCGAAATCACCGCGGGTCACTATACCGCCGATCCAGTTGACGTATTGGATGACCAGCGGCTTATCGAGGCCGTGCTCGACCCTGTAGAGCTGTGCCTGCGCTTCGGCCTGGGCATAAGATGCGCCGCCCTGGTTGATCAGCTGGGATCTTATATAATCGGCGTAGTCGCCGGGCGGTGCCTGGATGATCGCGAAAGTCACCACGCTCAGGATGAAGAGAATGGGGATCGCAGAGGCTATGCGCACGAGCAGGAATCGTAACATCGAACGGTTCGCTTCTCCTTGCCGCCAGTCGCTGCTTGTCAGCGCGGCCGGCTTGTTGGTCATATCAGGCCGCGCGCCACGCGCGGCCTGAATCTCACTTCAGCTGGGAGGGAACTCTCCGGCGTCGCATCACACGCGACGCGCTCTAGCTCTTTGTGTCCTGATGACACGCATCAGTTGATCGGGCCCTTGTCGCCGGGCTTGCCGGGCAGCTGCTCGGGGAACAGCTCGTATTTGCCCTGCTTGTCGGCAGCCACCCACACGCGTTCGCGGATGATGGAGTCTTCAGCCCAGTTGAACATGAAGATCGGCGTACCCTGGGGCACGTTGGAGAACCGCTTGTTGATGATCAGCGCGCCCGGATATTCTGTCAGGCCGACGGTGTTGACGTGCTCCGTCGAGATCTTCTGATACTGCTTCATCAGATCGACGCGCTCGTCATTACTCTGGCTCGTCGTGAACTTGTTGACGACATCGACAAGTTCCTTTTCGAACGGCATCAGATCGAGCTGATCGTCCTTGCCGGCACGATGGTGCCAGCTGGTGCGCGGACCGACAGGGGCAAGCTGTTCGGTATTCTGCACCACCGACGACAGTTCCGTCGTATTGCGCTGGATCAGCCAATCAAAGCGGCCGGCATAATGCGCTTCGTCGCGCTTTGCACCGTCGAGCCCATTGAGGATGACCTTCAATCCGAGCTTTTCCATCTGGCCGACGACACCTTCGGCGAGGCTCTTGTCTGTCGTGTAGTCGTTGTTGACGAGCATGACGATTTCGACATTCTTGCCGCCTTGCGTGCCGGACGGGAAGTTCACGATGCCGTCGCCATCCGTATCCTTGAGGCCGGCCTTGGCGAGTTCCGCCTTGGCACCCTTAAGATCATAGGGGTAGTAAACGGTCGAGTTGCGGTCGTAGAAGCTGGTGCCGGAGGAGAGCCCACCGGGATAGATCGCGGTAAACGGTCCCTTGACCAGCGAGTCGCCGATTGCCTTGCGGTCGAGCGCCATGGTGACGGCCTTGCGGAAGTCCTCGTTGCGGTTCAACTCGCGGATCGCCTCACCGCGCTCGTCCGGGTTGCCCCAGCCGTTGGCGGAGAAGTTCATGCGCAGATTGTAGCCGATTAGGCGCGGGCCGAAGGCAAGGCGGGCGGGTGCGGTCTTTTCGGCGGCTCGCTTCAGCGACGCGACGAAGTTTTCCGGCTGCTCGAGGTTCGAGATGTCGGCGGATCCGGCCACGGCCTGAACGTCACGGTCGGCCCAGGTCGAGAGCTTGTAGTGCAGCTCATTCAGATAGGGCAGTTGATCGCCCTTCTCGTCGACCTTCCAGTAATAGGGGTTGCGGCGCATGACGATGATGTCGTCCGGGCGATATTCGACCGGTACCCAGGCGCCCATCACCGGCATGTTCATGAACTCGGGCGGGAAGGCGTTCTTGAACTGGTCGTAGGTGTTCTTCGAATATTTCGGATGCTTCGACTTCAGGATGTGCGACGGACCCGGGCAGAAATTCGGGTAGGACATCGTGTAGAGATATTGCTTCGGGAAGGCCTCCTTGAAGGTCCATTCGACGGTGTAATCGTCGACCTTCTTCAGCGTCGTGCCGACGCCGAAGGCTTCCGGCGAGGCGCCGCCGCCGAGCGGCGAAACGTTCGGGTCGATGACTTCGTCATCCCAGTAGAACATGATGTCGTCGGCATTGAATGGCGCGCCGTCAGACCATTTGGCGCCTTCGATCAGGTGCATGGTCAGCTTATGGCCGTCTTCGGACCAATCCCAGCTCTTGGCGAGGTTCGGCAGCGGCTCGGTGTCTGAGGCCTGTACCTGGAACAGCGGCGCGGTGCGCGTCAGGCATTCGGAAAGGCCGATATCGATGCCGCCCCAGCCCTGCGTCTGGCCGGCGCCGTAGTTCCAGCCTTCCGGCCGGCCGCCGATGACGTGGCGCATCGTATCGCCGTAGACACCGATGCCGTCGGGCATATTGCCCGTCTTGAAGACCAGCGGCTCCTTCGGCAGCCGGTCCTTGACCGGCGGCAGCTTGCCGGTGGCGACGAAATTTTTCGTGACCCAATCCGGCTCATGATATTCGGGCAGCGCCTTGAACTCCAGGATGGAGTCGCGCGCCACATATTTGATCTTGCCTTCGGCCGGAAAGTCCGCCGGCGCCGGCGGGATGGTTGCCTCGGAAGCATATGCATTCAGCGCCGCGGCCGAGACGCTGAGCGCCAGCCCGGCAAGAATGCCCAGATTGCGGAAATTCATCATCGTTTCTCCCTCTGTTCCGGAGCGCGGGTCACACGGCTCCTTTTCCTCGCACGACATGAAAGCGGGCTTGATGTCATGGATTTCCCTCCCGGAAACCCATGACGACCCAACCTTCACAAAACTTAGACGGCCTGCTTCAGCGCCGCCTTTTCGGCGCGCAACTCCTCGATCGAGCGGACGTTGCGGCGCGCAGCCCCCGCCCAGTCGCGGGTCTGCACCTTCGATTTGGACAGCCGCTCCTTGGCGGCCGGCACGGCATCGGCATATTGCGGCAGCCAACGTGCCTGGGCAACGACCATCTCGTCGACCATCTGCCAGACTTCCTCAGGCGTCGAGACGGCGCCGACCAGCGGATCGTGCAGCACGGCGAGCTTCAGGAGATCGATGTCGCCTGAAACAGCCGCATGCACCGACATGCGCTGGACGTTGATCGAGGCAATGCAGGTGGCGGCACAAGCTTCCGGCAGGGTGACGCCGGAAACCATGTTGATGCCGAAGCGGTCGACGAAGCCGGGCGATTCGATGATCGCATCGGACGGCAGGTTGGTGATGACGCCATTGTTCTTGACGTTGAAATGGCCGCGATAGACCCGGTTCGTCTCCAGCGCCTCCAGGATGTGGCTGGCGTGTTCGTTCGAGCGCTTGGCAGGATCGATCGGCTTGGCGGCCGATTCCAGGAATTGCGGATATTCCGTCTCGAACCAGTTACGCGTTTCGGTGGAGTGGCGGAGATAGCCGCCGGTCTCGCCGTGGATCCAGTCGGACATATCGATCCAGCGGGTGATTTCGTCCGGCCGTTTGCGATACCAGGGCAGGTATTCCGAGAGATGGCCGTTGCTTTCCGTGGAATAGACGCCGAAACGCTTCAGCACGTCGATGCGCAGCTTCTCCTGCTGCGAATAGACGGGGTGCGCCTCGAAGGCGGCAACCAGCTCGTCCTTGCCGATCTTGCGGCCGTTGAGGCGCAGGTCGATGAACCAGGTCTGGTGGTTGATGCCGGAGCAGATGTAATCGAGTTCGCTCACCGACTTGGCGCCCAGCACCTCGGCGATCTGTTCGGCGCCGTGCTGGACACCGTGGCAGAGGCCGACCGTGTCGACCTTGCCGTATTCGATCGCCGCCCAGGTGTTCATCGCCATCGGGTTGGCATAGTTCAGGAACTTGGCACCCGGCTCGGCGACTTCCCTGATGTCCTTGCAGAAGTCGAGGATCACAGGGATGTTGCGCTGGCCATAAAGGATGCCGCCGGCGCAGATCGTATCGCCGACGCACTGGTCGATGCCGTATTTCAACGGGATGCGGATATCGTCGGCATAGGCTTCGAGGCCGCCGACCCGGACGCAGCTGATGATGTAACGTGCGCCTTCCAGCGCCTTGCGCCGGTCGGTCGTCGCCGTGACTTTCGTCGGCAGTCCGTTCGCCTCGACGACACGATCGAGGATCGCCTTGATCATTTCGAGATTGTGCTCGCTGAGATCCGTCAGCGCGAATTCGATGTCGCGAAACTCGGGAACGCACAATATGTCGGTAAACAGCTTCTTGGTGAAGCCAACGCTGCCCGCACCGATGATAGCGATTTTGAAACTCATGATCTTCACCTCGACCCAATCGAATGCTAGAGAAAAGATGGCTATGGAGGATCAGGCCGCATGCCGGCGCATGTGGTTGAAAAAGCCGTAAAACTGCCTGTTTTCCTCCCGGCCGCTCTAATCGGCCGTGGTCTCTTCCTTCTTGTCGACCGGGATTATGCCCGAAATCGTCGGGGCGACCAGAGAAGGATTATGCTTTCAGGGGTAATTTTGTGCTGCAGGATTTAATTGCCAATGGACAGTCGATGAGGACGGTTTCGCTGCCCCGCGGCCGCCAGCGATTGCACGCCATGCCGACCAGTACCGGCTATGAGGTGCGCGAGAACGAGACCTATGACTGGGATGGCCGACGGCGCGGCCAGACGCCCTTCACGGTGCTGCAGCACACGATCAGCGGCAGCGGTCGGCTGCGCTACCAGAACCGCAATTATCGGCTTCAGGGCGGCGATACGCTGCTGGTGCTCGTCCCGCACAATCACCGCTACTGGCTGGAGAAGGGCGACCGCTGGGAATATTTCTGGATCTCGATGAATGGCGAGGAGACGCTGCGCATCCATCAGCTGGTGCTTTCCACGTCAGGCCCGGTGTTGAAGCTGCAGCCCTCGACCATCGATCATCTCGCCGATTGCAGCCTGCGCCTCGTCAGAGGCGCGACGTCGCCAGGTGCTGCCTCGGCGATCGCCTATGAGGCGGCCATGGCGCTCTACGACGACGTCTTCGGCTCGCCGGCCTTTGCCGCCGAGCTCAGCCTGATGCAGCCGGTGATCGACCATATCAACGCCAATCTCGACAAGCCGCTGCCGGTCAGCGAACTCGCCGGCATCGTCGGCCTCAGCCGCGCGCATTTCTCGCGCAGCTTCGCCGAAAGCGAGGGCATGCCGCCCGCCGAATTCGTGCTGCAGCAACGCCTGCAGCGTGCCGTCAAGCTTCTGACCAAGGCCGACTTCCTGCCGGTCAAGGAAGTCGCCATCATGTGCGGCTTCGAGGACGCCAACTATTTCTCGAAAGTCTTCCGCCGCGTCTACGGCACCAATCCGACGGAATTCCGCACGACGGGCATGTATGCCAGCATCGGCAAGCTGAAATAGCGGATCATCCCAAATCGCGTCAGGCCCGCACCTCGAACACCATGTTGAATGGTGTTTCCGTCGCCCGCCGGAAATGTGTGAACCCGGCGTCGAGCGCCACCTTTCGAAGCTTCATTTCTCCCGCCTGTGCGCCGAGCCCGAGCCCGACCTCCTGGGAGAGCGATGCTGGCGTGCAGATCATCGTCGATGCTCCATAAAAGACGCGGCCGACCGGGTTGAGATTGTCCTTGAGATGGTCATGGGCAAAGGGCTCGACGATCAGCCACGTGCCGTTCGGCCCAAGTGTTTCCTTGACATGCCGGCCGGCGCCGACCGGATCGCCCATGTCATGCAGGCAGTCGAACATGGCAACCATATCATAGCCGCCGCCTGGAAATTCCGCAGCCGAGCCCTGCTTGAACGTCACGCGGTCGGCGACACCCGCATCTTCCGCGGCGGCCTTTGCCCTTTCGATCGATGGGCCGTGATAGTCGAAGCCGGTAAAGCGGGACGCGGGATAGGCCTGTGCCATCAGGATGGTCGAGGCGCCATGACCGCAGCCGACATCGGCGACGCTGGCGCCGGCCTTGAGCTTTTCTTCGACCCCCGCAAGCGCCGGAATCCATTCGTTGACGAGATGGCTGTTGTAGCCCGGGCGGAAGAAGCGCTCGGTGCCCCGGAAAAGGCAGGTGCTGTGCTCATGCCAGCCAAGGCCCTTGCCGGTGCGGAAGGCATCGGCGACCTTCGGCTCGTCCATCCACATGGATTGCACGACCTCGAAGGCCCCCACGAAAAAGGCCGGGCTGTTTTCCTCGGCAAACACCATCGCCTGTTCCGGCGTCAGGCTGAAACGATCGGTTTTTTCATCGTAAGCGACATAGTCCGCAGCCGCCTGGGCGCTCAGCCATTCCCTGAGATAACGCTCCTTCACCCCCGTTTTCGCTGAGAGTTGCTGGACGGTCATCGCCGTTCCGTCGGCCATCGCCTTGAACAACCCAACCTTGTCGCCAAGCACGACCAAGGCCCCTGACATGGCCGCGCCGACGTCCCCAACCAGACGACCGACGAGTGCATCGAGTTTTTGCATATCTGGCTCACGCATTGTTACCTCCCGGGTGCGTGATGAAGATAATCTAAATTAGCCTTTAATAATATTCAGTCAATCAACCTTCCCGTTTCACCAGATGAGCGCGGAGTATTGACGATCGAGGGAATGTAAAAGGCGGCGTCAAGGCGCGGCTCCATTCCGGCGCAATTTACGCGTGACTACACAATCCGGGGAGATTGCCATTCTACGAGAAGACCAACGTCAACCGCTCAAAACATCTTGTGTCGTCATGCGCTTGCTCTCATCATCGCTTGTATCGAGATTACATTTTTCATATCATCCGCGGGAAGCAGCGCTGCACTTTTGATGCAAGGTTATTGTTTTGAGCCTATCTTCCGCCCAATGCCGCGCCGCGCGTGCCCTGCTGGCTTGGTCTCAGGACGACCTCTCATCGGCCTCAAAAGTCGCCAAAGCGACGATTGCCAATTTCGAGGCCGGGAAGCGTTCACCCTATGAGCGCACCCTTCAGGATATGAAGCACGCCCTGGAAGGCGGCGGGGTTGTTTTCATCCCGGAAAACGGCGGCGGCGCCGGTGTCCGCCTGGCAAAACGCGCAAGCCCCTCGATCGACACGAATGAGACCGAAACGGTTCAATATGAAGAATATCTCGAAAACGACGCACCGCCCGGTGCGGGTGGCTGAATGATGGCAAAAAAAGAGAAGCTCGAACATTCCGAACTGGCGGGAGAATTCACCGATGACGGGATCACCGTGCTCGTCGATATCTTCCGCACATCGGGCAGCAATGAAGACTGGACGATGGAAGTGGTCACGCAGGCGGAGGATCTGATCCGCTGGGACGAGCCGTTTGCGACCGACCGGGAGGCTTTCGACGAATTCCTGGCCGTCGTCGCCAAGGACGGCATTCGATCGTTTCTCGAAGATGAAGAGCCATCCGTGCATTGAGGAAGATTCGTGAAGAGCATCAATGATCTAGTCGCATCGGCGAAAACCGTCTGCGATCGATACCGGGCCGGTCGGATGGAGCGCGAGACCGTGCGGGAATGGGTTCTCGGACTCGGCGCCTATCCGCCGCCGCATGGCGAGCGTGTACGGGAAGCGGCGGAATGGTTCCGATTGCACAATCGTGAGCCCGTTTCCGAAGATATCGTGCTCGCGGACATCGACCGGCTCAAGGCGATTTCAGCGCCGTGATCCCGGGGCGTGCGAACGACAGGCGGCCGGCTCAGCTCCTGCTTCGCATTTTCCTGGAATAGCTCCAGCCTCGCGGGCTGGCGCAATCACGCCGGTACTCGGCGGCGTAGGACCAATGACGATCATGAGCATGATGCATAATACCGCCATCGCAGCTTTCATGCGAAGAGGTCTGGAGGTTCCGCAGCAGAGCGGTATGGCGCTTCCGTTGAAAGCTGAGCCGCTCTAGCCGCGAAGCGCAGGTCGAGCGCGGCTACTGCAATTCAAGGTGTTGCAGCGTCCTTTGCGCGTCCTATCAGACTCGCGGCGCTGCAGGTAAATTTTAATTCGTCCGATAGGCAGAAGGGACAGTACGTGGCCACATTTCCGGAAAAGGCAAAGGTCGTCATCATCGGGCTCGGCGGTATCGTCGGCGCCTCCATCGCGCATCATCTCGTCGAGCGCGGATGGGACGATATCGTCGGCATCGATAAGTCGGGCATCCCAACCGACATCGGCTCCACAGCCCATGCCTCGGACTTCTGTTACACCACGAGCCACGACTATCTGTCGGTCTGGACCACACAATATTCGATCGATTTCTACGAGAAGATGGGCCACTACGCCCGCATCGGCGGCCTCGAAGTGGCGCGGACCGGCGACCATGCCTGGATGGAGGAAATCAAGCGCAAGCTTTCCTCGGCACGCGCTTTCGGCACGCGCGCCCATTATGTCAGCCCTTCCGAGATCAAGGAAAAGTTCCCGCTGATCGAGGAGGATCAGGTAATGGGCGGCCTTTACGATCCGGATGCCGGCCTCGTCATTCCGCGCTCACAGACCGTTGCCGGCAAGCTGGTCGACGCCGCCGAAAAGGCAGGCAAGCTGCAGGTATTCGGCAACACGCCGGCAAAGTCGCTGATCGTCGAAGGCGGCCGCATCAAGGGCGTCGTCACCCATCGCGGCACGATTATGGCCGACCACGTCATCGTCTGTGCCGGCCTCTGGGGGCGCCTGATCGCGGAGATGGTCGGCGAAGACCTGCCGGTCATGCCGGTCGACCACCCGCTCACCTTCTTCGGTCCCTATAACGAGTTTGAAGGCACAGGCAAGGAAATCGGCTTCCCGCTGCTGCGCGACCAGGGCAACTCCGCCTATATGCGCGATACCGGCGACCCGGCGACGACGGAGGGCGGTCAGATCGAGTGGGGCTATTACGAAGCCACCAATCCGCGCATGTGCCATCCGCGCGATCTTCTCGAAAAACACGAAGCACGCCTTTCGCCTTCGCAGCGCGACCTCGAGATGGAACAGATCATCGAGCCGCTCGAGCGCGCCATGGAACTGACGCCGATCCTCGGCGAACTCGGCTATAACGAAGGTCACTCCTTCAACGGCCTGCTGCAGGTGTCCGCCGGCGGCGGCGCATCCTGCGGCGAGAGCCAGAAGGTGCGTGGTCTCTGGTATTGCGTTGCCATCTGGGTCAAGGACGGCCCAGGCTACGGCAAGCTGATCGCCGACTGGATGACCGATGGCCGGACTGAAATCGATCACAACAGCATCGATTACGCCCGCTTCTATCCGCATCAGTTGACGGAAGAGTTCATCGAAGGCCGCTGCTACGAAGCCGCCCAGAAGATCTATTTCCCGGCCGTTCACACCCGCGAACCCTATGCATCCGGCCGCAACGCCAAGCGCTCGCCCTTCTACGAGCGCGAAAAGGAGCTTGGCGGCTACTTCATGGAACTTGGCGGCTGGGAGCGCGCGCACGGCTACGCCGCCAACGAGCACCTGCTGGAGAAATATGCCGACCGCGTCCCGCTTCGCGAGAATGAATGGGACAGCCGCCATTTCTGGCGCGTGTCGAATGCCGAGCATCTGGCGATGAGCGAGGATTGCGGGATCGTCAATCTCAGCCATTTCCACATGGTCGATATCGAAGGACCCGACCATGTCGAACTGATGGAATGGCTGTGCGCCGCCAAGGTCGGCGGCGATGCAAACATCGGCAAGGGCATTTACACCCACTTCCTCGACGACGAAGGCATGGTGCGCGCCGACTTCACCGTCTTCCGCATGGCCGACCGCTGCCGTCTCGTCAACGGCGCCGATGCCGGCCCGCGCGACCTGCACTACATGAAGCGCGTGGCCCAGGACCGTGGCCTTGACGTCACCATCACGGACGTCTCGGAAAAATTCGTGACGATCGGCATCTGGGGTCCGAACGCGCGCGACACGCTGAAGAAGGCTGTCGCCGATCCGGCCGGGCTCGACCAGGAAAACTTCGCCTTTGCGGCGATCAAGCCGATCGAAATCGCCGGTAAGCCTGTCACCGCCTTTCGCATCTCCTATGTCGGCGAGCAGGGCTGGGAACTGCACATGAAGTATGAAGACGGCCTCGCCGTCTGGGATGCGCTGCGCTCGACCGGCGTGATGGCCTTCGGCGTCGAGACCTATGCAAACTCGCGCCGCATGGAAAAGAGCCTGCGCCTGCAGAATGCCGACCTCCTGACCCAGTACAATCTGATCGAAGCCGATCTCGCCCGTCCGAAGGTCAAGGAAGCCGATTTTCGCGGCAAGGCAAAACATCTGGAATACAAGGCGCGCGAGCACCAGCCGGCCATGCTCTGCACGCTTGTCATGACCGAGAATACCGACAAGTCGGGCGTGAAGCGTTATCCCCTCGGCAACCTGCCGGTTATCGATCCCGCCACGGGAGAGGTTCTGGTCGACGAGCTTGGCCGTCGGTCCTACACGACCTCGATCGCCTACGGCCCGACGGTCGGAAAGAACATTGCCTTGGCCTATTTGCCTTGGTCGCATTGCCAGGTCGGACGCAGGCTGAATATCGAGTATTTCGCCGAGAGTTATCCGGTGGAGGTTGTCGGCGTCGGGTACAAGCCGATCTACGACCCAGAAAATCTGAAGCCGCGCAGCTAGAGCAGCTCAGCTTTTAACGGAGCACCGAACCGCTCTATCATTTTGTTCTTACGCAATTCCGGGCAAATCCGCTTCGCGCTTTGCCTGGAATTGCTCAAAGCACCTCTAGGCAGATGTGGCGCCACAACGGCGGCTTGATAGGCTCGCTCGAAACGCAGATCCGTCATCTGTTCCCGGCGCCCGCAAAAACTTGCTTGGAATTTCGCTGAAACACCGTCGCTGTCACCGTTTCCCAACGTCCATCGCATCGTCAGGGGCGGCTCGGAACGCGCCGCTTTGAGACCAGCCAGCAGCCAATCGCCCAGAGCGTGCCGTGCGCCGCCGAGTGACGTCCGCACCCGTTTCCGACGCTGTCGGCGCTGGCGCTATTTTAAGGTTGCCTCGCAGCCGGATTGGAAGTCAGGATGCGGCGAAGCCGTCTAGACGCGCTTTGGAATTCAATAGCGAGCCATGATGTTGCACGAAAACCGCTCACACTCTTCGGCATCATGCTCCGGCAAATGGACGGTCGATGCTTGATACTCTCACTTGGTCCGCAGTGCTTGCCGATCCCATCGTCCAGGCCGGGACCCTGGCAGTGGTCGGCGCGGTCGTTACGCGCATAGCGCTTCGGCCCTTCCCGAGCTGGAAGCTTGCCGGCCAGGTGTTTTTTTTCGCGGTACTGACCGTCCTGCTGCTCTATCACGACATCGTGCCCTACGAAGTTGGGCCGACGCCCGCATCGACCTTCGAACGCGTCTTCATCGCCCTTGCCAAGGTGGTCTGGTGGATCAATGCCGCCTGGGCACTGATCGCCTTCGTTCGCGTCTTCCTGATCTTCGAGCGGCAACCGCGCGAAGGTCGCCTCGTTCAGGATCTGGTCATCGGCCTGATCTATCTCGGCGCGATCCTCTCGGTGGTCGCTTACGTCTTCAGCTTTCCCGTCGGCACGCTAATCGCCACCTCGGGTGTCTTTGCCATCATCCTCGGCCTTGCGATGCAAAGCACCCTGAGCGACGTCTTTTCGGGCATCGCGCTCAATCTCGGCCGGCCATATACGATCGGCGACTGGATCGTGCTGAATGATGGCATCGAAGGCCGTGTCGTCGAAACCAACTGGCGTTCCACCCATCTGCTGAACGGCTCGAACGACCTCGTCGTCCTACCCAACAGCTTCCTCGCCAAGGTCGGGCTGACCAATCTCAGCAGTCCCGACCGCAGCCACGGGGCGACGCTGATGGTCCGCGTCGTGCCGACGATCGGGCCGTCGGCGATCGTCGACGTCATGCGCACAGTCCTTTTGAGCAGCAACTCGATCCTGACCGAACCGAAACCCGGCGTGCAGATCAAATCGCTTACATCGGATGCAATGGAACTGGAACTCTCCTTCCGCGTCAGGGATATCGGCCAGGTCGGGCCAGCGAAGAACGAGATTTTTGACCTCATCTACCGTCACATCAAGGCCGCAGGCCTCACCTTGGCCCGACCGATCGATGCCGCGGGGCCGCTGCCCGACCGCCTGCAGTCGGAGGAGATGGCGAAGCCGCACCGGCCGACGCCGCTCAAGCTTCTCGACGCCATCCCGCTCTTTTTCTCGCTGACCGAAGACGAGAAGGAAACGCTCGCAGCATCGATGACGCGACGCACCTACAAGAAGGATGCCATCCTCATCGAACAGGGCGATACGGTCGCATCGCTGATGATCGTGCGCAGCGGCGCCCTTGTCGCCACGCGGCGGGAAGGCCACAAGGAAATCGAACTCGGCCGGCTGGCGCCGGGCGACTATTTCGGCGAAAGCGGACTGCTGATCGGCCTCGGCGAAGCCGCCAGCCTGCGGGCGCTGACCTTCGTCGTCGTCTATGAGATCGCCCAAGCAAGCCTGACGCCGCTGTTACACGACCGGCCAGGCATCGCCGAAGAACTTGCCGCCACCCTGTCGCGCCGAATCGAGACGGGCCAGCACTCCTTCGCAACTGAAGGCGCCACGCTGAACGGCGGCTCGGTGAGCTCGCTGGTGACGCGGATCCGCCATCTGTTCAAGGTGCCGCAGTAGCTCCCTAAATCAAAGAAACGGAGCATGACGTCGTCCGAAACCGCTTCACACTTTTCGGTATCATCATCCAGGCTATTTCCGCTGAAACTTCTTCCGCGCCGCGCGCATCACACTCTCGGCGAGGATCAGCAGGCAGCCGAGGAGAAGCAGAGCGGCGGCGAGCAACGCGTCGGTATGGGCGAATTTCACCAGCACGCCGACGACGGCGATCAGCAGCAGCGCCGCCAGCGCCAGCGCGCCGTCGTCGACGAACATGCCGAAGAATTCCTTGAACGCGACTTTAAGAATATTCGTCATGCGGCGACCTCGGCCTGGGCGTTGAAATACTGGCGCAGCACCCGGACCGCGGCGAAGGAAAAGACGGCGAGCACGGCAAGGATCGCCAGGAGCGAAAGGTCGGCGCCCGGCCACTCTGCACCGATGCCCTCGCCGACCCAGAATATGCCGAAGGCGCTGAGCAGCAGCCCGACGACGAATTTGAGGCTGTTCTCCGGAACCGCTGAAAGCGGTTTGTGCACGAAGAGGCCGATGATCAGCACCAGCAGGCAAGCCGCGGCAGCCCCAAGGCTGGCATAACCGATCATGCCATGTCCGGCGCCGGTGGCGATGACGATGAACACCACTTCGATCCCCTCGAGCAGCACGGCCTTGAAGGCCGCAATGCCCGCCAGCAAATTCGCGCGACGCTCTGCGGATTGGCGCCTCAGGCTATCCGTCTCGGCCGCAAAGGCTTTGTCCTCGTCGTGCAGCGCGATGAAGCCAGAAGCCCTGAGGATCGCCTTGCGCAACCAGCGCAGGCCGAAGAGAACGAGCAGTGTTCCGATGACGAACTGCATCAGTTCGACCGGAATGAGGCCGAGCAACGGACCGAGCGCCAGCACAAGAATGGCCAGAACGCCGAGCGCAAGACCGGTGCCGATGAAGGCCGGTCGCCAGCTTTGCGTGACGCCGACGGCAAGGATGATGGTGAAGGCTTCGACGACTTCGACGAAGGAGCCGAGAAATGCGGCCGTGACCGTCGAGGTGATCGTTGTCAGAGTGGCCATGGTTTTTGTCCATTATGCCGGCGGAGATCAAAGTGCTGTTGATGCCGCAACACTGTGCAACAGCTGCATGAAGGGGAAAAGGCATGCGCTGCCAAAGATTGTGCATGAAGGGCATTGAAGCACGACATCGAAAATCTGAAAGCGGATCGGCCCTGATCGACATCCCCTGTCTCTCCGCCACCTACGCGATGGACGAGACTGGGAGGACTACCTGCTGTCACCATTTTCAGCCTTGGCGGCATCGTCAGGGGCACGGCTTGGAACAAACTGCTTCGAGATCAGCCAACAGCCAAGCGCCCAGAGCGCGCCGGCGCACCATCCGGCGAAGACGTCCGTGGGGTAATGAACACCGAGATAGATGCGGCTCAAACCGACGATGACGGCGAGGAAGACGCCGGCGCCCATGACAAAGATCCGCGTCGACCGGTAACGCTGTGTCCGCGCCAGCAGCGCCCCAAGCGTCAGATAGGTCACTGCCGAAACCATCGCATGCCCGGAGGGAAAACTGAGATCGCTCACTTCGACCAGGTGCGGCACGATATCGGGCCGCGGTCGGGCCACAAGGATCTTCAGCAGCGTGCTTGCCAGCCAGCCTGTCAGCACCGAGGAAAAGACGAAGATCGCAATCGGCCAGCGCCGATCAAGCAGAAGATAGACGGTGACGAGAACCGTCATCAGCGAGAGAATAGTAACGCCGCCGAGGCTGGTGATATCGTCGACGGCATGTGTCAGCCAGGCGGGCCCGATCGGCACGGCAAGTTCGCCTGGTCGTCGCAACGCCAGCAGGATCGCTTCGTCGAAGCGGAATGTCTCGCCCTCCAGGACTTCGCTCGTCAATCGCTGGAGCACGAATAGCCCACCCGCAACGGATGCCAGCACAATGAGCGTCAGCGGCTCATAGGCGGTAAGCCGTGCCAAAAATCCGCGTCGTTGAACCTCGGACATACCTGTCATCAAACTCCGTTCACATGTTGTCGTCCCCCGCCAGATTGGCAATGCAAACCCAGGATTCAAGACCTTGCGGCATTCAAAGACGTTCCCACGGACCGCCGCCGCCGGATCTCCGAGCACTTGGTAGCAAAAGCTCAACCTTCTTTTGCTATCGCTGGAGCCGATTGCGTTGGAGATGGTTCGGCGATGAAAATTCTCACTGCGATGATCCTGATGGCCGCCGCCCTGCAGCCGGTTTCTGCCTTGGGCGAGACCGAATGGATGGGCGGCGCGAGACAATGGTCGGTGGGTTTTGCAAGCGAGAGCCCGCCCTATTGCCGCCTGCGGTGGGACAGCGAACTCGGCAAAACGATGGAATTCCGCCAGAGCGCCACCGAGACCTTCTGGCTGGTGGCAAAGAACAGCTGGGACATTCCGGCCGACACCAAGACCGAGGTGACGCTGACCGATCGCAATTTGACGAAAGTCGTCGCCGCCGAATTCTTCGACAAGACCACGCTCCGCCTCTGGCCTCCGGCGAGCAAAGGAATCGGCGGACTGAAGAAGATCATCAAGAATTCCTTTGCCGGAACCCCTGACGTGCAGCTGACCTTTGCCGGCGACGAAGGCGACTGGACGCTGCCGCTATCGCGTGTGGACCAGCTCTATCCGACCTATCTCCAATGCCTCAAACGCCTCGAGGCGGGCGGAAAGCCCAAACAGGATTCAGAAACCAGCAAGCCGTTCTGACGAGATCAGTCGAGCGGCGGCGCTGTCTCGCGGATCAGGCCGCGCACCGCCTCGATATCGCCGTTGAGCGGCCGCTCGTCGCCATAATGGGAAACATGCTGCCGCACCGCCTGGTAGACAAGGTCAGTGCCGGCCGCCCGCGGCGCCGTCGCCGCCAGGAAATCATGCGCCTGGGCCGCCGCCATCAGCTCGATCGCCAGGATATATTCGGCATTGTCGATGACGGCGAGCAGCTTGCCGGCGGCAGCTGTGGGATGCGCCAGGAAATCCTCCTGCAGGCCGGAGGTCAGCCCGCCGTCCATCGCCGCGGGTGCGGCAAGCCGGCGGTTTTCGTTGCTGAGTGCCGCCGCAGTATATTGGGCGATCATGAAGCCGGAATGGCTGCCGGCATCACTCGCCAAAAAGGGCGGCAGACCGCTGACCAGCGGATTGACGAGCCGATCCATGCGCCGTTCGCTGATCGCGCCGATCTGCGCGAGCGCAATCGCCAGGCTGTCAGCCGCCTGACCGAGCGCCGGGGCGACCGCATGCGCCTCGGAGGAGACGATTGGCTGTTCCGGCGTGCCTGACACAGCCGGGTTGTCGGTCACCGAGGCAAGCTCCTGATCGGCGATGCGGGCGGAACTGTCGAAAACGTCACGGGCGGCGCCATGGGCATGCGGCACCGAACGGAGGCTGAGCGCATCCTGGGTGCGCCGGCCGAAAGCGGCGGCGACAAGGCCGCTGCCGTGGAGCCGCGCACGCAGCGTCGCTCCCACCTTCTCTATGCCGGCCGATGGGCGCAAAGCCAGCACCGCTGCGTCGAAGGCGGCGATCTGGCAGCCTGCCGCTTCCAGCGTCAGCGCCGCGATCGCATCGGCCCAGTCGAGCAGCCGTTCGGCGCGGGAAAGTGCAACGGCCGTCAAGCCGGTGGCGCAGGCCGTACCGTTGACCAGGCTCAAGCCCTCCTTGGCGCCGAGCACCAATGGTTCGAGGCCGATCGCGGCAAGCGCCTCGCGGCCGCTCAGGCGCCGGCCGTCCAGGTGAGCGCTGCCTTCGCCGATCAGAACCAGCGCGGTATGGGCATTGTGGGTGAGGTAACCCGCCGAGCCTTTCGACGGCACGTCGGGAATGCAATCATGTTCCAGCATGGCCGTGAGATGCGCGACAATCTCGCGCCGCACGCCGGAATGGCCATGGGCAAAATTGGCAATCTGGGCTGCGATGATGGCGCGCACCTCGCGGGCATCAAGCAATGGCCCGACGCCGCAGGCATGGCTGAGCACGATGCTGCGCGACAACAGGCTCTGCGAGGCACGATCGACCACCGTATCGGCGAGTGCCCCGACGCCGGTGTTGACGCCATAGGCGCGCACGCCCGTCTCGACGATGCGCGCGACGATGCGGCTTGCCTGCTCGACCCGCGCCCAGGCGGCGGGCGACAGCGACAGCGCCTCCCCTGCCCCGACGCGCGCGACATCGCGCCAGGTCAGCAATGCATCGATGGTGATCGTCATTGACCGCTTCCGAAATGGCCGATGAACTGGCGGAAAGCGGGTGTGGCGCCGCCGGTGAACATGTCGTCCGGCTTGCCGCTGCTTTCGATCAACCCTTCGCGCATGAAGACGACGCGGTTCGAGACGTTGCGGGCAAAGCTCATCTCATGGGTGACGACGAGCATGGTCATGCCCTCCTCGGCCAGCGCGCGCATGACACGCAGCACCTCGCCGACAAGCTCCGGATCCAGCGCCGAGGTCGGCTCGTCGAACAGCATGACCTTCGGTTTCATCGCCAGCGCCCGGGCGATGGCGGCGCGCTGCTGCTGGCCGCCGGAGAGATGGGCGGGATAGGCGTGGCGTTTGTCGGCGATCCCAACCTTTTCGAGCAGCGCTTCGGCCTCGGCGATGCAATCGGCCCGCGGCCGCTTCAGAACGTGGATCGGTCCTTCGATGACGTTCTGCAGGATCGTCATGTGGGACCAGAGATTGAAGGACTGGAACACCATGCCGAGTTCGGAGCGGATATGGTCCACCTGCTTCTGGCTGGCGGGTTTGCTCTTCCCGTTCTGGTGAACCATTTGAATATGCTCGCCGTCGACCCAGATCTCGCCGTCGCTGGCGGTTTCGAGCAGGTTGATGCAGCGCAGGAAGGTCGATTTGCCGGAGCCGGAAGCGCCGAGCAGCGAAATCACATCGCCGTCTTCGGCATCGAGGGAAATGCCGCGCAGGACCTCGTGCGTACCGAAGCTCTTGCGGATATTGCGGACCGAAAGTCGGGTGACGCCTGGCATGAGTGCTCCAATGGTTAGGCCGCTTACGCCTTCAGCGCCTGCGGAATGGCGCGGCGATGTCGGGACAGCGAATATTCGAGCAAGGCCATGCCCTGCAGGATGATGAAGTTCAGGACGAGATAGATGATCGCCGCGCAGAGGAAGACTTCCATCGTGCGGTAGGTCTGCGAGATCAGCCGCTGGGCCACACCGGTGACCTCCCAGACGGTGACGAGGCTTGCGAGCGCCGTCGACTTCATCATCAGCACGATCTCGGTGGAATAGGCCGGCAGCGCATGGCGGAAGGCAATCGGCGCCAGGATGCGGCGCACCAGCAGGAAGCCAGACATGCCGATCGAGCGCGCCGCCTCTATCTCCTTCGGCGAGACGGCACGGATGCCGCCGCGGAAGATCTCGGCCGTGTAGCCGGCCGTGCAGAGCGCCAGCGACAGCACGGCGCAGACCATCGGCTCACGCAGGAACGGCCAGAGGAAGGAGTAACGGATGACGCCGAACTGGCCGAGGCCGTAGAACACCAGGAACATCTGGATCAAGAGCGGCGAGCCACGGAAGACGAAGATGTAACCCTTGGCGAAGCCCGAAAGCACCGGATTGCCGCTGACCCGCATCCAGACGATGACGAGCGCCAGCAGGCCGCCGCAGAGGATCGACAGGGAAAACAGGATGAGCGTTGTCGGTACGGCCTTGAGCAGGGTGACCATGGTCGAGGCGATGAAGGTGAAATCCATCATTCCCTCCTTACGCCTGGCCCATGGCGGATGCCGGCATGCTGCGGTTGGCGCGGCGCTCCGCCCCGTTGAAGATGCGGTCCGAAAGGCTGGTCAGGATCAGGTAGAGGCAGCCGCCGGCGATGAAGAACAGGAAATATTGCCGGGTCGAGCCCGCCGCCACCTGGCTGGTGCGCATCAATTCGGCAAGGCCGGTGACGGAGACCAGCGCCGAATCCTTGAGACTGAGCTGCCAGACATTGCCGAGGCCGGGAATGGCCAGGCGAAGCACCTGCGGCATGATGATGCGGCGAAAGCGCAGGCCGCGATGCATGCCGATCGCCGAGGCCGCTTCGAGTTCGCCCTTGGAGATGGCGAGGAAGGCGCCGCGGAATACCTCCGCCTGGTAGGAGCCGGAAATGATGCCGACGGCAAGCGCGCCGGCGATGAATGAAGGCAGACCGAGGAAGCCCTCGTAACCCATCGCCTGGCCGATTGAGGTGACGGCCGAGGAGCCGCCGAAATAGATGAGATAGATGATCAGCAGTTCGGGAACGCCGCGAAATACGGTCGTATAGACGTTGCCGAGCGTGACGAGAACAAGATTGCCGGAGAGTTTTGCCACCGCGACGGTGGCGCCGAGCACGGCGCCAATCGCCAGCGCCGTCGCCGTCACAGCCAGCGTCATCAAGGCGGCGGCAATGAGCAGCGCGCCCCATCCGGTCGAGCCGAAGCCGAGCAGTTCCAAGCTTGCCATATCGTCCGTTCCCCGTCCGTGGCAGTGTTTTGCGGATTGACAATAACATGCTGTCTCCGGCGATAAAGCCGGAGACAGATGTTTGCGGCCCAAAGGCCGAAACGCTTATTCCTGCGGGCTGACGTCGACCTGGAACCACTTCATCGACAGGTTCTTGACCGTACCGTCGGCAAGCGTCGACTTGATCGCTTCGTTGAACTTGTCGCGCAGGTCCGTATCGGCCTTGCGGATGCCGAGGCCTTCGCCCTCGCCCCAGATCGAGCCGACGATCTCGGGGCCGGTGAAGGCGAGCGTGTCGTTGGCGGTCTTGAACGCGTTGGCGAAATAGACGGCATCGTCGAAGCCGAGGTCGATGCGACCGTTCTGCAGGTCGAGGTCGCGGTCGGCGCCGGTCTTGTATTCGCGGATTTCGGCAATATCGCCGAAATTGTCATAGACGAACTTGGCGTAGACGGTCGCCGCTTGGATGCCGATCGTCTTGCCCTTGAAGGCTGCCTTCAGCGCGTCGATCTCCTTCACGCCGGTCTGGCCGGGCGTCATCTTGATCGTGGCGCCGGTGCCGGCGGCCTTTGCCAGCGGGCTGTCCTTGGCGGTTGCGAAGGCGGCAGGGGTGGCGGCATAGGGAATGGTGAAATCGATCACCTGTTTGCGCTCTTCGGTGATCGACAGCGCATCCATGATGACGTCGAACTTGCCGGCGTTGAGCGCCGGGATCATGCCGTCCCAGTCTGAAGCAACCAACGTGCACTCAATCTTGGCGCGCTCGCACAGCACCTTGGCGAGTTCGGGCTCGAAACCGCCGAGCGTGCCGTCGGCATTGGTGAGGTTCCAGGGCGCATAGGCACCTTCGAGCGTGATGGTCGCCTTCGTCCAGTCCTTGGAAAAGGCAGGCACGGCAAAAGCGGAAAAAGCCGCCACGCCGCAAAACAGGATTGCGCTAAATTTCATTTGTGAATTCTCCTCTGGAGTTGAAACAGACCTTGCGGCACCACGGCCGATCTGCGCCGGCTTGCCCTTTCCCGTCCTATTTCTGTTTTAAGGACCGATTGGGAGGTTGTATATGGTACCATATGAGATATTTTGTGATATGCAAGAGGAAAGTCGCTTTATGCGGCGAATTCCCTTCGTGCAAAAGGAATAGGCAATGAAGCGTTCCGGCGAGATGAAGCGCGAACTGGCGGAAAATGACAGCACGCCGCTCTATGCCGGCGTCAAGCAGGTGATCCTCGACCGCATCCACAGCGGCGAGTGGCCGCCGAAATACCGCGTGCCGTCGGAAAACGAGCTGGTCGTCGAGCTGGGCGTCAGCAAAATGACCGCCAACCGGGCGCTGCGCGAACTTGCCAACGAGGGCGAACTCGTCCGCATCCAGGGCGTCGGCTCCTTCGTCGCCGAGCGCAAGGGTTATTCGGCGCTGTTCGAGGTCCGCAACATCGCCGAGGAAATCGCCGAACGCGGTCATGTCCACGAAGCCTCCGTCGTCGTTCTCGCTCAGGAAACAGCCTCTCCCGAGGTTGCCGACGCGCTGGAACTGCCGATTGGCGCTGCGGTTTTCCACTCGCTGATCGTCCACAGCGAAAACGGCGTTCCGGTGCAGATCGAGGACCGTTTCGTTCATCCGGAGGCGGCCCCGGAATATCTCGACCAGGATTTTTCGACACTGACGCCGAACGCCTATCTGACGGCCGCAGCCCCGCTCAGCGGTTCAGAGCATGTCGTCGAGGCGGCGATGCCGCAGGCCTGGGAATGCAAGTTGCTTACCATCATGAAGAGCGAACCCTGCCTGACGATCCGCCGGCGCACATGGTCGGCAAAACAGGTAGTATCGACCGCCCGCCTCGTCTATCCCGGCCACCGCTACCGGCTGGAAGCGCGCAGCGGCAAGATGTTCGAGGAATGAAAGCAGCGGCCATGTTGTATATGGAACATGGCCCTTATTGTGACGCCGGCGTGAACCGTGCCACCAGCGCGTGACGATCGCCCGGATAGGTGAAGCGCACATGCGTCACCGGCCCGGCGCCGCTCCAGGTGCGGCGTTCGACCACGAGACAGGCGGTGTTGCGTGCTATATCGAGCGCTGCGGCCACTTCGGCATTGGCGGAGACGGCATGGATCCGGTGTTCGGCCGTACTCCAGGGCACCTGGTTGAGCAGCCAGGGACCCGGCGCCATCGCCAGGAAATCGGCATTGGCCGCCTCCGGCACCGTCGCAAGGCTGATCAGTCGCTCCTCCAGGCAAAAGGGCCGCGCGCCGGCATTGTGGATGCAGACGACCTCGACGACCGAGGACGCCACAGGCAGTTCCAGCCGGCGGCTGTCGTCCGCCTTGGCCTTGCGGCTCGTCTTCTTCGATACCGCATAGGAGTAGGGCAGGTTCAGCGACTGCACCTCGGCCTTGATGTCGTGGATTTCGAGAACGGCCGATTGCGCCTGCGGCTGGGTGACGAAGCTGCCGGACTTCTTGCGCCGCTCGATGAGGCCGGCCTTGGCAAGCTGGGTCAGCACCTTGTTCACCGTCATGCGCGAACAGTCGTAGTGCGTGGCGAGATCGACCTCGAAGGGAATACGGTGCCCCGGCGGCCATTCGCCTGAGACGATATGGCCCTCGATGTCGCTCAGGATGCGCTGATGCAAGGTGGGATCCCTGCTTTGGTCCATTACCACGCTCCGGTTGGCTCCCGCTATCTCTTTGTTTTAGCGCAATTCCGGACGCAAACCGCTACGCACTTTTGCTGGAATTGCTCTAATTCGAATATCGGGATGGGAAAAGCTCTTTTTCAGGCGGCAAGCAATTCGCCCATTGCGGCCAGGAACCGCCGGTCGATAGCGTCGCGTTCACGGTGGCGACCGCCTTCCACTTGCTTGCGGCCGCGCGCCCAGACGCAATCGACGGAAACGCCGCCGGCAAACAGCCAGTGGTCGAGGATCTGATCACCCGCGAGATAGGGAACGGCTGAAATATCGAGCGAAACGATATCGGCGTGATGGCCCTTGGCGAGACCTGCCGGCGCTTTCAGCGCGGCACCGCCGCCGGCAAGCGCGTGTGTGAACAGCGAAAGCGCCGTCGAACCGCCGGGGGCTGCGACGACATTGCGGGCGCGAAGCGCCAGGCGCTGCGAATATTCGAGCTGGCGCAGTTCCTCCGGCACGGAGATCAGCACGTTGGAATCCGAGCCGATGCCGTAACGCCCGCCCTCTTGGAGGAAGAGTGGCGCGGCAAAGGCGCCGTCGCCGAGATTGGCTTCGGTGATCGGGCAGAGGCCGGCGATTGCGCCGCTTTTCGCCATTCGCCGCGTTTCGTCTTCGGTCATGTGCGTTGCATGGATCAGGCACCAGCGTTCATCCACGGGCGCATGATCGAGCAGCCATTCCACCGGCCGCGCGCCGGACCAGGCGATGCAGTCCTCGACCTCCTTCACCTGTTCGGCGACATGGATATGGATGGGACCGTCGCCAGCCATCGGCACGAGCCTCGTGAGCTCCTCGGGTGTCGCGGCGCGCAGGCTGTGCGGCGCCAGTCCGAGCTCGGCGCCATCGAGCCGGCCGGTCACTGCCCGGCATCCCTCCATCAGCCTTTCGAAGCTTTCGAGCGAATTGATGAAACGCCGCTGGCCGTCGATCGGCGCAGCGCCGCCAAAGCCGGAATGGGCGTAGAAGACCGGCAGCAATGTCAGGCCGATGCCGGTCTCTGCGCTGGCAGCGCCGATGCGTTCGGCAAGCTCGGCGATATTGTCGTAAGCGCTGCCATCCCTGTCATGGTGGAGATAGTGGAACTCGCCGACGCGGGAAAAGCCGGCTTCCAGCATTTCCGCATAAAGCTTGGCCGCGACGGCCTCGACATGCTCGGGCGTCATCGCCAGGGCAAACTTGTACATAACAGTGCGCCAGCTCCAGAAGCTGTCGTTGGCCGGGCCGCGCACTTCCGCAAGGCCGGCCATCGCCCGCTGGAAAGCATGGCTGTGCAGGTTCGCCATAGCGGGAACGAGCAGCGTGTGGCGTTCATCGCCCTGCTCGGGAGAAACGCCGATTTCGACCCGCGCGATGCGCCCGGCCTCGAGCGTCAGCCGTACATTCTTCTGCCAGCCTTCCGGCGTCAGCGCCGTGTCTGCGTGAAGCGTGGTCATCGCCTTCCCTCTCCTCTTGCCGCGCCGCCGATCTTTCTTTTCCAGAAAAGCGCGCAAAATTTCACTTGTCACCTGTTGATTATGTATATACATGTTTTGGCATAAGGAAAGGCGCAAAGCTGATGACCGGGAACAATTTTTCAGAGGAAGCCTCATCCGCCGACGTCAGGCCGGCGCTTTGGCGCAATGCGCGGCTCGCCACGCTTGCGCCTGGTAAAGAAGGGCTCGGCATCGTCGAAAAGGGCGCCGTGCTGATCGAGAATGGCCGCATCACCTTTGCCGGCGCCGAAAGCGATCTGTCCGCATCGGCCATCGAACATTCCGAGATCGTCGATCTCGAAGGCCGCTGGGTGACGCCCGGCCTCGTCGACTGCCACACCCATATCGTCCACGGCGGCAACCGCGCCCGCGAATTCGAAATGCGCCTTGCAGGCGCCACCTATGAAGAAGTCGCGCGCGCCGGCGGCGGCATCGTCTCCTCGGTGAAGGCGACCAATGCGCTGTCGGTCGAGGAGCTCGTCGCCGAGGCCCTGCCGCGACTCGACACACTGCTTGCCGAAGGCGTGACGACGATCGAGGTCAAGTCCGGTTACGGGCTGAACCGAACCGGCGAAGTGAAGATGCTGCAGAGCGCCCGCCTGCTCGGCCATATCAGACCGGTGCGCGTCGCCACCAGCTATCTCGGCGCCCATGCGACGCCGGTGGAATATAAGGGCCGCAACGGCGATTATCTCGATGATGTCGTCCTGCCAGGTCTCGACGATATGTTTAATCTCGGTCTCGCCGATGCCGTCGACGGCTTCTGCGAGGGCATCGCCTTTTCCACGACCGAGATCGCCCGCGTCTTCGACAAGGCCAAGGCGCTTGGCCTGCCGGTCAAGCTGCATGCCGAACAGCTCTCCAATCTCGGCGGCGCCAAGCTCGCTGCATCCTACGGCGCGCTTTCGGCCGATCACCTCGAATATCTCGACGAAGACGGCGTTGCGGCGATGGCCGCAGCCGGCACCGTCGCCGTGCTGCTGCCCGGCGCCTTCTACGCCATCCATGAGAAGCAGAAGCCGCCGATCGAAGCATTGCGGCGGGCAGGCGTGCCGATCGCAATCGCCACCGACTGCAATCCCGGCACCTCACCGCTCACCTCGATGCTGCTCACCATGAACATGTCGGCGACGCTCTTCGGCCTCACCGTCGAGGAATGCATCGCCGGCGCCACCCGCGAAGGCGCCCGTGCGCTCGGCCTGCTCGACAAGACAGGAACGATCGAGCCCGGCAAGTCCGCCGATCTCGCCGTCTGGAATACCGAAAGCCTCGCCGAACTCGTCTACCGCATCGGCTTCAACCCGCTTCACGCGCGTATCTTCAAGGGCGAAAGGAACGGTCGATGACCATCACGCTCCACCCGGGCTCCGTCTCGTTCAAGGATTTGGAAATCATCTATTGGACCGGCGAGCCGGCAAGGCTCGATCCCGCCTTCGATGCCGGCATCGCCAAGGCCGCCGCCCGCATCGCCGAGATCGCCGCCGGCAATGCCCCGGTCTACGGCATCAATACCGGCTTCGGCAAACTTGCCTCGATCAAGATCGACAGCGCCGATGTCGCGACGTTGCAGCGCAATCTCATCCTGTCGCACTGCTGCGGCGTCGGCGCGCCGCTGCCCGACAATATCGTCCGGCTGATCATGGCGCTGAAGCTGGTCTCGCTTGGCCGCGGCGCCTCCGGCGTGCGGCTGGAGCTGGTACGGCTAATCGAAGGCATGTTGGAAAAAGGCGTCATCCCGCTGATCCCGGAAAAAGGCTCGGTCGGCGCCTCCGGCGATCTTGCCCCGCTTGCCCATATGGCGGCGGTGATGATGGGCGAGGCCGAAGCCTTCTTCGCCGGCGAACGCCTCCCGGGCGCGCAAGCCCTCGAAAGGGCCGGGCTGAAACCGGTGGTGCTCGCCGCCAAGGAAGGCCTGGCGCTCATCAACGGCACCCAGACCTCGACGGCGCTGGCGCTGGCCGGCCTGTTCCGCGCCCATCGCGCCGCACAATCGGCCTTGATCACCGGCGCTATGTCCACCGATGCCGCCATGGGCTCTTCGGCACCCTTCCATCCCGATATTCATACTTTGCGTGGCCACAAGGGCCAGATCGATACGGCATCCGCCCTTCGCGCCCTGCTCGAAAACTCCATCATTCGCCAGAGCCATATCGAGGGCGACGAGCGCGTGCAGGATCCCTATTGCATCCGCTGCCAGCCACAGGTCGACGGCGCCTGCCTCGATCTGCTGCGCTCGGTCGCCCGCACGCTCGAAATCGAGGCCAACGCGGTCACCGACAATCCGCTGGTGCTGTCGGACAATTCCGTTGTATCCGGCGGCAATTTCCACGCCGAACCCGTCGCCTTCGCCGCCGACCAGATTGCGCTCGCCGTCTGCGAGATCGGCGCGATTTCGCAGCGCCGCATCGCGCTGCTGGTCGATCCCACCCTCTCCTACGGCCTGCCGGCCTTCCTCGCCAAGAAGCCGGGCTTGAACTCCGGCCTGATGATCGCCGAGGTCACCTCGGCGGCTTTGATGTCCGAGAACAAGCAGATGTCGCACCCGGCCTCAGTCGATTCGACGCCGACCTCGGCCAATCAGGAAGACCATGTCTCCATGGCCTGCCACGGCGCCCGCCGCCTGCTTGGGATGACCGAAAACCTGTTCGCCATCATCGGCATCGAGGCGCTGACCGCCGCCCAAGGCGTCGAACTGCGCGCGCCGCTGTCGACGAGCCCGGAACTGAGCAAGGCGATCGCCGCCATCCGCAGCAAGGTCCCGACCCTCGATACCGACCGCTACATGGCAAACGACCTCGCCGCCGCTGCCGAACTGGTGGCGACGGGCGCGCTGAACGCCTCGGTTTCAACAGGCATATTGCCGGTATTGGAGGGTTGATCGTGATGTATGTGCATTTGGGTATCGCCCGAGACACCGGAGCACTTTGCCCATGACCACACCATACGAAATCCGTCAGGGCACCTCGCCCGTCATCCTCGGCTTCCCCCACACCGGCACGTCAGTGCCGGCTGAGATCGCCGACCGTCTCAACGACAATGGCAGGATTCTCGCCGATACCGACTGGCACATCCACCACCTCTATGACGGGCTGCTCGACGACGTCACGGTCGTGCGGGCCACATTCCACCGCTACGTCATCGATGCCAACCGAGATCCGGCGGGCGTCAGCCTCTATCCCGGCCAGAACACCACCGGCCTCATTCCCGAAACGGATTTTGACGGCAAGGCGATCTGGAAGGATGGAAAGGGACCTGACGAGGCCGATATTGCGGCGCGGCTGCGGGATTTTCATGCGCCCTATCATGCAGCCCTTGCCGCCGAGATCGAGCGCGTGAGAGCGATCCATGGCGTCGCGATCCTTTACGATTGCCACTCGATCCGGTCCCACATTCCTTTCCTGTTCGAAGGAAAGCTGCCGGATTTCAATATCGGGACCGATATGGGCAAGACCTGCGACAGCGCCATCGAACAGGCGACGCTCACCGTCGTCGAAGCCGCCGAGGGGTACGACCGCGCGCTCAACGGCCGCTTCAAGGGCGGCTGGACGACACGCCATTATGGAAAGCCGGAAACCGGTGTGCACGCGATCCAGATGGAGCTTGCGCAATCGACGCATCTCCAGACCGAGGCACCGCCCTTTGCCTATGACGCCGCCAAGGCGGACAGGCTTCGCGTGCATCTCAAAGACATTCTGGTGCGCCTCGAACAGATCGCACCAGGCCTGAAACGCTGACGCCCGAAACCTGACGATTGAAACCTGAGAACAGGGGAACCGCCATGACCAATCCACGCCACAATATCCGTGAAATCCGCGCGCCCCGCGGCAACGATCTCAATGCCAAGAGCTGGATGACCGAAGCGCCGCTGCGCATGCTGATGAACAATCTCGATCCCGACGTCGCCGAAAATCCGAACGAACTCGTCGTCTATGGCGGCATCGGCCGCGCCGCCCGCACCTGGGAGGATTTCGACCGCATCGTCGCGACTCTGAAGACGCTGACGGAAGAAGAAACCCTGATCGTGCAATCCGGCAAGCCGGTCGGCGTCTTCCGCACCCACAAGGATGCGCCGCGCGTGCTGATCGCCAACTCCAACCTGGTGCCGCATTGGGCGACCTGGGATCATTTCAACGAGCTGGATAAGAAGGGCCTTGCCATGTACGGCCAGATGACGGCCGGCTCGTGGATCTATATCGGCACGCAGGGCATCGTCCAGGGCACCTACGAGACCTTCGTCGAGGCCGGCCGCCAGCACTACGGCGGCAATCTCAAGGGCAAATGGATCCTGACCGGCGGCCTCGGCGGCATGGGCGGCGCCCAGCCGCTCGCCGCCGTCATGGCCGGCGCCTGCTGCCTCGCCGTCGAATGCAATCCGGATTCGATCGATTTCCGGCTGCGCACCCGCTATGTCGACGCCAAAGCCGAGACGCTCGACGAAGCGCTTGCGATGATCGACCGCTGGACCAAGGCGGGCGAAGCCAAATCCGTCGGCCTGCTCGGCAACGCCGCCGAAATCCTGCCGGAAATGGTCCGCCGCGGCATTCGACCCGATATCGTCACCGACCAGACCTCGGCGCACGACCCGATCAACGGCTACCTGCCGAAGGGCTGGACGATGGCCGAATGGAAGGCCAAGCGCGAAAGCGATCCGAAGGCTGTCGAAAAAGCAGCGCGCGCCTCGATGCGCGAGCATGTCGAAGCGATGATCGCCTTCTGGAGCGCCGGTATTCCGACGCTCGACTACGGCAATAACATCCGCCAGGTCGCCAAGGAAGAAGGCTTGGAAAACGCCTTCGCCTTCCCGGGCTTCGTGCCGGCCTATATAAGACCGCTGTTTTGCCGCGGCATCGGTCCCTTCCGCTGGGCAGCCCTGTCAGGCGACCCGGAAGATATCTACAAGACAGATGCCAAGGTAAGGGAGCTGACGCCCGGGAATACCCACCTGCACAACTGGCTCGACATGGCCAGGGAACGCATCGCCTTTCAGGGTCTGCCAGCGCGCATCTGCTGGGTCGGGCTCGGCGACCGTCATCGCCTCGCTTTGGCCTTCAATGAAATGGTCAAGAACGGCGAGCTTTCCGCTCCGATCGTCATCGGCCGCGACCACCTCGATTCCGGCTCCGTCGCCTCGCCGAACCGCGAAACGGAAGCGATGAAGGACGGCTCCGATGCCGTCTCCGACTGGCCGCTTTTGAACGCCCTGCTCAACACCGCGTCGGGCGCCACCTGGGTATCCCTGCATCATGGCGGCGGCGTTGGCATGGGCTTCTCCCAGCACTCCGGCGTCGTCATTTGCGCGGATGGCACGGATGATGCGGCAAAGCGTCTCGAACGCGTGCTCTGGAACGATCCGGCGACCGGAGTCATGCGCCATGCCGATGCCGGCTATGAGATCGCCCTCGACTGCGCCCGGGAAAAGGGACTGCGCCTGCCCGGCATTCTCGGGAACTGATCCTCGTGAGGATCCTGCGCGCCGGTGATTGTAAACGCATGCCCTGGAAGAACGGCGGCGGCGAAACGGTGGAAATCGCCGTTTCGCCTGAGAATGCCGGTCTTGCCGGTTTCGACTGGCGCGTCAGTATGGCGACCGTCGCAACCGACGGCCCGTTTTCGATTTTTCCCGGCATCGACCGCACGCTGGCGATCCTCGATGGCAACGGCATGGTGCTCGATATCGAAGGCAGCACGCCGGTGCTGCTGACGACGGCAAGCGATCCCCTGGCCTTCCCGGCGGATATCCCCGTCGCGGCCAGGCTCCAGGACGGCGCCATCACCGATCTCAACGTCATGACCCGCCGCGACGGGCTCGCCCACAGGCTGGTCCGGATCGACGTCGATGGCAGCAGCACCCTGCCGCTGCCGCCCTCGACATGCCTGTTCCTCTGCCATGGCGGCGCGCTCTCCTTCCGGCGGGGCGGCGAGACCGGCGCGCTTGCGGCCGGCGATGCGCTGCTGATTGAGGATGCGGCCGCGATCGCGCTTGAGGTCGATGGTGAAGCCAAATGTTATCTCGCATCGATCACCACAGGCTGACTTTCAAATAACGATTTGAAAAGATTGAACAATCGAGAATTTGGCTAAGCATGCGCATCGACTATCCTGATCTCGGGCCATGGACGTCATTCCTGCTTTCGGTCTAAACTTTGCCCTTCTGATGCAGAAGAAGACCTAGACTGCCCGCAACATGCGGGGAGCAAGGGAGCAGGCGTGACGGATCCATACGATATTCTCGGCGTTGAACGCGATGCGGACGAGGCGCAGCTGAAGGCCGCCTACCGGCGTCTGGCGAAAGTTGCCCACCCCGATTCGGGCGGTGATTCGGACGCCTTTGCCAATTTGCAGAAAGCCTATGGGCTGCTTCTCGATCCGGTCCGGCGCAAGGTCTACGACGATACCGGTTACGACGTTGAATTCGCCGATGCCGCCGAGCTGCAGGCGCTCGTGATGATCGAGAAGCTCGTCACCGACGCCGTGCTCGACGAGCGCGCGCCGGGAAGTTTCGATCCCGTCGCTGTCATGCAGGAAAGCCTTTCCGAAGAACTGCGCAAGGCCCGTTTCAGCAAGAGCGAATTGGAGCGCCACGCCTCGCGCATCGGCCTGCATCTGGAACGGCTCGAAAAGCAGTCCGGCCGCGATGTGCTTGCCCACATGTTCCGTGCCCGCATCGAAGCCATCGCCAAAGCGGTCGCGGAAACCGAGGCGAAGATCAAGGCGACCGAACGCGCCGCCGATATGCTCAGCGGCTATGTCTACGAGATCGATCCGCCGCCGCTGCCGGATGCCGCGGTCACCAACATCGAATGGGTCGAGACCTCCAGAAACCGCTCCACCGGCTGACGGACGACGCGGCCGATCTTAATAGGACAGTTTCGGATACCAGTCCGGCGCCCGGCCTTCGGGCGTCGCATCGAGCACGGTCCAGAGCGGCATCAGATCAGGTGCGCCGCGCGGATCCTCGCCGGGATCGGCCGTCGCTTCGCCCATCTCCTCGCTCCAGAAATGGCGGATGGTGCCGTCGCGCCGCGTGAAGACGTTGAAGGCGGCGCCATCGCTGCCGTCGCTGCCGATCGCGCGATAGTCGCGACTGTAATCGTCCGTCATGTCGGAGTAGAGCGGCAGGTGGTGCCAGCCGCGTTCCTTCTTGAAGGCGAGCAGCCTTTCGATCGGCGAGCGGGCGACGATCGCAAGGGCGGCGCGCTGCTGGATGTCAGGTACCTCGCCGTCCCAGGCCGACAGCAGCGAGGTGCACATTGGGCATGGGCGCTCGCGTTGTGGGCCGAACATGTAGCTGTAGACGATCAGCGTATCCTTGTCGGCGAAGAACTCGGCAAAGGAGATCGGCCCATCGCTGCCTTCGAAGCGGTATTCTTTTGTCACCTCGCCGCCCGGCGGCAGCGCCCGGCGCTGTCTTGCCACGCGCTCGATATGACGGCGCAATTCGATCTCTTCGGCCAGCAGCGCATCGCGGGCGCTGCGATAGGCCTCGCTCTCATTCGGGAAGCGGGCGCCGTTCTTGGCCGCAAGCACTGCGGCGGGTACCAGATGCCGATTATCCATGACGATATCCTCCTTCTGTTGCCGCGCGCCTCAGACGCGCAAAGGACGTGCTGAAGCCACGACCGGGTCGCAGCACATCATTACAAGGACGATCGGCTGATGCGAAAATCGACAGAAGCCGACGGAAAATATTCGCCCCGCGCTTTGGCCGGCCCGGTGCCCGGATCGCCAAAGCCAAGCAGATCAAGATCGCGCGTTCCGAAATGCGGATCATCGAACCAGATCATGATCAGCATTGCGCCCTTCCTAGAGGACGCCGCCCCGAACTCATTTCACCGTCGGCTGCGAAACTCAGTGAACGGTGATCACCGGAATGCCAGCTTCGTCGGCGGCACGGATAAGCGCTGCTCGCGCGTCCTGCGCCGGAATTTCCCCATGAATTGCATGTCGGCACGCGCTAATCGCTATAAGGTACTCTTCTCCGTCGTCGATCGGCCAACCAACTGTCAGCATCTCGGCAGCCTGGAAAAGAGTTGCGACAATCTTGTATTTTTCCGACCCACTCACAACGAACATCAGAGGGGCGAACTCTGCGGATGTGCACCACTTCATGACATTAGGTCTCCCCACAGTAAACATATTAGTAACCGTGCAAGAACCGTTCCGTGATCTTCGCTCGCATGCCGAAGCTCGTTTTGGAGGCCGAATAAAGGAAAGGAGAATATTTCTTAAGGGGCGCTTTAGCCGCCTCGGCATCGCCAGCATCAGCATGGGCACCAGTTGGCAGGGAAACGGTCGCCGGCCTCATTGCCCGCCATGCTGAAGCCACCAAAGCCGCCGACATGCTTATACCAGGCGCCCTTCCCGGTCTTCTGCCTCCTCAGCAAACTCAAACTGCTCCGCGGCGGCATCAGCGAGCGCGGTGTGCCTCTGCAACCGGAAACATTTCATCAGCAGAGCGGCAGAAAGAGATCCCGTAGTCGCCTCCGACTCCGGCACGACAGACGCGGGACTTCCCGCTCTGTTGCCAACGCATGAGTCTCTGTTGCCAACCTACCGGAAGATTGCCTTTGACACATCGCGATAAGTAATATATCTATGCGGTTATATAGCCATGTGGTGATATATGAAAAGCAGCCTCGATGCGATTTTCTCCGCACTTTCAGATCCAACAAGGAGAGCAATTCTTGGGCGGCTTGCTCACGGCAAGGCGACCGTGGCCGAACTCGCAGATCCCTTCGAGCTGTCTCAGCCTGCCATTTCAAAGCATCTCAAGGTCCTGGAACAGGCCGGATTGATCCGCTCCGGCCGTGAAGCGACTTCGCGTCCCCGCGAACTTGAGCCGGACGCATTGAAGAAAATCTCTGATTGGATTGGCGATTACAGACGCTTCTGGGATCAGAGCTTTGATCGTCTCGATGGCTATTTGTCCAAGGTACAAGGATACGAAGATGACAAATCCGGAGACTGATACTAACAACGCCCGCGATCTGGTTTTTGTACGAAGGTTCGATGCCCCATGCGATCTCGTTTTCAGAGCATGGACCGACCCCAAAGCGCTAGCGCAATGGAGCGGTCCTCACGGCTTCAAGGCGGTGGGCGACCAGCTTGAAGTGTGGCCCGGCGGTAGACACCGCGCCTGTCTGATAGCGCCAGATGGAGAGGAGCACTGGGTTAGCGGAAAATACCTTGAAGTCAACCCTCCGCACAGGCTTGTCTTCACACATGCCTGGGAGATCGGAACCGGCGAAAAAAGCCCGGAAACAGTCGTCACCATCACGTTAAAGGAAAGCGACGGAGGAACGGAAATGACATTTCGGCAAAGTGGATTTGAAGACGCATCATCACTTAAGGGTCATGAAGGTGGTTGGTCGCAAAGCTTCGAGCGACTGGGCGTTTTTCTGGGGGCTACGTCCGAAAGGCCGGATCATGAGTAAGGCGGCGATGAAGCTTTACTATTGCGAGACGCTCAATCCTCGGAAGGCCTGCGCCGCTGCCCGTTTTCTTAAAGCCGACGTGGAGTTCATAAGGATTGACCTAGCCAGCGGAGAGCAGCGTACCACGGAATTCCTGGCTCTCAACCCGAACGGGAAAGTCCCTGTGCTGCAGGATGATGCCGGAACCTTGTGGGAAGCGAATGCCATCATGTGCCGATTGTCTGACAGAGTTGGCTCGGATTTCTGGCCGCATGACCACAGGCAGATCGACGTCCTCCGGTGGCTGAGCTGGGACGCGAGTCATTTCACCCGGCACGCGGCAGCCTTGTGGTTTGAATACTTGATCAAACCTTTGTTCGGCGGGGAGCCTGACGTCGCCGTGATCGAAGATGCGAAGACGAGCTTCCGACTACATGCTCGCGTGCTCGACGACCATTTGGCCACTAACAGCGTCGCGGTCGGGAAGACGCTGACTGTCGCAGATTTCGCATTGGCCGCTGCACTTCCTTATGCGACTTCTGCTGAGATTCCACTTTCCGAGTTTACGCATATTCAGGCGTGGTACGAACGGCTTGAACAACTAGATGCGTGGAGAAACCCTTTCCCGGCGTAACAAGGTGCGGCCGCTGTTCCGTGGTTATTATTTCCGCCCACGTTTCTACAAGTCTTGCCGGTAATTCGCGCCACAGGGCCTCGCTTCTCCGTCGCTGGAATCCCTTCCGCCATCAAACGACAAGACGAAAGCGGTGATATGCGCAAGGGCTGTAAAGCAAAAAGGGCGCTCGACCCTTGCGGGGAGCGCCCTTATCCTGTCGGACAACGAACAGTTCGACGACGTCGATACCGCGCGCATCCATTTTTCAGGCAGGGCCGGTATATGGACCTTTTGCGCCCCGGTTTCAAGGGCTATTCGGCAGGACATTGACAAGGTCCGTCAGATGGCAACTCCACTGACGGGATTGACCACCGGTCGTTCGCTCTTGTCCCCGACCCCGGCCGGCTGCACCGCCGGCGGCGCCATCGATTCTGCGTCGGCGGGCTCCGGCTTGTCGGGAACGGCGCCGACATCTTTGGGGCGCCGCTGCTCGGGCTTTACGTTTTGATCATTCGTCGACATTGTCAGTCTCCTTTCAGTGAAGAAGTCACGGCCGTCGACATGGTTCCGACGATGGCATGGAGGATTACCGATGCTTGACAGGTTTCTGCTGCAGGGGCCTCAGGATGCGCGCTTCACGATCCTTCTGGCCCATGGCGCCGGCGCGCCGATGGATTCGGCGTCGATGACAGCAGCGGCAAATGCGCTTGCCGGCGTTGGCTTCCGTGTGGCCCGCTTCGAATTCGCCTATATGGCCGCCCGCCGCACCTCGGAAGGCCGCAAGCCGCCGCCGCGCGCCGAAACGCTCAATCCCGAATATGAGGCGGCCATTGCCACGCTCGGTGCCAGCGGCCCGCTTATCATCGGCGGCAAGTCGATGGGCGGCCGGGTTGCCAGCATGATCGCCGACGATCTTTATCACAGGGGGAAGATCGCCGGCCTGCTCTGCCTCGGCTATCCCTTCCATCCGCCCGGCCAGCCGGAGAAGCTGCGCACCGCCCACCTTACCGGGCTGACGACGCCCGCCTTGATCTGCCAGGGAACGCGCGACGAATTCGGCACACGAGACGAGGTGCCGGGCTATGATCTCTCCGACAGGATCGAGATCCTCTGGCTCGAGGATGGCGACCACGACCTCAAGCCGCGCAAGACGATCTCCGGCTTCTCCAGCGCCGATCACCTCGCCACGATGGCCAAGGCGGCAAAGGCCTGGGCCGAACGATTGCCGGTTTGAGGCTCACCTTGCGATTGCCGATATCAGGCGGCAAGCTTCCTGATATCGATGCGCCGGTCAGTGGCGGAAACGGTGATTTCGAAATGGTCGGCCTGCACGACGTCCCGGATGTTGCGCGGTCTATGCGCGACGATGACCACCCCGCCCCTCAGCCGGACACTGTCATAGAGGATGCCGGCGCCACCGCTCGAGCGGACCTCTTCCCCCAGCACCTGCGACGCCGCATAGCTGGCGCCGTCATAGACATCGGGCCGCAGCAACTCTTCGCCGCGAATGTCGAGGTAATCGCCAATCAGGGTGGCCGCATAGCTTCGATAGGTGCGCGCCATCATCGCCACCCCGCGTGCGACAGCCTCGCGCCGAAGATGGTGGCCGACCTCGGCAGCGGCTGTCCTGAGATCATCGGCGGCATACCAGGCGCCGAGATCAGAGCCGTTGAACCGCATTCCTCCCGGCGCAACATGCAGGAAAGCCGCCATCACGATGCTGGCGTTTGGCGTGCCATAAACCCATTCAGCCTGGGGAAGCCGTTGGATGCGATCGGCGACGAGACGGTCGTTGGTCCAGCCGACGAGTTCCATCACCGCTTCAAGGTCGGACACCCGCGTCACCGTCTCGAAAAGCCCGATCGGTGGAAATTGCGACGGGATCAGCCGGTGTGACGGACGCGGCGCCTCTGCAAAACGATCCCTCACCGGAAGACGATGTCCGCATCTTCGTAAGGCGTGAAGGCTTCGTCGAGCCTGTTCGGCTGCATGTAGAGACCACCGCGCGCGCCGTCGAGAAACCGGCGGACGGTCATCAGCCCGTCCTGGGTTCCGCTGGTCACGATATCAAGCGGTGGATGCCCGCCGAAAACCGGCGCCTGATGCGGCGTGCGCAGCCAGGCGACGCCGGCGCGCTCATCGGCAAAAAGCACGCCGAGTGCCTGATGGATGCCGAGCACCGCCGAGATCCGGGTCAGCGTATCGACGTCAAGCGTGAAAGCGCCGTGCTCGCGCGCCTGTTTGGCCCAATTGTGGTAGGTCGACCGGGAGGGGTAACCGAGTACGAGCAGACGCTGCTCTTCCGTCAGCCCCCAGAGATCGGCGATCGCCAGGAAGGTCCGCAAGGCCGGTGCGCTTAGCCTCTTGCGATTTGCCGGCGCAAAGCGATCCATGTCCAGCCGCTGTGGCCCCTGGTCTTCCCGGTGCTCGGTGCGTCGCGCATGCTGCATAACAGCCTCCTGTCTTGAATTAGACATAGTCCAAATCTAGGCATTCGGCAACAGATTTCAAGAATTGCTCCAATGGAGCCGTCACCATAGCCCAGGCAGCAGCCGGTCGCGGACCTTGCGGCGGTATTCGGCGTAACCCGGCAGGTCTCTTGTCAGATGTTTCTCCTCGTCCAGCAGCCGCGCGACAAGTCCGGCAAAGGCAGGAGGGATGGCCAGCAGGCCCCAATAGGAACCGAGCGACAGCGGTATGCCGACGAAGAGCACCAGCGCCGCCGCATACATCGGATGGCGCACGACGCTGTAGAGCCCGCTTGAAATGACCCGCTGATCCCGGCGGATCTCGACCGTTGCCGAAGCGAAGCTGTTTTGCCGCAGCACGAGGAAGCAGCCGTAAAAGCCGGCCGCCATCAGAACATTGCCGAAAATCACGATCGGCGCCGGAACGGCCGACCAGCCGAACCGGTAATCGAGCGCCGAACCGATGAAGAGCGCGATCAGCACGATGCCGTTGAAAAGCTGAATGCGCTTCTGGGCCGGTTCCCGCTCCGCAGCCGGCCCGACATGCAGCCGCTGTTCCAGCAAGGCGCGGTCATATTTCAGGAAATAGGCCGTCGTCGCGACAATCCAGCCGCCAAAATTGAAAAGGAACAGCCAGCCCTGCCAATAGGACAGCGAGCCCGCCGCGATGAAGATCATCGCCGCAAGCACTGCGACGAATTTCACCGTCGCTTCCGTCGCCCGCCTGCCGAGACTCCTCTTCTGATCCTCCATCGGTCCGTCCTCCATTACCTCAGGAAACCTCGCCTGCCGCCTCCCGGATCGTCTGCATCAGGATCGATTGCGGCAGCGACGGCACGGCATCGGCGCGCATCGTCAATCCGACCGGCCCCTTGGTCTCGCCGGTATCGATCGGCAGAAGCGCCAGCCGCCCGTCGGCGACATCGTCGGCCACCACGCCGTGGGAAATGATCCAGATCGCGTCGTTTGCCCGGAGGAAAGCGCGGCCGAAGGAATCCGATACCGTCTCGATCTGGTTGGGCAGGCTGGCGACGCCATTGGCGATGAGAAAATTTTCGACCACCGGCCGGATGATCGAACCCCGCGTCGGCATCAGCACCGTGTAGTTGCCGAAACCTGAAAACAGCGATTGCCGGCCGTCGAGCAGCGGATGGCCGGGGCGCACGGCAAACACTACCTGTTCGGAATAAAGATGCTCGAAGGAAAAGCCGGCCATCTTCTCGGCGCCTGCCAGACGCCCGACGACGACATCGAGATCGCCGACACGAAGCTGCTCCAAGAGCACCGCATTCTCGCCGGTGACGATCTTCACCCGACTCCAGGTATTCTCCTTGAGGAAGAGCTCCATCGCCCGCGGCATGATTCGCGATGACACCGTCGGCAGCGCGCCGATCCGGATCGGCGGCGCTTCGGAAAACTGCTCCTGCGAGACGGAATCGAGACCCTGGCGCAGCGCCGTCAGCGCCGCACCAGCGTGCCGCAGGAAGACCTCGCCGTAACGGGTGATCTTGATGCCGCGGCCGTCGCGCTCGAAGACATCGACACCCAGCACCTGTTCCAGTTCGCGGATCGTCTTGGTGACCGCCGGCTGGCTGACATGCAGCAATTCGGCGGCCTTCATGACGCTCTTCTGCCGCGCCACCTCGACAAAGGTCTGCAGATGGCGAAACTTGACGCGGCTGTCGATCATCGCTCACATAACTCCGAAGTTATCGAAAAGCCTAAAAATATCATTTTACTTAACCGGATCAAACATTCAATTTCGCCTTCAGGAGGAGAATGACGTGCAATTCGCCCGCATAAACGACGTGACGATCCATTATCAGGTCATCGGTGCACCAGCCGACAGGCCGGTGATCGTCTTTACCAATTCGCTCGGGACGGATTTCCGCATCTGGCGCGACGTCGTGGTGCGGCTTGCCGGCGAATTCCCCATCGTGCTTTACGACAAGCGCGGCCACGGCCTGTCCGATGTCGGCCAGCTCCCCTCATCGATTGCGGATCATGCGACGGATCTCGCCGGCCTGCTCGATCTCTTGTCGGTCAAGAAGGCCGTCATCTGCGGCCTCTCCGTCGGCGGCCTCATCGCCCAGTCGCTCTATCAGCGCCGGCCGGACCTGGTCAGTGCCCTGATCCTGTGCGACACCGCCCATAAGATCGGCACAGCAGAGAGCTGGAACACCCGCATTGCCGCCGTCGAGAAAAACGGCATCGGCAGCATCGTCGACGCCATCATGGAGCGCTGGTTCACGCCGGCCTTCCGCCGGCCCGAAAACACCGCCTATTTAGGCTATTGCAACATGCTGACGCGTCAGCCGGTCGAAGGTTATGTCGCTGCCTGCGCCGCGATCCGCGACGCCGATTTTACCGAAACTGCAAAGACGATCACTGTCCCGACAATCTGCGTCGTCGGCGACCAGGATGGCTCGACGCCGCCCGATCTGGTGCTCTCGACCGCCAAGCTTATCCCCGACGCGCGTTATGAGGTCATCCCCAATTGCGCGCACATTCCCTGCGTCGAGCAGCCGGAAGCGCTAACGGCGGTCATCCGCGCCTTCCTCACATCCATTACGCCTGGAGAAAACAGCCCATGAACGAAACCGCGTCCTCCTCCGAGCGCTATCGCCAAGGCATGGCGACCCGCCGCACCGTGCTCGGCGACGCCCATGTCGACCGAGCCGCCGCCGCATCGACGGAGTTCGACCGTCCCTTCCAGGAATTGATCACCGAAGCCGCCTGGGGCCATGTCTGGTCGCGCCCGGCGCTGACGAAGCGCGAACGCTCGATCGTCACCATCGCTCTGCTCGCGGCGCTCGGCCAGGACGACGAGGTCGCCATGCATGTGCGCGCCACCGTCAATACGGGTGCCTCCCGTGAGGATATCTGCGAGGCGCTGCTGCATGTGGCGATCTATGCCGGCGTTCCCGCCGCCAATCACGCGATCAAGATCGCAAAGCAGACCTTCGCACAGATGGACGCCGACAAGGCGGCCTGAGGGGGAAAAATGTCCGAACGAGCAAATCGCAAACCCGAGACCGGCGCCTTCTTCGGCCGCGACCGTGCCTGGCATGCGCCGGCGCTGACCCCCGGCTACAAGACCTCCCTGCTGCGCGCGCCGCAGCGTGCGCTGCTGTCGCTCGACGGCACGGTTTCCGAAACCACCGGGCCGGTCTTCGGCCATTCGATGATCGGCGAACTCGACAACGACCTGATCCTGAATTATGCGCGCCCCGGCGAAAGCGCTATCGGCGAACGCATCATCGTCCATGGCCGGGTGCTCGACGAGCGTGCCAAGCCGGTTGCCGGCGCCCTGGTCGAGTTCTGGCAGGCCAATGCCGGCGGCCGCTATCGCCACAAGAAGGAAACCTATCTTGCGGCGATCGACCCGAATTTCGGCGGCTGCGGCCGCGCCATCACCGACGAGGAAGGCCGTTACTCTTTTCGCACCGTCCGCCCCGGCGCCTATCCCTGGCCGAACGGCGTCAATGATTGGCGGCCGGCCCATATCCATTTCTCGATCTTCGGCCACGGCTTTGCCCAGCGCCTGATCACCCAGATGTATTTCGAGGGCGATCCGATGATCTGGAAATGTCCGATCGTCGGCACGATCCCCGACAAGGCGGCGATCGAGCAGCTGATCGCGCCGCTCGACTGGGGCAACACGATCCCGATGGATTCACGCGCCTATAAATTCGATATCGTGCTGCGCGGCCGCCGCTCGACGATGTTCGAAAACAGGCTGGAGGGCAACTGACCATGCAGCAGCTCGGCTATCTCAAGGAAACCCCGTCGCAGACGGCAGGCCCCTATGTCCATATCGGCCTGACGCCGAATTTCTGCGACATAAAGGGCGTCTACGACACCGATCTCGGCATCGAGATGGTCAATGACAAGACGCTCGGCGAACGCATCACCGTCACCGGCCGAATCTTCGATGGGGCCGGCGCATTGGTGCGCGATGCCGTTATCGAGATCTGGCAGGCCGACAGCGCCGGCCTCTACAACAGCCCTTCGGAAATGCGCGGAACCGCCGATCCGAATTTCACCGGCTGGGGCCGCTGCCCGACCCGCGCCGAGGATGGCGTCTACAGCTTCGAGACCGTCAAGCCCGGCCGTGTCCCCTTCAAGGACGGCCGTAGACAAGCCCCGCACATCACCTTCTGGATCGTCGCCCGCGGCATCAATATCGGCCTGCATACGCGTATGTATTTCCCGGAAGAGACGGAGGCCAACGCCGCCGACCCGCTGCTGTCCCGCATCGAACATCGCGAGCGCGTCGCAACGATGGTCGCCACCCGCGACGGCGCAACCTGCCATTTCGACATCCATCTGCAGGGTCCCAAGGAAACGGTATTTCTCGATATCTGAGGGTCGGCATGCCGGTGGCTTGTTCGGACAGCCCTGTGCAAGTAGCCTCCCCCTCACCGGACCCTCTCCCCGAGGGGAGAGGGACGTGCCCACGCGAGATTACCTGCCCATAAAGCGCGGACGCCACCGCAGTCCCGTCCCCCCAATAGGGAGAAGGTGGCGGCAGCCGGATGAGGGGCCAGCAAAGCGAGACAATCATGACCGCATCGCCCTTCGACCACCCCTTCCTTTCCGGCCTGCTCGGCGACGGTGAAATCGCCTCCTATTTTTCCGCCGAGGCCGATATCCGCGCCATGCTCTCCTTCGAGGCCGCGCTCGCCAGGGCCGAAGCCGGCCATGGCCTCATCCCCGCCGAAGCAGCAAGGCGCATCACCGAAATCTGCGCCGCCTTCTCGCCCGATCTGGCCAGCCTTCGATCGGCAACGGCAAGGGACGGTGTCGTCATCCCCGAACTCATCAAGCAGCTGCGCACCGCTGTCGGCGAGGAGGCAGCCAAGAGTCTCCATCTCGGCGCCACCAGCCAGGATGTCATCGATACCAGCCTGATGGTCCGCCTGAAGGCCGTCGTCTTCCTGTTTGCCGGCCGGCTTTCCGCCATCCTCAAGAGGCTCGATGCGCTCGACGGCCAGTTCGGCCAAAACGGGCTGATGGGCCGTACCCGCATGCAGGCGGCGATCCCCATCACCGTCACCGATCGCCTCGAAGCCTGGCGCACGCCGCTTGCGACCTATCGCGACCGCCTGACCGAGCAGAGTTTTCCCGTCCAGTTCGGCGGTGCGGCCGGCACGCTTGATAAGCTCGGGTCGCAGGCCGCAGCCGTTCGCGCCTCGCTCGCCCAGGAGCTCGGCCTTACCGACGCAACGCAATGGCAGAGCGGGCGTCTGCCGATCGCCGATATCGCCGGCCTGTTCGCGTCGATATCGGGCAGCCTCGGTAAGATAGGCCAGGATATCGCGCTGCTCGCCCAGGCCGGCGGCGAAATCGAAATTGCCGGCGGCGGCACCTCGTCGGCGATGGCGCACAAGCAGAACCCGGTTTCCGCCGAAGTCCTGATCTCGCTCGCCCGCTTCAATGCCACTGTTCTCTCGGGCATCCACCAGTCCCTCGTCCACGAGCAGGAACGCTCAGGCGCTGCCTGGACGCTCGAATGGCTGCTGCTGCCGCAAATGACCATGGCAACCGCCGCCTCGTTGCGTCTCGCCGCGGACCTCATGGGAAATATCAACAGGCTTGGAACTGCCTGACGCCGCGCTGGCGTGCCACGATCTTGACAAAGGCATGCAGTGGATCTGGGCCTGAGGAGGCAGCAATTGTTTTTTCAATCGCGCGCAACCATCTAATAGGCATGACTTGCGGAAAACGCCCCGCCCCAGCAGCCCGTTTACCGAAAACCAACCAAACCGGCTTGCTTTCCGAAGCGAAAGCCGATTGCTTAGGAAAATCTACTTCTTCTTCCGCTAGCGGTTAGGAGAATGAAAGGGGGCGCAGGCAAACCCGTGGAATTCTACTGCTTCGCATCGGGATAAACAATGACTACGATGGCGACGCGGGAAGGCCGGTTTGAAGAACGATGACGACAGAACTGTTTCAGGTAAAATTTTGGGGCGTCCGTGGCAGTATTCCAGTGTCGGGCCCCGAGTTCGATCGCTACGGCGGTAACACTTCCTGCATCGAAATTCGCTGCGGAAAACATCGGATGATCTTCGACGCGGGCTCCGGCCTGCGCGAGGCGGGGCTTTCGTTGCTCGCCGACGGCGTCAGCGACGTGGACCTGTTCTTCAGCCACTGCCACTATGACCACATCATCGGCCTGCCCTTCTTCAAGGCGATCTATTACCCCTCGATCAACGTCAACATCTGGTCCGGCCACCTCGACGGCAAGATGAGCACGCGGGAAATGGTCGATCAGTTCATCAGCCCGCCCTGGTTTCCCGTCAAGACCGACATCTGTCAGGCGACGATGAACTTCCGCGACTTCCATCCCGGTCAGGTTCTGACCCCCCACGAAGGCATCGCGATCAAGACCTTCATGCTGAACCATCCGGGCGGCGCCATCGGCTACCGCGTCGAATGGCAGGGCCGTTCGATCGCTCTCGTCTATGACATCGAACATATTCCGGGCGCTTATGATCCGGTCTCACTGGAGATGATGCAGGACGCCGATCTCGTCGTCTACGACTGCACCTACAATGAAGACGAGATGCAGCGTTTCAAGGGCTTCGGCCATTCGACCTGGCAGCACGGCACCGAGCTTGCGAAGATGGCGGGCGCCAAGCGCTTCGCGCTCTTCCACCACGCCCCCTCGCGCACCGACGAACAGCTGGCTGAGATGGAAGCGCAGGCGCAGGCCGCCTTCCCCGAATCCTTTGCCGCCCGCGACAATCAGACCGTGGTGATCTAGCAACCCGCGAAACCTCAGCTTGCTGACGGAACAGATGTTGGATCAGGCCGTTTCCCGGCAGGTAAACCATTACGCGGGGACCAGCTATGACCGTGTTTTCCGGAAAGTGCCTTTGCGGGCAGGTGCAGATCTCTGTTCGGGGCGAACCTTTGCGCGTCGGGATCTGTCATTGCACCGACTGCAGGAAAGAAAGCGGTTCGGCCTTTACCTTTTACGGGATCTGGCCAGCCGGCCAATTCGAACATTCTGGGGAAACCGCCGAGTTCCGAGGTCGCCATTTCTGCACCGGCTGTGGTTCGCGGCTGTTTTCCGCCGATGACGAAGAGGCGGAAATCAAGCTCGGTATCCTGTCCGATGCCCCGACGCCCCTCGTGCCGCGCTACGAACTCTGGATCAAGCGCCGCGAGCCCTGGCTGCGGCCGGTAGAGGGCGCCGAGCAGCATGAGGAGGACCGAAAGTGAGCGGCGGCGGCGGAAGCTTCCCGATGTCCGCTCTCGTCCGGCATCGCTCGATCACGGTCGCAGGCATCGAGACTTTTTACCGCGAGGCCGGTCGGCCGGATGCTCCGGTCTTGCTGCTGCCGCACGGTTACCCCTGCTCGTCCTATGAATTTCGCAATCTCATGCCGCGCCTTGCCGACCGCTGGCGCCTGATTGCACCGGATTTCCCTGGCGCGGGCTATAGTGGCACGCCTGACGATTTCGACTACAGTTTCGATGGTTATGCCGCCTGGCTGCGGGCTTTTATCGACGCGGTCAATATCGACCGCTTCGTCCTCTACCTGCACGATTTCGGGTCGCCTATCGGCGCGCGGCTGGCAATCAAAGAGCCTCGGCGCATCGTGGCGCTCATCATCCAGAATGGCGACATCCCCTATGAGGATGCCCTCGGACCCAAGTATGCCGATATCGAGGCGACGTGGACGCTTCCACTATCGGAGATGAGGACGGCGCTGGCGGAAGCGGTCAGCGAGGACACCTTCAGGGATGAATTCCTCAACGATCTGCCGCCGGCTCTGGCCGGTACCATCCCGCCCGATCTCTGGACGCTGCATTGGTCGCTGACCACGCCGCGGCGCAAGGAAATCGCCATCGACCTGATCGCCGGATTGAAGGAGAACCGGGCCTGGTTTCCGGAACACCGGAAATACCTGCGGGAATACCAGCCTGCGACCTTGATCGTCTGGGGTCCCAACGACCACTACATGCCGGAAAAATCGGCGCGAGCCTATCTGCGCGATCTGCCGGATGCCGAACTGCATCTGCTGGGCGGCGGCCACTGGCTGCTCGAGACGCATCTCGATGACGTCGTCGCACTCATGCGAGACTTCCTCGGGCGCGTTCACGCCGCCTGATCTTGTTTTTACGCATGTCGTTATCGCAAAACCGCGGCACACTATTGCGCGACATGCTCAAGCAGCTCCGACGCCGATGACCAGCGGACGGCCGGATGCCGGCCCGTCACTGCAAACAAGGCCGACAGGAAGTCCCATGCGGCCGCATCGTGCACCAGATGGTGAGTGAGCACGCCGACAGGTTCCTCGCTGCCGGCAAACCGATCGCGGAGCTCCGCTACCAGGTCGGCCACCAATTCCGCCTCGCCCCGTCCGCCGCGCGTGCCGTGCCAGTCGATGATGTCGACATGGGTGTTGAGCAGCGGCACCGGGCCATCCTGCCTTGCCCGCCCATAAACCGAAAGGGCGGTAAATCCGAGGCCCGGCAGCGCCGGGATAAGACTAGCGTCGATCCGGTTCCAAGGCGGCACCAGCATCGGCAGGAAGCGGGCCGGATGCAACAGCTGCAACAGCCGGAAGCCTTCCCGCAACTCGCCGAGCACGACATCCGCCGGGCGTTCGCCGCCGAGTTCCTGCTTCTTTTTTTCCGGCCCCACATGGTTCGTATGAGACCAGCCATGCACCGCAACCGTTATGGCTGTTTCCTCCCCTAGGCGCGCGGCCAAGGCCTCGCCGGTCAGGGCGGGAATAACCGCGAGCGTCAGCGGAACGTTGCTTTCGCCCGCGAGCGCCGTCAGTGTCTCCAGTGCCGGCGTCGGTTCGACGGCATCGTCATCCCGCAGCCAGAACCGCGCCACGCGGCCGGCCGCCTGCCAGCGGTCAAGCTCGCGCCGCAAAGGCTCCCAGGCCATCTTGTCGGTCATCCCGTCGCTCCCATTCCCAGATTGTCCTGCAAAATTCCGTTCAACACTCGCGCCGCGTTGGGAAGCGAACGCTCCCTGAGCACGAAGCGCCGTGCCGCCTGCCCCATGGCGTCGCGCCTTTGCCTGTCGTCAAGCAGGGCGGCCACGGCGCCGGCATAGGCCACGACATCACCGTCCGGTGTCAGCAGGCCGGTCACGCCAGCCTCGACCACCGCGGGCACGCCCGCCGTTTCTTGCGCGACGATAGGCAGGCCGGCGGCCTGGGCTTCCAGATAGGCAAGGCCATAGGCCTCGCCGCAGCCGGGCCAGACATAGAGGCCGCCGTGTCCGAGCAACTCGGCGATCTCGACGGCATTCCGCTCGCCCAGCCATTCGACGCGGCCGGGAAGATCGGCAAACAGCGCCTGCACCTCGTGGCGCATCGGACCATCGCCGATGACGGCAAGCGTCCAGGGCCGGTCTTCGATCAGCCGCAATGCTTTTGCGAGCATCGCATAACTGTCTATCTTGTCGCCGGCCCGCATCATCGCGACCGTCATCAGCCGGCGCCGATCGGGCTCCGGCGAAATCGTTTCAAACAGCGTCGTATCGATGAAGGGTTTCAGACGAGCAAGGCGCGCCTGCGGAAAGGCGGAGGCAAGTCCTGCCTGGTCACGCTCGGTGAAGCTGATATTGACCGCCGCCTGCATGATCGCCGCGCCCACGCGCTTCTGCGACGCGGCCCAGCCGCTCGCGTTGCGTTTTGCCGCATAGGAGGCTTCGGCGGTGACATAGGGAATGGCGAATTCGGCAGAGAGGACAGGCCCGAAGGGATCGGGCGATTTGTAATAGGGGTGGTAGCAGAACCAGAGATCCGGCCGCGGCGCGGATTTCCATGCCAACCGCAGCCGCTCCAGTTCGGTGTGGACGGCGGGTTCGAGCTCCGCTGCGGCTTCCGGTGTCGAGGCATAGGCGCGGAATTCGGAAGCGACCTCGACCTCGTGTCCGGCAAGTTCCAGCGCCCGGATCAACAGCCGTGCCATCAGCCGGTCGCCTGACGGCACCGGATGGTTCGGCGATTTCATCGGCGCGTAGAAAGCCACCCGCATTGACACCTCACATAAGACAGACTGTTTACAACCGGCACTCGTGCTATCACGAAAAATTCCGCTATTGTCCCCTTCATTAAAACTTGCGCATAAGCATATGGAATGTGATCGCGATCGAAGCAATTCCGCCTCTTTCTCAATCTCTATGGGCCTGCGGTTACATCGACAAGAACGGGAATGAATGACGACGGTCTCGGCCACAGGGATTTTTTCGGAGCGTGCGATCAGAAGGGCGAGGCTCGGTTCCGGCCTCGTCATTTTCATCTTCGTCCTGCTGCATTTGTCAAACCATGCGATCGGCCTGATTTCGGTCTCCGCCGCCGATAAAGCCGCCCATCTTTTCCTGATGATCTGGCGCAATCCTCTGGGGACGACCATCTTCTATTCGGCGGTCCTCATCCATATCGCGCTGGTGCTGCGCGCCATCTATGTCAGACGCAGCCTCGTGATGCCGAAGGGGGAAATGGCGCAGATCGTGCTCGGCTTGATGATCCCGCTGCTGCTCCTCGATCATGTCATCGGCACGCGTATCGCCCACGAGTTCTACGGCTACATCGATGACTATGAGGCGGTCGTCAGCATGCTCTGGATCAGGAATCCGGCGAACGGATTGCGGCAGGGCTTCGCTGTCGTCGCCGTCTGGATCCATGGCTGCATCGGCATCCATTTCTGGTTGCGCTATCGGCCCTGGTATCCGGATTTTGCGCCCCTTCTGCTGGCGCTTGCGATCCTCGTGCCGGTGCTTTCGTTGCTCGGCTTCGTCGAAATGGGCCGAACGCTCGCCGACCCATCCTACCAACAGGCAATGACGATCAGCGCCTACAAGGAGGGCGTCAACACCCGTTACATCTCAAATCCGGAAGTTCACCGTCAGGTCGCCATGATCCGTGCCGGGCTCTACGGCGCCTTCTCGGCCTCGCTTCTGATCGTCGTCGTCGCCCGCGCCCGGCGCAAGCTGAAGGAGCGGCTTGACCAGGTCGCCGTGAATTATCCGGGCGGCGAGGTGATCCGTGTGCCGCGCGGCTTCTCGGTGCTGGAAGCAAGCCGGCTCGGCGGCTTGCCGCATTATGCCGTCTGCGGCGGCAAGGGGCAGTGCTCCACCTGCCGGGTGCAGATCCTTGGCGATTACGAAAACCTTCCGGCCCCCGACAAGATGGAACAGACGACATTGAGGCGCATCAATGCCGGCCCGGATGTCCGGCTCGCCTGCCAGCTTCGTCCGAACCACAACGTCGCGGTTGCGCCGCTTCTCGTGCCGGCGACCGAGGCCGCTCTTCCCGCCAACAGTCAGGAAACGAGCCCCGGCCGCGAGCGCGAGATCGCCGTACTCTTCGTCGATATCCGCCATTTCACCACGCTGACGGAAACCCGCCTGCCCTTCGACGTCGTCTTCCTGCTGAACCGCTATTTCGCCATAATCGGCAAGGCAGTGGAGCAGGCGGGCGGACGGCTGGACAAGTTCATCGGCGACGGCGCCATGGCGCTGTTCGGCCTCAACACCGCGCCGGAGGAAGCCTGCCGCCAGGCGCTCAACGCAGCAGCAGCGATCGTCGCCGAGATCGAGAAACTCGCCGCAGAGCTCGCCGACGAACTGGCGCTGCCGCTGCGCATCGCCATCGGCATTCACACCGGCCCGGCCGTCGTCGGCACGATGGGATATGGGCGGGTGCGCAGCATGACGGCGATCGGCGATACCGTGAATGTGGCGAGCCGGCTCGAGACCGCCGCCAAGGAATTCGAAGCGGCAATCGTCATCTCCGAGCCGGTGGCGAACCTTTCGGGTGCTGATCTCGCCGGCATCGAAAGCCGTGAAATCAGCGTGCGCGGCCGGGCCTTGCCCTTGAAAGTCTACGTCATTCCGAGAGAGAAAGCGGCAGAACCGCTCGAAGGAAAAGACTGATGCCCGGCAAGCCCTGGCTGACCGCCAAATATTGGAGCCGTCGCCTGCGCAAGGCGCGCAATGCCGCCGCTTCGCGCTTCTTCGACACCCGCTTCGGCCGTCGCCTGCTGATCGAGAATATCGGCCCGCGCGTCGTCTCGATGACGGTCGACGCCGGCGACCATCGGATGACCTTCTCGCCCGCCGACTATATCGGCCGCAAGGTCTTCCGGAAGGGCCATTTCGAGCGCGAGGCCGTCGACCGGCTCATCGTCATCTTGCGCGAGCGCGGCCTGCTCAGAAAGGATGCGACGCTGCTGGAGATCGGCGGCAACATCGGCACCCAGACCGTCTATTTCGCGTTGAGCGATACTTACAGCAAGATCGTCAGCATCGAGCCCGACCCGCGCAATTTCCCGCTGCTTGCCCTCAACATTCGCCAGAACCGGCTGGAGGAGAAGGTCCGGCTCGTCAATTGCGCCGCCGGCGAGAGCGAAGGCGAGATCGACTTTTTTCTCAACCTCAACAATCACGGCAAGAGCAGCGCCATCCGCCAGAGCCCGACGGACAAGAAGATCAGCGTGCCGGTAAAGCCGGTTTCCGAGATCCTTGCCGGCCTTTCGATCGACCCGGCCGCGATCGGCCTCGTCTGGATGGATATCGAGGGTTACGAGCCGGTCGCCTGCCGGTCGATGCAACCTCTGCTTGCCCGCCGCGTTCCGCTCTACATGGAGTTCACGCCGCTCTTCTACGGCCCGGAAGGAACGAAAGCCTTCGTATCAATGCTGTCGGGATTCTACGAGGATTGCCTCGTCCTCTTCGAGGACCGTGAGGAGGAGATGAAGGTGCGGGATCTGCCGGGCGAGTTCGATCAGTACAACGTGCTGTTCTTGCCGTAGGCTTCCTTCCGGAAAACTGATCGTTGGCGCCTACCGTGCGGCCCCCTCATCCGACCCTGCGGGCCACCTTCTCCCCGTTGGGGAGAAGGGATAGCAAGTCGTTCCGACACTGCCAAACGAACCCGCCTGCTCAATCGCACTCCGTCCAATGGGGCGATGACGAAGCGGCATTCTCCCGTTCATTGCCCTTTGCTCCCGCTGTTGCGGATGGTCATGCTCTAGGCAAAGACCTCTGCGCTTCGTTCCGGACGCAGCGGATCCGTCCCGAACTTGTTCGGACCTTCCGTGCCCGGAAGCACGGAAATAACAATGATCGCCGGGACTGTGACCAGAGCGGCATAGGGAACAAAGCTCAGGACAACCAGCGCAAGATACCACCAACCGGAAATGTTGCGGTCATGGAACCGGCGCACCTGCAGGGATATCACCGACAAAAGGATTGCAAGCGTAAACAACAACCAGGCGACCACGGCAAATGAAGCCGGTGACGCGGCGCCCAAGCCCCCACTGAAAAGGATGGCGAGGATACCCGCCAGAATTGCAATAGGGAACAGCGCCAACACATAAAACAGCACGAACCACCAATATTCCGACCGAGAAGCCCTGCCGGAAAAGGTTGCGTATTTCTGCTTCAGAACAGTCCGAACAGCTTCAGTAAAACCCATTGAAATGCCCCCATTTCTGCTTGGTGCAAGCACGGTGATCCACTGTCTCACCATCGTCTTGCTTGATAGTCATTCAGATGAAAACAGCTACAATTCAAACGTAGAAATTGCACTAAGTGGGTTGCATCCGCTCCTTATTTTAAAAGCAATGATTAACGCGTTGAGATTTTCACCGCAAGGATTACGAGGTGGACGAAGGTCCTTGATCTGCTGGGGGAAATTCCACCCTGCGTGCTGTTTCTGCCTTACGCGACCGACTGCATGACCAGCGATTGATGGCAGTGCACGCCGGCGAGCACGCCTGAGGCGGAGGCGAGGGTGGCGTTGTGCATGGCGCTTGCCGCATCGCCGGCGGCAAAGACACCCTTGACGGTGGTTTCCTTGTTATCGGCGATCCGGATGATCGGCCCAAACGGGCCGTCGTCGAAGGCGCAGTCGAGCTGTTCGGCAACAGGGCTCGCCATCGTCGTTTTCGGCGCGACGAACAGGGCGTCCAGCGGCACGACGCGGCCATCGGCGAGGCGAACCGCCTCAAGCTTCGGATTGTCGCCCAACAATTCCACGATAGGGCTGCGTTCGATCCGGACACCCCGGGCAGTCAGCCGCACCAGTTGCTCTTCGTCGGGTTCAAAGAGCGCCTGGGTGAAAAAGGTCGTTGCTCCCCAGTCGGGAATCATCATGGCCGAATGGGCCGAATGCGGATGGTTTGCGAGAACGCCGAGCTTGCCGCCGCTGACCTCATAACCGTGGCAATAGGGGCAGTGCAGCGCGGAGCGGCCCCACCGATCCCGCAGTCCGGAGATCTCGGGCAGCGTGTCGCTGACGCCGGTTGCGAGCACGATGCGCGCAGCTCGTTCTTCGCCGCTGTCTTCGGTGCCGACGATGAATGCGTCACCATCCCTCTGTGCCCGGACGACTTTCCCGTCGCGGATGGTGATGGTCGCATAGAGTGAAAGCTGCCGTTTTCCCTCCCGCATGATCGCTGCCGGCGTCTGGCCGTCCTGGCCGAGGAAACCATGCGATGCTTCAGAAAACCGGTTGCGCGGCGCGCCGGCGTCGACGAGCAGCACGCGCCGCCGCGCCCTGGCAAGCTGCATGGCTGCCGACAGGCCGGCAAAATTTCCGCCGATGACGATGACTTCGTAGGACATGAAACTCTCCTTTGGCTCTACCGATCATGGATCATCATAAGTTACATGAAGAGGCGCGGTCAAGTATCACGTCACTTGTCTTGTTACGATTGATTTGTCATAATGCCCCGTCCGACCGACAGGAAGAAAACCATGCGCAATGACAGCCGCCTTTCACGCATGCTGCACGTGCTGATCCACATGGATAGGCACCAGCACTCGGCGACCTCCGAAATGATTGCCAAAATGCTGAACACCAATCCGGTGGTCGTGCGCCGCACTATGGCCGGCCTTCGCGAACAGGGCTACGTCCGCTCCGAAAAGGGCCATGGCGGCGGCTGGACGCTGGTGCGTCCCTTATCGGAAATCACCCTGCTCGACGTCTACCGCGCCATCGGTGAGCCGCATCTCTTCGCCATCGGCCCAGCCGACGATCAGCCGCAATGCCTGGTGGAACAGGCCGTGAATATCGCCCTCGGCGACGCGATGAAGGAAGCCCAGTCCCTGCTCCTGCAGCGGCTGGGCAGCGTGACGCTGGACGAAATCGCTACCGACTTCGAGGCAAAACTCACTGCGCGCCAGGCCGCAGGCTATTCCTGCGCTTCATGAGCGGAGATCATGTCCTGCGATAGAGAAAATACCGCCCTTCCTTGATCCCCTCCGGCAGCGGCAGCGCCACCAGCTCGGGATGCTCCAGCGGCAGGCCGCTGACGGCGATGCCGTTTTGGGCGAGCACGCCGGCCATCAGTTGCGGCAGCCAGGTCAGCGTCACGGCGTCGATCTCGTCGTGGCCGGTGCCGATATCGGCATGGGCAAGGGCTGCGCCGATGCCGACAAAGGCCTGGCCGGATTCGCGGATGTTGCCGGTCACCATGTCTTCGGCCTCCGGTGTCGAGGCCGAATAGGAGCGCACCTCCCAATCGAAGGCGACGATGCGCCGGCCGGGGAAGTTTTCGCGCAGGTGATCATAGGTGCGGCCGTTGCCGAGGCCGAACTCCAGCACCGGGCCTTCGATTTCCCCGACCAGATCGACGATCGAGTTCAGAATGTCGCGTTGAGCCGTCAACCGGCGAATGAAGCTGTCGAGGCGGCTCATCTAATCCGTATCCGTCATGAAAATCGTGTGGGCGTGCTAACACATGAAACCGCGCCAAGTCGATTGCCGTATATGGGAAATGGCGTTGCAGTGGCAACATGGGTCTGTGCTAAGCTCGATGATATGAAAACAGTGACCGATGAAGATTTCTTTGCCGAAGTGCCGCTCTTCAGCGAATTCGAGGGCGTGACCGACGCCGCCAACTACCGGCCGCTGCCGGACGGATGGGTGCTGGCGCTGGCCGACATCGTCGGCTCGACGCAGGCGATCGCCAGCGGCCGTTACAAGGACGTCAACATGGCGGGCGCCAGCGTCATTTCGGCGGTCTTGAATGGCGTCGGCAAGGGCGATTATCCCTTCGTCTTCGGCGGCGACGGCGCGCTGATCGCGCTGCCCGGTTCGCTGGAGAAGGCGGCGCGCGATGCACTTGCCGCCGTGCAGGTCTGGGTTGAGGAAGATCTGAACCTGATGCTGCGCATCGCCATTGTGCCGGTCGCCGACACTCGCGCCGAGGGCCTCGACGTCCGCGTCGCGCGTTACGCCGCAAGTCCTTACGTGACCTACGCGATGTTCTGGGGCGGCGGCACCAGCTGGGCCGAAAGACAGATGAAGCTCGGCCGTTACGGCGTTGAGCGGGCAGCTGCGGGAACGCGCCCGGATCTCACCGGCCTCTCCTGTCGCTGGAGCCCGATCGACGCACGCAACGGTGAGATCGTCTCGATCATCGCGATTCCCGGCGAAGGCCGGCCGGGCGAAGAATTCCGCGATCTCGTCAACGGCATCGTCGCCATTACCACCGAGCAGAACCGGGACAGCCATCCGGTGCCGGCGGATGGCCCCAACCTTGCCTTCTCGCTGCACGGCATCAATCGCGAAGCCAAGGCCACCGCGCCGGCAGGCCGGCGACTGCGGCAGAAACTCATCATCTTCCTGCAGCTCGCGATCACGGTCGTGTTCTACAGGCTCGGAATTCCGCTCGGCAGATTCGACGCCCGCCGCTACAAACGCGACGTCGCCGGCAATTCCGATTTCCGCAAGTTCGACGACGGGCTGAAGATGACGGTCGACGTCGATGCCGAACATCTGAAACGGATCGAGACGCTGCTGGACGGGGCACGCGCCAAGGGCATTGCCCGCTACGGTCTGCATCGGCAGACGTCGGCGCTGATGACCTGCTTCGTGCCGACGCCGATTTCACGCGACCATGTGCATTTCATCGACGGGGCGGCGGGCGGTTATGCCGTGGCCGCAAGCCAGATGACCGGCAAGTCTTTTTCAAGCATTTCCGTCACGCCTTGATCACATGACCGGCCGAGAGGCCGAGCCGGTTGAAGACGTTGCGCGTGTCGACGATCAGCGCCGCGCTTTTCGACAGCGCCGCATAATCCACTTGGTCGTGGTCGGTCGCGACCAGCACCGCATCGTAGCCGGCGATGGCATCAGGCGTCAGCGCCACCGATCTGCGGCCCTTCAGCGCCTGGTATTCGCGCGTTGGCGGGATCTCGGCGACGAAGGGATCGTGGTAATCCGCCCGTCCGCCGCGCTCCTCGATGATCTCGATCAGCCGCAGCGACGGGCTCTCTCTTATATCGGCGACGTTCTTCTTGTAGGCGAGCCCGAGCACCAGCACCCGGCTGCGGCTCAGCGCCTTGCCGGCGCGGATGTCGAGCGCTTCAGCAAGCTTGCCGACGACATAACGCGGCATTGCCGAATTGATCTCGCCGGCCAGCTCGATGAAGCGGGTCGGCAGCTCGTATTCGCGCGATTTCCAGGTGAGATAGAAGGGGTCGATCGGGATGCAATGGCCGCCAAGGCCGGGGCCGGGATAGAAGGGCATATAGCCGAAGGGCTTGGTCTTGGCCGCGTCGATCACTTCCCAGACGTCGATGCCCATGGCCGCATAGACGGTCTTCAGCTCGTTGACGAGGGCGATGTTGACCGACCGGAAGATGTTCTCGGTGAGCTTCACGGCCTCGGCCGTCGCATTCGAGGAGACCGGAACGACGGTCGACACCGCCGCACCGTAGAAGGCCTTCATCAGCGCCAGCGCCTCGGCCCCGTCGCCGGCGACGACCTTCGGGATGGTGGCGGTATGATAATGCTGATTGCCGGGATCCTCGCGCTCCGGCGAGAAGCCGACGAAGAAGTCCGAGCCGGATTTCAGGCCGTCCCTTTCGAGAATGACCTTCACCACGTCATCGGTCGTGCCGGGATAGGTGGTCGATTCCAGCACGACGAGCTGACCGGGGCGCAGATGCGCGGCGATCGAGCGAGACGTCGCCTCGACGAAGGAGAGGTCGGGATCGCGATGCTTCGTCAGCGGCGTCGGCACGCAGATGATGATGACGTCGCAATCGACAAGGCCAGCGAAATCGGTCGTCGCCTTGAATCGGTCCGCATCGATCTCGGCGGACAGCGCCTCGTCGCTCACCGCGTCGATATAGGAGCGGCGGGCATCGAGCGCCACCATCTTGCCGGGATCGATGTCGAAGCCGGTGACGGCAAAGCCGCTGCGCGCCACCGCGATCGCCAGCGGCAGGCCGACATAACCGAGCCCGATAATGCCGGCGCGGGCGGTACGGGTTTCGATCTTCTGCAAAAGCATATCGAAGGGGGAGATGGCCAAGGCGGGATCTTTCAAACGGGAAATTCAAGACGCTGATCTAATGCATGATCAGGGCAAATTAAACCCGGACGTGGATCTTCCTATTATCGCTGGCGATGCTGCTGTCCGTTTTGCCCCCATGGCTACCTCCCTCACCCCGCTGCCGTTACTCACCGTCGGAGCAGGGTGTGGCCGAAATGACTCGCCCAGCCCCTTCGCTGCAACTTGAGCGCACAAAAAATTCCAGATCCCATTGTTTCGCATTTGCAGCATCCCTATTTTGACTTTTGATAATGAACCACCTGGAAAGGACTACCCGTCCGATCCCCGGCATGGGGAGCTGAGGGGCGCTGCTGCCGCGCTTCGGCAGATCGTTGACACAATAATACCGCTCGTACATCCTGATTTCCCTGTGACCTGCGCATGAAAATGTGCCGGCCGAGGGACTTTTGGCTCTTGGGGATGGCGTGCTTTATGAGGATCATACCGAGAATGAGCACGATCGAATCCAGCGTGTCCTCCATCTTGTTGGACCGGGTCGCTGAATGGCTGACGAACTCATCGCTGGCCGGAGACGAGCTTGAAAACATCGTGCGCGGTTTCTGCGAAAGGCTCACCGCTGCGGGCCTGCCGCTTGCGCGCGTGCATCTTTCCTTCTCGATGCTGCATCCGCTCTACGATGCGCTGAGCTTCACCTGGCGGCGCGCCAGCGGCGTGACCATCGAGGGCTTCCGCATGCCCGCCGGGCAAAAGCCGGACCGCTTCCTGCAGAGCCCTTATTATTACCTGCTAGACAACAATCTGCAGCACATCCGCCGCCGGCTGATGCAGGATGGGCCGAACGAATTTCCCATTTTCGAGGACCTGCGCAAGGACCTCATCACCGATTACCTGGCCTTCGTGCAGCCCTTCGGCGACGGCTCGGTGCAGGGCATGATGGGCTCCTGGTCGACGGACCATAATACCGGCTTTTCCGACGACATGATCGATGCGCTGCTCAGGATGCAGAACCATCTGGCGGTTGCCGCCAAGATGGCGGTGCTCGGCAAGCTCGCCAACAACATGCTGACCACCTATCTCGGCGGCGACGCCGGCAAACGGGTGCTGAACGGCCAGATCCGTCGCGGCGACGGTGAGACGATCCGCGCAGCCCTAGTCATGGGCGACATGCGCGAATCCACCATGTACGCCGAAAAGGAAGGCCGGCAGGCCTATATCGACACGCTGAACCAGTTCTTCGATGCCATAGCCGCCCCCTTCAACCGCAATGGCGGCGAAATCCTGAGCTTCCTTGGCGACGGCTTCCTCGCCGTCTATCCCTGCGGGCGCCACAAGGACCCATCGAAAATTGCCTGCGAAGCAGCCCTTTCGGCCGTCCATCAGGCGCAGGCGCGGGTCGCCGAACTCAACCGGGACCGCGAACAGAAAGGCCTGACCAGAGTCGGCTACGGCATCGGCCTGCATGTCGGCAACGTCATGTTCGGCAATGTTGGCCTCAAGGACCGCCTGACCTTCTCCGCCTTCGGCTCGGCGGTCAACGAGGTTCAGCGTTTGCAGATCCTGACCAAGAAATACGGCCGCGAGGTCGTCGCCAGCCAGGCGTTCGCCGGTTATTGCGGCGGCGAATGGACGACGCTCGGCGAAGAGAAGCTGCGCGGCATCCGCCAGAAAGTGACGGTGCTGCAGCCGCGCGCGCCCGCCCCTGAAATCAATGTCGACGAAAGCTTCCGCGAGGCCGTGCAGAACGGACTTTCCGAGGCCGAGCAGGTCATTCTCCTGCATCGCGACGCCAAGAAACAGGTCAAGCGCACCAGCATGGAGAAATTCATCCAGTAAAACGCCAAGACCCCGCCATGAATCTGCTTGTTTCGCCTCAGGGAACTTTGGCGGGACGCGGCAGTTTTCCTGTGATTGTCATCTGCTAGACACCCCGTTTGCGGTACGATAGTGTGCCTTAACGGGAACACAGAAGACTGGGGAATTTCATTGGTATGGCGTCTGCGGCCGATTTGTTGCGTATTGAAAATCTCGACGTCTCCTTCTCGGTTTTCGGCGACCGACTCCGTGTCGTAAAGGAAGCCAATCTTCGCATCCTTCCGGGCAAGGTCACCGCTCTCGTCGGTGAATCCGGCTCCGGTAAATCGGTGATCAGCCAGTCGATCATGGGCATCCTGCCCAATCCGGCGAAGGCCTCCGGCCGTATCCTGTTCACCGATCCGCTCGACGGCAGCACGACCGATATCCTTTCCTTTCCACGCGACAGCGAGGAAATGCGCGATCTGCGCGGCCGGCGCATGGCGACGATCTTCCAGGAGCCGATGACCTCGCTCTCGCCGCTGCATACGATCGGCAACCAGATCAGCGAGGTGCTGCTGATCCATACCGAGGTCGACAAGCAGGAAGCGCGCGAGAAGACCGAGGAGATGCTCGGCCTGGTCGGTTTTACCAATCCGCATCGCACCTACGACATGTATCCGTTCGAACTGTCCGGCGGCATGCGCCAGCGCGCGATGATCGCCATGGCGCTGATCTGCAAGCCGGCGCTCTTGATCGCCGACGAGCCGACGACGGCGCTCGACGTGACGATCCAGGCGCAGATCCTCGAATTGCTGCGCGAGCTGCAGGCCAAGCTCGGCATGGCGATGCTGCTCATCACCCATGATCTCGGCATCGTCGCCAACATGGCCGACGAGGTGGTCGTCATCTATCATGGCGAGATCATGGAGGCCGGGCCGGTCGAGGATATCTTCCGCAATCCGCAGCATCCCTATCTCAAGGGCCTGATGGCCGCCGTTCCGCATTTCGATATGAAACCCGGCGAGCGGCTGAAAGCGCTGCGCGATGTGACGGTCAATCTCGAAGCCCTCGTCGGCAAGAAGAAGCCGCTCCAGGCAGAGGCGCCGGGCATCCTGCTTTCCGTCGCCAACCTCTCGAAAACCTACAAGACACGCAAGCGCAGTTTCTTCGGCAAGCACGAAGCCACCGTCTTGCGCGCCGTCGACGACGTCAGCTTCGACATTCGCCGCGGCGAATGTCTGGGCCTCGTCGGGGAATCCGGCTGCGGCAAGACGACGCTTAGCAAGATCCTGATGCGCGCCATCACGCCGGACGGCGGCGCGGTGGTGTTCAACGACGGCAAGGAGGTCGTCGACGTCCTCTCCGTCAAGGGCGCCGAACTGCAGGACATGCGCACCAAGATCCAGATGGTGTTCCAGGATCCGGTCTCCTCGCTCTCGCCGCGCATGACGGTGCGCAACATCTTGAGCGAACCCCTCGAGATCCACGACCGCGGCGACAGCGCCGAGCGCAAGCGCAAGGTCGAAGGGCTGATGGCGGCCATCGGCCTCGACAAGCGTTATCTCAGCCGTTATCCGCACAGTTTCTCGGGCGGCCAGCGCCAGCGCATCGGTATCGCGCGCGCTCTCGCGCTCGGCCCGAAGCTCGTCATCCTCGACGAGCCGGTCTCGGCCCTCGACGTCTCCGTGCAAGCGCAGATCCTCAACCTGTTGAAGGATTTGCAGAAGGAGCTGGGGCTGACCTATCTCTTCATCTCGCACAATCTCGCCGTCGTCGATTACATGGCCGACCGCATTGCGGTGATGTGCAAGGGTCGCATCGTCGAGATCGCGCCGCGCGAGATCATCCTGCGCGATCCGGTGCACCCCTATACGAAATCGCTGCTCGCCGCCGTCCCCTTCCCCGATCTCGACCGGCCGCTCGATTTCAAGGCGCTCCGGGAAAACGGCGCCGCCGACAAGCAGAACTGGGGCAAGACCTTCACCGCCGAGCATGACGACGCTTCCGAACTTGCCTATGCCGATCTCGGCGACGGCCATCTGGTGCGCGCCCGCAAGGGCGCCGATGCCAAGGAGTTGCGCTGATGGTAACGCGTCGCACGTTTCTCGGCGGCCTCGTCGGTGCGGCGATCGCGCCCGCGGTGCTTCGGGCCGAACAGGCCGGCGAGCCGGAATTCCTGAAGGAGCGGCTCGCAGCCGGCAGCCTGCCGCCGATGGCAGAGCGCATTCCTGCCCGCCCGCGCATCGTCAATCTGAAGGAGATGGGGCTTCAACCCGGCAGCTACGGCGGCACGGTGCGCACCATCATCGGCAGCCAGCGCGACATCCGCTTCATGACGATCTACGGCTATGCCCGCCTCGTCGGCTACGACAAGCACCTGCAGTTCCAGCCGGACATCCTCGCCGCCTTCCAGTCCGAGGAGGACACAGTCTTCACCTTCACGCTGCGCGAAGGCCATAAATGGTCCGACGGCCAGCCGTTCACGGCCGACGATTTCCGCTACTGGTGGGAAGACGTCATCCTGAACGACAAGCTGACCCCGGGCGGCGGCGCTCTGGAGCTTCGCCCGCACGGCAGCCTGCCGCGCTTCGAGGTGCTCGATCCGCTGACCGTGCGCTACACCTGGGAAAAACCCAACCCGATGTTCCTGCCGACGCTGGCAGGGCCGCTGCCGCTCGTCATCTGCGGCCCCGGTCATTATCTCAAGCAATTCCACAAGAAATTCCAGCCGGACCAGGCGAAGCTGGACGAGCTGATGAAGACCTATCGCGTCAAGAAATGGCAGGATCTGCACATCAAGATGGCGCGCTCCTACCGTCCGGAAAATCCGAACCTGCCGACGCTCGATCCCTGGCGCAATACGACGGCGCTGCCGGCCGAGCAGTTCGTCTTCGAGCGCAACCCGTTCTTCCACCGCGTCGACGAGACCGGCAGGCAGCTTCCCTATCTCGACCGTTTCATCCTCAACGTCTCCTCCTCGTCGATCATCGCCGCCAAGGCCGGAGCCGGCGAAGCCGACCTGCAGGCGACCGGCATCGATTTCAACGACTACACCTTCCTGAAGGAGGCCGAGAAGCGCTTCCCGGTGAAGGTCGATCTGTGGAAGCTGGCGCGCGGCTCGCGCATCACGCTGTTGCCGAACCTCAACTGCGCCGACGAGGTGTGGCGCGGTCTCTTCCGTGACGTGCGCCTGCGCCGGGCGCTGTCGCTGGCGATCAACCGGCACGAGATCAACATGGTCGCCTTCTACGGTCTCGGTACCCCGAGCGCCGATACCGTCCTGCCCGACAGCCCGCTCTTCAAGCAGGAATATGCCGATGCCTATGTGAAATTCGATGCCGACGAGGCCAACCGCCTGCTCGACGAACTCGGCCTGAGCAAGCGTGGCGACGACGGCATCCGGCTGCTGCCGGACGGGCGGCGCGCCGAGATCACCGTCGAGACCGCCGGCGAAAGCAATCTCGACACCGACGTGCTGGAACTGGTGCACGACCACTGGGCCAATATCGGCCTGGCGCTCTATACCCGCACCTCGCAGCGCGACGTCTTCCGTAACCGCGCCATGAGCGGCTCGATCATGATGTCGATCTGGTACGGCCTCGACAATGGCGTGCCGACGGCCGACATGTCGCCCGCGGGACTTGCGCCGACGCTCGACGATCAGCTGCAATGGCCGCTCTGGGGCATGCATTACCTCTCGGCCGGCCAGGAGGGCGTCGCACCCGACCTGCCGGAGGCAGCCGAACTGGTCGACCTGCTCAGCCAATGGGGGGCGGCGCCGAAATTCGAGGAGCGTCAGGTGATCTGGCACAAGATGCTGTCGCTCTATACGCAGCAGGTGTTCTCGATCGGCCTCATCAACAGCACGCCGCAGCCGATCCTTCGTGCCGCCAAGCTGCAGAACCTGCCGGCGAGAGCGCTCTACGGCTTCGATCCCACCTCCTATCTCGGCGTCTACATGCCGGATGCATTCTGGTACAAGGAGGCCTGAGGCGTGCTCAGATACATTCTCTGGCGCATCGCCGCCATGGTGCCGACGCTCTTCGTCATTTCGGCGCTGGTTTTCACCATCATCGAGCTGCCGCCCGGCGACTTCTTCGAGAGCCAGATCGCCGAGCTGCGCGCTTCCGGCGAGACCGCCAATCTCCAGGAAATCGAGGAGATGCGCCAGCAATACGGTTTCGACAAGCCGGAAATCGTGCGCTATTTCTACTGGGTCGGCGGCATGCTGCACGGCGATTTCGGCTACTCCTTCGAATACCAGCTGCCGGTCTCCGACGTGGTCGGCGAGCGGCTCTGGCTGACGATCCTCGTCTCCTTCACGACGATCCTGCTCACCTGGCTGATCGCCTTTCCGATCGGCATCTATTCGGCCACGCATCAGTACAGCTGGGGCGATTACGGGCTGACCTTCCTCGGCCTGATGGGCATCGCCATTCCGAATTTCATGCTGGCGCTGATCCTGATGTATTTCGCCAATATCTGGTTCGGCGTCTCGATCGGCCATCTGATGGACCAGCAATATATCTCGGCGCCGATGAGCTGGGAGAAGGCACGATCGATCCTCTCTCACCTCTGGATCCCGGTCATCATCGTCGGCACGGCGGGAACGGCCGGCATGATCCGGCGGCTGCGCGCCAACCTGCTTGACGAGATGCAGAAGCAGTATGTCGTCACCGCCCGCGCCAAGGGCCTGCCGCCGCTCAAAGCGCTGGTCAAATATCCGCTGCGCATGGCGCTCAACTTTTTCGTCGCCGATATCGGCTCGATCCTGCCGTCGATCATCTCCGGCGCCGAAATCGTCGCCATCGTGCTGTCGCTGGAGACGACCGGGCCGATGCTCATCAAGGCGCTGCAGAGCCAGGACATGTATCTCGCCGGCTCCTTCCTGATGTTCCTGGCCTTCCTCAACGTCATCGGCGTGCTGATCTCCGACATCGCGCTCGGCTTCCTCGATCCCCGCATCCGTCTGCAAGGCAGGAGCACCAAATAATGTCGCCCCTTCCCGCACCCGGCGCACCGCTGCCGCACTACGTCTCGACCGCGCCCTTCGATCCGCACGCGACCGAAACTATGACGGCGGCGCAATCGCGCATCCATCTCGCCTCGCAGAAAAAGCTGATGTGGTGGAAGTTCAAGCAGCACAGGCTGGCCTTGATTTCCGGCATCTTTCTCGCCGTCATCTACCTGATGATCCTGATCGTCGAGTTCCTGGCGCCCTACGGCCTGCACACGCGCAACGTCGATTTCATCCATGCGCCGCCGCAGACCATCCACTTCTTCGACAAGGGCAGCTTCGTCGGGCCCTTCGTCTATGGCCGCAGCATGACGCTCGATATCGACACGCTGCATCGCGTCTATGCCGACAGGCCGAACGACGTGCAGCCGATCCGTTTCTTCTGCCGCGGCGATGGCTACAAGTTCTGGGGCGTCGTCGCCTCCGACTATCACCTCGTCTGCCCGGCGATCGGTGGCCAGATGTTCCTGCTCGGCACCGACCGGCTCGGCCGCGATGTGCTCTCGCGCATCCTCTACGGAGCGCGGATATCGCTGACGATCGGCCTGATCGGCATTTCGATCAGCTTCGTGCTCGGCATCGTCATCGGCGGGCTTGCCGGTTATAGGGGCGGCGTTTTCGATCTCATCGTCCAGCGCCTGATCGAAGTGCTGCAGTCGCTGCCAAGCCTGCCGCTGTGGATGGCGCTAGCCGCCATCATGCCGGTGACGTGGAGCCCGATCGTCATCTATTTCGGCATCACGGTGATCCTCGGCATCATCGACTGGACCGGGCTAGCGCGCGCCGTGCGCTCCAAACTGCTGGCGCTGCGCGAAGAGGATTACGTGCAGGCCGCACAGCTGATGGGCGCCAGCACGCCGCGCATCATCGGCCGGCATCTGGTGCCGGGTTTCATGTCGCATCTCATCGCCTCGGCGACAATTTCGATCCCCGGCATGATCCTCGGCGAAACCGCGCTCTCCTTCCTCGGCCTCGGCCTTCGTCCGCCGATCACCAGCTGGGGCATTTTGCTCACCGAAGCAAAAAGCGTCAGCGTCATCGCCTTTTATCCTTGGCTGCTCTATCCGATCATTCCTGTTGTTCTTGTCATTTTGGCGTTCAACTTTCTGGGAGACGGCTTGCGTGATGCGGCAGATCCCTACAAATAGCAGAAAGCTCGGCGGCGCCTCACGGCGCCGCCCCCGCCTTGCGGCCTCCGGACGGTGGGGGTGCTAAGTATGTTGCTCACCCCAGAAGGGATGCCCATGTCCAGACGTCTCGAAGATGCGCGCATCCTCATGTACAGCCACGACACATTCGGTCTCGGCCATCTGCGCCGCTGTCGCGCCATTGCCCATGCTCTGGTCGAGGATTATCGCGGCCTCAACATTCTGATCATTTCGGGTGCCACGATCGCCGGCGCCTTCGACTACCGCGCCCGCGTCGACTTCGTGAAGATCCCGAGCGTCATCAAGCTGCGCAACGGCGAATATACGTCGCTCGCCAGCCATATCGACCTGCACGAGACGCTGAAGATGCGCGAATCGAGCATCCGCCACACCGCCGAGACTTTCCAGCCCGATATCTTCATCGTCGACAAGGAGCCGATGGGGCTGAAGGGCGAGGTCGAGGATACGCTCGCCTATCTCAAGGCCCGCGGCACCGTCCTGGTGCTCGGCCTGCGCGAGATCATGGATGCGCCGCATCTGCTCGAGGCCGAGTGGAAGAAGAACAGCATCATGCAGAAGATCGACCAATATTACGACAGCGTCTGGGTCTATGGCCCGCCTGACTTTTACGATCCGCTGATCGGCCTCGACGTGCCGGCGAGCCTGCGCCGGAAGATGGATTTCGTCGGCTTCCTGCAGCGCAGCGTCTCCAAGGGCAAGACCTCGATCAATGCCCGCAAGGATAATTACCTCCTCGTCACCACAGGCGGCGGCGGCGACGGCTCCGATCTCGTCCACGACGTCATGAACGCCTACGAGGCCGATCCGACGCTGACGCAGAAGGCGCTCGTCGTGCTCGGGCCCTATATGCCGGCGGCCGAGCGCGCCAAGCTGGTGCAGAAGGGGGAAGCCATCCCCTATATCGAGGTGATCGAGTTCGACAATCACATGGAAGAGCTGATCGACGGCGCCACCGGTGTCGTCGCCATGGGCGGGTACAACACCTATTGCGAGATCCTCTCCTTCGACAAGCCAGCGCTCATCGTGCCGCGCGTCAAGCCGCGCGAGGAACAGCTCCTGCGCGCCAAGCGCGCCAGTGAACTCGGCCTCGTCGACATGCTGCTGCCGGACCAGTCGGTCGACCCGATCATCATGGCCGAGGCGCTGAAGCGCCTGCCCTCCCGCCAGCCGCCTTCGAAGAGCGGCGGCAATATGCGTCTCGAAGGGCTGGACCACATCTCGCAGACCGTCGCCCGCTGGATCGACGGCCGCGGCAGCCATCTTTCCCTCGTCGGCGCGGAATAGGGCACAGCCTTGCCACCACGCCGCAAGATCCTCGTCGTACTGAAAGGCTATCCCCGCCTTTCGGAAACCTTCATCGCCCAGGAGTTGCTCGGCCTCGAAAAGGCCGGCTTCGACCTCACGCTGATTTCCATGCGCCGGCCGACCGACAGGAAGCGTCATCCCGTGCATGACGAGATCAGGGCGCGCGTCGTCTATCTGCCGGAATATCTGCACGAGGAGCCGATCCGCGTGCTGAAGGGCCTGATCGCCGGCTTCTCCAAACCCGGCTTCAAGGCGCTGATCAAACGCTTCCTCGCCGATCTCAAGCGCGACATCTCCCGCAACCGCTTCCGCCGTCTCGGCCAGGCGCTGGTGCTGGGACGCGAATGGCCGGATGGCGGCGAATGGCTGCATGCGCATTTCATCCACACGCCGGCCTCGGTGACGGAATATGCGAGCATCCTGACGGGTACGCCCTGGACCTGTTCGGCGCACGCCAAGGACATCTGGACGTCGCCGGACTGGGAACTGCACGAAAAACTCGGCAGCGCCCGCTGGGCGGTCACCTGCACCAGGACGGGCTACGAACACATGCGGGAATTGACCGACCGAAAGGATGCGGTGCATCTGAGTTATCACGGTCTCGATCTTGCCCGCTTCGGCCATTTTGCCGGCGAACGGTCGGACCGCACCGGCAGCGATCCCGACGATCCGGCCTTCATCCTCAGCGTCGGCCGCGCCGTCGAGAAGAAGGGTTATGACGTACTGCTGCAGGCCCTGGCCCTGCTGCCCGCTGACCTGCACTGGCGCATGGACCATATCGGCGGCGGCGAGGAGCTCGCAAAACTGAAAGTCCTGGCCACCGAACTCGGCATCTCCGGTCGCATCGTCTGGAAAGGCGCCTTGGCGCAGGAAGAGGTGCTCGACCATTACCGCCGCGCCGACCTCTTCGCGCTGGCCTGCCGCATCGCCGCCAACGGCGACCGCGACGGCCTGCCGAACGTGCTTGTGGAAGCCTCGAGCCAGCGGCTCGTCTGCCTCTCGACCGACGTATCCGGCGTGCCGGAGCTTTTGAAGGACGGTGAAAACGGCCTCGTCGTGCCGCCCGAGGATCCGGCGAAGCTCGCCGAAGCGCTGGAAGCGGCGATCCGCGACCCGGCGCTGCGCAAGCGGCTCGGCGATGCGGCCGAACGCCAGGTGCGTCAGCATTTCGACTATCACTGCAGCATCAGACAGCTCACCGGCCTGTTCGAGGCCGAATGGCAGAAGGCCTCATGACGGCACCACGCATCTTCTTCTACGTCCAGCACCTGCTCGGCATCGGCCACATCGCCCGCGCCAGCCGTATCGCCAATGCGCTGGTCAAGGACGGCTTCGACGTGACCGTCGTGACCGGCGGCCTGCCGGTGCCGGGTTTTCCCGCCGAGGGCATCAAGACCGTCGCCTTGCCGGCGGTCGTCGCCAGCAATGCTGGCTTCTCCGGCCTCGCCGATGCCGATGGCCGGCCGGCCGGCGAGGAGTTCCTCAATGCCCGCCGCGAGCGGCTGCTCGAGGCCTTTCATGCCGCAAGGCCCGATGTCGTGATCATCGAAGCCTTCCCCTTCGGCCGGCGGCAGATGCGCTTCGAACTGCTGCCGCTGCTTGCCGCGATCGAAAAGGCCGAACCCCGGCCGAAACTTGTAAGCTCGGTGCGCGACATCCTGCAGGAAAACCGCAAGGCCGGCCGCGACGCCGAGACCGTCGCACTGGTCAAAGAGCATTTCGATGCCGTGCTCGTCCATGGCGATCCCGGCTTCGTCAGGCTTGAGGACACCTTCCCGCTGACACCCGAGATCGCCGACAGGCTGCGTTACACCGGCCTCGTCGCACCTCCGCCGGCGCCGGAACCGATCGAGACCTTCGACATCATCGCATCGGCGGGCGGCGGCGCGGTCGGCGCCGAACTGATCGGCGCGGCAAAACAGGCGGCAGCGATGCTGCCCGATGATCTTCGCTGGCTGCTGATATCAGGCCCGAACCTGCCGGAGGCCGATTTCGCCGCGCTGTCGCGGGACGCGCCCGCGAATGTGACGCTGGTGCGCTTCCGCAGGGATTTTCCCTCGCTGCTGCGCGGCGCGAAGGTGTCGATCTCGCAAGCGGGCTACAACACGGTCGGCGATCTCCTGCGCACCCAATGCCGGGCGATCCTCATCCCCTTCGTCGCCGACGGCGAGACCGAACAGACGGTGCGCGCCGAACGGCTGCAGGCGCTTGATCTTGCCGATATCCTGCCGGAAAAGGGACTGACGTCGGGCCATCTGAAGGAGGCTGTCGAAAAGGCGCTTGCAGCGCCGCGACGGCGGTCGGTATTGCTCGATCTCGCCGGGGCGGAGAAGACGGCCGGCATCATTCGCTCACTGATTGCCGAATCGCTCGCCTAATCCAAAATTCCTGTGATATAAGCAAAGTTCCGGCGAGAATCGGCGTTTCTGCAGCCGGTCGCTTCGCCTTGTTTTCATTGCGATATCGGCGGTCCGGCTGCATGGTCCTGTTCTCAAGCTTCCTCCCTGTCCCGGCGCCCGGATCGCGCCCCCGGAATGTCCCAGCAAGCTGACGGTTAGCCATGGAAAAAAGCCTCGCCCGCTACATCTGGAAGAACACGCGGCTGCAGCAGCTGTGGATTCTGGCTGTCGTCGCCGCCTCGATGGTGCCCTACTTCCTGTCCTTCGACCTGCCGAAGCAGATCGTCAACGGACCGATCCAGGGTGACGGTTTCGAAGGTCCCGGGGCAAAGCAGACCTTCATGCACATTGCCTACGACATTCCGCTGATCGGCCATGTCGAATTCTTTCAAGGGTTGCAGCTCAACCGCTTCCAGATGCTGATGGCCCTCAGCCTGGTGTTTCTGGCGCTGGTCGTGCTGAACGGCCTCTTCAAGTTCTACATCAACACCTATAAGGGCCGGCTCGGCGAGCGCATGCTGCGCCGTATCCGCTTCGAGCTGATCGACCGGGTGCTGCGTTTTCCGCCCATTCACTTCAAGCGAGTCAAATCGGCCGAAATCGCTACGATGATCAAGGATGAAGTGGAGCCGATGGGCGGCTTCACCGGCGATGCCTTCGTCTCGCCTGCCCTTCTCGGCGGCCAGGCGATCACGGCGCTCGCCTTCATCATCGTCCAGAATTTCTGGCTCGGCATGATCGCCGCCGGCATCGTCGGCGTGCAGGCCGTCGTCATTCCCCGCATGCGCAAGCGTCTGCTGGAGCTCGGCCGCCAGCGGCAGCTGACGGCACGCGAGCTTTCCGGCCGCGTCGGCGAAATCGTCGAGGGCATCGGCACGATCCACGGCAACGACACATCAAACCTCGAACGCGCCGACATCGCCTCGCGGCTCGGCCGGATCTTCTCGATCCGCTACGACCTTTACCAGTGGAAGTTCCTGGTGAAGTTCATCAACAACTTCCTCGCCCAGGTGACGCCCTTCCTGTTCTACGCGATCGGTGGCTACCTGGCGCTGCAGGGCCGGCTCGACATCGGCCAGCTCGTCGCCGTCATATCGGCCTACAAGGACCTGCCCGGCCCGCTGAAAGAACTGATCGACTGGGACCAGATGCGCCAGGACGTGCAGGTGAAATACCAGCAGGTCTATGAGCAGTTCAATGTCGAGCCGCTGATCGACAGCCGCATCCAGGAACTCGCGACCACCCCGGTCGGGGCACTGACGAGCGCGCTCGTCGTCACCAATCTGTCGCTCTCCGACGACAGCGGCGCCCGCCTCGTCGATCACGTCTCCGTCGAGATCAAACCGAACGAAACGGTGGCGATCGTCGGCCCGAACGGCAGTGGCGCGGAAGCCTTCGCCGAGGCGCTCGGACGCATGGTCTGGCCGGATTCCGGCCGCATCACCATCGACGGCCGCGATTTGCTGGACCTGCCGGAATCGATCACCGGCCGGCGGATCTCCTATGCCTCGGCCGACACCTTCTTCTTCCACGGCACGCTCGCCAGCAATCTGCTCTACGGCCTCAAGCACGCGCCGATGACCGATCCCGTCTATGACGAGAGGGAAGCGCTGGAGTATAAATGGCATTCCGCCGAGGCGGTGAAGGCCGGCAATCCGACGCTCGACCTCAACAGCGACTGGGTGGACTACAAGGCAGCCGGGGCCAGCGGGCCCGAGGACCTGCTGAAAGCGATCCGCCCGGTGCTAGACGCCGTCCTGATCTCGCAGGACATCCTCGATCTAGCGCTGCGTTCGACCGTCAACACCGACGTGCATGTCGCCGTCAGCGACCACGTCGTGGCGCTACGCGCCTCGCTGCGGGACCGGCTGCGCGACGAAGGGCTCGACACGATCGTCGTGCCTTTCGATTTCGACGCCTATAACGCTCAGGCGACGGTTGGCGAGAACCTGCTCTTCGGCACGATGAAGCGGCCTTTGATGACCAATCGCCGGCTTGCCGCCCATCCTTACTTCCAACAGTTGTTCCGCGAGACCGGCCTCAGCACCGATCTCTACGCCATGGGCCTCGAAATCGCCGAGAACGCAGTGGAACTCTTCCACGACCTGCCGCCGGACCACCCCTTCTTCCAGCAACTGACCTTCATGACGGCGGACGACATTCCGACCTATCAGGCGCTGCTGCAGAAGCTGCAAAGCCGCCGCTTCGAGGACGCAACGCCTGAGGAACGGTCGGCCATCATCCGGCTGAGCTTTGCCTATATCGAGCCGCGCCACCGCTTCGGCCTGTTGACGGACGAGCTGATGGACAAGATCGTCAGCGCCCGCAAGCAGTTCCACGAGCATATACCGGCCGATCTCGCCGAGTTGATCGAGCGCTACGACGCCGAACGTTTCACCCCGTCGGCAAGCCTGATGGACAATGTGCTCTTCGGCCGCATCGCCTATCAGCAGGCCGATGCCTCCGACCGCATCCGCGGCATCATGGGCGAACTCTTCGACGCGCTCGACCTTTACGACGACGTGCTGTCGATCGGCCTCGAATTCGACGTCGGCTCCGGCGGCAAGCGGCTGACCATGGTGCAGCGGCAGAAGCTGAACCTTGCCCGCGCGCTCCTGAAGCGCTCGGACTATTTCATCTTCAACCGGCCGCTCTCGGCGCTCGACCAGCGCGTTCAGGATCGGATCACCCGTAACATCATCGAGGATCTGCACGAGGAAGGCCAACGGCCGGCGATCATCTGGGTGCTCTCCAATGCCCGGCTGGCGGAGATGTTCGACCGGATCCTGCTCTTCGACCGCGGCGGATTGGCCGAAGCCGGAAACTATCCCGAACTTTCCGAGAAAAACGGGATGTTCAAGGAACTGTTATCGTAATATTCTATAGGGGCGGCGATAATGGGCGTTCCCGGCGGGACGCCTCGGAGTTTGAAGACGCCTGGTCCCGCGGACCCTGCGTTAGGGGGTAAAAACGCTCATGCTGTTGAGAGACGAAGTCGAAATGCTGCGACGGGTGCCGATCTTTTCCAGGATCGCACCAGCAAAGCTCAAGCTTTTGGCCTTCACCTCCGATCGCATGACCTACAAAGCCGGGCAAAACCTCTTCCATCAGGGCGATGTCGGCGACGCCGCTTATGTCATTCTTTCGGGTACCGCCGACATCATCGTCTCCTCACCGGCCGGCGAGATCAAGGTCGCCGACGTCGAGCTCAATTCCATCGTCGGCGAAATCGCCATCCTCTGCGACGTCTCGCGCACGGCAACGGTGCGCGCCACCTCGCCACTCGAGGTGTTGCGCATCAGCAAGGAGCACTTCCTGAAACTGCTCAGCGATTTCCCCGAGATGGCGGTTGAGATCATGCGGGTGCTGGCCGACCGCCTGAACCACACCACGGCGGAACTGACCGCGGCGCGGGCGGCAAAGCAGCCGCAGATGGCGCAGTAAGACGCATTCAGCGTTTCGATTGCAATGCATTTAATAATTGGAATTGCGCAGTCCGAAAAAGAAAGCCTGCATGGTTTCCCATGCAAGCCCATGCATTTAAGTCCGCCTATTCGCGCTGTTCCAGCGCCCTGCTGAAGGCGAGTGCCGCCAGCGTGCAGATGGCGCCGGACAGCAGGTAGTAGCCGACGAAGGTCAGGCCGAAGCGGCTGGAGAGGCTGAGCGCCACCAGCGGCGCAAAACCGGCGCCGACCAGCCAGGCGAGATCCGAGGTGAAGGCGGCACCCGTGTAGCGGTAGCCGCGGCCGAAGCGCGACGAGATCGAGCCCGTCGCCTGGCCGAAGGACAGGCCGAGCACGCCGAAGCCGATGATGACGAAAGCGTCGTGGCCGCTGTTGCCGGATGCGATCAAAATCGGCCCGACGAAGCTGAAGATGGCGATGATGACGGCGCAGATGGCAAGCTGGGCGCGTCGCCCGATGCGGTCGGCGATCAGGCCCGACGCGATGATGGTGACGATGCCGACCATGGCGCCGACCACCTGCACCACCATGAAGGCACCGATCGGCTGGTTGCCGTAAAGGCTCATCCAGCCGAGCGGGAAGATGGTGACGAGGTGGAACATGGCGAAGCTTGCGAGCGGCACGAAGGCGCCGATCAGGATGTCGCGGCCATGAACGCGCAGCACGTCGAGGATGGGTGCTGCTTCCAGCTCATGCTGCTCGAGCAGCGTGCCGAATTCCTTCGTCATCACGAGGCGCAACCGCGCAAACAGCGCCACGACGTTGATCGCGAAGGCGACGAAGAAGGGATAACGCCAGCCCCAGGAGAGAAAATCCTCACTGGAAAGATTGGCGACGAAATAACCGAACAGGGTGCTTGCCAGCGCAAAGCCGATCGGTGCGCCGAGCTGCGGGATCATCGCATACCAGCCGCGATGCTTGGCCGGCGCGTTGAGCGCGAGCAGCGAGGCAAGGCCGTCCCAGGCGCCGCCGAGCGCGAAGCCCTGGCCGAGACGGAAGAGCGCCAGCAGCGCGATCGACCAGACGCCGATCTCCTGGTAACCCGGCAGGAAGGCGATCGAGGCGGTGGAGCCGCCGAGCAGGAAAAGCGCGATCGTCAGCTTGGTGCCGCGGCCGTATAGCCGGTCGATCGTCATGAAGACGACGGAGCCGACGGGGCGGGCCAGGAAGGCGAGCGAGAAGATGGCGAAGGAATAGAGCGTTCCCGTCAGCCTGTCCGGCGCGAAGGGGAAGATCAGCTGTGGAAAAACCAGCACCGAGGCGAGGCCGTAGACGAAGAAATCGAAGAATTCCGACATGCGGCCGATCACCACGCCGACGGCGATGCTGCCCGGCGAAACCGGTTTGTCGTCGTGAATGCGCCGCGCGTCGCGTTCCAGCGACGACGATGACGGTCCGTAATGCGATGTTGTAGCCATGAAAACGCCTCCCTCGTTGAAGCGCTTTCGCCAAGGCGCCTCAGCCTGATCTTGATCAAACCTGCAGGCTTATCAAGTCCGTAACACGTAAATAGTTCGTCATGGCTGCTCAAAATGAGGCTTGGATGGGAAAAATAGCGTGATCGGGACCGCGATTTTCCCATTGGAACGCTGGCATGGCCGGCTGTAGCGGATATATTGGTCGAAACATGCGCTCGCGAAAAATCCTTCTTGATTTCATCAGGATTTCAAAGCTGTAGTGCGACCTGATTTGTACCGCAGTGCGGCAAGATTGCTGCACTGCGACCTTCCGCCTCATGTCGCGATCGGGTTCAGTGCTTTAGTCGCGGATCAAATGAAACAACAAGAGCTTAGAGACGTGCCAAAACTCATGAAGTTTTCCCGCCTTCTATCCGTCTTGCCGCTGCTTTTCTTGGCAGGATGCAACATGGTGGTCATGGCGCCTTCCGGCGACATCGCCATGCAACAGCGCGATCTCATTGTCATCTCGACGGTGCTGATGCTGTTGATCATCATCCCGGTGATCTTCCTGACGCTGTTCTTCGCCTGGCGCTACCGCCGCGCCAATACGGCCGCAACTTACGCGCCGGAATGGCACCATTCGACCCGCCTCGAAATCGTGATCTGGGCAGCACCGCTGGCGATCATCATCGCGCTTGGCGCCGTGACCTGGATTTCCACCCATAAGCTCGATCCCTACCGCCCGCTCGACCGCCTCGATGCCGAGCGCCCCATTCCCGCCGATACCAAGCCGCTGACCGTCGAGGTCGTGGCGCTCGACTGGAAGTGGCTGTTCTTCTATCCCGAACTCGGTATTGCCACGGTCAACGAGCTCGCGGCTCCTGTGGACATGCCGATCAATTTCAAGATCACCGCCTCCTCGGTGATGAACTCCTTCTACATCCCTGCCCTTGCCGGCCAGATCTACGCCATGCCGGGCATGGAGACGAAGCTGCACGCCGTCATCAACAGGGAAGGCGAGTATGACGGCTTCTCTGCCAACTACAGCGGCGCAGGCTTCTCCCACATGCGCTTCAAGTTCCATGGCCTGACCAAAGAGGGATTTGACGCCTGGGTGGCGCAGGTCAAGCAGCAGGGCACGATGCTCAATCGCGACGCCTATCTGAAGCTCGAAAAGCCGAGCGAGAAGGAACCGGTGCATTATTATGCCGGCGCCGATGCCGACCTTTACAACGCCATCCTCAACATGTGCGCCGCGCCGGGCAAGATGTGCATGAACGAGATGATGCACATCGACATGATGGGCGGCGGCGGCAAGGAAAGTGCGGAGAACCGCGAGAAGCTGCGCTATGACGATCGTCATGCCGACGAAGGCATCGTGGCGCCGGCGGCAACCGGGGCTCCGGCCCGAAGCGAGCCCGAGCGTCCCGACGGCAGCAGCATGCAGCACGACATGCCCGGCATGCCTAGTACGCCCGGGATGGACATGCAGCATCAGGGTCATTCCATGCCCGGCATGAGCAATGGCGCCGATCCGGCGCCGGCGCAGCTCAACAACAACAATTAACCTGGCGCTTTGCGTCGCAAGACATAATGAACGGGTTGTTCCATGTTTTCCAATCCTGACCTCCTGAAGTTCGTCTTCGGCCGGTTGACCCTCGATGCCATCCCCTATCACGAGCCGATCCTGGTCGTGACCTTCATCGGCGTCGTCATCGGCGCCATCGCGGTGCTCGGCCTTATCACCTATTTCAAGTTCTGGGGTCCGCTCTGGCGCGACTGGATCTGCAGCGTCGATCACAAGAAGATCGGCATCATGTATGTGATCCTGGCCGTCATCATGCTGCTGCGCGGCTTCTCCGACGCGATCCTGATGCGCATCCAGCAGGCGATCGCCTTCAACGGTTCGGAGGGTTATCTTCCGCCGCACCATTACGACCAGGTCTTCACCGCCCACGGCGTCATCATGATCTTCTTCGTGGCGATGCCCTTCGTCACCGGTTTGATGAACTTCGTGGTGCCGCTGCAGATCGGCGCGCGCGACGTCTCCTTCCCCTTCCTCAACAATTTCTCTTTCTGGATGACCACCGCCGGCGCGATCATCATCATGCTGTCGCTGTTCATCGGCGAGTTCGCGCAGACCGGCTGGCTCGCCTACCCGCCGCTGTCGGGGGCGGCCTACAGTCCGGGCGTCGGCGTCGACTATTATATCTGGGGCCTGCAGGTGGCCGGCGTCGGAACGACGCTGTCGGGCATCAACCTGATCGCCACCATCGTCAAGATGCGCGCTCCGGGCATGACCTTCATGAAGATGCCGGTCTTCACCTGGACGGCGCTTTGCACCAACGTGCTGATCGTCGCCTCCTTCCCGATCCTGACGGCGACGCTCGCGCTGCTGTCGCTCGACCGCTACGCCGGCACGAACTTCTTTACCAACGACCTCGGCGGCAATCCGATGATGTATATCAACCTCATCTGGATCTGGGGTCATCCGGAGGTCTACATCCTGGTGCTGCCGGCCTTCGGCATCTTCTCGGAAGTCGTCGCCACCTTCTCCGGCAAGCGCCTGTTCGGTTACGCCTCCATGGTCTACGCCACCTGTGTGATCATGATCCTGTCCTACATCGTCTGGCTGCACCACTTCTTCACGATGGGCTCGGGCGCCAGCGTCAACTCCTTCTTCGGCATCACCACGATGATCATTTCGATCCCGACGGGGGCGAAGATGTTCAACTGGCTCTTCACCATGTATCGCGGCCGCATCCGCTATGAGGTGCCGATGCTGTGGACGGTCGGCTTCATGGTCACTTTCGTCATCGGCGGTATGACCGGCGTCATGCTTGCCGTGCCGCCGGCCGATTTCGTGCTGCACAATTCACTGTTCCTGATCGCCCATTTCCACAATGTCATCATCGGCGGCGTTCTCTTCGGCATGTTCGCCGGCGTGAACTACTGGTTCCCGAAGGCCTTCGGTTTCAAGCTCGATCCCTTCTGGGGCAAGCTGAGCTTCTGGTTCTGGCAGATCGGTTTCTGGTTCGCCTTCATGCCGCTCTACGTGCTCGGCCTGATGGGCGTCACCCGCCGGGTCAGCCAGTTCGAGGACCCGTCGCTGCAGATCTGGTTCATCATCGCCGCCTTCGGCGTCGGCCTGGTCGCACTCGGCATCGCCGCCTTCCTGATCCAGATCGTCGTCAGCTTCATGAAGCGCGAGGAATTGCGCGACGACAGCGGCGACCCGTGGGACGGCCGCACGCTGGAATGGTCGACCTCCTCGCCGCCGCCGGATTACAACTTCGCCTTCACGCCCGTCGTGCACGATCATGACGGCTGGTACGACATGAAGAACCGCGGTTATGCGCGTCCGCTGCAAGGCTTCCGGCCGATCCACATGCCAAAGAACACCGGCACCGGCGCAATCCTGTCGGGCATCAGCGTCGCGCTTGCCTTCGGCCTGATCTGGTACATGTGGTGGCTGGTGGTCGTCTCCGCCGTCGCCATGCTGGCTGTGGCGATCGGCCATACCTTCAACTACAGACGCGACTTCTACATCCCCGCCGAAGAGGTAACCGAAACGGAAGGCAAGCGCACCGCGCTGCTTGCCGAGCAGGTGTAAGAGACCATGAGCGATCACACCATCGACACGGCCGAAAAGCCTGAATTCTACCTGACGGAAGATCATCATCCGGAGAACAGCACCAATCTCGGTTTCTGGCTCTACCTGATGAGCGACTGCCTGATCTTCGCGGTGCTGTTTGCAACACACGGCGTGCTTGGCCGCAACTATGCCGCCGGCCCGTCGCCGGCCGATCTGTTCGATCTGCCGATCGTTGCCCTCAACACCTCGATGCTGCTGTTCTCCTCGATCACCTATGGCTTCGCCATGTTGCAGATGGAGCGAAACGCCAAGGCGGAAACGCTGTTCTGGCTTGGTGTGACCGGCCTGTTCGGCGCAGCCTTCATCGGGCTCGAACTCTACGAGTTCATCCACCTGATCCATGAGGGAGCCGGGCCGACGCGCAGCGCCTTCCTCTCCTCCTTCTTCACGCTGGTCGGCACGCACGGGCTGCACGTCACCTTCGGCATCATCTGGCTGATCACGCTGATGGTGCAGGTGTCGATGCACGGGTTGATCGAGGCCAACCGCCGCCGCCTGATGTGCCTTTCGATGTTCTGGCACTTCCTCGACGTCGTCTGGATCGGCGTCTTTTCCTTCGTCTACCTGCTGGGAGTTCTCGGATGAGTTCGCAAGCACCTGCACATGAGGATGCCCACGAGGCTCATCACGGCCACAGCCACGGCCATCAGGCCGGCCACGGCACGTTCCGCAGCTATATGGCGGGCTTCGTGCTCTCCGTCATCCTCACCGCCATTCCCTTCTGGCTTGTGATGGCAGGCGTGTTCGAAAGCCCGGCGGTGACGGCGGTGCTGGTGATGGGCCTCGGCGCGATCCAGATCGTCGTCCATATGGTCTTCTTCCTGCACATGAACACCAGGAGCGAGGGCGGCTGGACGATCATGGCGCTGATCTTCACCCTCATCATCGTCGCCATCGCGCTCTCCGGCTCGCTCTGGGTCATGCATCATCTCAACACCAACATGATGCCGATGAGCCCCGAAATGATGAAGAACATGCCGTGACTGCTACGAAGGGGCGGCGGCAGCGTCACCCGCAGGCTCCCTCGGAAAAACGGCGTTATCAGGTAAAACGCGCGGTCTTCGCCGTCTGCCTGATCCTGCTTGCCGCAGCACTCGCGACACTCGGCACCTGGCAGGTTGAGCGCCTCGCCTGGAAACGCGACCTCATCGCCCGCGTCGACCAGCGTGTGCATGCCGCGCCCGTGCCTGCCCCGACGCGCGCCGACTGGAGCAAGGTCAATGCCGCCGATGACGAATATCGGCGGGTGACCGCGGTGGGGATGCTGGCGAACGACAAGGAGACGCTGGTCTATGCCTCCACGATACTCGGTCCAGGTTATTGGGTTATGGCGCCGCTCACACTTGCCGACGGCACATCGATCCTCGTCAATCGCGGTTTCGTGCCGACCGACAGGCGCGACCCGGCCTCGCGCCGCGAGGGCGAACTGTCCGGCCCGGTCGAGATCACCGGGCTGATGCGCATGACCGAGCCGAAGGGATCGCTGCTGCAATCCAACGACGTCGCAGCCGACCGGTGGTATTCACGCGATGTCGCGGCGATCGCTGAAAAGCGCGGCATCAGTGCAGTCGCTCCCTATTTCATCGACGCCGATGCCACGGCCAATCCGGGCGGCCTGCCGGTCGGCGGCCTCACGATCATCGCTTTTCCCAACAACCATCTCCTCTACGCGATCACCTGGTACGGGCTGGCGGCGATGGTGTTGGCATTGCTGGTGTTCATTCTTCGCGGCGAGAAAGCCGCTATGAAGCGATCCGGCTGATCGCCTCGGCGAGTTGCGCTTGCGAAAACGGCTTGCCGAGGCGCGGCAGGTCAACGATGCCTGCCCCTTCGGGGATCTCGGCGTAACCGGTTGCGAGGATGATCGGCATATCGGGCCATTCCTTGCGGATCGCCTGTGCGAGCTGTGCGCCAGTCATGCGCGGCATGGCATGGTCTGAAATTACCAGGTCGACTTTCTGCTTGCGCAGGATCTCCAGCGCCTCGGAACCCGCCATCGCCTCGAACACCGTATGGCCAAGATCCTCCAGCATCAGCGTCGTGTTCATCAGCACCAGACCATCGTCATCGACGGCAACGATGCGCAGCCGGCGCGGCGCATTGTCCTCGCGTAGCGGCAGGCCGGCAGCGGCCTCGGTCACCCGCTCGACAGTGACGACCGGGAACCATATTTCGGCCGTCGTGCCTTCGCCGAGGCTGCTCTTCAGCATGAGGCGGCCGCCGGACTGGGACGCAAGGCCCTGCACCATGGAAAGGCCGAGGCCGGTGCCCTTGCCGACACCCTTGGTGGTGAAGAACGGAGTAATTGCCTGCTCCATCGTCTTTGCATCCATGCCCTCGCCTTCATCGATCACCGCGATGCGGACATAGCGGCCGGGCGGCAGCGGACCCTTGCCCGCCGGCACCGATTCCTCGGACGCGCGAAGCACGATCCGGCCCCCGGACGGCATGGCATCGCGGGCGTTGACAACGAGGTTCAGGATCGCCATCTCGAGCTGGTTCGGATCGGTCAGGATCGTCGGCAGCCTGACCGGGAAAGAGGTTTCGATCACGGTCAGTGGTCCGAGCGAACGGCTCAGCATATCCATCATGCCGCGGACCAGGCCGGAAACGTCGATCGGCTCCATCAGCAGTTCCTGCCGGCGGGAAAAGGCCAGCATACGCTGCGTCAAGGCAGCACCCCGCTGAGCACCCTGCATGGCATTGTCGACCAACGACGTCAGGGAGAGATCCTGCGGCATGCGCTTCTTGAGGATTTCGAGACTGCCGAGTACAGCCATCAGCAGATTGTTGAAGTCATGGGCGATACCGCCGGTCAATTGACCGATGGCTTCCATCTTCTGTGATTGGAAGAGTTCTTCGCGCGCCTGCTCCAGTGCCCGCTGAGTCTCCATCTTCTCGGTGATATCGCGGGTGATCTTGGCGAAACCGAGCACGCCGCCTTCGTCGTCGCGGATGACGTCGATGACGACGCTCGCCCAAAAACGGGTGCCGTCCTTGCGCATGCGCCAGCCTTCCCGCTCGAACCGGCCCTCGGCGCGCGCAATGGCGAGAGCGGCCTCCGGCACGCCGGTGGCGCGATCCTCGGGGGTGTAGAAGGTCGAGAAATGCCGGCCGATGATTTCATCAGGCCGATAGCCCTTGATACGCTCAGCGCCGAAATTCCAGCTGCTGACGTTGCCGTTGGGATCGAGCATGTAGATCGCATAGTCCGAGACGCCCTGGATCAGCCGGCGAAACTGTTCCTCGCTCTGGCGGATTGTCTGTTCCGCTGCTCTGCGTTCGGTCAGATCACGAGTGATCTTGGCAAAGCCGATGAGCTCGCCTGAGGGACGGCGGATCGGATCGATGATCACATGCGCCCAGAAGCGGCTGCCATCCTTGCGCTGGCGCCAGCCTTCCCCCTCGAACCGGCCGTGTTCCGCCGCCGTGGCGAGAGCCCTCGCCGGAACTCCCGCTGCGCGGTCCTCTTCCAGATAGAAACGGGAGAAATGCTCGCCGAGAATTTCGGAAGGCTTGTAACCCTTGAAGCGCTGAGCGCCGGTATTCCAGCTGGTGATGATGCCTTCAGGGCTCAGCATATAGATGGCGTAGTCGGTGATGGCATCGACCAGAAGGCGAAAGCGTCCCTCCTCGTTGAGAGACGTATCATGTCGATTCAGCGCTTCCATCGGCCCCTCTTAACCACCAGCGCATTATAACGCAGCGGCGGGCGGATGGTTCCGAAACAGCCTCGAATTTCAGACGGCCTTGACCTGCGGGTAGAACCGCTCACCGACGCGCTCGGCAGCCGCATAGGCCTGCGAGACGATCTCCGGCACGAGATCGATATCGGGCAGGCTGCCAAGGCCGAGCGGGCCGACGGCAAAGAGCCCGGCGACCGTCGAACCGTCCTCGAGGAAGGGCTCGCCACGCGCATTGACCGCCAGCCCCAGCGACAGCTCGTCCGGCATGGCGAGGCCGGCCGAAAGCAGGCTTTGCATCAGCGGCGCGGAAAGATCCGGCGCGTGACAGCGGCAGTCAATGATGCGCTCGGCATGGATGACTTCCTCGGCAGCGGAACCGGCCGGCGTGAAGAACAGGCCGCTCAGGCCCCGCCGACCAGCGCGGCCGCGGCGCAGCACCGTGCGACCCTCGGCGAGCTCGCGTTTCAGCCGCAGGTGCATGGCCTCCGGCAGGCGGTTGCGATGGCTGTCGTAGATCGCCCTGAGGTGCCGGTTGAACTGATGCTTGTCCCGCGCCGGCAGCGAGCGCCAAAGCGAGCGGGCGTGTTTCCTGAGGCCGTTCATCACCGATTGCCAGCTCCGGCCCTCCTCCTCCGCCTCGCGACAGGCCTGGCGGATGAAACGCACGATGTCAGGCAGGCTCTGCGGCAGCGCTTCGGCCGGGAAGACCGGATCGGCGGAATTCGGCGTATGGCTCTGGGGCAGAAAGCCGTGCCGGGAAATGATCGTCACCTGGCCGGCATAACCGGAATCGCGCAGTTGCAGCAGCTGGTCGACGACGCGGATGCCGCTGCCGAGCAGCACGGCATGCGGCCGCGCCACCAGGCGCTGGGCTCTGACCGGCGAAGCCTCCTGCTCGCCGGCATCCGGCGCAGTCAGGCCGTAGCCGGTGGCAAGCATCACGGTATCGAACAGCGGATTGGCGGGATTGGCGCTTTCGAGCAGGAAGCGGTTGCCGTGGCTCCTTCGGATCGCCACGACCGGATCGTTGCAGACCTGGACGGTGATGTCCCTGCGGGCGGCCAGCGCCTCCGAAAAGCGCTGGTAGACATAATCGCTGAAAATTTCCTTCGGCACGAAGATCTGCCGGAATCCGGGGATGGCCGCCGGCACGGCGGCGCGGAAGGCGGCGTTGCTGCAGAGCCAGTCGTTGAAATCGTCATTATCGCCGAGCGAAACCGAAAGATCGCGCACGCGGGTGTTGAGGATCGTCGAGGAGCGGGCTGAAGCCAGCGCCTGCCCGCCGCTGACCGACGAATTCGGATCAAACAGCTGCAGATGGAAGGGCGCGCGCACCGTCTTCATCAGCGCGATCGCCGTCATCATGCCCGAAAAGCCGCGCCCGACGATGGCGATGCGCGGCACGGCCGAGATCTGCGCCGCCGCATTGGCTCTCGCCGAAAAAAGTCCCTGAACCGTCATCGCAACTCCCTTGCGGCTTCATCCGCACTATGGGTCGATCGAGGTTTCAACGCATAAAACAGCGGATCATGCGTTGATGAGGTTCATGCGGCCATTCGCAACATCTGCCGCCCGCATCGGGGGTCCGAACCAGCGGCCCCGCAAGGAAACTAGGGGAGCAATCACGCTCGTCCATAGTCTATTAAACTAGTAGTGTATGAAAGCGCTAAATGGCGCATGTGGCAAGAGCTTTATTGCCACATCGTTTCAATCCATTGAAATATAAAGATAATTTACAGATATTTCGGATAAAGTCCGGCCGGGCCGCCCCTCTTCAGCTGCCCTCGCCCGGATATTGTTTGGCCTTCAGCAGGTTTGCCAGATGCACCGTGTTGCGCGCCAACATCTCGACTGATGTCGTCACGACCTTCGGCACCTTGTCTAGATCGGCGAAATTGGTGGAACCCATCGCCTCGCCGACCCAATAGGCGACCGCATTCGCGGGGATGGTGAAACCGACGTCGTTCAGCGTCTGGAAGAGCTCGGCCGACACGTGATGGGCGCCGTCCTCGTTGCCGACGACGGCGACGGCCGCGACCCGGCCATAGGAGACCATACGGCCCTGATCGTCCGCCTCATCGAGGAAGGCGTCCATGCGCTCCAGCGCCCGCTTGCAGACACTGGATGGCTGGCCGAGCCAGATCGGCGTCGCCATCAGCAGGATGTCGGCGGAGAGCAGCTTTGCGCGAATATCAGGCCAATCATCGCCGGCGCCTTCGTCCGAGGTGACGCCCGGCTTGATGTTGAAATCGGCAAGGCGCAGCACCTCGGTCACGACACCGTGCGCGGACATTGCCTTGTCTATCAGGCCGATCATCCGGTCGGTCGAGGACGCCTCCTTGGCGTCGCTGGTCTTCAGCGTGGCATTGAGGGCGAGAGCTTTGAGCGGCATGGGTCTCTCCGGTAAAGGCTGGCTGTCGGGCATTCGCCTGCTGCAACCCGTTCGCGCGCAGATTGTTCCCGCCGGGGTGGCGAGGCGACCTCACGTAAAAATAACCAACTGGTGAATTCTTTACTTGAACCCCCAAATGGAATCGGCAAAAGTGAAGATGCTATCAATCCCTTCATGGATTTGCCGTCTTTTCGGGCCAGCGTCCGACCACACATCTATTGGAAAAAATACCGTGAGCAGCGATGCGTTAACACGCGCGACGAAGCCTTCGGCTTCGATGGCGCTTGCAACTGCGGCAGGCTGGGGCCGAGGCCTCTACACATTGGTGCGCATCACCATGATGGCCTTCCGCCACCCCTGGCAATCCGGCTTTGCGATCGGCGCCACGCTTGTCGCCTCTACCTTCCAGCTGATGATCCCGCGCCTTCTCGGCCAGGCCGTCGACCACACGCAGCTGGCGATGAGCGGCGGAGCGGCGGGCCAGGTGGCGCAGGACGCGCTTCTGACCACGGCGCTGCTGCTGCTCGGGGCCAGCGTGCTGCGCGGCCTCTTCACCATGGTCCAGAACTATTACAGCGAATCGGTCGGCCATCACATCGGCTACGAGTTGCGGCTGGCCTGCTACGAAAAGATCCAGCGGCTCTCCTTCAGCTTTCATGACACCGTGCATTCCGGCGACCTGATCACCGTCGGCCTGCTCGACCTCGAAGGCGTGCGCATGTATTTTTCCACCGCGCTCGTCCGGATGATCCTGCTGTCGATCCTGATCGGAATCGGCGCCTATATGCTCCTGTCGACCGATATCGTCCTTGGCCTGCTGGCGCTCTCCTTCGTGCCCTTCGTCGGCTGGCGCTCCTCGGTGACGCAGCTCAGGCTGCGCGCCACCTGGCTCGACCTGCAGGAGCGGCTTTCGGTGCTGACCCGCATCATGGAGGAGAATCTTGGCGGCATCCGCGTCGTGCGCGCCTTTGCCGCGCAGGACCACGAAATGTCGAAATTCGAGGCGGCGTCGAAGAATGCGCTGGCGCTCGCGCATCAGCGCGTCGGCATCCGCGTCACCAATACCAGCGCCATGACCTTCTCCTTCTTCGCGGCGATGGGCCTGGTGCTCTGGGTCGGCGGCGGCAAGGTGATGTCGGGCGAGATCACCGTCGGCACGCTGGCCTCGTTCCTGACCTTCATGACCATCCTGCAGATGCCGGTGCGCCAGCTCGGCCTGATGGTCAACGCCTTTGCCCGCGCCTCCACCTGCGGCACGCGCCTCTTTGCCCTGCTCGACCTCGACATTTCAATCAAGGATGCGCCGGATGCGAAGGAATTGAAGCTCACCGATGGCGTGCTGCGCTTCGAGAATGTCAGCTTCGCCTATCCGGGTTCGGAAAAGCGCACTGTGCTCCACGATGTCTCCTTCGAAGCCAGGCGCGGCCAGACGATCGGCATCGTCGGACCTCCGGGCAGCGGCAAGTCGACGATCGCCCATCTCATCCCGCGCTTCTACGACGTCACCGGCGGCAAGATCACCATCGACGGCCAGGACATCCGCAAGGCGACGCTGCAATCGCTGCGCCGGGCGGTGGCCGTCGTGCAGCAGGATTCCTTCCTGTTCACCACGACGATCGAAAACAATATCGCCTATGGCGACCCGTGGGCGAAGGAAGGCCGCATCGAGCGCGCCAGCGAAAGCGCCCAGCTCCACAATTACGTGCTCGGCCTGCCCACCGGTTACGGCACTGTCGTCGGCGAGCGTGGCGTTTCGCTGTCCGGCGGCCAGCGGCAACGTCTTTCGATCGCCCGCGCGCTGATGCTGAAGCCGGCGGTGATGGTGTTCGACGATTCGACGGCGGCAATCGATGCGGCCACGGAGCAGCGCATCCGCGGCGCCATGCGCCGCTATGCCGCTGACCGCGTAACGATCATCGTTGCCCATCGCCTGAGCTCGCTGATGCATGCCGACCAGATCCTGTTCGTCGAAGACGGCCGGATCGTCGAGCGCGGCACGCATGCGGCGCTGCTTTCGCTCGGCGGGCGCTACAAGGCGCTCTACGACCTTCAGGTGCGGCCGGGCGACGAGGCGCTGAGCGCCTAGCAACGGATATGTTCCCCTCTGCTGCCAAGTGGAGAGGAATGTGTAGTGACTATGCAGGCCACCGGAAGTGATGGCCGCGGGAGGAATGTCATGGCCGAGGAACTGGAAACCGAGCGTCCCGACGTTCGCGAGGATGGACGCCGCCCGCCGCGGGCGGTGGTCGGTTCGCATCGCGTCGAGGAGGAGATGTTCGGCAGGGCCTTCGACGGCAACATCATCAAGCGCATCTGGGTTTTCGTTCACCCCTATCGCCGTCAGGTCCTCTGGTCCGTCGTCGCCGTTCTGACCTTCACGATGATGCAGCTCATCATCCCGCTGATCATCCGCTATGCCATCGACCATGGCATGTCGCCGGGCGGCAACCATTCGGCGCTGATCTGGTCGATCGTCGCCTTCACGATGGCCATCCTCATCAACTATGCGGCGAGCTACGCACAGGAGACGCTGGTCGGCGGCGTGGCGGAAGAGGTGCTCTTCGATATCCGCAAGGCAATGTTTTCGCATCTCCAGCGCGTCTCGCTCTCCTTCATGGACAAGACCGAAGTGGGCCGGCTGATGTCGCGCCTGCAGGGCGACGTCAACTCCATGCAGGAATTCCTCGAAACCTCGGTGCTTTCCGTCGGCGACATCGTGCTGCTCTTCGGCATCGTATTCGTGATGCTCTATCTCGATTTCAAGCTGGGACTGCTGACGCTCTCGGTGCTGCCGGTGCTGTTCATCGTCCGGCTGTTCTGGCTGCCGCTCGCCCGCAAATCTTTCATGGCCGCGCACGAGACCAATTCGGTTGCTGCCGGCGCACTCGCCGAAGCGATCCACGGCGTGCGCGCCGTCCAAAGCATGGACAGGCAGGGCGTCAACTTCACGCTCTATGACGACAAGGCGCATGCCAACCTCAAGACGCATCTGACAGCGGCGCGTTATGCGCAGGTGATGGTGCCGATCGTCGACAGCCTGACCGGCGTGGCAATGGCGCTCGTCATCGTCGTCGGCGGCGCCCGCGTGCTCAACCAGGCGCTCGATGTCGGCGTGCTCATCGCCTTCCTGTTCTATATCCAGCGCTTCTTCGACCCGATCCGTTCGCTGACCCTGCAATATTCGGTGATGCAGCGCGCCATGGCGTCAGGCCAGCGGCTGACCGAAGTGCTCGACGTGCCTGTCGACATCAAGGATGCGCCTGGTGCCACGGCGCTGTCGCGCGACATGGACGGCTCGGTCGAATTCAAGGACGTCGTCTTCGGCTACAATCCGAAACATCCGGTGCTCAAGCATGTCAGTTTCAAGGTCAATCCCGGCGAGACGGTGGCGCTGGTCGGGCCGACCGGGTCCGGCAAATCGAGCTGCATGTCGCTGATCCATCGCTTTTACGATGTGCAGCAGGGCCAGGTGCTGGTCGGCGGCCATGATGTGCGTGATCTGACCCAGGATTCGCTCGGGGCGCAGATCGCCATGGTGCTGCAGGAGCCCTTCCTCTTCACCGGCACTGTTTTCGAAAACATCAGCTACCACAAGCTGGGGGCGACGCGTGGAGAGGTGATCGAGGCGGCGAAGGCCGTCGGCGCGCACGACTTCATCATGCGACTGGCCGATGGTTACGACAGCGTTCTCGGTGAGCGCGGCGGCAATCTTTCGCTCGGTCAGCGCCAGCTTTTGAGCTTTGCCCGCGCCCTGGTGGCGGACGCGAAGATCCTCGTGCTCGACGAAGCAACGGCCAATATCGACAGTTATACCGAGATGCTGATCCAGAAGGCGCTGGTGAAGCTGCTCGAAAACCGCACCGGCCTGGTCATCGCCCACCGACTGGCGACGATCCGCGAGGCGGACCGCATCATCGTGCTGCAGAACGGCGAAATCATCGAAAACGGCGACCACCGCCTGCTGATGAAGAACGGCAAGCTCTATTCCAAGCTCTATAATCTCAACTACGCCTCCTTCGACGACATTCCCGAAGACGTGCTGGAAGAGACGACGGCGGCGCAATCGGCGACCTGACTCGGGCAGCATGCATTAATGCCTGTTGCAAAGTTTGAACGAACAAACGCCGTGCTGCCCCATTTATCTCCTATCGGGGGACCCAGTTGCCACTGAGGAGAACGTTATGAAGAGAGTTATAAGCAGCCTGTTGATCGCCACGGCCCTTGTTGGATCGGCCATTCAGCCTGCTGCCGCGCGTGATCGCCATCATCACAACGACACCGGTCGTGTCATCGCCGGCGGCGTTGCCGCAGGTGTCGTCGGCGGCCTGATCGGCGGCGCGATCGCCAATAGCGGCCCCCGTTACGTCGATGGCGGTCCCCGCTATGTCGATGGCCCTCGCTATGTCGAACCCGCGCCGAGATGCTGGTATGAGGACCGTGACGTCCGCAACCGCTATGACGGCGGCTATCATACCGAAACCGTGCAGGTCTGCGAGTAGCGGAGCTGAGCGCCTTTTAAGGCGTTGATCTCATTATTTTCGCCCATCCGCCGAGGTTGCGTCCTGCAGCCTCGGCATTTTCATCAAAAATTCTGGCTGCCCATGCGCTTCCTGTCATTCGGCTGTAAGAGACGAGCAGTAGCTGAAAGCCGATGAATGATGGTCCGGGGACCGGCGGCAAGGCGCCGAAGAAAGAACGCATGCGCTTCGTCAGCGCCGAGCAGGTCGCGCAATTGGCAGGCGTTTCGCGCTCGGCCGTGTCGCGCACGTTCACGCCGGGCGCCAGCGTGGCGCCGGCAACGCGGGAAAAGGTGCTGCGGGCAGCGCAAGAACTCGGCTATCACGTCAACGACCTGGCGCGCGGCGTGCTTGCCAACCGGAGCCGTCTTGTCGGCATCGTCGCCACGCGGCCGGAGCTGGGCTTTCGCGCGCATCTCGCCGCAGCACTGGCCAAAAGCCTGATCAAACGCGGCAGCATCCCTATCCTCATCAACACTGGCCAGACGGAAGACGAGCTGCTCGCCGCCCAGAAGATGCTGATCGGCCACCGCGCCGAAGCGATCATCATCCTCTCCGGCTCGCCGCCGGCGAGTTTTTTCGAACTCGCACAGCGAAACGGCCAGCCGCTCGTCGTGATCGGCCGCTCGGAACCCGGCGCCGACCATGTGCGCGCCGGCAATTCCGAAGCCTCCCGCAAGGCGGCGACGGCCTTTTACGAAAGCGGCAGACGGCGGCTGGCGGTCATCGGCTCGAACACGGGAACGCCTGCCATCATCGAGCGCGAAAACGCCTTCCTTTTGGCGGCCGGGTCGCTCGGTGCATCCGTCGTCGTCGGGCGCGGCGGCGATTCCGATTATGATGGCGGCGTCACTGCCGGGCGCGCGCTCTTTTCGGAAAAAATCAAGCCCGACGCCGTCTTCTGCGTCAACGACCAGCTCGCCTTCGGGCTGATGGATGTCGTGCGCCTGGAAGCGCGGCTGCGCATCCCCGAGGATGTCGCCGTCATCGGCTTCGACGACGTGCCGGAATCCGCCTGGCTGAGCTATCAGCTCACCACCTTCCGCCAGGATCCGCTGACCATGGCATTGCGCGCCGTCGAGTTGATGGAGCGGCGGCTTGAAAACCCCGATGCGCCTCCAGGGTACGAGCGCGTCATTCCGGAACTCATCATCCGCCAGAGCTTCGAACCCTAACCTCCCCAACCGCTTTTCGCGGACGCCATCCTGTGGCAAGAAGACACGTAGATCAAAGTGTTACAGCGTCGTTTGTGCGTCCTATATGACGCTCGGCGCTGTAAGGGAGGAAGATCGCCTGAGATGAAGGGAATTCGCCAGCTTGCCAAACATCTCGACATTTCGATCGGAACCGTATCCCGTGCGTTGAACGGCAAGCCCGACGTCAACGACGAAACGCGCCGACGGGTGCTTGCCGCCGCCGAGGAGCTCGGATACGTCGCCAACCAGTCGGGCCGCAGCCTTCGCCAGGGCATGACCAACGTCATCGGGCTGATGCTCGAAGTCAGCCGCGAGACGGTCGAAAACAGCGACGACTTCTTCCTCGGCGTCACCGACGGGCTGCAGAGCGTCTTTTCCCGTCACAAGCTCGATCTCGTCATGCTGCCCTGTCCCGATGACGAGGATCCGCACGAATATCTGAAGCGCATGGTGGCGCGCCGCCTGGTCGATGCGCTGATCATCTCCGCGACGCGACGCACCGACCGGCGCATCGAGCTTCTGGAAAAGGCCCGCATCCCCTTCGTGGCGCTCGGCCGCAGCGCGTCCGGCGGCAGCTATACCTGGATGGATCTCGATTTCGAGGGCGTGGCGGCGCGCGGCGTCGACCGGCTGGTCGCGAAAGGCCACCGGCGGATCGCGGTAGCCGCCCCCTCCTCCGACATCAATCTCGGCTACATCTTCCTCGACAGTTACCGCCAGGCACTGCAACGGCACGGCATTGCCTTCGATCCGGCTCTCGTCATCCGCGTCAAGTCGAGCGAACAGGGCGGCTATCAGGCTGGCCACGAATTGCTGATGATCAAAGAGCGGCCGACCGCGATCATCCTGATCCACGAGCTGATGGCGATCGGGCTTTACCGGCGGCTGGCCGAGGCCGGCATCGTGCCCGGCCGCGACCTCGCCGTCGTCGGTTTCCGCGAGGAGCCGCGCACCCATTTCCTGCAGCCGTCGCTGACCTCCTTCCGCATGTCGCTGCGCGATCTCGGGGCGCAACTTGGCGAAACCCTGCTCGCCACCATGCCGGCCTATGCCGATCATTATCCGCAGGGCGCCCGCAACCGGATCTGGCCGCTGGAACTCGTTCCCGGTGAAAGCGACGCTTTCACCCTGACAGCCTGAACCTTTCTCAGACCCGGCTCGCCGCCGCCGCATGCTCCCGTTGCGACAGCTGATGCGTGACGACGAAGACCAGCAGGGCGCCGGCAGCCAGGCAGGCGGCCAGGAAGAACATCGGCGCGATCGTGCTGCCGCTTGCTTCCTTGATCCAGGGCACGACGTTCTGGGCGACGAAGCCGCCGAGATTTCCGACCGAATTGATGGCGGCAAGGCCCGCTGCAGCACCCGCCCCCTTGAGGAAACGGGAGGGCAGGCTCCAGAAGACAGGCTGGGGTGCGAAGATGCCGGCAGCGGCGACGCAGAGGAAGGCGAATTGCAAAGCGTGGTTCGGGATCAGCGCCGAGAGCAGCAGGCAGGCAGCGCCGATGAAAGCGGGAATGACAATATAGGGCGTCTTCGATGGCGCCTTGTCGGCCATGGCGGGAACGGCATAAAGCGCGACTGCAACCAGCACCCAGGGAATGATGTTGAGGAAACCGTTCACCGTGTTGCTGACGCCGAAGGCCTGGACGATGGTCGGCAGCCAATAGCTGAGCCCATAGGCCGAAAGCGGAAAGGCGATATAGCAGAGCGCCATCAGCAGCACGCGCGGGTCGATGAGCGCCTTGAAGCCGTTTGAGGCATTCTCGCCCATGCCGGCATTTTCCGAGGCAAGCCTGCGTTCGAGCCAGGCCTTCTCCTCACCGCTGAGGAAGCTTGCGCTTTCGGGCCGGCCGGGAAGATAGAAGAAGGTGACGATGCCGGCGATGACGGCCGGAACGCCCGTCGCGAGGAAGACCCACTCCCAGCCGGCAAAGCCGTAGAGACCGTCGAGATCGAGCAGCATACCGCCGAGCGGCGCGCCGACGGCATTGGCGATCGCGCTGAAGATCATGAACAACCCGACCATCCTGCCGCGATAGGCCGAGGGAAACCAGAGCGTCAGCAGATAGAGGACGCCGGGAAAGAATCCGGCTTCGCAGACACCGAGCAGGAAGCGCAGGATGTAGAACATCGTTGCGTTCTGCGTGAAGGCGAGCGCGACCGTGACGAGGCCCCAGGAGACCAGGATGCGCGCAAACCAGACGCGGGCGCCGAGCCGGTCGAGGAAGAGATTGCTCGGCACCTCGAAGAGGAAATAACCGATGAAGAACAGCGAAGCGCCGAGGCCATAGGCATATTCGCTTATATCAAGCGCATCGACCATCTGCAGCTTGGCGAAGCTGACATTCTGCCGGTCGATATAGGCGATGAGATAGAGGATGCCGAGAAAGGGCATCAGCTTCCAGGTGATTTTCGAGATCAGCCGCTTCTCGTCGACCATGCGTATCCTCCGAAATGACAGTGCTTCGTCACGGCGTAGATAGAGCGGTCAGATGATAATCAATTGCGCGTTGCATTTTCTCACCCAAGTGCGACCAGTCATGTGGCCGCACCCGGGAGACCGGGTGCGGCCTGTCGTCGATCATTCGGCCGCGGCAACGGCGGAGCGGCGGCCGATCGTTGCCTGGGTCAGCACGAAGGCCGAGAAGGCGCAGAGCGCGATACCGGCGGCCATCGGAACGGCGGTGCCGTCGAAGAAGACGCTCGATATGACCATGGCGACGGCGGCGATCACGAAATGCAGCGTGCCCATCAGCGACGAGGCCGTGCCGGCGATCTCGCCGTGATCCTCGAGGGCGAGCACCGCGCTCGTCGGAATGACGAGGCCGAGGAAACCGTAGCCGATGAACAGGAAGGTCGCCATCACAGGCAGCTGGTTGAAGCCGGCGGCCATCACCACCGCCATGACGACCATGGCAAGGGCAAAGGCGCTGACTGCAATCCGCATGACGCGCATGAGGCCGAACCGCTCGCCGAGCCAGCCCGTCGCCTGCGATACCGCGAAGAAGGACACGGCGTTGATCGAGAAAGCGAAACTGTATTGCGTCGGCGTCAGCCCATAATGCTGGATCAGCACGAAGGGCGAGTTGGCGAGATAGACGAGGAAGCTCGAAATGCCGAGGCCGCCGATGAAGGTCAGGGTCAGGAAGTTGCGGTCGGTGAGCAGCAGCCGATAGGCGGCCATAGCGCTCTTCAGACCGCTGCCGCTGCGCTCGTTGACGGAGCGGGTTTCCTCGAGCTGGGTGGCGAGCAGGACAAGGCCGATGAAGGCGGCGATCGTCACTGCCCAGAACACGCCGCGCCAGCCGTAGAATTCGATGACGGCGCTGCCCGTCAACGGCGCCAGGATCGGCGAGATCGAGAAGACCAACATCAGCAGCGACATCAGGCGGGCGGCCTGCACGCCGGTGTGCATGTCGCGGACGATAGCGCGCGGAATGACCATGCCGGCGGCTCCGCCGATCCCCTGAACGAAGCGGAAGGCGATCAGCGTTTCGATATCGGTGGCCAGCGCACAGCCGATCGAAGCGACGGCGAAGAGGCCAATACCGAGATAGAGCGGCAGCTTGCGGCCCCACATATCCGACAGCGGACCGTAGACGAGCTGGGCGAGCGCAAAGGAGATGAAGAAGGCGAGAAGGGTGAGCTGGGTGACGTTGTTATCGGCATGCAGATCCTGGCCGATGGAGGGCAGCGCAGGCAGATACATGTCGATGGCGAAAGGCCCGATGGCCGACAAAAGGCCGAGAATGAGGGCAATGCGAAAGAAGGAAGCCGTCATAATGGTGATCTTTCTTAAAAGCGCAGCGGAGGTACCGGATCGTCGCTCCGCGACTTTGCTCTTAGAGCGCCATGCGTCCTCTCGGACGCACAAAGGGACGCTCTAATCTTTGAATTTACGCATCGTGCTTTCCGAAAATCGAACCGATTTTCGGGCCGATGCGCTAGGGTTCAATGATGATCGTTCGCGCGAAGACGAAGTTGGGAGCTCATATCTCCAGCGGCAAACCAAGAGTGTCAACAAATTTGGACACGGATGTAAAATTAGACGCCATTGTCTAAAACGTCAAGACGTCTTATCTTCGCTCTCATGAAAGATCGCATGACACCGGCAGCCCGGATTGGGGGGCATACGCAGCGCGGCCAATGCGCCAAGCGCATGTCGATCCTCGATGCCGCCGCCGACGTCTTCTGCCGCCAGGGTTTTGCCGGCGCCAGCATCGACGAGATCGCCGCAGTCGCCTGCGTATCCCGCCAAACGATCTACAATCACTATCGCGAGAAGGAAACGCTGTTCGTCGCCGTCGTCGAAGACGTCATGAACCGCGCCAACGCCATGCTCTTCTCGGTGCTGTCATCTTTCCCGGACAACGCCGACGATCTTGAGGGTGAACTGACGGCTTTCGCCGTGCGCCTCAATAAGAACTGCATCTGCAACCACGATGGAAAATTCTTGCGCAAGCTGGTGCAGACCGAAGGCGAGCGGTATCCGCACCTCTTCGAAAGCTGGCGCCAGCAGGGGCCGGGCAAGCTGATCACTGCCCTTTCCGCACTGTTCGCGCGGCTTGCCCACAAGGGAACGCTCGTCATCGACGATTTCGACGTCGCCGCCCGGCAGTTCGTCGCGCTCGGCAATGCCGACCTGCAAATGATGATCCTTCTCGGCGCCACACCCACCGATGAAGAGCTGGAAAAGGCGGCGCGCAACGCCGTCCGTACTTTTCTCAAGGCCTATGGCAGGCCGGTGGCCGAAAAGGCCGGCCAGCAGCCGCAACTCGCAGCCATCTCAGGCTGATCAGGCCTCCTCTGATCGGGGCCCTCTGATCAGGCAAAGACCGTCATCTGCGAAGGCACGACCGCGAACATGCCGACGCGGCGCGCGGCAAGATATTTCACCAGCTGTTCGACAACCGAAGGCATGACCGGCTTCTGGACCACGCCGACCGCACCCTTGACCCCATCGGCGACGATTTCTGGATTGCCGGTCATGAAGACGACCGCGATGCCATGCTCTTGCGCCAGCCGCCGGCCGATCTCAGGCCCGGTCGGGCCGTCGGCGAGATTGACGTCGACGAAAGCGATATCGGCAAGCGGCGCCAGCCGTAACGCCTGTTCGCAATCATTGGCAAGGCCGGCGACCTGCATCCCCATGCCTTCCACCGTCGCCTCGAGATCGAGCGCAATCAGGAATTCATCTTCGACGATCAATACTCTCTGTTTCATCAGATCATCTCGTTGCCAGCGCCGCACGACATTGGTGGCCATGATACGTCCCCTTGTTACGCCTATACTTCGAAAGAGGGATCCGCTCCGCCAGCCTGTCCTTCAAGCGAAACTCATGGCGGTAACGGGCAACTCGAAGATATGTTCCGCGGTGGAACGCGATTTGCCATATTTAAGATATTGTTAACGTTGATAAATTCTTAATAACAAGGAGATGGAGAAAAAGGCGGAGCCGGATCGCGCTTAAGCTCGAGGCTACATCTTATGGCTGAAGGCGCGATAAGACGGTATAACCCTTGCGTTACCTCAAACGAGAATCATATTGAGAAACACATTTATCGTTCTGGCCGCCGTGATCATCGGCTTGTTCGCTTACACCAAATTGATGGCCGGGGTCGGTTCAGGCTCGCCGCCTGCGGATGCGCCTTTCGAGCAACGGGCTGACCTCATTCGCGTTTATAAATCCGAACGCCGCATGGTCCTTCTCAGAGGCGATGCCGCCCTCTCGACATACCGGATTTCTCTTGGGTGGGCTGCCGACGAGGGTCCCAAGCAGCGAGAAGGTGACGAGAAAACACCCGAAGGACGGTATGAGATAGACTGGCGAAATCCCAAGTCCATGGCGCATCTCAGCCTGCACATTTCCTATCCAAATCCTGATGACCAGCGCAACGCTCAATCCGGCGGCTTCCCCCCCGGTGGCGCGATCATGATCCACGGCCTTCCCAATGGCTGGGGCCTGTTCGGAAACATCCATCAACTGTGGGATTGGACGGATGGGTGCATTGCGGTCACCAACGCGGAGATGCGCGATATCTGGGCTCGCGTACCCGACCATACGCCCATCGAGATTATGCCCTGAACTGTTGCCACGGCCTTTTCAGCCCTTGGCCTTCAGGACGAGGACCGGCTGGCTGCGATAGTCGGCGGGAAACAGCGACTTGAGGTTCTCGATTTTCGGCAGGTCGTTATAGACGATATAGGGATAGGTCGGATTGAGCGTCAGGAAATCCTGATGATAGGCTTCGGCGGGATAGAAGCCGGTGGCTTCGGACACCTTGGTGACGATCGGCTGGGCGAAGACATGCGCCTTGTCGAGCTGCTCGATATAGCTCTCGGCGACCTTGCGCTGCTCGGGATCGGAGACGAACAGCGCCGAGCGGTATTGCGTTCCCCGATCCGGACCCTGGAAATTCAGCTGCGTCGGGTTGTGCGCCACCGAGAAGAAGATCTGTAGCAACTTGCCGTAACTCACCTGATTCGGATCGAACTTGACCTGAACGGATTCGGCGTGACCCGTCGCGCCGGTGCTCACGGTTTCATATTGCGCCGTTTTGGCATCGCCGCCGGCATAGCCGGAGACGGCGCTCTTAACGCCCTTCACGTGTTGGAAGACGCCCTGGACGCCCCAGAAACAGCCGCCGGCGAAAATGGCCGTCTCGGTGCCGGATCCGGCCGCCTGGTCAACGGCTGGCGGCGGGATGACGACCGCCTCCTCGGCCGCGGCTACGCCACACGCACTGAGCGAGACGACGGCGGCGGCAAGGAACGCGGCAAGGCGCCGGCGATGGGAAGACGTGGACATTGCGCTACCTCCTGCGACAGCCCAAATTCTTGCGCATCCTTGCAAAACCCGCAAATCACAAGCCGGTCACTCACGCCGATGTGACAGCTGGACGAAAGCCCCTGTGCGAACATGAAACAGCGCTCAACTTGAGTTGACAATCCCGCGAGGAGTGAGGAGAGTGCCGCCGATCAGAGCCTGCATTTCCGGGGGGAACCTATGTCCGTGCGCTCGTTCTTTGCATTCGCGACAATCGCATTTTTTTCCACGATCGCCGTCAGCCTTCCCGCCGCCGCTGCGGACACCAAGCGCGACATCCAGACGATCAAGGACGCCGATTTCTTCGGTTTCGATCTTCGCACGGAGCAGAATGTCTCGCTCGATCAGTGCAAGACCTCCTGCATCGGCGACAAGAGCTGCAAGGCCTTCACCTACAATCCCAAGGTGAAATGGTGTTTCCTGAAATCCGATTTCAAGACGATGAATGCTTTCCCCGGCGCGATCGCCGGCAAGATCGTCGAAACATCAGGCAAGCAGGAGCCCGAAATCGGCGCCGCGCCGCGCCTGACCTTCCTGACCAACGACCTCATCCAGCAGGCCCATGACTTCAAGGACAATCTGGCGCTTACCGACGACCAGCAGGGCCAGGGCGTCGACAGCCTGACGGCCAATGCCCGCATCGACCTCACCGCCAACAATCTGGCCGAGGCGCTGAAGTCCTTCCATGGCGCGCTGTCGATCACCCCTGACGACGCCGATCTCTGGCTCGAAACCGCCCGCGCCGCCGCTTCGCTCGGCAACGCCGAGACCAACACATCCGGCCAGGCCGTGCTCGACGCGCTGAACGGCTACGAGCTGACGCGCACCAAGACCAAGCGCGCCGAGGCGCTCGCCGTCCTCGCCGACGCCCTGGACCGCAACGCCAATTACCGCCCGGCGCTCGACGCCTACAAAGCGAGCCTGGCGCTGGTTGCCTCCGACGATGTTCAGACCGCCTACCTGCAGCTGAAATCGACGCAGGGCTTCCGCATCACCGAACACACGGTCGATGCCGACAGCGCCACGCCGCGCGCCTGCGTCACCTTCTCCGAGGCGCTGGTCAAGACCACCGACTACACGCCCTTCGTGACGCTGAACGGGGCAGCTCCCAAGGCGCTGGAAACCAAGGACAAGCAGATCTGCGTCGAGGGGCTGACGCATGGCGAGACCTACAAGATCGCTTTCCGCACCGGCCTGCCGTCCTCCGTCGACGAGGCGCTCGAAGCACCTGTCAGCATCGACGTCTATATCAAGGACCGCAGCCAGATGGTGCGTTTCACCGGCGACAGCTTCGTGCTGCCCTCGACGGCGCGCCGCGGCATCCCGCTCGTCTCGGTCAACCTGAACTCGGCCAATCTCAAACTCTACCGCATCGGCGATCGCGCCATTGCGCCGCTCTTGACCAATTCGCAATTCCTGAGCCAGCTCGACGGCTACAGCGCCCAGAACATTCAGGACCAGAATGGCGAACTCGTCTGGCAGGGCTCGATCGACATCGCCAACGAGCTCAACAAGGACATCGTCACCAGCTTCCCGGTCGACGAGGCGCTGCCTGAGCGCAAGCCCGGCATCTACGTGCTGACGGCAACAGGCCCGAACGGCCCGGCGCAGGAGTGGGATTCACAGGCGACCCAATGGTTCCTGGTCTCCGATATCGGCGTCACCACCTATGCCGGCACCGACGGGCTCAACGTCTTCACCCGTTCGCTCGCCTCGGCCAAGCCGATCGCGGGTGTCGAACTGCAGTTGCTCGCCAAGAACAATGAAGTGCTCGGCACCGCGACGACCGACGAAAACGGCCGCGCCACCTTCACCGCCGGCCTGATCCGCGGCACGGCGGCGCTCACACCCGCCGTCATCGCCGCCAGGAACGGGACCTCGGACTACGTCTTCCTCGACATGACACGCGCCGGCTTCGACCTTTCCGACCGCGGCGTGACGGGCCGCGCCGCCCCCGGCGCGATCGACGTGCTGACCTTCACCGAACGCGGTATCTACCGCGCCGGCGAAACGGTGCATGCCCAAGCGCTCGCCCGCGACACCGACGGCAACGCCATCGAGAACCTGCCGCTCACCTTCATCTTCAGCCGCCCCGATGGCGTCGAAGACCGGCGGATCGTCAGCCAGACCAGCAATCTCGGCGGTTATTCCATCGATTTCGCGACCCAGGAAACCGCCATGCGCGGCACCTGGACGATGAACATCTATACCGATCCCAAGGGCAGCGCGATCGCCAGCAAGAGTTTCCTGGTCGACGATTTCGTCCCCGATCGCACCGACATGGAGATCAAGACCGAGGCCAAGGAAGTCGGTCCGGACACGCCGGCGACGATCACCGTTTCGGGCAAATATCTCTACGGCGCCCCGGCCGCCGGGCTGACGCTCGAAGGCGATGTCGTCGTCAAGCCGACGCGTGAGAGTGCTGCCTTTAAGGGCTTTCTGTTCGGCCTCGCCGACGAAGAAGCGAGCGAGGATTCGCGCCTGCCGATCGATGGCCTGCCGGAACTCGACGAGAACGGCGAAGCCTCGACGGATCTCACCATCAGCGACCTGCCGGCCACGACGCAGCTGCTCAACGCCACTGTCTACATACGCATGCAGGAAGCGGGCGGCCGCGCCATCGAGCGCTCTCTGACCATTCCGGTGAAGAACGAGCGGGCGTCTATCGGCATCAAGCCGGAATTTTCCGGCGACCTGCCCGAGAACTCGATCGCCAACTTCACGGTGATCGGCGTCAATGCCGCCGGGCAGAAGCAGGAGGCGAAGAGCCTGCGCTGGAAATTCTACAGCCTCAATCGCGAATACCAATGGTATCGCGAGGGAACGGCGTGGAAATACGAGCCGGTCTACACCGCCGAGCAGGTTTCCAACGGCAGCGTCGACGCGACGATGGATGGCGGCAAGATTTCCGTTCCGGTGACCTGGGGCCGATATCGTCTCGAAGTGGAAAGCCCGGATGCCGACGGCCCGACCTCCAGCGTCGAATTCGACGCCGGCTGGTTCGTCACCTCGACCTCGACCGAAACGCCCGACGGGCTGGAAATCGCCCTCGACAAGGACAGCTACAAGATCGGCGAGACCGCCAAGCTGAAAGTCACCTCGCGTTATGGCGGCGAGCTGATGGTGACGGCCGGCACCGAAAAGCTGGTCGCCGTGCAGAACGCTGCGATCGGCGAGACCGGCGGCGAGGTCGACATCCCCGTGACTGCGGACTGGGGTGCCGGCGCTTATGTCACAGCCACGCTCTTCCGTCCCGGCGATGCCCAGGACAGCCATATGCCGATGCGCTCGATCGGCATCAAATGGCTGAAGGTCGATCCCGAACAGCGTGCGCTGCAGGTGACGCTCGCAACACCCGAAAAAATGCTGCCGCGCGGACCGCTCGATATCGGCCTGCAGGTGGCGGGCGCCGGCGCCAACGAGGACGCCTATGTGACGGTTGCCGCCGTCGATGTCGGCATTCTCAACCTGACGCGCTACGAACCGCCGAACCCGGAAGACTGGTATTTCGGCCAGCGCCAACTCGGCCTTGAAATCCGCGACCTCTATGGCCGGCTGATCGACGGCTCGCTCGGTGCGACCGGCAAGCTCAGGACCGGTGGTGACGGCGGCGCCGTGGCGCTGCAGGCAAGCCCGCCGACGCAGAAGCTCGTCGCCTTCTTCTCCGGGCCGGTGAAGCTCGACGCCGAAGGCAAGGCCCATGTCTCCTTCGACATTCCGCAATTCAACGGCACGGCGCGCGTCATGGCGGTCGCCTGGTCGAAATCAGGTGTCGGCCACGGCGTCAAGGATGTCATCATCCGCGACCCTGTCGTGGTGACCGCAAGCCTGCCGAAATTCCTCGCCCCCGGCGACAAGGCCAATCTGCGCCTCGACATCGCCAACACCGACGCGCCGGCCGGCGACTACAAGCTGCAGCTGACCGGCAATGATGCCGTCGGCATCGAACAGGCTTCCGCCGCGCAGACGATCCGCCTCGAGGCCGGAGCGAAATCCGAGTTGACGCTTTCGCTCGTCGGCAAACAGCCAGGCGCCGGCAGCGTCTCGATCAACCTTTCCGATGCTTCCGGCCTGTCGCTCGACCAAACCGTCGACGTGCCGGTGCGCCCCGCATCGCTGCCGATCACCGAACGGCGGGTGCTGGCGCTGAAGCCGGGAGCAAAGCTCACCGTCGACAAGAACCTGCTGGCCGATAGCGTGCTGCCCGGCGCCTCGATCAGCGTCAACGTCACACGTTCGGCCGCCTTCGATATCCCGGCCTTGCTGATGACGCTCGACCGCTATCCCTTCGGCTGCGCCGAGCAGACCACCAGCCGGGCGCTGCCGCTGCTCTACCTCGCCGAAGTGGCAAAGCAGGCCGGCATGGCAAATGACGAGGACGTGCACCAGCGCGTGCAGGACGCGATCTACCGCGTGCTCTCCTACCAGGCCTCGGCCGGTAGCTTCGGCCTCTGGGGACCGGATTCGGGCGACGTCTGGCTCGATTCCTACGTCACCGATTTCCTGACGCGGGCCCGTGAAATGAAATATGACGTGCCGGAAAGGGCCTTCGTGCAGGCGCTGGAAAACCTGCAGAACACTCTGTCCTACACCACCGACATCAAGGGCCAGGGCGATCAGATCGCCTATGCCATCTACGTCCTTGCCCGCAACAAGAAGGCCGCGATCAGCGATCTGCGCTACTATGCCGATACGATGATCAACGACTTCCCGACGCCGCTCGCCAAGGCGCATATCGCTGCGGCACTGGCCCTCTATGGCGATGCGCAGCGTTCGAAGAATATCTTCCTCGACGCGCTGCAGATGTCGGAGCAATCGATGGTGTCGCGCGTGAACCTGTCGCGCACCGACTACGGCACGATCCTGCGCGATGGTGCTGCGATCCTGGCGCTCGCCGCCGAAAGCCGGCCGGTGCCGCCTGTCATCCCGGAACTCGCCAAGGCCGTCGGCAAGGAATGGGGGCGCAGCAAATATAAGAGCACGCAGGAAGAAACCTGGATGCTGCTTGCCGCGCGCGCCATTCAGGGCGGTGACGATGGACTGAAGGTCGATGTCAATGGCGCGCCGCATACCGGCGCCTACATGGCCCGCATGACCGGCGATGCGCTCGCCGACCATCCGCTGACGCTGACCAACCAGACGAACGACACGGTTTCGGCTGCAGTCACCACCGTTGCCGCCCCCACAGTGCCGCTGCCGGCCGGTGGCGACGGCTTCATCATCGAGCGCAGCTACTACACGCTCGACGGCGAAGAGGCGAATGTCAGCGAGGCGAAGCAGAACGAACGCTACGTCGTCGTCATCCATGTGCGCGAAACCAATGACTGGCCGTCGCGCATCGTCATCACCGATCTCCTGCCCGCCGGTTTCGAGATCGACAATCCGAATCTCGTCGACAGTGCCCAGATGACGAATTTCGATTGGATCGGCGAGATCTCGGCCGCCCATACCGAATTCCGCTATGACCGCTTCGTTGCCGCCTTCAACCGCGCAGCAGGCGACAATCGCGAATTCAACGTCGCCTATGTCGTGCGCGCCGTCACCCCCGGCACCTACGACCATCCGGCGGCAAGCGTCGAGGACATGTACCGGCCGGAGCTTTCGGCCCGCACGGCGACCGGCAAGATGGAGGTCGTGGCAGCGCAATAATGAAGCGGTGGCACAAGATCGCGATCGGATCCGCGGCCGGCATCGTTCTTGCCGGTGCGGCTCTCTTTGCGCTCGACGCTGCCGACAAGGCTTATCCGCCGCCATTGGACAGGGCGAATGCCGTCTCCGCCGAGGTGCTGGATGCCGACGGGCAATTGCTGCGTGCCTTCGCGACCTCGGAAGGCCGCTGGCGGCTGAAGACGGCGGTCTCCGACGTCGATCCGCAATTCCTGCGCATGCTGATCGCCTATGAGGACCAGCGTTTTTATGATCACGGCGGCGTCGATCCCTGGGCGCTCGGGCGTGCCGCCATGCAATTGGTCGGCAATGGCCGCATCGTTTCCGGCGCCTCGACCCTGTCGATGCAGGTAGCGCGGCTGATCGAGCCGCGCGAAGGGCGTTCGCTTTCGGCAAAGCTGCTGCAATTGGTGCGCGCCGTGCAGATCGAGCGGCGGCTGTCGAAAGAACAGATCCTCGATCTCTACCTGACGCATGCGCCTTATGGCGGCAATCTGGAAGGCGTGCGCGCCGCAAGCCTTGCCTATTTCGGCAAGGAACCGCGCCGCCTCACGGTCGCAGAGGCGGCTTTGCTCGTCGCCCTGCCGCAATTGCCGGAACGGCGCCGGCCGGACCGCAATCTCAAGACAGCCGAGGCTGCGCGCAAGCGTGTGCTTGACCGTGTGGCGGTGGCGGAAGCCGTGGGCGATGGCGAAGCGGAGCGTGCCGAGGGTGTCGCGGTCCCATCGCGGCGCATGCAATTGCCCGCACTTGCCGCCCATGTCGCGGAAGCCGCGCTGCGCAAGGAGCCTGATGTCCTCAAGCATCAGACGACCTTGAAGAAGCAGGTGCAGCAGGGGCTGGAATCGGTTGCGCGGGCAGCAGCCATGAAGCTCGGGCCGAAGCTGTCGCTCGCTATGGTGATGGCGGATGCGCAAACCGGCGCGATCGTCGGCGAGGTCGGCTCGGCCGATTATTTCGACGCCAGCCGCTCCGGCTGGATCGACATGACCCGCGTCAACCGCTCGCCGGGCTCGACGCTGAAGCCCTTCATCTATGGGCTCGCCTTCGAACAGGGCTTGGTGTCCCAGGAAACGATCATCGAAGACCGGCCCGCCGATTTCTTCGGCTACAGGCCGCGCAATTTCGACATGAGCTATCAGGGCGACGTCACCGTGCGCGAGGCGCTGCAGCTTTCGCTGAACGTGCCGGCGGTCAAGCTGCTCGATGCGGTCGGGCCGTCGCGGCTGATGGTGCGCTTCCGCCGCGCCGAGGTGCGCCCGGTCCTGCCGCCGAATGAGACGCCGGGGCTGGCGATCGGTCTTGGCGGCGTCGGCATCACCTTGAAGGATCTGGTGCAGCTCTATACGGCGCTCGCCAATCGCGGCCAGCCGGCAAGGCTCGGCGACGGTGTCACCGGCGCACCGGGCAAACTCGACGGCGAACCGCTGCTGGAGCCGGTCGCGGTCTGGAGCGTCGCCGATATTCTCTCCGGCGTCATTCCGCCCGCCGGCGCGCCGCAGCGCGGCATCGCCTACAAGACCGGCACGAGCTATGGCTATCGCGACGCCTGGTCGGTCGGCTATGACGGGCGCTATGTGCTCGGCGTCTGGGTCGGACGGCCCGACAATAGCGCCGTGCCGGGATTGACCGGCTATGGCACCGCAGCACCCATCCTATTCGAGGGCTTCGCCAAGTCCGGCATCGCAACGACGCCGCTGCCCCGCCCGCCGGCCGGCGCCGTGCGCATCGCCCAGTCTGAGCTGCCGATCAGCCAGCGCCGTTTTGCGCTGAATGCCAATGGCCTGCTCGTCGCCTCCGGTCGCGAGGCAGCACCTCAGATCATCTATCCGCCCGAGGGCGCGCATGTGGATCTCGGCGCTGGAGCAGGCAACCTGTCACCCCTGATGCTGAAGCTGCAGGGCGGCCGCGCCCCGTTCCGCTGGCTTGCCAACGGCAAGCCGCTGCCCGACCTCTCGCGTCGGCGCACCCAGCAATGGCTGCCCGATGGCGGCGGCTACTCGAAACTGACCGTCATCGACTCGGCCGGGAGGGCCGCAAGCGTGGGCGTCTTCATCGACTAACGCATCGTGCTTTGCGCGTCTGAAAAGACGCGCGGCGCTGTAAGGGAACAAAAACCCGGCCACAACCGTTGGAGAGGGTCTCCCTCCAACGTCAGACGGCCTCATGACACTTCCGACCGCGACCTACCGGATCCAATTCCGCAACGGCATGACTTTCGATCGCGCCTGCGACCTCGTCCCCTATCTCAAGACGCTTGGCATCAGCCACCTCTATACCTCGCCGATCTTTACCGCCGTCAGCGGCTCGACCCACGGCTATGACGTGACAGACGCCAACGAAATCGACCCGACGCTTGGCGGCCGGGCCGGATTCGAGCGGCTGACGGAAAGTCTCGCCTCGGCCGGCATGGGACTGATCCTCGACATAGTACCGAACCACATGGCGGCCTCGCCGGAAAACGGCTGGTGGCGCGACGTATTGGCATTCGGCCGGCAGAGCGCTTATGCCAGCCACTTCGACATCGACTGGAGCGAGCCGCTGACCCTGCCACAGCTCGGTCAGGATTTCGATCGCGCTCTGGCCGGCGGCGAGCTGCGCATCGCGCTCGACGAAACGCATGGCAATTTCGCGCTCGGTTACTTCGAGACGCTGTTGCCGCTGAACCCCACGAGTTACGGCGCCCTCGCAAACCGGCTCGACGATCCCGTCGCCACCCGAATGGCGGAGGCTGCGGCCGAGACGTCCGGCGAGGATTTCAACCGCACGATGCGCGATATCCTCTTCGAAGGCGGCGATCGGGCCATCCTCCAGCAAAAGCTCGACGAGGTCTCGGCCGATCTCGATTTCCTGAGAAGCCTGCACGAGGAACAGCATTGGCGGCTGACCCACTGGAAGGACGCGGCACGGCATCTGAGTTATCGCCGTTTTTTCGAGGTGACCGGCCTGGTCGGAACCCGCGTCGAAGATCCCGCGGTGTTCGAGGACATGCACCGGCTGGTGATCGAGCTGGTGCGCCATGGCAAGGTGCAAGGCCTGCGCATCGACCATGTCGACGGGCTGGCCGAACCCAAGGCCTATCTCGACAGGTTGCGGGAGGCGGTGGGACCAGACACCTATATCGTCGTCGAAAAGATCCTCGGACGCGGTGAGGTCCTGCCGGAGAACTGGCCGGTCGCCGGCACCACGGGATATGAGTTCATCGCCGCGCTCAGCGAGCTGTTCATTGAGAGCAGCGGTCTGCGCATATTGGACGGAGCCTATCGCAGCCTCGCCGGCGAGACCGGCAATCTCGAAGAGAGCCGGCAGATTGCCAAGCGACTGATGGTCGAACGCAATTTCGCCGGCGAGACCGACAGGCTGGTGTCGATCGCGGCAGGCATCTTTCCCGAGCTGAAAAGAGACGAGATCGCCACCGCGCTCTGCGAACTGCTGATCGCCTTTCCCGTCTACCGCACCTATGGCGACGGAGGCCCGCTTTCCTGGCAGGATGCAGCGGTCCTTGCCGGGACCGCGTCGCAGGTTTTGCCAAAGCTCGATGATCGCAGTGCCTGCGACCATGTCCTGAAGCTTCTCGAAGGCAAGATCGAAGGTGATGCGGCCCATGCGTTCCGGATCCGCTTCCAGCAATTGAGCGGGCCAGTGATGGCGAAGGCGACAGAGGATACGCTGTTCTATCGCTACAACAGGCTGCTTGCCGCAAACGAAGTGGGCGGCGAACCGGGCAAGGCGCCCGGCGGCATGGAGGAATTCCACCGTCGCATGGCCGAGCGGGCGCGGCTGCAGCCGCATGGGCTTTCGGCGAGCGCCACCCACGACACCAAACGCGGTGAGGATGCGCGCGCCAGGCTTTACGCGCTGAGCGAGGGCGCGGATGTCTTTGCCCAGGCGGTGGAGCGTTGGCGCGACATGAACCGGCCGTGGCTGCAGGAACTGGCGGATGGCATTGCACCGGAGCCGAATGTCGAATGGATGCTCTATCAGGCGCTGGCCGGCATCTGGCCGGAAGACTTCGACAGAGGACGGACGGAAGAACTGCGCGAACGCCTTGCCGACTACGCGGTCAAAGCCGTGCGCGAGGCGAAACTGCGCGGCGATTGGACGGAACAGAATGCCGCTTACGAGGAGGCGGTGACGACCTATGCCACGGCGCTGGTTTCACCTGAGAATGACGCCTTCCTCGAAGATTTCGAAAGGGTGCTGCAGCCCTTCATCGCGGCGGGTTACCTCAACAGCCTGTCGCAGACGCTGCTCAAGCTGACAGCCCCCGGCATTCCCGATATCTACCAGGGTGCGGAGGGTTTCGACTTCAGCCTGGTTGATCCCGACAACCGTCGGCCGGTCGATCATGAACGGCTGGCGGCCTGGCTTGATGAAGCCGGGCCGATCGCCAAGCTGCAGGCGGCGGCGCTGAAACAGCGCATCGTCGCGATCGGCCTGCAGTTGCGCCAACGGTATGTGGACCTCTTTGCCAGAGGCGACTATCTGCCGCTGAAGGTGACGGGCAACCGCCGCGATCATGTGCTCGCCTTTGCCCGGGTGCATAAGAGTGATTTCGCGATCGTCGCCGCGCCGCGGCTGATGTTCGGCTGGCTCGACCCTGGCGTGCTCTTTGCCGGCCCGGAATTTTGGGAGGATACGGCGATCGCTGTCCCCTCCCCGCTTCACGGGCTGAAGGCGGATCTGGTGACCGGAAAGACGATCGAGCCCGGGGGCAGCATCTCGGTCGCCGCCCTGCTCGGGAGCCAGCCGGTCGGGCTGATCACCCCACTCTGAGGTATCCAGCGCCAACGCATCGGACATTCGTCAAAATAGTGCTTGACCTTCCAGTTGCTGGAAGGTTCATAACCCTATCCAGATGCCGCTCCCGGCGCGGAGAGAGTTATGAATATCAAGCACGAACACGATCACCATCACAGCCACGCCCATGGCGACAATCATTGCCATTGCGGCCATGATCAGGAGAAGGCTGCCGACGCCATTGTCCGTGATCCCATCTGCGGCATGACCGTCGATCCGCAGGCCGGCAAGCCCTCACTCGACCATGGCGGCCGCACCTATCATTTCTGTTCCGAGCATTGCCGAACGAAATTTGCGGCTGCACCCGAGGATTACCTGACGGCGAAGGACCCCGTCTGCGGCATGAGCGTCGATCGCTCGACGGCGAGATATTTCCTGAAAGCCGAGGGCGAGAAATTCTATTTCTGCTCGGCCGCGTGCCAGGCGAAGTTCGAAGCCGACCCTGCAGCCTACCGCGATGGCCAGCGCCCGACGACAAAACCGGCGCCGAAGGGTACGCTCTATACCTGCCCGATGCATCCTGAAGTCGTCAGCGATCGCCCCGGCGACTGCCCGAAATGCGGCATGGCGCTGGAGCCGATGGGCATCCCCCCAGCCGACGAAGGCCCAAACCCGGAACTCGTCGATTTCGTCAGGCGGCTCTGGGTCAGCGCCATCCTTGCCCTGCCGCTGCTGGCGCTCGGCATGGGGCCGATGCTCGGCCTGCCGCTCCGCGAAGCGATCGGCGAGCCGCAGGCGACCTTCATCGAACTGCTGCTGGCAACCCCGGTGGTGCTCTGGGCCGCCCTGCCCTTCTTCCGCCGCGCATGGGCGTCCGTTGTCAACCGCAGCCCGAATATGTGGACGCTGATCGGTCTCGGTGTCGGCACCGCCTATCTCTACAGCGTCGTCGCCACGCTTGCGCCCGGCATCTTCCCGATGAGTTTTCGTGGCCATGGCGCGGCCGTGCCGGTCTATTTCGAGGCAGCGGCCGTCATCGTCGCGCTCGTCTTCGTCGGCCAAGTGCTGGAATTGAAAGCGCGCGAACGCACCGGCTCGGCAATCCGCGCTTTGCTGGACCTTGCGCCGAAGACAGCACGCCGCATCGATGCCGAAGGCAACGAAAGTGACGTGCCGGTGGACGATATCAATGTCGCCGACCGGCTGCGCGTTCGCCCCGGCGAGCGGGTGCCGGTGGACGGTTCCGTCCTCGAGGGCCAGTCGACCGTCGATGAATCGATGATATCGGGCGAGCCCCTGCCCGTAGAGAAATCGAAAGGCGATCCGCTGACCGGCGGCACGATCAACAAGAACGGCACCTTCCTGATGTCCGCCGAGAAGGTCGGCGCAGACACGGTGCTGTCGCGCATCGTCGACATGGTCGCCAAGGCACAGCGCTCGCGGGCGCCGATCCAGGGGGCGGTCGATAGAGTATCGGCCGTCTTCGTGCCGGCGGTCGTCGCCGTCGCCCTTCTTGCCTTCCTCGCCTGGGCCGCGATCGGGCCGGAGCCGCGCATGGCGAACGGCCTGCTTGCCGCCGTCGCCGTTCTGATCATCGCCTGCCCCTGTGCGCTCGGCCTTGCGACGCCGATGTCGATCATGATCGCAACGGGGCGTGGTGCTGGAGAAGGCGTGCTGATCAAAGATGCCGAAGCGCTAGAACGCTTCTCCAAGGTCGATACGCTGATCGTCGACAAGACGGGCACGCTGACCGAAGGAAAGCCGAAGCTTACCGATATCGCAGCCTTCGGCGGGGTCGGGGAAGACCGGCTGCTATCGCTGGCGGCAAGCCTGGAGCGCGGCTCCGAACATCCGCTGGCCGAAGCGATCGTTTCCGGCGCCGAGGAGCGCGGTGTCGCCTTCGTCGAGGTCACCGGCTTCGAGGCAACGACCGGCAAGGGCGTTCAGGGCATTGCCGACGGCACGATGGTCGCGCTCGGCAATGCGGCGATGCTTGCCGATCTCGGCATCGATCCGGCAGCACTTAGCGAGAAGACCGAAGCTCTGCGGGGCGACGGCAAGACGGTGATGTTCGTGGTGTTCGACGGCGCGCTTGCCGGGCTTGTTGCCGTTGCCGACCGGATCAAGCCGACAACGGCTGCCGCCATCCAGGCGCTGCATGACAGTGGGTTGAAGATCATCATGGCGACGGGCGACAATGAGCGCACGGCGCGGGCGGTGGCAAAAAGCCTCGGCATCGACGAGGTGCGCGCCGATGTGCTTCCGGAAGGCAAGAAGGCGCTGATCGATGAACTGCGTAGCAAAGGCGCTATCATCGCCATGGCCGGCGACGGCGTCAATGACGCGCCGGCGCTTGCCGCCGCCGATGTCGGCATCGCCATGGGCACCGGCGCCGACGTCGCGATGGAAAGCGCCGGCATCACTTTGGTGAAGGGCGATCTCACCGGCATCGTCAGGGCGCGGCGGCTGGCGGAGGCGACGATGCGCAACATCCGCCAGAATCTCGGCTTCGCCTTCGGCTATAATGCGCTCGGCGTGCCGGTCGCCGCCGGCGTGCTCTATCCGATCTTCGGGCTGCTGCTTTCGCCGATGATCGCCGCGGCAGCGATGAGCCTCTCCTCCGTCTCGGTGATTTCAAATGCGCTGAGACTGCGCTTTGCAAAACTATAGGAGATAGCGATGAATATCGGCGAAGCATCGGAACGGTCCGGCCTGCCGTCTAAGACCATCCGCTACTACGAGGATATCGGCCTCATCCGCCCCGAAAGGGGTGGAAACGGCTATCGCGACTATGCCGCGACCGACGTCCACAAGCTGCGTTTCCTGCAGCGCTCGCGCGGCCTCGGCTTTTCGGTCGAGGAATGCCGGCAACTGCTGGCGCTCTACGAGGACAAGGATCGGGCGAGCGCCGACGTTAGGGATATCGCTCAGACAAAGCTTACCGAGATCGACCGCAAGATCCGCGAGCTGACGGAACTGCGCCGGACGCTGGAGCACCTCGTGCATGCCTGCCACGGCAACGACAGGCCGGACTGTCCGATCCTCGAAGAGCTTTCGGACGGCGCCTGACCATTTCGCACGAGCAGGCCGATTCAGGCGGCCTGCATCAGGAAAGCGGTTGTATGTTCTGGTTGGCCGCCTGCGAAGTTTGAGCCCGCTCGTCGGGCTCGTCCTCTTCACCCTCGTCCAGCACGCCGTCATCCAGCCGGTGCTTGATCGCCAGCGCATAGATCACGTCGAGAATATTGCGGTCTCTGAGATGAGGATCGGTCAGCGCGAGAAGCGAGGCCCGGACGATCTTCTTGCTGGTGGCCTTCGGACAACGCGCCTTGACGAAATCATAGAGCGCCTCATCCGTCAGCCCTTCCATGGCGCCGTCCACGAGAGCTTCGTAGACCCGCTTCTTTTCCTTCATTCTTTATTTTTCCCCTGCAAATCAGCGGCGTCATGATCTGTCATGTAATTGTCACACACAATCGCCGATTTGAGGCGCCTGTCCACTGGAGAAGAATGTCCGATCGTGGTCCGGGCAGCATTCTTTTGGCTGATCAACTTTTTTGACCCGGCCGGGAATAAAATCGGCTGCACTTGCGTATACTCAATCATGGAACGCAAAGACCGCCCCTTCGATGTCATCGGACAGCTTGCAGCGCTGAGGCGCTACGCGCGCTCGCTGGTGCGCAATTCGGACGAGGCGGAGGATCTGGTGCACGATGCGCTGGTGCGCGCCTTCGAGAAGCGCAAGAGCTTCCGCAGCGGCGGCAACCTGCGCACCTGGCTGCTCTCCATCCTGCACAATGCCCATATCGACCGTCTGCGCCGGAACCGGTCGCTGACGCGCCGCCACGACGAGGCGGCTGTCGAAGCCGAGCAGTCGCTGCCGGCCGGCCAGGAACATGCTGTGCGCCTGCAGCAGGTGCGCGACGCCTTCTTCGACCTGCCGGAGGAACAGCGCGAGGCGCTGCATCTCGTCGCCATCGAAGACCTTTCCTACCAGGAAGCAGCCCAGGCGCTCGGCATTCCCGTGGGGACGCTGATGTCGCGCATCTCGCGGGCTCGCGCGCAGCTGCGCGAATTCGAGGAGAAGACACCACGCGTTTCGCATCTGAGAATTATCGGAGGGAACGGCAATGAAAGCAATTGATCCGATCCTCGATGCCGATCTCGACGCCTACGTCGATGGCGAACTCGATGTCGCCCGTCGCATCCAGGTGGAATCCTATCTTTCCGAGCATCCGGCGATTGCCGCCAAGGTGATGGCCGACCTCAGCGTCAAGGGCGAACTGCGTCTGGCGCTTGCCGGCGAAAGTGCCTTCGGCCGCCCCGAGACCCGCGATGCCGCCCGCCGGCTGGAACGTGGCCTTTCCTATGGCCGCATCTTCCATTCCATGCAGCGCATTGCCGCCGTCGGTATCCTGATCGCCGCCGGCTGGGTGGCGCACAATTCCTTCGGCGCCTTCTCGGCGACAGAGGTGTCGGCTTCCGTTCCGGCGCCCGCCTATGTCGAGGATGCCGTTCGCGCTTATCAGACCGCGGCCCTGCGCCAATCGATGCCTTCGCAGACATCGGCCACCTATAACGCTGACGACATCCGCGCCGCCACCGCGATCGTGATGCCCGAACTGCCTGGGGATTGGAAAGTTGCCGACGTGCAGATCTTCCCGTCCGAATTCGGCCCCAGCGTCGAAATGGCGATCGAGCAGTCCGATGGAAAGCGGCTGTCGCTTTTCGCCGTCCGCCCGGGCGCCTTCGAAGTCAAGCCGGTCAGTCATCTCACGCTTGAGAAAGCAGAAGCCGCCTATTGGCAGATCGGCGAGGTCGCCTATGCACTCATCGCCGACGATAGCGGTCTCAATCTCGACCAGGCGGCCGAACGGCTCGCCCGCTCGCTCTATTAATTCAAACCGAGGAGATCAGCATGAACCCGATCAATCCCCGCTACGGTGCCGTCGCCGGCTCCCAGGCCCTCTTCGACGAAGGCCTGCGCGAGCATATGCTGCGCGTCTACAACTATATGGCTCTCGGCCTCGCCATTACGGGCCTCGTGGCCTTTGTCGTCGGCTCGACGCCGGCACTCTACGTCCCGATCTTCGGCTCGCCGCTGAAGTGGGTGGTGATGCTTGCTCCGCTCGCCTTCGTCTTCTTCTTCTCGTTCAAGATCCAGACGATGTCGGCCAGCACCGCTCAGATCACCTTCTGGGCCTTCTGCGCCGTGATGGGCCTGTCGCTCGCTTCCGTCTTCCTGGTCTTCACCGGGATGAGCATTGCGCGGACCTTCTTCATCACCGCCACGATGTTCGGCGCCACCAGCCTCTACGGCTATGCGACCAAGCGTGACCTCTCGCGCATGGGCTCGTTCCTGATGATGGGCCTGTTCGGCATCATCATCGCCAGCATCGTCAACATCTTCCTGGGTTCGAGCGCACTGCAGTTTGCGATCTCGGTGATCGGCATCGTCGTCTTCGTCGGCCTCACCGCCTACGACACGCAGAACATCAAGGAACAGTATTCGGAGAACTTCGATCAGGAATCGAACCAGAAGCTCGCCGTTTTCGGTGCGCTCTCGCTCTACCTGAACTTCGTCAACATCTTCCAGCTTCTGCTCAACTTCACCGGCGAGCGGGAATAGGACTGCGCTTCTGGGGGCAAAGGAAGCGCAAGAGCGCCTGGTCTGCAGTCTGTGACAGGATGGCTGGCTGGGTGCTCACCTAAAGGAAACGGCCGGGCCAACGCCCGGCCGTTTTCGTTTCAAGCGAACCGCGTCAAATCGCACTCATGCGACGCGCTTTAAATCTTTGTCTTATGCATGTCGTTGTCCCAAAGCCGCTGCACACTTTTGGGCGACATGCACTAGATGATACCCCAGGCGCGATAGCGGCCGCGGCCGGTGATTTCGCGAATGCCGATCTCGTTGACGAGGTTGAGCGCGCCGCGCGGCGTAATGCGCAGATGACGGGCGATCATCGCCGCCGAGACCATCGGCCGCGACAGGATGAAATCGGCAAGCTCCGGCAGGCTGCTGTTCGAACGGCGGCCGCGAAAGCGCAGCTCCATCTGTGTGCGCGCCAGGGACAGGCGGTCGATTTCCTTGAGGCCGGCCGCAGCCCCGAGATGCATCGCCTCCAGAAAGGCTAGCAGCCGTGTCGCCCGATCGCGCGCCCGACGACGCTCATGGCGCACCAGTTTCAGTCCGCCGTAGAAAGAAAAGAGGTGCGAGGCAACCTTGCCGCGGGCGCGCAGCTGGCTTGCGACCAGAAGACCGCCGAGCCAGTGCTGACGCCGCAACGGCTCGATCCTCTCCCAGGCTTCGAAAAGGATGACGGCGCCGAGAACCGGCGGCAAGCTGTCGGCCAATGGCAGTACGCTCCGCCACTCCGCAAGCCGCTGTTCCTCGTCCCATTCGTCGTCACCAAGCAAGCCGAGAGGATCTTCGTTGGGCCTTGCCGGGGCAACGGCCGTCTCGCCTGCCGGCGTTTTCCCGGTATGGATATCGAGCAGCTTCTGCGAGCGCGCAAGCAGCGCATCGATCTCCGCCATTTCGGCCGCGAGCGGCCCGTCCTCATCCTCGCCCTCTTCATCGGCCTCAACCGGAGCTGCGAGGCTCTTGGCGTCCTGCGCTTTCCCCTCCCCTTCCCCGCCGGTCGCGGTCAGCGTTGCGAGGCCCGCGACGCCAAGTGCCCAGCCGGGTTCGCCGGTCCATATGCGCCGACGTGCCCGCAGCACGGAATGGGCGATCGTCAGTTCGTGGGTCGGAGCGCGGCTATCCATATGCGCATCATGCAAAACGAGATCCTCGACATGCACGAGTTCGCCGGCCACCCAAAGCGCGCCGGCGGCATCGAAGAAATGACTACGTTCGGCAAAGCCTTCGCCGACCACCGAACGCAACACCCGCTCGTCCAGCCGCGCCAGCGCATCCTCCGCCGCGGTAAGGGAGGGAAGCAGAGTTTGGAGCATTGCACCGTCGATATCGTAGCGCATTGTTAAACTTTACGGTTTTTCACAAATGGAAGCAAAATACGAGTTTCTTTCCGATGTATGCCATGGTTAACGATGTATTTCAACAAAAGGTCTGGGAAGGAGCCGTTAAGATGGCTGATCGAGCGGCTGCATAAGGAAGCACTCGGACGCGGCATGGCGTTCAGGCATGCCTGCGATTTCTCTCAGATAGACAATCGCATCCTTCGAAGTACCGCTGCTTGCAATCCCCACCACCTCACGCCGTTCGCGAACGGTAACGATCGCCCCGGTTCAAAATGGGTGTCTTCGAAGATTGTCAGCTTGTCGACCTCATTAGCTGCGCCAACCAATTCGAAAACGAAGTCTGTTTTTGCAGGTCGAGGTCAAATTCTGGCTGCGCCGCTTCCCACTGGCACCGATCTCTCAGGCTAGCCAATCCGGACCCACCCCGGCTGAAGCTATGATCGGGCATCAAAGATCGTGACATTCAAGAGCGTAACCCACACCGTATAGCGTGCGAATCTTCAGATTGCGGAGTCCTGCAAATGCTTTTCGCAGCCGGCCGATATGCACGTCAACCGTCCGGCTTTCCACGGCGTGCGGAGCTGGCCAAACGGCCTCGATGAGTTGCATGCGCGTACTGATCTGCCCCTGCCTTTCCAATAGGAATTTAAAGATTCTCATCTCCATTGGCGCAAGTGCTATTCTTGTGCCTGACACCACGACGACGTGCGACCCGAGGACGACCTCGGCGGTGGCAGCAAAATTTAGTTGGGTTAGCGCCTCCGAGCGCGGCCTTATGCCGTGGAGAAAGGCGAGAAGCTTTGAAGGCGACAAAGGACGTGTGATGCCTTCGTCGAGCCCGGCCTTGATCAACTCCAAGTGTTGGGCACGCGTGTCCTCACCGATAAGAGCACCCACTGGAATCCCTGAATTCTTCAAGAGCGCACATAACGGCGCAATATCACTCGACCACCCTGCACAATCCAGTACGATGGCGGAAACCCCTGCAGATGCGCAGGCTACCACGACATCGTCGTCACTTGCAGCAAGACGCGCCTCGAAGCCCTCACAACGCAGGATATGCGCGAGGAGCAGATAAAGCTCAGCGTTCCGTGAGCAAACCAGAATGACAGAAGCCATGTCGATTGCCTCTTTCCTAGCCAGACAAAACGGCAAAACTCAACTCGGCGCGAATTCGCCACCGTTGACATCTATGATGGCTCCATTGACGAACCCGGCATCTTCCGATGCCAGGAATGCAATGACCCCGGCGACGTCGTCCGGAGAACCGAGCCTGCCGGCTGGAATACGAGCCAGCGCGTCGATGTTGGTGTTGTTTTGCGGGGAGCCTGTCAGTGGCGTCAGGATGCGACCTGGCGCCACGACATTTGATGTTATGCCATAGGGGCCATATTGAGACACCAGCGCACGGGACAACCCTGAAAGTGCGGCTTTGGACGTCGCATAAGCGGCGCCTGCGATCCGTGGTCTCGTCCGGCCGGCAAGAGAGCCAACGAATATGACCCGTCCGTAACCCTTTTCCTTCATCACGGGCAAAACGGCTCGACAACACAGCATCGCCCCCGTCAGGTTGACGGAGAGCACGTCGTTCCACTCTTCCAGGGTAAGGTCGGCGGAAAGACCTTTTGGCGAAATCCCCGCGTTGCAAACGAGAATCCCAGGTGCGCCCAAGACACGACCGACTTCGCCGAAAAAGGAATTGATGGCCTCAGGTTCGCGGAGATCGACCTTTTTCGCCAGCCACCGCTCTGGCTCGAAAGCCTCGGCAAGCGCGGCCCCTGCGGCGATGACGCTTGCATCACCATGGCTGAAGACGGCAACCCGATGTCCCGCACTGAGCAGACGAAACGCAGCGGCAAGACCGATTCCGGTCGTGCCACCGCTGACGACCGCAACACGCGGGGTATCCTGGCTCATGCTGCCTGATCCAATGCAGCGAATAGCGAAATCGGGGGATGGGCGTCGGCGTCCGTTATCACCTCGATCAGCAAAGGCCCTTCTTCACGCAGGCCGCGCTCGAGGCAACGAGGAAGATCGGCGGGATCAGAGATTCGAACAGCCGGGCAGCCGCAAGCTTCGGCAATCTGTCGATGATCGACATCCGCGAAGCTGCAGGCGGTGGTGAAGCTGCCGAACTTGACGGTTTCAGCATCACGCTGGAAGCCGAGGATGCCGTTGTTCAAGACGATGATGAGTACGGGTAGCTTGCTCCGCACCATGGTCTCCAGCTCCGCCCAGCTATGCGCGAAGCCGCCGTCCCCTACGATGGCGACCACCGGCTCGTCCGGCCTCGCCGCTTTTGCACCGAGCGCAAGTGGCAAGCCCCACCCGAGTCCAGCAAGACCCCGCGGCGACAGGAAGCGCATACCGGAGGAAAGAGCCCGCAATTGGCCAGCTATCCACATTGAGGAATAGCTCGCATCGGCAACAACGGTCGTCTCTGCCGTCAGCACTTGCTGCAGGTCCGACATGACCCGCTCGGGACGTATCGGACTGTTCTCCGAACCAGCTACGGATTCCCGCTCCGTGTCAAACGCGCGCCAGAAACCGGCGATCCGGGCCGTCATCTTATCGCGCTGCGATGCGCGGTACGAGAGATCGCGTCGGGCAAGCGCGCTTCGAAGTGCGCTAATGGTTTCGGCCGCATCGCCTGCCAATCTGACCGCTTCGTAGTTGCGCCCGATTTCGGTGGGATCGACATCGATGTGGATGACTGATGCGGACCGGGGGATTTGGCGCCAACTGTCAGTGCCGTTCTGATTGGTTCGCGTTCCGACCAGAATGACGAGATCGGCCTCTTCGACAAGGGCAAGCGTGTGCCGCCCAAGCGATCGCGGCCCGACGAGAGCCCCGAGAACGCCAGCTGACAGCGGGTGGTATTCGTCGACGGCGCCTTTTCCCATATTGGTCGTCAGCACGGGAAGCGAGGCTTCGTCCTGTAGCCCCGAAAGCTCGCCAGCGGCATGGCTCGCATGGACGCCTCCTCCGGCTATGATGATGGGTGCCTGGGCCGTGGCGATCATTGAGGCCGCGCGCTCGATGTCACAATCGCGCGGACGTAACCGATCGAGCGGCCAGTGGCCTAGGACAGCCTCACGACGAAAGGGCGAAGGGACTATCTGCTCCCGCAAGAGGTCGGCCGGGAGCAGGAGAGCTGCCGGTCCTGGCCGGCCCGAGGCGGCTGCCGTGAAGGCAGCATCGACATAATCGTCGATCCGCTCCGCTACGAGAACTTTTCGCACCCACTTCGTGCAGGATTGGAATAGGGTAAGATGATCGAGTTCCTGGAATGCATTACGGTCAGCCTGATCGCGTTCGACATCCTGGACGAGAGCAACGACCGGAACGCTCGCCTTCAGCGCCTCGGCCAGCGGCGGAACAAGAAGCGTTGCGGCAGGTCCGTTCTGCGCTGCGACCACGCCGACCTTGCCGGAAAGGCGCGCATAGCCGTCGGCCATGGTCCCTCCCATATTTTCCTGTCGGTAGGCGATTTGACGGATGCCGATTGCTTCGGCCGCAAGGATAACCGCCGAAGGCAGGCTCTGAGCAAAGATATGGGTGACGCCATGCCTCTTCAGGCAAAGAGCGATCCGCTCGGCGACGGTTAGATTATTGGTTGCCATGGTCACATGCCTGCTTCGGTTGGAGTTACTTCGAGGATTGAAAGGAAGTCTGAGAAGGCTGAGATGACTGCGTCACCGTCAGCGGTCGTCATTGCCGTCGAAATGCAGGCCGCAGCGCCATCGGGAAGCAGGATGCCGCAATTGAGGAAATGCTTTGAGAGCCGACCCATCAACTCGGCCTCTTCCGGTGCGAGATACGCCTCGCGAAAGTCCCTTGGCTGCCTTCCTTTCGGATGGATGCGAAACAAAGAGGCAGCTCCCGTCACGCTGAAGGCGGCACCGTGGCGTTCGATTTCCTTTCGAAGTCCGACCCGGATGCGATCTCCAAGGCTCTCCAGTGAAGCGAAAGCGTCCTCCGTCATCGCCTCCATGGCGACCCGGCCTGCGACCATCGACACGGGATTTGCCGAAAACGTGCCGCCCTGCGGCAGCAGCGGCTTACCGCTGTCGCTTGCGAACACCCGCATTACGTCCTTGCGCCCGCCGATGGCCCCGACGGGAAAACCTCCGCCGATGATTTTTCCGGCGGCGACCAGGTCAGGGTGGAGACCATAGCGGGCCGATGCCCCCGTATATGACTGCCGAAGATTGAGGACCTCATCGGCCACGATGAGAATCCCATATTGCTTCGCGATCGCCTCGACAGCCGCGAAAAAGCTCGGCTCAGGCGCTATCAACCCGGCGCGGCTCGGCATCGGATCGATCAGGATACAGGCAAGCGAAGGGGCAGCCGAAGCAATTCGGCGCTCCAGATCCGCGATGTCATTGAAGCGGATAACGGTCACCTCCTCACCTACCGAAGGCGGCATACCGCGATAGGCGGGTACGGCCGGCGACCCCAATGGGTCGTTCCATATAGTCGGCGTCACCGCCTGCCCCGTTTCCGCCCAGTCATAGGCGCCATGATAGGCGCCTTCGATCCGTGCAATGCCTGGCCGGCAGGTGAAGGCGCGAGCGGCCTTTATCGCAAACATCACTGCCTCGGTCCCGCTGTTGACGAAGCGAATATGTTCGATCGCTGGAATGCGCTCGATCAACAGCTCAGCCAGAGTGATCTCGTGCTCAGTCGGGTTAGAGAAACACGTTCCGCGATGAAGCAGATCTGCAACCGCGTCGGCAACTGGAAGAAAGCCATGGCCGTGTATCAGCGTCGTGAAATTGTTATTCAGGTCGAGAAGGCGATTGCCGTCGACATCGAAGAGATAGGCGCCTTCCCCGCGTGAAATGTATAGCGGGCTAGGCTCATGATTGACCGTGACCCGCGTGATTCCGGTCGGAAATACGCGACGACCCCGTTTGAAGAAATGTTCGGACCTCGACCGGGAAAATCCCCGGCCGTCGCGCAAGATATAAGGGTGAAACATTCGATCTTCTCCGGCAAATGGGTCACGGTGCGACCCTTCATAATTTTGTTATCACAAAAATCATGAACCCGAAGAAGTTGCAACAAAAAAATCCGGCCGCAATGCTATTCTCGCTTGAGACGCTCCTGCGCTGCTTTCTTGAGGCGACGATAGCCGTCTCGAATGTCGTTTTCCATTGCGGCTCGGACGGCGGAGGGATCTTTATCCACCAGAGCCTCAATCGCGGCCAGATGGTTGTGGACACCGTATTTTGCTTCCGCAAACTCGGGATAGAGGTCGTGGAACGCGGCACCCACCCTTAACCATAGGGCGTCGATGGTCGAAAGAAGGTGCGGCATCCCACACAGTCGATAGATCGTAAAGTGGAATTCCTTATTGTCGTGAAGAGCGTCCGAATAACGCTTTTCGTCGAGCGACAGCGTGATTTTCTCTTGAAGTGCCAATAGCTTATCGACGACATCATTCGTCGCGCAAAGCGTGCCTCTTTCTGTCGCCAATCCCTCAAGCGCAAGCCGCATCTGCGTGACTTCATAAAGTGCCGCAAGATCGAGATGTGGAACGATGACCGTTTTTGGACCTACCATGACCAGCGCACCCTCAAAAACCAGACGGTTGATTGCCTCGCGCGCTGGCGTGGCACCAACCTTCAGCATTTCAGCAACCGAACGGATCGGCAACTTGTGACCGGGCTTGTAAACACCCCGCGTAAGTTGCTCTTTGATGGATGAATAGGCGAAGTCGCTGAGGCGCCCAGAGTGCAATTCCGACGCCGACGATTCCTCTTCAGTTGTATTATCGTTCAAAATTAACTCCCCACGAGTTGACATTTTCACATTTTTGTTGCAACAAAAATGCATCACGCAAAAATTGATCACGTAATGTGACAGCATAACGGGATCGCGAATATTAGCAACGCCTTGGCCCCGGCGGCCATGCCTGAATAGCTCCGGTCTTGCCGGCACGACGCACACAGCACCTGGCGCCGCGCGGGCGGAGCCGAGGGGTTCCATGCATCTCAAAGCACACAAAAGGAGATATCATTTTGATTGGCGCGCCTGTTTTTATCGATCGCATAGGCAAGGCCTACGGCAGCCAGACTGCCGTAGGCGAAGTGACCTTGGACATTTCGGCAGGCGAATTCTTGTCGATCCTTGGTCCATCCGGATCGGGCAAGACGACGCTTCTGACAATGATCGCCGGTTTCGAAAGCCCTTCTGCCGGACGCATCATCATTGGCGGTCGAGATGTCACCGCCGTATCGCCCGACCGCCGCAATATCGGGATGGTCTTCCAGCGTTATGCCTTGTTCCCACATCTGACCGTCGCCGAAAACATCGGCTTTCCCTTGCGGATGCGAGGCATCCGCAAGGACCTCAGGGCAGAACGCGTTGGCCGGGCGCTCGAACTCGTTCAACTCCCGGACTACGCCAAGCGCTATCCCCACGAACTTTCCGGCGGCCAGCAGCAGCGGGTGGCGGTCGCGCGAGCAATCGTGTTCGAACCGCCTGTTCTTTTGATGGACGAGCCACTCGGGGCACTGGACAAGAAGCTGCGCGAATCCATGCAGATCGAGATCAAGCAGCTTCAGAGGCGCCTCGGTGCAACGGTCATCTACGTGACGCACGATCAGGAGGAGGCCTTGACGATGTCCGACCGGATCGCTGTCATGGCAAAGGGGCATCTCGCGCAGCTCGGAACCCCGACGGATCTCTACTGTAATCCGCAGAGTGCCTTTGTAGCCGACTTCATCGGCAAGATGAACTTCCTGACGGGAGAATTCCTGGGCGGGACCGCTGGCCGCCAGACGATCAGACTGGGTGACGACGTGGTTATTGATACGCCCGGTGCAGCCCATGGTTTCGAGGGTTCGGCAAAAATAGGTGATCGCGTTCGGCTCGCGCTGCGGCCTGAGCGCCTTGGCCTTGCAGCGCGTGGCGCAGGGGGACAGAACGCCCTCCCCGGCCGGATCGAAACGTCGGTCTTTGCAGGCTCCTTCGACCTTCATCTCGTTCGCTCCGATTTCGGAAGCGGAGAGCTCATTCAGGTGCAGATCCCTGCTGACGGAAAGCGGGTGCCCTTTGCAATGGGGGCACTCGTGGATGTCATCGCCGAACGCGACGGCCTACGGCTCTTTACGGCTGCGGAGGCATGAAATGACCATGACAGTCGATAATTTGCCTGTTGCACCAACCCGCCCAGCAAGCTGGATTTTCTCACGCTCGGCGCGCCAGTATTCGCACGCGCTGACGCTCTTGCTTATTGTGCCGTTGATGCTCTTACTGGCCGGAGGCTTCATCTATCCAATTGGGCGGCTCGTCTCTTTGAGCCTAATGGCGCCGGGATTCACGCTGGAGCATTACGAGCGGATCGTGACCGAGCCACTCTACATGGAAGTCCTGCTTCGCACGTTGCAGACGGGTGCAATCGTAACAGTGGCGAGCTTGCTGCTTGGATATCCGGTTGCCTTTCTCATGTCCCGCGCCAAAGGCAAGACGGCGGTGATCGTATCGGCGGCGGTCTTCGTGCCGCTATGGACCTCAGTGCTGGTGCGATCCTACGCCTGGATCGTGCTGCTGCAGAGAAACGGCATCGTAAACGGTCTGCTGATCGAGAGCGGCCTCATTAACAGCCCGTTGAAGCTTATTTACACCGAAGGCGCAGTGATCCTTGCGATGACGCATGTCCTGATGCCCTTCATGATACTGCCGATCTACAACGCTCTTCGCACTATTCCTGCAGAGTACCCCCAAGCCGCCCGCAATCTCGGCGCCGGCCCGATCGGCGCGTTCATGCGCGTGACCTTGCCGCTCAGCTTGCCCGGAATCTTTGCCGGGTGCGTCATGTGCTTCATCCTGGCGATCGGCTTTTACATCACACCGGCACTCGTCGGTGGGCCTGGAGCATTGATGATGGCAACGCTGATCGGTCAGCAAACCACCGTCCTGCTCGACTGGCCATTTGCCGCAGCGCTCGCGACCGTCCTTCTGACCACGACGCTGGTCTTCGTCCTTGTGTTCCGCAAGGCGCTTTCCCTCAGCAAAGGGATGAACAGTGTCAACTGAACCCGTAGCCATCGCCCCATTCGCCGGCTCTCCCGTCAAAAGCACCCATCGACCTTACGGCAAAGCAGCCTTGCAGCTCCTCGTCGGCCTCTTGATCGGAGCAATCCTGTTCTTCCTGGTTCTGCCGACGCTGCTCGTCATCCCGATTTCGCTGAATGACAGCAGCTATATCGAGCTTCCGCCGAAGGGCCTAACGCTTCGCTGGTATGCCGAATTTCTATCCGATCCGGACTGGCGGGCAGCAACGATGTTCAGTCTGCAGATCGCGCTGGCGACGACGGTCGCTTCGACGGTTGTCGGAACGTTGGCTGCCATCGGGCTCGTTCGAGGCAATCTGCCGGGCAAGACCTTTCTGCAAGCGTTATCGCTGGGGCCAATGATCGTTCCCCATGTTGTCTTTGGCGTGGCCCTCTATCTGGTTTTTTCCCCGCTCAGCCTGACCGGTAATTTCACTGGCTTCCTGATCGCGCACACCGTGCTTGCGGTTCCCTACGTGATCATCACCGTTTCGGCGGCACTCGAGCGCTTCGATACGTCGCTCGAGCTTGCGGCACTGAATTGCGGGGCAAGCTGGAGCCGCGCCTTTTTCAGCATTGTGCTTCCCAACATCGCGCCAGCAGTGGCTGCCGCTTCGGTTTTTGCATTTCTAGCGTCGTTCGATGAGGCAACAGTCGCCTTCTTCATTTCCGATACTGGCGGCAAAACGATCAGCCGCAAGATGTTCGAGGACATCGATTTCAACCTCACCCCGGTCATTGCTGCGGTTTCGACACTGCTCGTTGCGGTATCGCTGGCGCTCATGGCGACCGTTCATCTCCTTACCGGCCGCGGGGAGGACTAACGTGGCCCATATCAATCGAACAGAGGAACACGCGATGAATAAGCGAACCAAGATCAAGGCAATGCTTGCGGCTTGCCTTATGCTTGCCGGTGCGGGGGCGGCGCAAGCTGAGGAGCAGGTCATCATTGCGACCACGGGTGGCGCCTATGATGCGGCGCTTCGAAAATTCTGGTTCGAACCATTTACCGGAGACACCGGCATTAAGGTTGTTTCGGTCGCGGCAACGAATGCCGAGATGCGCGCGAAAGCTGCTGCTATGGTTAAGACCAGCAATGTGACCTGGGACCTTTACCCGGACGGCGAGATACAGGCGAGCGCCGAAGCGCATCGGCTGACATCTGAAGACTTGACCGACTTCTGCAAAACTTTCCAGGGCCGGCCAGACCTGGTCGAGGACGCCTGCGTCAGTGCAGGGGCCAGGCTTTTTTCAACCGCAACGCTGATGGCCTACGACCCAACTGCCTTTAAAGATGGAAATCCATCGAGCTGGGCCGATATGTGGGACGAGACAAAGTTCCCTGGTGGTCGCGCGTTTCCAAATTTCGACGATCCGTGGCGGGTCATGGCTGCCGCGCTTCTCGCCGATGGCGTCCCGCGCGATAAGCTCTTTCCGCTCGACGTCGACCGCGCCCTCAGCAAGCTCAACGAGATACGCCCGGCAATATCGCTCTGGTGGAAGACCGGCGATCAGAGCGTTCAGGGCTTTCGCAATGGCGACTACAGCATCGGGCAGATCTGGCTGACGCGCGCAAATACACTGAAGGCGGAAGGGCGCCAGATCGCTTGGTCCAAGCAAGCGTCGTTCCTCGTTGGCGATCGCTTGACGATCATCAAGGATGCGCCGAACCAAGCAAACGCGTTGAAGTTGATCGCCTACTGGCTTGATCATCCGGAAGCGCAGGCCCGTGTGTGCGACGAACTTCTTTGCACGCCACCGAGTCGCAAGGCGATCGATTTGATGTCACCGGCTGCACGCGTGGCCCTGCCGAGCGACGAGGACATCCGGGATTACATCGTCATCCCGGACGCTAAATGGATCAACGACAATGCCGCAATGATGCTCGAGCGTTGGAATACCTGGATCCGATGACGATCAGACGAACCTTCATCCCTTGAGTGCACGGTTGATGGCAGTTGCAACGTCGCGCACTTCGGAAGCCGTGTGCCCGGCGGTCGGGCATATCCGCAGCCCCGCCCTCCCCTTAGCCACTGTCGGGAAGAAAATGGCCGACGTATAACAACCAGAATCAAGCACCCTTCTGGCAGCGCCGATTGCCGCGAGCTCGTCACCGACCATGACTGTTCTGATCGGGAGTGGGGATCCTGCTTGTGCGGTCGGCACCAGTTCGTCGAAAAGAGAAACGTGTTCGGCGAGCGCCCTTTGCCGCACGCCGAGTTCCGGTGTGCGATGGAGCGACTGAGACGCGAGAGCTGCACCGATCGCGGCAACATTGATAGAGGCCGAGAAGGCGTGCGCGAGAGCAAAGCGCCGGAAGATCTCTTCCTGGAAGGCTGTTGCGAGCAACAGAATGCCGCCCGAGGCTCCGAAGCCCTTCCCGAGCGAGGCTGCGATGATCGTCCGTTCACCGAGACCTTCTGGCATTTGTGAACGGGCAAACCCCTCACCTCTTTCCCCAAAGATCGATATGCCGTGAGCATCATCGATATAAAGGAAGAGTCCGTATCGCCCCTGAAGCTCCCGCAACTCCTTGATTGGGGCACAGCCGCCCATGGAATACACACCGTCGCAAACATAAGCGACCGTCTCGTTCTGGCGGCAAATTTCCTCGAGCGCCTGAAGATCGTTGTGGCCTATGGTGCGCACCTCGCATTCTTCGGCAACGACGGGCTTGTTGAAGGCCAACGTTGCATGCGCGAGACGGTCGAATACCATGACTGGTTTTTTGCCGCCCGTCAGAACGCCGCACGCAATTAGGGGAAGCGCGCTGAGGTTGGCGGCAAGCACAGTTGTATAGGTGATCACCCTGGCGCCGAAGAGATCAGAAAGAGCATCCTCAAGGTCTCCGAGGGCTGCAAAATTGAGCCGCGTGCGGGCGCACGACCAATGCAGAGTTCCATAGCGCCGAATGGTTTCGATTGCGCCTTCGATGATTGAGGGATGATTGTCGAGCCCGAGATACGAGCAGCGGACGAAGTCGATGACGCGCTCCGATCTGCCCTCTGAAACTGGCAGTTCCACCGCTCGCCCATCGGACGGATGGACATAGAGTGCCATCAGGCCGTCAAGATGGGCCGCTGCAAAGTGGGGACTTGCGTGACTGATCAGGCCCGCGGTGTTTCTGTGGGATGTTTTCGCCGATCCGGCGCCCGAAGCTAACTCTTGCATGCTGACCTCCCAGGTGTTCCATGGGCTTCACGCTATGCGCGTGATCGTTGTTTATACAACGAAGGCGGCCACAAATTTTCGGGAAGTTCCAGTGAACATGTGAACGTAGCGAAGTCACATATATTGGGTAATCTCGATTGCATATCCCTCCTTTGGCACGGTGCGGATCACGTCGCGGCCAAGCGCCCGCCTCAATGCGCGCCGGAGCCGGCCGATGTGAACATCGACTGTCCGCGGCTCGACGAAGGCTGTTTCCGGCCAAGCAGCGGCAATCAGTTCCGCGCGACCGAGAACGCGCCCCGCGTCGCCCATAAGAGCTCTCAGCAGACGAAACTCGATCGGGCTGAGATTAATCGGCATCCCCTTTACCAAGACACGCCGGCCGCTGACGTCCAGTTTCATATCGTCAAACATCGGAACGAAACGGTCAGACGCTTCGTTTGAGGAATTGCCTATTTCACGGTGCAGGTAAGTCAGGAGACGTTCCGGAGGCATCGGCCTTGTAAAGCTCTCATCGACGTTGGCTTTCAGTATGTCGAGATAGGCGGCCTTTTCGGCAACGAGCGCGATGAGCGTGAGGCCGTCGGCAAGCCCTTTTTCCTCCAGACTCGACGCGATATCTGCCAGAATTTGTGAACCCGGCTGGCAGTCGACGATGATGGCTGCAGCCCCGCGCGCCTCAGCGGTCGCAACTGCTTCATTTGGAATATCGACGAGGACGGTCCTGTATCCGGCGCCCTTCAGGATATATGACAGCATCAAATAGTAGTCGGCATCACGCGATACGATCGCCAGAAGAGCGCTCATTGGCTCGCCTCCCTCGCTACTGCCTGTATTGCGAACTCGTTTGATACGACAAAATTCTCGCGGGACTGCTTCATATTGGGCGGCACCTCGACCCTGGCGGGCAAAACTGACTGCGAAATACACCGTGACGGCGGCTATTTTATAGCTTGCCTTTCAATTTTGTTACAACATAATGTTGAAGCTGAGAAGCACTTCGCACAGAAGCGTAGATTTGCCAGGGACGACACGTGATCGTGGCCCACGCAGTGGGATCGACGTCCGGCATAATTTGATAGCCTGTTTCCGGACGGTAACGGGGCTTTTTAATGCGCGAAATATTCGAAGGGTTCTCAGCCGGCTGCGCAGTAGCCACACCGGACTTTTGGAGTGATGTAGATTTTGGGGACATAAGTACCGCTGTCCGTTTGCTTTATGGACGGCATGCGAAAACAGCCGCCGCCTGGTGTGCAATCTGCGCCCGATCTGACGGACGCTCAGGCGATTTCAAATTTTGGGTGCGCGTCTTCGAGCATCTGGGACCAGAGGAGTTCATGGAAATTCGAAAACAAAAGCGATTGTCATAAACTTTGAACGTTATGTCGCACGCCTATTCGGTCCGTTCCGACACTATGAATCTGGCCGCCTTATAGGCCGGCCGGTTTCGCACTGATCATGCATCCCGCTCGAATTGAAATGCGATATTGCAAGACACGTAGGCACGGAGCAAACAAATGAATGTAGCCGGAGCGAAGAATTCATGATCTCCACAGTAAGCCCCATGGGGACTGGTGGAGTCCCTACCTTGCCAAATTTTGCCATCCGGGGTATTTTAGCCCGATGAGCACTATGAACATTTCGCTGCCGGAGAACCTGAAGCAGTTCGTCGACAAGCAGGTCGCAGGGCGAGGCTATGGGACCAGCAGCGAATACGTCCGCGAGTTGATCCGTCGCGACAAAGATCGCCAGCACTTGCGTGATCTTTTGCTTGAGGGTGCTTCATCCGAAACGACGGAGCCGGTTGATGCCGCCTATTTCGATAGTCTGCGAGACCGTGCCTCGCGGCAAAGCTCCAGGTGACGGGAAAGTCGATCGTTCCCCGCGAGTCGGCCCGCAGGGATGTCGAGAATGCCGTAGACTATTATGCTCGCGAGGCTGGCGCGCAAGTCGCGATAAGCTTCGTTGATGCGCTGCAGTCGACATTCGGTTTAATCGCAACGCATCCTGCATCGGGGTCGTTGCGCTACGCATATGAACTCCGTTTGCCCGATTTGCGGAGCATGACGCTGAAGGCTTTCCCATACCTCGTCTTCTATCTTGAGCACGCCGATTATGTCGACATATGGCGTATTCTGCATATGAAGCGCGACATTCCCGCGTGGCTGCAAGATCCCGAGGTGTCTGCATAGTTTGCTAGCTGTGTTAGGTAGAAGGGGCCTGCGGCTATGATCCGAACGAAGGTCGATCCACTGTGGTTTAAGCGGTGCCGCGTTTCACTGCAGTTTTTTCCCGATCGCGAGGCGCCATCACTGCGCCGCTTCTGCGCGTCCCGCCACAAGCCTGCATATGACGGTCGCCACGTTGCTCAACGCAGCGACCCAATTGAGGATTCCAAACCACGAATTCTGGAAGCGGAAAAGGGAAAGATGGAAGGAGATCGTGGAAAAACTGGTCGAAGAGACCCCGCCGTTTGACCTCCATTTCGATGAGGTCGCAGCCTCAGAAGCCGCTTTCTTCGTAAAGGCCCAGCAGCCGCTGGAATTGTGCGACCTTCGGTCCGCCATTTCAGATGCTATCCACTTCGAACATTGGCGTCCAACTCCGCCCCAGATTGCTCACATGACATTGTTCAGGTTTTCTGCGGTAGAATGGCTATCAGCGGTCGACTTTGACGCGGGGATCTTGCCCGTAAAAGTCAGCGTTAGATCCCTTCAATTGTTGGAAGGGCGGGTTTATCCGAGCGTCGACATCAATATCCTCAGCGAGCCGTTACTACATGGCGAGAGCCCGCGATAACGCACCTATTTCACGCGTATCGTAGATCTGCTCGACGCCACCCCCATCCGCTCCCCGGCCCGGCCGAATCCTTGCCTTCTTCGATGGACTTCAAAGATCGACGCCGCGGCCGCGGCTGACAGCCCGCTGGCGCCGTTCCGACATGATCTTCTCGCTGCTCTCCCTGCGAACGGTCTGCTGCAGGACCTTCAGCCTGTCCTGCATCGCCTCGAAGGCGCGGCGCTGCGTCGGCGGCACACGGTTGATGAGATCCCTCTCTCCTCGGACGATGGCATTGCGGCCGAAGCGCTCGTCGAGCGCCACGCTGACTGCGGCGAACTCCCGGCGAATGCTGGGATCAAGAACAGCAGCCGATGCATTCCGCTTGCGGCCGTCGTTCTTCGCCTCGGCAGTCAGCCGCATGAGCGCTTCTTCCGCCGCCTTCGACAGGCCGGGAATGGCAACCGCCATGCGCCGCCGCTCTTCGGCGATCGCCTGGCGCTCGGCATCAAGGGCGCCGGCATAGGCCGCACCGAGCGATCGTAGCCAAGCGGCGGCTTCGGGCACGGCCTGCGCAGCGTCTCTGCGCTCCCGGCCGGCGGCCAGCATCCGATCCATGAGGCGATCGGAGCCACGCAGCGCACCATAGGCGGCCGGGTCATTGGTCACTGCAGCAGAGATGCGGTCGGCGGCAAAACCTTTGACAAGCAGCTCTTCGATCTTCTCGACAGCGCCAGCCGGATCGCGCCAGATCGTTGACGCCACGTCGGCCAGCGCTGCTCGCTGCTGGCGATAGAGAGGGCCGGCCAGAGCACGCGATCTCGCCTCTTCCTCGATCGGAGTCTTGAACTCGGTGACGGCGGCAAGCATGGGGATATTCTCCTTCTGCGGATCAGCACTGGCGCTGGCGACGATCTTCGAACGATCCCGCCGTTCGGCGAGATGCTGCTCCTCGGCAAAACGCTTCACGGCCTCGAACAGCCGGGTCAGCTTCTCGCCCCTGGTGCCTGTGAAGTCTTCCGGCATACGCTCGACGATGTTGCGTTCGGCAACCGTATCGGCTTTGGATGTGAAGGCGCTCCAACCGAAGCGGGCGCTGAGCGCCTCGCTGACGGCCTTGATCTCCTGCACGATCGAGGGGTCTTCGGCGGCGAATGCAAAGGCCGTCTTGTAGGCATCGTCCCCTCCCTGCTTGCGCACCGCCTCGATCTCGACGAGACGTGCCACCGCCTTTCTGGAGAGCGCTGGGATCGACACTGACATATGCGCGCGGCGCTGGTGCTCGCGGCTTTCGAACCGCTCGGCGTTTCTGCGGAACTCCGTCGCGTGGGCGCGGGCCAGCGGCAGTAGTTCCGTCAATGCCGCGGTCGCGATGCTGCGCTCGTCGCGTGCGGCACGGCCGTCTATCATAAGGTCGGAACCCCGCAGGCGGCCGATCCGATCCGGTGCAATAGCAAGATCGTCGGCGAGCCTGCGGGGTTCGTTGCTCGTATCCGATGCCAGGGCGTTCAGGGCGACCAGTGCCGCCTCCGGCTCACGATAGATCTTCTCCAGCAGCGGCCGCAGGATTGCGTCCCGTTCCTTCCAGGCCGGCGAGGAAAGCTGCGCCCACCGCGCATCCTCCTCCACGCTTCTGGCAAAAGCAGTGTCGGGCGGCATCAGATATCGGCCGCGGCCAACATCTGTCTCCGAGACGGTGTGTGTCTCAGTGCGCTCCTCGTTGTACGAGACACGTCGTTCCCGCTCGATCGCAAATCCCAGCGCAACGCTTGCCCTTTCCCAAAGCTTCGCCACCTGCCGGCGCTTATCGGCAATCCACGCGAGCCGCCGCGAGGCGTCCTCCTCCATCCCCGCCGCGACGAGAGAGAGATGGTCGAGCCCGCGGCGGCGGGCAAAATCGTCGGCATGCGCCCGATACCCAGCCTCGCTCTCGAAATCGAGCGTCGTCGTCTTGGCGCCGGAGCGCGACAGGCGTTCAACGAGTTGTTTGAACAGTTCCGGCCGATGGCTTTCCTGCTCGATACGCTCCCGGCGCGCTTCGGCGGTTTCGACCCGTTTGGCTGTCCAGATATTGCGATCGACTTCTCTTTCCTCGAAGTGCTTCTGCCCGGTCTGCTCATCGATGATGGGAACCTGAACTTTGACCCGCTCCACCCCGTCCTTGCGCAGGGTCACCGTGTCGCCCACTAAGATACCGGCATCCTCCAACGCCTTCGGCAGGCTCACGCCCCAAAGACGATGGACGGCTCCGTCATCCGTCTTCACATCGGCATAGGGGCTATCGTCGGCATCCTCGTCATTCGGCCGGAATTTGGCTTGTCCGGTTTCCACGAGTTCGCCGGTGACGCCGGCAGCATGATCGGGACGCAGCTTGCGGCTCCATTCGGGCTTCGCTTCAAAATCTTCCTTCGCGGCATAGAGATCGGCACGATGGCGATGCCGGGTCATCGACACATAGGTCAGATGCTGGTCCATCATGCCGGTGGCAAGAACGAAGGTCCGGTCGACGGTCGAGCCTTGGGATTTGTGGATGGTCGCGGCGTAGCCGTGATCGACATTGCGATAACTGTTCTCGCTGATGACGACATCCCGGCCATTGTCGAGACGCACCGAAAGCAACGTATCACCACGTTTGTCGCCGGTGGATACGACCGTCCCGAGCATGCCGTTCTTGACGTATTGCGGACCGAGACGCATTGCGCGCGCTTCGACGAAGCGGGCATTTGCCAGAAAGATGATGCGGTCGCCGGTGGCGAATTCCCGCGCGCCGCGTTCGGTCTGGAATGCGCGGCTCTCACCCAGCGCCCCCTCGCCCGCCATCACAGATCGCAGTTCCTCGTTCAGACGTTTGACGTCCTGATTGGTGTGGGCGAGCACGAGAAGCTCATCACCGCGAAGACGGCCATCATTGCCGGCAGCTGTTGAGTCCTGGACCGCCTGTTTGCGCGCCGCCGTCCAGTCGCCGACAATGCGCTCGATGACGTCGTCCCGCGTCTCTGCCTCCACCAAATGACCCTGCTGCGCATAGGCATCAAGACCTTTCCCAATCTCGCCACGCGCAAAATGCCGCGACGCCTCGCGCGCCCACGCCTCGCGCTGGCGGCGCACGCCGCCAAGTTCGGCAAAACCGATCCGCTCGGTAATCGCCCGGAACGCCGCCCCCGCCTGGATCGGCTGCAATTGCATCGCATCGCCGACCAGCACGAGTTTCGCTCCCGCTTCCTCGACGAGCTTCAGCACGCGGGCCATCTGCTGCGACGACACCATGCCGGCCTCGTCGACAACCACCACATGGCCGCGGTGAAGCGTCTCCTGTCCATTGGCCCAGGCCAGTTCCCAGGCGGCGAGTGTTCGTGATCTGATGCCGGAGCTGTCTTCCAGACCCTCGGCGGCTTTGCCCGCAAGGGCCGCACCAATGACCTGGCGGCCTTGGCTTTCCCAGGCGAGACGGGCCGCGGCAAGCAAGGTCGACTTACCGGCGCCGGCAAGACCGACGACTGCGGCAATACCATTGTCCCGCGTGACATGGTGGACGGCGTCTGCCTGCTCCGGGTCGAGCCGGAAGGACTTTTCCGGGTCTTGAGTTTCGACGTTTCTGATCGCAGCGGCGACCACCCGGTCGGAAACGGCAAAACCGCGACGTTCCACCAGAACCTGCGCCGACTGCGCCATGTCATATTCGATGCGAAGGATCTCGCGCGTGGTGAAAACGGCGGGTTCGCTCGCCTTGCCCGTTTCGGCATCGACCTGCTGTGGCTTCAGCATGACCAGATCGTCCGACGCCATCAGCCGCGCGCGGATATTGGCGAAGTCTGCGGGATCGTCGACATAGCGATGCAGCCCCTTGGCGATATCGCGCTCGTCGAAGGTGGAGCGTTCATTGCTCAACTGCTTCAGCAGGAGCTCCGGCTCGGCGAGCAGCCGGTCGGCCATCTCCTGGCGACGGGCAAGATCGGCCGGTGCAAAATACATCTCGGCACCCCCGCGGGAGAGTGCTGCCTTCTCGGGGCCCAGATGTCTTTGTGCGATGCCATCGAGGCCCTGCTCGGCATAAGAGCGGCCGTCAAGACGGATGTCATGGCCGGCGAGCGCCAGATGCCGGCTGGCCGTCTCCGCCCAGGCAATCTTCCACGCCTGCAAGGTTTCCTTATCGCCCGCCCAGAGCTTGTAAACGATCTTGCCCTTTGGCCGATCCGGCGTCACGACCCGCAACGGCGCACCGTCTTCGCCGGTCACTGCTACCTTCTTGGGTCCAAACCCCTCCTCCGCCAACGGTCTCAGCGTCGTCATCAGATGGATGTGCGGATTGCTGTCTTTATCGTGGTAGACCCAGTCGGCGACCATTCCCTTCGAGGTGAGATTGTCGCGCACAAATTCGCGCACCAGCGCGATGTTCTCGGTCCGGGTCAATTCCTCCGGCAACGCAATGATCAGCTCGCGCGCCAGCTGCGCGTCCGCCCGTTTTTCGAAAGCATCAACCACATTCCACAGCACTTCGCTGGCACCGGCAACCGAGCGCCCCTCGATTGCTGACCGTAACCAGGCCGGGGTTTGGTCCGGTAGCGCCAGTTCCTCGTGCACCAGTTCGGACGCCCCGCCCCGATAGCTGAACGACGTGCCGGCCTGCTCGTCCATCATCCGGGCGCGATGGCGATAGGCCGCGGCCGAGACGATGCTTCGCCCCGCCCCTCTGCTGATCACCTGCGCTCTGACGAACATGATCGCCACTGCCGTCTCCTGATCCCGGGCGCGTCGCGACAGCGACGTATATTGCGCCCTCAAACCGATCGGACCGAAGGGCCGATGCCGCCTTTCCCGGAAGACGGCATCGGCCGAAATTCCAGCTGCGACGTTTTGGGGTTGGTGCAAAATAGCCTATTTAACTATCTTAGCCTAGTTAGTATAATCGCTGAGGCTGGTTCCAGGAGGGAAGATTCCTCAATGGCCATAAAATCATCGATTTCTGATCTCGATGCACAGATGGAGAAGCTGCGAGAACGTCGGCGGGTTTTGACAGTTAAATCGGCAGAGCGGTTTGCCCGCGCTGCGACGAAATCCGGGCTGGCGGAAATGGAAATTGCAGACGAGGAGGTCGAGCGGATCTTCGAAGAGATCGCCGCTCGATTTCGCAAAGAGGAGAAGAAAGGGGGCCGGCGGCCCGCCTCCTCAAGCGCGTCGACCAACAGCTGGTGGCCTTGGACCGGCGCCGGAGGTTTCACATGACGGCTGAGAGGAAGGAAGAAGCGCGCGAGAAATTCCTGCTCGGCGGCATCGTCGTCAAAGCCGGCCTGTCGAAGGCAGACCGGGCGTTTCTGCTCGGCGGACTCCTCGAGCTGGCGACAGTGATTCCGGGATCGTCCGAACATCGGTGGCTACGCCATATCGGTGAAGAGGCGTTCAAGGCCCCTTCGCTCGATTCTTCTTCACCGCGCGTCGAGGAGAACGCCGGATGGCGCTGAAGGGTCGACTGCATGCAAGCCTGCTGCTGGTCTTCGTGCCGATCGCCGTGACAGCGATCACCGTCTACATCACCGCCTGGCGATGGCCGGCGCTGGCGCACAGCCTATCTGGTAAAACTGAATACTGGTTTTTCCGCGCAACGCCTGTGCCAACGCTTCTGTTCGGGCCGCTTGCTGGTCTTCTGACCGTCTGGGCGTTGCCGCTGCATCGTCGGCGGCCGATCGCGATAGTCAGCCTCCTGTGCTTGCTCGTTGTCGCCGGATTTTACGCCTTGCGCGAATATGGCCGTCTCGCTCCGTCGGTGGAGAGTGGCGTCGTCACATGGGACCATGCGCTTTCCTACCTGGATTTCATTGCCGTCATCGGCGCGCTGGCGGGCTTTATGGCCGTGGCGGTCGCTGCTCGGATCTCCGTCGTCGTGCCCGAGGCAATCAAACGGGCGAAGGGCGGAACCTTCGGCGATGCCGATTGGCTTTCGATGTCGGCGGCAGCAAGGCTCTTTCCGTGCGATGGCGAGATCGTCGTCGGCGAGTGTTACCGCGTCGACAAGGAAGCCGTTCACCAAGTGCCTTTCGATCCGAAGGATCGCAGCACGTGGGGGCAGGGCGGCCAGGCGCCACTGCTCGCCTACAGCCAGGACTTCGATTCCACGCATATGCTCTTCTTCGCCGGATCAGGCGGATACAAGACGACCAGCAATGTCCTGCCGACGGCACTGCGGTATACCGGACCGCTGATCTGCCTCGATCCCTCGACCGAGGTCGCGCCGATGGTGGTCGACCATCGCACGCGCATGCTCGGGCGCGAGGTCATGGTGCTCGATCCCACAAATCCGATCATGGGCTTCAACGCCCTCGACGGCATCGAGCACTCGAAGCAGAAAGAGGAGGATATCGTTGGCATCGCCCACATGCTGCTCTCAGAAAGCCTGCGTTTTGAATCCTCGACGGGCTCCTATTTCCAGAACCAGGCGCACAATCTCCTAACCGGATTGCTTGCCCATGTCATGTTGTCGCCGGAATATGCCGGCCGGCGGAACCTGCGCAGCCTGCGCCAGATCGTGTCCGAGCCGGAACCCTCCGTCCTCGCCATGCTGCGCGACGTTCAGGAACACTCGGAAACTGTCTTTATTCGCGAAACGCTTGGTGTCTTCACCAACATGACCGAACAGACCTTCTCCGGTGTCTATTCGACGGCGTCGAAGGATACGCAGTGGCTCTCATTGGACAGTTACGCCGCGCTCGTCTGCGGCAATGCCTTTAGGTCGAGCGATATCGTATCGGGCAAGAAGGACGTGTTCCTCAATATCCCGGCGTCCATCCTGCGCTCGTATCCGGGCATCGGGCGCGTCATCATCGGCTCTCTGATCAACGCCATGGTCCAGGCCGATGGCGGCTTCAGTCGCCGAGCGCTCTTCATGCTCGATGAGGTCGATCTGCTCGGCTATATGCGGGTGCTGGAAGAGGCGCGCGATCGCGGTCGCAAGTATGGCATCAGCATGATGCTGCTCTACCAATCGGTCGGACAACTGGAACGGCACTTCGGGAAGGATGGCGCGACGTCATGGATCGACGGCTGCGCTTTCGCCTCCTATGCGGCTATCAAGGCTCTCGATACCGCCCGCAATGTCTCCGCTCAATGCGGGGAAATGACCGTCGAGGTGCAAGGGCGGTCGCGCAACATCGGCTGGGACACGAAAAGCGGCGGGGCGCGCAAATCCGAGAGCGTCAATTTCCAGCGCCGGCCACTGATCATGCCACACGAGATCACCCAATCGATGCGCAAGGACGAGCAGATCATCATCGTTCAAGGCCATAGCCCGATCCGCTGCGGCAGGGCGATCTATTTCCGTCGGAAGGAGATGGATGCGCAAGCAAAGGCCAATCGCTTCGTGCGGAGTTGACTTTCACAGGCAGTCCGGAGCGCTGCCGGAGTTGCCTTGGGCGGATGTCTGCGATAAGCGCCTTTGCGCGCCGTTCCCGCACGGAGACGAACATGGCCGCTGAAAATGACGAATACATCTATGACGAAGTGACTGGCGAATGGCGTCCGGCTTCGGAGATGGCAGCATCCGCCAGTGGCGTGCGGCGGTCGTTCGAGACGCAAGCGGCAATTTTCTTGCCGATGGCGACTCGGTCACCGTCATCAAGGATTTGAAGGTCAAGGGGGCCGGCCTAACGCTGAAACAGGGCACTGTCATCAGGTCGATCCGCCTTACGATAGTCCCGAGGAGATCGATTGCCGCCATGATGGAATCAAGGGCCTCGTTCTACGCACCGAGTTCGTGCGCAAACGCTAATTCGAGTTCTCAGGGGCTGCTCAGCGGAATCGGCTGACCTCCGTGGCCGACCTACGGCGACGGATGAATTCGCGCAGCAGCGGCAGGAAGAAGGCTTTGCTGAAGCGGCCGGTTGGCGGCTCAGGCTCAAGATAGAATGAATTTCCGACGATGTCGGTATTGAACTCATCGAAGATGATCCAAAGCCTGCGATCGGCATCGAGGCCGGCGCGGCGCTTTTCGATGGCCAGCACTTCCACAGCAAACCGCGACGCCTCCGGCTGCTTGGTGGTGATGGGAAAGAAGAGAACCAGATCGCCGTCCGGCCGCGGCATTCTTACGCCGACGGCGACCGGCCGCTCCTTGCGTCCTTCCGTCTCTCCACGCCCAGCTTCTCTCGCCCATAGATAGGGATAGCGTATGACGCTTGCGGTCTGGATCAGCTCGTAGTTCATCAGTGGCCTGCCTCGTCCTCGCCGGCGTAGCCATCGACGGCCTTTTCGAACTCGGTAAACAGTTCATCAGGCATCGTTTCGATGGTCCCGGCGGCGCGTCGGTCGGACTGCTTCATCAGCCGTTGGTAGTCTTCGATATTGAGGATGACCAGACGGGGTTTATTCCGCTGGGTGATGGTCACTGGATGGCGCAGGGCCTCGGCGATAATGTCACCAGACTTACGGGAGAGGTCGCTGGTTGAATAGGAACCGCTTGACTTAGACATATGGGTTTCCTTACTGCTGTATTTGTTGCAATATACAGCATTTCCAACAATGCTGCAAATTTGTTTGTTTGAGGTGTTGCGCGTCGGCTGGAAGGGAAATTGCGGCGTCCCGCCATTGCCGCTCAGCTCTAAAAGACTGAGGCCATCGCCAAATAGAGGCGGCCGTCTCTCGGCATCGTTTACCACGGGGATCAAATGGCGCGCACCGCATGAACGGGGATGCCAGTTTCCAGCGATATCCTCAATAATCGATGCCAGTGAACCGATTGGTCAACCTAACCATGTCGGAAACCGGACCTCGACCCCACCGTCATCGGCCGTCAAAGCGTTGATCCAGCTGCCGCCATTGATGCGGTATTCGTGGGTGTCGACGTCGATTTCGAGATCATCCAGCAGATTGATGGTGAGGCGCCCGAAAATCTCGCTCTCACCCTGCATCTGATATTCGGCGAATTCATCCCCTCCGGTCAGAACACTTCGTTCCAATGCCTTCATCACCGGGACCCGGGCGATTGCCGCGTCGAGCCCCTCGAGCAGCAGGTCATGAAGCACCCGCCGGAAAGCATCGTCGCATCCGTGACGCTCTGCAAGGACCATCAGCCGAAAGCCAGCGAGCTTGGTGTAGAGCATGAGGTTCTGGTCGCTTGTCATAATGTGATCTCCTTCATCTTGATGACGGAGATCGGCCACTCTGTTGCAAAGAGGGTCAAGAACCGCGGAACGCGGCTCGCAAGCGGGGGAACCGATTTTATCGCTTGTGGCAAAATTGGGAGAGACCGCGCCGTCCTTGACGCCGGATTTGCTGGAGTAAATTAGGACGTCAGAGAGAGAACAGACCAGCGGCCCCAAAGGGGTCGCGACCGTTTCCGGCGTCAGCCGGCGGGGAGTGTCGAGGGGCGAAACCCCTGATGGCCTGGCGCCTGGTCGATACGGCCGTCCTGCTCGGCCCAGATCACCTCACGTTCGGCCAGCGCCAGTTCGAGTTCGTTCTCGATCTGGCGACGCTCGGCTGGATCGGCGTTCCGCAGCTCGGCCTGCAGCAGTGCGATGACTTCGTCGATGCAAATGGTCATTGTCGTCTCCTTGACGTTTGTGAAAGACGAGCGCCCCGGCCATGGCGGCATGGAGGGGTCAAGGATTGCGAAGCAACCGGCGGAGCCGGCGAGTGGGGGAGCCGATTTTGTCGACGTGGAGGGGACCGGAGCGGAGGCAAAATTGGGGGCACCGCTCATCCTTGAGGCCTTCATGCCGCCATGACACCCTCGGATCGACTGAGCAGACCTTCCCTCTCGTATGGCACCAGAAGAGCCGTCGACGAGTTCGATGCCCTTGACGGCTCGAATAACAACAAGACTCGCGGCAGAGACATTCCGGAAGTCGGCCTCGATCGCTCGAGGCCGACGGTCTGTCGTTCAGCTCGGATTGTTCCAGAGGATGACCTTGCGGTTGGGCTCGCCACCGGGGGCTGGAGCGACGTTGCCGAAGATCACGCCGATCTCCGGAGCCTCCAGCTTCACCGCGAGATATTCCTCGCCGGTCAGGCGGGCGATGCGGTTCCAGCCCGCGCCGATCTCGAAGCCGGTTTTGCGGTGGATGATGCGGTAGTCGGGAGCTTCCTCGCTCGCCTTGTTGGCATTCGGAACGATGGCGATCGGGGCGTTGACCCGGATGGTGGCGAAGATACCTTCGAGGGTACCGTCGCTCTTTGCGGTGAGGATTGCGATCGTGGTGGCCATGGTATTGTCTCCTTCGGTTGCTCGGGACCATTCCCGATGGCGCCCGAAGAAGGGGCCGAGCCGCAGGCGTCACCGAAGCGCAGCGCAGGGGAACCCCTTGCGGGTTGACGCTGATGGCGGCCGATCCCTTAGAAAGGTGACATGCAGAACGGGAATGGCCTCGTGCGACCGAAGGGCGAGACAAACCGTTATGGCGCTCGGTCCAGTGCTTGCGAGAAGGCAGGAGCTTGGAATAACCCGCCGCCATTCCGCACAAAGCCCTCACCGTGCTAACCGCGGCAAGCCAGAAACTCGTACCAGTTGGCCCATCATACGTCGGCGCCCGGCGGGCGGCGCGGTAATCGCATCGGCGCTACAGGTCGTACGGTAATGCCAAGTGTAGATGTTCGCTGCGAGGATCGAATACGTGATCCTTGGCGACACGCCCGGCAGCGCCGGCTCATGGATGGTGTTGCGCCATTAACCCGACGCTGGCGCCCGGGCCACACCGGTAGACCGGCACCGGCTTCGTCAGGCGCTCTTCGCTGCCCTTTGACCCGCCAACACATCACAAAACGGAATCCATCGGATGCAACGGATTCAAAACTCTCGTTGGACATGGCCGGCCCCAGCAGGAATGATTCCCGACATGAACCGAATGTCGTTCCAACTGCATTTCCAGCGCATTGATGCAAGCCGAAATATGGCGCGCTATTACATGCTTGCGATCCAGCCGACCTTGTTCGGCGAAACCGCGGTCGTGCGTAACTGGGGACGGATCGGCAGGCGTGGCGGTGAAAGGACCGACATGTTCGGGACCGAACAGGAAGCTGTCGCGCATTTTCTCGACCTCGCACGCCGGAAACATCGAAAGGGCTATAGACCGAGCGAAGCTGCGATGCCGTCGAACTGATCGCTCACCGCGCTGGTCCAGCAACAACATACTTCCTAATTTGCGCTAGTATAATGGTCGAAGTCCGTGGTACTTTTGCCCGTGGTTTGGTAAGCCGGTCCGGCGAGATGATCATGGGAGCGCTGTGAGACAATTTTTAATCGGCGACCAGACATTCGACGAAGACGCTCCCGAGCTTCAGGCCCGGCTCGAACGTGCTTACGCGCAGAAGCTGCGGCCACTGTGCCGGTGCAAGAACCCGCCGCTTCCCATGTACATCGCACGCGTCGACGACCTCTATTTCATCAAGCGCATGCCGCTTTCGGGGCCTGGCCATGACCCCGCATGTTCGTCCTACCAACCGCCTTACGAATTATCAGGCTTAGGATCCTTGATCGGCAACGCGATCCACATCGACGCGAGTGGGAAGGCAGCCCTAAAGCTCGAATTTGCCCTGACCAAGAAAGGCACTCGCGGCGCACCCGCGTCTTCTTCCGAGGCATCCGAGTCGGCTCTGCGCAATGAGACAAAGAAGCTCTCGTTGCGCGCCGTCCTGCACTATCTCTGGGAGGCGGGAGAGTTGACGGAATGGCGCTCGTCGTGGTCCGGAAAACGCGGCTGGGGCCGGGTTCGGACAAGCCTCATAAATGCCGCCTCACAGATGACCGCTCGCGGCGAACCGTTGAGTGACATTCTGTTCGTACCGGAAGTGTTTCATCAGGAGGACCGCGAGGGAATAGCTTCTCGCCGGGCAAACGCGCTAGCAAATGCTCTTGACGCCGGTCATGGCCCCCGGAAGCTTATGGTAACCGTGGCTGAGGTTAAGGATTTCGCGGTTGCCCGCAGCGGCCAGAAAATCTTCGTTCGCCACCTCCCTTTTCCTTTCATGATCCAGGGCGGGACATGGAGGCGATTGAGCGCCAGATACGAGACGGAACTCGAGCTCTGGCGGTCGAGCGAAGACTTCCATCTGATCATGATCGCCACCTTCGGGATATCCGCCGCGGGGATCGCTTCAATCGAGGAGATCGCCATGATGGTGGTCAACGAGAACTGGATCCCGTTCGAGAGCATCCATGAGCAACATCTCCTGGAACGTCTTTCAAGGCTGAAGCGAAAGAGCGTGAAAGGCCTGCGCTTCAATCTCTCGCGTGAACAACCGGTGGTCTCGATCACCTTGCCGGAACAACGCCCCGCGCCCGTCGCGATGTTCATCGTCCCGATAAGCGCCGGCAAAGACTACGAACTCGCCCTGAATGAGATGATTGCCGCGAGACCGGAGATGACGCCATGGATCTGGCGCATCGCCGAGGGAGAAATGCCGCCACTGCCGTGATCGCCGGCAAGTACTGCGTCGGCGCGCGTATGCTGGCGAATAGTAGGAGGAACAGTTCCACATGGGCTCCGTCCCGTCTGGATGATGCGGCTCTCCCTTTTCCGCATAGCTGCACTGCATAATAAATATTTTACCAGCCGGTCAAAATATGTGCATATTGCCTTCAGTTGATGCAGCTGATGGTTTTCCTCCCAGTGCCATCGCATCAGCTGTTCCCCTCTGGAGGTTCATTGACCTTCACACCTTAAAGGGCCCTGGTTTTCCAGTGGCCCTATTTTTCTGCGTCAGCAGCGAAGCATGAGGGAAGTTTTCTTTCGCGGCAGCCTGTCTTGCCGCACTTGCCCTCTTCGACTGAGGCAAAGAGGAGATCACCTATACCGTGGCCCGTCCCCGGACCTAGTCCTGGTTGGCGACCACCGGCAGGCTGCTTTCGTTTGAAAGACGAGTTTCAGCCTGCCGGGCGGCAGAGACGAGGCGACGCCTTGCGCGGATCGCGTGCCATTGTTGGTCGATCAGGACGCCGATGAGGATCACGCCACCCATGACAGCGAAATTCAACGACGAAGGGATGCCAAGGAGATTCACGAGATTCTGCAACTCCTGGAGCAGGACCGTTCCCAGCACGACGCCGACGATCGATCCCTCGCCACCGCGGAGCGAAAAGCCGCCGAGTACGGCAGCGGCAATCGCGTAGAGTTCATAGAACTGGCCGTGGCTCGCCGGCGAGATCGAGCGCGTGTACATGGCGAAGTAAATCGCCGAAAGCGCCGTCAGCAGTCCGCAAATGACATAGGCCGACATGACCATACGGCCGGTGCGTATACCGGAATAGCGGGCCGCCTCCTCGTTCTTGCCGATCGCGTAAAGATAGCGCCCAAAGACGGAGCGATGGAGCACAACCCACATGGCCACGGCAATGATGACGAGCGCGATGAAAGTGTTGGGAACGCCATAAAACCGCCCAGCGGTCAGGAATTCGAGCTCGGGGAAATTTTGGCCAAAAGCAAAACCCGCCGTTCCGTCGGCGGTATAGAAGCGCGCCGCCCCACGATAAATCAGGAGGCCGCAGAGGGTGACGACGAAGGGCTGCAGGTTGAGCCGGGTGATCAGCCAGCCGTGGACGGCACCTATGACCGCACCGAGCACGAGAATGAGCGGCAGCGCCAGCATCCATGACATATCCTGGACCGCGATGAAATCGACGAACAGCACACCGAGAAACGCGACGAGCGAGCCCACGGAAAGCTCGATACCACCTGTAATGATGACGAAGGCTTGGCCGATCGACAGGATGCCGAACAGGCCGATCAGGTTGGCCGTGTTGGCCAGGTTGATCGGCAGCAGGAAGCGCGGATTGATGATGGCGACGACGATGCCGACGACGACGATCAAAAGCAGCAGTCCGAGATCTTTTTTGATCATCCGAGATCCATCCCCGATACTTATTTGTACAGGCCGCAGCCGCTATTTTACCCGTTTACCAACAGCAAGCAAAAGGACGCTTTCCTGGCTGATTTCGTCCTCTTCCAATATGCCGGCGATTTGGCCCTCATGCATGACGGCGATGCGGTCCGAAACGCCGATCACCTCTTCCATGTCGCTGGATATCATCAGGATCGCCACTCCCGCATCGGCAAGCGCTCGCATCAGGCCGTAGATCTCGTTCTTCGCGCCGATATCGATGCCGCGTGTCGGCTCGTCGAAGATCATCACCTTGGGGCTCATCGATAGCCATTTGGCAAGCACCACCTTCTGCTGATTGCCGCCGGACAGAGTGCCGGTTCGCGTCGAAACCGAGGGCGCCTTGATACCGAGACGAACGCGCTGCTTTTCGGCCGCCGCCTTCTCCCGTTCAGCGGAGAGCATGAAGCGGCTGGAGAGTTTGGGGAGATCGGCAAGGGTTATGTTCTGGGCGATCGGGAAATCAAGAAGAATGCCGTTGCGCTTGCGGTCCTCCGGCACGAGGAAAATGCCGCGGTCGACGGCGTCCCGGGCAGATTTGACCGCAATTTGCCGCCCGTCCTGCAGGATGGCTCCGCCGTAGCACCGATCAATGCCGAAGAGGACCCTTGCAAGCTCGGTGCGGCCCGAGCCCACGAGCCCTGCAAGCCCCATGATTTCTCCATACCGGATTTCCAGATCAACGGGACGGCCGGGATAGGCCTCGGTGCGCACGCCGATTGCCTTCAGCGCAACCGAGCCGGGCGAGCGCTGCGGTTTTGCGGTTCGCGCCGCAAGCACCCGACCGATCATCAGCTTGACCATCTGATCGTGGCCGATGTCTTGATTGGCGAGTGTGCCCACCAGCGTGCCGTCGCGCAGGACCACGACCCGGTCTGCGACGCGCTCAACCTCGTGGAGGCGATGCGAGATAAAAATGACACTGATGCCATCCGCTTTCAGCAATTTGATAATGCTCAGGAGCCGTTCGGTTTCGGCCAGCGGCAGGCTCGACGTGGGTTCGTCGAAAATGACGAGCCTGGCGTTGATGGATAGCGCCTTGGCGATTTCCACCATCTGCTGCTCGGCCAGGGAAAGCGATGCCACTGGTGTGTCGGCGGAAAAATGCGCCCCAACGCGCTTCAGGAGCGGCTTGACCAGGTCTCGCAGTCGATCTCGATCGACGAGCTTGAAAGGTCCGGCCTTCAGCGGTTCGCGGCCCAGGAAGATATTGGCGGCAACGTCGAGATTCTCAAAGAGATTGAGTTCCTGGTGCACGAAGGCAATGCCGGATGCGATGCTCGATTCCACGGTGAGGGAACGAAGCTCTGCCCCGTCGAGCATGATCGTTCCTCGGTCGGGGGTAATCACGCCGCCGAGAATCTTCATCAGCGTCGATTTTCCAGCCCCGTTCTCGCCAACGAGGCCGATGACCTCGCCAGGCATGATGTCGATCGACAGGCCCTCAAGGGCAACGACACCTGGATAAGTCTTGCCAACGCCGGAAAGCGAAAGGAACGGCGTTGCAAGCGCGTCCGGTGACGGAATGTCGGAACTGTGGTTCATCGCCTGTCCATGGCTGCTAAAGCTGTCGGCATGAGACGTCTTTCGCGGCGGCGGCAAGTGCCCCGCCGCGAAGGAGGGTTATTTACCAGCCATGGCCTTCAGGTTGGCGGCATATTTGTCAACGTCATCTTTACCGATGATCACGGTCGGAATGATGATCAAGCCGTTGCTGGGAACGCCTGATTTGTCGCCCTTGAGATAGGCTGCCATCAGCTTCATGCCCTGATAGGCCCACTCGAACGGCTGCTGCACGACGGTCGCCGCGATGGTGCCTTCCTTGACGCCGCCGAGCGTGATCGGATCGTCATCAAAGCCGACGACGGTAATCTGGCCGAGTTTGCCGGCGTCGCGCAGCGCCTCATAGATGCGTGGCGTGTTGTAGGAGTAGAAGCCGACCATGCAAGTGACGTCAGGGCTGGCCACCAGCGCGTCCTCGACGTTCTTCTTTGCGCGCGTTTGATCGATATCGTCGCCGCGTACATCGGTCAACTCGATCTTCGTGCCCTTCAGGCCATCCTTCATGCCCTGGATGCGTTCCTTGGCGTTGTCGGCGCCGAGCAGGCCGACGAAGCCGATGCACTTTCCGCCGTCCGGCATCGCCTTCTTGGCGATTTCGGCTGCCTGCAGGCCAGCGTCGATGTTGGATGAACCGATATAGGCGACGCGATTGGTCTGCGGGGCGTCACTGTCGGTGGTGAAGAGAGCGGTCTGCGAGCCAATTTTATTCAGGCCGTCCGTCTGCGTCTTTGGATCGACCGCAGAGACCATGATGCCCTTGACGCCAGCACTGACCAAGTCTTCCATCAGGCGTTGCTGAACGGCGACCGATGCCTGCTCAGGGTATTTCAGCTCCATCTGGTAGTCTGGCATTTCGCCCTGGGCCTTCTTCACGCCCGCTTCTGCAGCTTTCCAGAAGTCGGACGCGCCGTTGACGACGAATGCAAGTGTCGGCTTGTCGGCAGCATGGGATACGGCAATCGGCGCCGTGCTCAGCATCAACCCGGCGAAGAACAAGGCTGCATTGCGTTTCAGCTTCTTCATAACATACCTCCCGAGGGCCGCGGTTGCATTGGCCCGTTTGCGATGAGCGGCCGGCCGGATGCACGCCCCCTCCCTGGGGCCGTCGCGCGAGCGACGAGTGGCATATGTTCCGATCGCTTCCCGACGGTATACAATTATCTTAATTAGTAAATAGTATTATCAACCTGCATCAAAACATTTGATCATACTTTATATCATGCGCAATTTTTTTACTGGAAAATGCTAGAATATATAGCGTTACGGCAGTTCACTCCATTGTCAGCGCTTTCGAATGACTGCTAATGTTTATTAGCTGCCGTGCCCATCAATCCCGATCGGAGACAATTTCCAAGAATGCGAAAACCAACGGTCCAAAAGCGGAACAGGCATCCCGCCGAAAAGCCTGCCCGCGTGACGATGACAGACATTGCCGCGGCGGCGGGCTGCTCGCAGGCAGCCGTTTCCTTCGTCCTCAATGATACGCCCGGCACCCGAATCTCGCAGCAGACGCGCGACCGGGTTTGGGAGGCGGCGCGTGCGCTCGGCTATGTGGGACCGACTTACACGACCACGGCCTCCTATTCGGGAACGGACAATGTGATCGGTTTTGCGGTGGATCAGCTTGCCACCAGCCCGGAAGCGATCGTCGCGATCGAAGGCGCACGGCAAGCCTCCTGGAACGCCGGCAATGTCCTGCTGGTAACACAGACGCTCGGCGATCCTGTCATGGAGCCGAAGGCAATCGAGGCGTTGACGAACGGGGGCATATCGGCCCTTATTTATATGACGATCTATACCCGCCAGATCGAGCTCCCTTCTTATATCTACAAGCTGAAAATCCCGACAGTATTGCTGAACTGCTACACGGCGGACCATGCCTTTCCTGCCGTGGTGCCGAGCGAGATCGCCGGAGGCCAAAGCTCGACGCGGCATCTGATCATGCACGGCCATCATCGCATCGCGACGATCACCGGCGAAATCTGGATGCAGGCTGCGCAGGATAGGCTGACGGGATATCGCCGGGCGCTGGCCACCGCCGATATACCCTTCGATCCGGACTTGGTGGTTGAAGGCGACTGGTCGGCTGGCGCCGGCTATGCCGCCACGATGAAACTGCTTGCCCTGGCAGAGCCGCCGACCGCGATCTTCTGCCAGAACGACCGCACGGCCATCGGGTGCTACGAAGCGCTGAAAGACGCAGGGCTCCGCATTCCCCAGGACATGTCGGTGGTGGGTTATGATGACGAAGAGATTTCGCGACATCTCGTACCTCCGCTGACGACTTCGGTTCTTCCACATCTCGCGATGGGGCAATGGGCGATCGAACATCTCAACCCGGAAAGCGTGCCCGGCAAGCGCTATCCGATCGCAAAGCTCGAATGCTCTCTCGTGAAGCGTCATTCCGTCGCCGCGCCGCGGACCGCAGCGCGGCTGATCCACGATGGGGCGCATGCTCAGCCATAGCTCTCGGGTCTGCGCCAACGCCAAACACGGCCGGCTCTGGGCCGGAAAATTGACCGCTCTCCCTGGTTCGCAGCGACCACATGGCCGTGACCGAACCGGTCACGACACCGGTTGAAAAAGCCGAAAGAGACAATAGGTGCTGCGGCGACGAAAAGTCGACGACCGACGAAGGTCGATTGCGGTACGGGGCATCGGCATCCAGCCTGCCAGGGAAATTCAAGCGAACTGAGGAGAGGGCGCAAAGAGTGGTCAAACGTCCGGCCCGCCCGAGAAGGACGGACGGTTTGCTTGATCCAATACCCGCAGGAGCAACGGTTCACTGGAATTTTGCCATATTCTCAGGCGTCACCAGCGCCGCGCCGGAGTCGATCAAAGACTCGACCTTCTCTCCGCGAATCGCCTTTACCAGTGCATCCACACCGAGTTCAGCCATCTTGGTGGGGAACTGCGCCACCGACGCATCCTCCACTCCACTCTTTAGCGCCTCCTCTTCACCGCAACAGAAGTCGAAACCGACCAGCACAATCTTGTCGTTGGCAGTGCCGGCGTTCTTGATGGCGCGCGCCGCTCCGGCAGCGGGCGGGCCGCAAGCGGCATAAATGGCCTTCAGGTCTGGGTTCTTCGTCAGCAGATCCTCGGCGACACTGATCCCGAGTTCCTCGCTGCAGTTTGTGGCGCCTTTCCCGACGATCTTGACGTCAAGACCGTTGAGCCCCTCAAGCATACCCTTCACACGGTCATCAAGCGCCGGCACGCCGGGCACGCCCTCAAGAATCCCCATGGTGTCGCCGGCCTTAAGAACAGTTTTGAGATATTCGCCGGCGATTTTGCCTGCAGCGAAATTATCCGTCGTGGCAAGCGCCGTCCTGCCTTTCCAATCCGGAATATTGTTATCCATCAGCACGACCTTGATACCGGCCGCCACTGCCTTGTCCAGGGCTGTCGACACGGTGGGATCGACAGGCGTGAGGGCGATGCCCTGCACCCCTCGAGTCACCATTGATTCGATTTGTGCAATCTGGCCCTCGATGTCGGTTGCGGACGCACCCTGGCCGTAGATGATCTCTACCCCGGGATTTCTCTTTGCATATTCTTTGGCTGCGTTCTCCATTGTTGCAAAGAACGGTACGGGGAATTTCGTTATAAAGCCGAGTTTCACCGGCTCCTGCGCCAAGGACGGGACTGCGGCGACGGCCAGGAGCGCAAGGGCTCCCAGCAGGGATTGCGGTTTCATGATACACCTCCCACGTTTTCGACCGCCCTCCTCTAGAGCGATCTCGTTGTCCGCTGCCCCCACGAAGCAGCGATCTCCCTTAAGCCTCGGCGCCGACAATCATCGCGACAACGTCCTGCTTGTTTGCTTCCGTTGGCTTCAATTCGCCCACCTTCCGACCCTGCCGAAGCACAACCGCCCGATCGGCGATTTCGACCACATGCTCCATGTTGTGCGTGATGATGATCACGGCGTTGCCGTCGGCTTTGAGCTGTTTGATAAGGTCAAGAACCTGGCGAGACTCGCGAAGACCGAGGGCGGCCGTCGGTTCGTCAAGAATCACCAGCTTGCGCGCAAAAACTATGGCGCGCGCGACCGCGATCGCCTGTCGTTGTCCGCCGGACATCAGCGCGACCGGCGCATCGAATCTCGGCAGCTTAACCTTCAGACGATCGATAACACTCGCCGCTTCCTGCCTCATCGCGGCCGTGTTGAGGAAGCGGAGCGGACGCGGCAACCAAGAGGGAAAAGCGACTTCCCGTCCGCAATAGAAATTCTGTACGGGGGTCAGGTTGTCGAAAAGCGCCAGATCCTGATAGACGGTTTCGATGCCGGCGCGGCGGGCGGCTGCCGTCGAATGGAGCGATACGGGAGCACCATCCACGAGGATTTCTCCTTCGTCGAGGCTATGAAGCCCGCTAATGCATTTGACGAGCGTCGACTTGCCGGCGCCGTTGTCACCCAAGAGAGCGGTTACCTCACCTGAATAGGCATCAAAGCTTACATTTTTCAGGGCGTGTATTGCGCCGAAGCGCTTCTGGGCGTTTCGAACCGAAAGTGCCGGTGTGATGGATGTCGGGCTCATCGTGCGCTCGCCGATTGAAGCACGCGGGCGCGTGCTTCAAGATGGTTACGGAGCACGTCAGCCTCCACGGCGATGACGATAACGAGCCCAATCGCGATCATTTGAAAGAACACGTCGACGCCGAGAAGGTTAAGGGCGTTGCGGATGACGCCGATCAGCACGGCGCCGATCAGGGCGTGGCCGAGATGACCTCGTCCGCCCAGGAAGCTAGCGCCACCGATAATCACCGCAGCAATCGTGTCGAGCTCCAAAAGATTGCCGTAGATTGGCGAGGCGGCGGCGGTCCGGCCCGCGAGCAGCACCGCGCCGAGGCCTGCACAAAAGCCGGAAATAATATAGGTCGAAAGCAAAATGCCCCTTACCGGTATGCCCATGCTTCTGGCAGCACTCGGCGAGCCGCCGACCGCATAGATCCATCGGCCACAGACCATCGACTTCGTCAGGATCAGAAAAAGAAGCCCGAACATGCCGACGACAAAGAATGAATTGGGCACGCCAAGCGTCGTACCGCCGCCGATCGCCGTCACAGCGTCGGGCATTCCGCGCATGGTGGTGTGGCCTGGCGCCAATGCAAGTGCCAGGCCGCGGCAGATACTCAAGCTTGCAAGGGTAATGATAAAAGGATGTGGCAGCCGCCCGTAGACAAAGACCACGCCGTTGACCGCACCGACAGCCGTACCCGCAACCAGCATGGCCATAATGACGACGGTTGAGGAATCAACCTGCTGGTAGACGAGTCCGCCGATGACTGTCGCCAGCGCAAGATTCGAGCCGACAGACAGATCGATCCCTCGCGTCAGGATAACGAGTTGCTGCCCCATCGCCACAACGGCAATCACTGCCGTCTGCGCCAAGATGTTCCCCAGGTTAACGGGCTTTAGAAAAGCCGGCGTGATCAAACTGACGACGGCGATGAGCAATATCAGGATCAACAGCGGGCCAAGGCTCAACAGCTTCAGTCCCAATGCGATGCCAGATTGTCTCGGGCGGAAGGTTGCTTGCGAACCACCAGGCCGCGACGAATTCTGAGGCAGAATCCCGGAGTCTTCCAAATTCCCCTAGCCTCCCCTGTTTTTTATACATAAGAAACATATGATACACGTACGTCAACTTGTTTTTTATGGATATCCAACCATACCTGGAGTTGCGTCGTGAGAACCGATACGACCTTCAAGCGGGCATTCAATGATATGATCGAGATCATTCGAACGCTCGATCTTGGGGAGGAATTACCGTCCGAAAATGCGCTGCGCGCCCAGCTTGGCGTGAGCAGAACAACGGTGCGAAAGGTGCTGGCAGGGATGGCCGCACGTGGGATCATTATGTCTGAAGCCCACCGACGGATTATACGCAAGCAGCCGCGGCAGAAAGAGCGCTATCCGAAGGAAGAGACCTTGGCAATTTCGGAACAGGTCGAGACGAGCTTCATGGAATGGATGCTGCGCGGTGATGCCTGTCCGGGCACAGAAATCAATGAGACGGAATTGGCCCGGAAATTCGGCGTCGCGACAACGATTATCCGTGAATTTCTCAACCGATTTCAGAAATATGGGCTGATCGAGAAGCGTCAGAATGCCGGCTGGGTTTTTAAAGGGTTCACGGCCAGTTTCGCGCTCGAACTGTTCGAGATCAGAGAGATGTTCGAAATGCGCTCCGCCCGGCTGTTCGCCGCCCTGCCCGACGGGTCGCCCGTCTGGAAACAGATCCAGGCCATGCGGGCGGCACATTTGGAGCTGCTCGCAGATATCGACGCTCGATTTCAGGATTTCTCGGAGTTGGACAGCCGATTTCACCGGCTGATTACGGCAGTCGCGCCAAACCGCTTTATCGAAAGCTTCCAAGACGTGATCGCCATGGTCTTCCACTATCATTATCAGTGGAACAAGCGCGATGAACGCGCGCGGAATGAGGTTGCCATCAAGGAACATCTCGCGTTGATCGAAGCCCTTGAAAGCCGCAACGTCGCCTCGATCGATCGCGCCTGTCGACTGCATCTGACGTCCGCCCGCGAGACTTTGCTTCGTTCGATCATGCAGTAACCTTGAGATGCACGCGGCACTCATGGTCCAATGCGGAAAAGGCTTGATTGGTTTGAAGTGTCTCGTCCGCCGATGTGCCGATCACGGAAAAAGCATAAAAAGACGATCTGCCGCTGCGCAGCAAGGGGCGTCCCGTTGGCGTGCGGATGTATCTCCGACAACAATTAGGTCGTCCAAGCCATCCCCCACAACCGCGCGGCGGAAAATGCTTCCTGCAATGGCGAGCCCCTCTGCTTGGAGCTCGAGCCACCGACAGCTTCAACGTTCAAATCGCGCCAGCATCCGCTTCAGTTGTGCGTTTTGCAGTTGAAGCTTGTTCGCCAGTTGCTCCCGGAGCAAGCTGATCTCTTTATCGAGGCTCATCGCTTCATCAGACAGTGCGGGAACGCCTGGAGACTCATGCCGAACGACCCCAGTCTCGGCTTTCCTGCTGCGGCTGCCCCGTTTTCGGGTTGCGCCTCGGCGGGTCTGCGAGGGTCTCGAAGCGTCGTATGCGAGCACGTCGGTGTCATCAGATACAACCGAATTAGCAGCTTCCAGCGGCTTGGCGCCTTCAATAACCGGCGCGCCCTGTTCCTGCAGCTCACCAGACCTCGCACCAGATTGATCGTGAGGCCGCAGCTCCTCGCCTGCTGGGCGGTCTGTGAAACGCAATCCTTCGTCGTCCGCCGGTGCAGTCGGCCTGTCGACGGTCGACATTTCCGGCGTCACATCACCGGTCGAGTTGTTTTCTTCCTTCGGAAGCCGTCGCGGTGACACCAACCGAGCAAGAAGTTTCCATGGAGACGCCATTCTATTCGACCTCGCGTTACCCCACATGCAGTTGCGAATTCAAGTCTTGGCGGCAACGGGAACTGTCGCCAGACGCACATCTCCATAAACACGGAAATGTGCCGGCAACCGTTGGTCAAACGAGGTTGAGCCGCTTTCGCAATTCGGCATTTTCGGCGCGAAGCTTCTCAGCCAACAGCTTACGCAGTCCTCGATTTTCCTCTTCCAGCTGCAGTAGGTCCGCCATCTCATCGATCACCCCCGTTATAGGTGCGCTCTCGATTTGCACCGCCTTCGGAGTCCGTTTGATTCGCCCACGCTTGGCGCTGTTCACGACGTCGTCGGCCTTGACCCTGCGTCCTCTCTTCGGTTTTCCGGCTGCCGTCTTGGCAGCATCCGCGGGCTCTGCCGCAACTTCGGCTGACCGGGTTTCAACGGCCACCTTTTTTCCGCGAGGTTTGCGCTGCTTCTTAATCGTCGCGGGAGCCGTTACCGCTGGGGCGTCAGCAACAATTGTCGTATCTCGTTCGTCGGCCATTATGGTCTCCTGTAAAGCCGCTTCAGTTGTCCGCTGTCGGGCCGGCAGTGTCAACACTCCCGGCTGTCCCCGTTCGGGCAGAGATAGCTCACCGCCTGGTTTGCCAACCTGGAAGCCTACCGGCGGAAAGAGCATTGCCTCTTCCTGCACATCTTGAGCGATGGACTTGAGATCCATGTCTCCCCAGATCGAATTCGATTTGCTCTCGGTTCTTCGCCGACCCGATTTGTGTTCGACAACAAAACTGCGTTGGAGTTTTTTCACTAAGAGGCCTTGGGTGTCTGCGGTGATGTTCCAGCGATGTCTTCAGCACCGCGACGGACTCCGTAGATAACGGCTGTCGCGCTGCCGGTCTAGACCCATGACGCGCCCCGCCATGCACACGGCTCTGACGGATCGTCCTCCGCTCGAAGTCATCACGACGTTGAGGGAGATGTCCTGTCCGTGCTTCAAAACACGACCGAAAGCGTATGATTGTGCTGGGTCGCTCTTGCGAGGCAATCAGCGGGGATCTCCAGTATGCGCGGCCTTGTTCGGGGGTTCAATAAGCAAGCCCTTAGATCAGGACGCATTAGGTTGGTATATCAGATCATTATGAGCCGCTTATCGTCGCGAGGGACAGCATAATGATCCGGGTGACAACTAGAGCCCGTCTACAATCGACAGGATGGACGCGCATCATTCCGCGCTCCGTAGCAGAACCGTCAAGGGTCCTCCGTTCCACTTGAACTCTCTAATACTGGATGCTATGTGCGACGCCGGGTCCGCAGTTCACCCAGGCATCGCCGTTCCCCCGAACACGCTAAACCTGCCTGTCAAGATAGATATGGACACCAATCCGTGCCATGTCGGAAGGGCGATCGCCGATGATCCTTTTGGACGGCACGACCGAAGGATAGGTCATGTCCAGAAAGCTGATACCGCTTAATCTGAGCGACGTTTCGACGTTTGCCAAATCGGTGAGATCGCAATTGTCCAACCAAGATGGACTCCCGTCCCACCTCGAATTGTTGAATATCCTCGCCAAAGCTGCTGGGCTCGGCAATTTCCAGAATTTGCGAGCGACGGTGAAAGGTGCGGGGGATCCGGCACCAAGCCCACCCGACGACAACTGTTTCAGCAACCTTCCGATATCAATCAGAGGCTGGTGGAGAGAATTGCCCGCTGCTTTGACAAGGGCGGCCGATTGCTGCGTTGGCCGGCGCGACGCACTGACCAGATCGTTGCGCTTTGGATATTGTGGGCGCAGATTCCGGCAGCACGCGAGCTCTCCGAGCCAGATGTAAACATCCTGCTCAATGAGCGCCATGACTTCGGCGATTACGCACTTCTGCGCCGCGAGCTCTGTGATCTCGGGCTGATGACCCGGACGCCGAACGGACGAGTCTACAGACGCGTCGAACGACCAATGCCTAGCGACGCGGCAGCGGCGCTCCGTCTTATCTTGCGCTGATCAGTCCAATCGGCACTGATCCCGATCCCATTCTCGTGATCGGCGGTGGCGAGGGCTTTATGATGAAGTCCGACCCAGGCTCGTCTCGCAAAGAATGCAAGCGAAATTTGGCCCATCCGTCAGGCGGATGTAGCTGACATGCTATGTGGGGCTGATTGCTGGAGTTCAGGTCTTTCGACCGGTGACCGGCAGCGTCTTGTGAGGGATCGAACCTGTGCGGCGTGGGGAGTTAAGGAGCTCGCTTCACCTCGGCTTTTCGTCGCTCCTGGTTCAACCTGTTGCTCCGGCTGCCTGTCGAGCTTGGACGTGGTCTGGAGAACTTGGAGGCGACGGGAGCAAGAGGTCAGGAACCCTCTGCTAGCTGCGGCTGTCAGCGCGTCGATATCTACAGCAACGGTGGTTAGCCGCGTTTGTCGCGTGGCTAGCGGACCGTTGCCGTGATGCGCGTCTCTCATGGATGAGGCAGAGGCGGCTCACGCCGCCTCCTCCTCGTCGCGGTTCGGCTGCAAGGAATGCAGGTAATCGACGGCGCGCTGCGCATGTGCTGCCGCTGAAAAGATGGCACGCTTGTCGTTGCCCAGAACCTTGAGCCAGCCGTCGAGGTAGCTTGCGTGGTCGGGTCGTGGTTCGAGCTCGGGGACGATGCCGAGATCGGCGCAGAGAAACGCGCTGCCGAGTTCGGCAATCAGCTCCTCACGGGCACGTTCGCTCCTGCCTTTTGCGTAGCGGCTGAGATCGCGATCAAGCCTTCGTGGTGCGCCGGTCCAGTGCGTCATCTCGTGACTGAGGATGGCGACATAGGAGGCATCGTCCCTGAAGGCATCCAGGCATGGCATCTGGATGTAATCACGCTGAGCGGCATAATAGGCAGCCGTACCTCCGTGCCGGATCAGCGCACCGGTATTGGCAAAGAAGCGGCCGGCATTGCCGATGCGGCTCATTGGATCGACGACAGGTGCGATGTCATCAAAACGCCCGTCGAGACCGGCGATCTGATCGGTGTTGAACACTGTGTAAGCTTTGAGGAATGGAATATCCTGTTCGACCTCAGTGCCAGTCTCCGTCGTTTCAGTGCGGATGAACGAACTGGCGAAGATCACGGTTGTGCCGGTTTCGCCCTTGCGGACGGCGCCGCCGAGCTCGATTGCCTGGCGAAACGTCATCCAGCTTGATGAGGCAAAACCACGGGCGATGGCTTCGGACCAGAGGAGAAGGACGTTGATCCCGGAATAGGGTTGACCGTTATGGCGCAGTGGCCGGCTGACCTCGCCCGTCGCATGTCCCGTCGTCCAGGGCTTGGTCCACGGCCGCACGCCACGTTCGAGATCGGCGATGATTTTGGTGGTGATGCGGCTATAGATATCGGATCGTTGATGGGATGGCTGCCTGCTCATGTCTGAACCTCCGTTTCGAGGTCGCGGCCATCGCGACCTGCTACGGCGGTCCGAAAGCCAGGCTGCAAGCGCAGCCTGCACCCGCAGGGCCGCAACGTAGTGGAGGACGGCAAGGCCGTTGCGGGCGGCGCGAGCCTGGCAGGACCAGAAGCCGAGGCAGGACGCAATGGCCGCAATAGGATCGGCAAGTGTTGATGCAGGCAGACGTGGCAGATCTGCGAGGTGTCAGGCCGTCGCTCACGCCGCAGATGGACCGCGGCAATGAGGCCCACCTGGCCGGCCGCGCCAGTAACCCGGCGATATCGACAACGTCGCCACGCAACGCCGAGACGATCCTGAAGTGGATGCCGCTCACCGCTTCAGCTCGAAGGCCAAGTTTGGCAGGTCCGATCAGGCGCTGATGCCTATAGCGGACGGAGTGCAGCGTCCCATCAAGGTTGGACTGCCAGTCATTGGCCCTGTGCCCAGGCCTCCGGACGGGTTAGCTCATGCGTCTGGCCCGCCTTGGCCGTATCGGCCAGAAAAGTGCACTGAGCGGCCTTGAAGGTCAGCCAGTGTGGATTGCAAGCAAATCGGCATAAACTGTCGGATTGCTCGCCAGCACCGGATGGCCCTGCAGCAAGGCTTCGCCCTCAGCCGGGAAGGCTAGACGGGTTCCACCGGCTTCCTTGACGAGGCAGTAGCCGGCCATGCAGTCCCAGGCACGCATGTGGGGCTCGTAGTAGCCAACAAGCCGCCCCGCGGCCACATAGGCCAGCATCAAGGCGCCCGAGCCATTGCGGATGAAGTTGCCACCCTTGGCAAGCAAAGCAGACACAATTGCGCCTACCCGCTCCGGGGTTACATAGGAATTGCAGCCAATGCCGGTCATTGCATTCTGCAAAGTCCGTGACGGATCGAGGCTGAGTTTCTTGCCGTTCAGGCTCGCGCCCATGCCCGCCGCCGCTGCGTAGAGTTCATCATCGCACGGGACGTGGATCACGCCGATCACGGGCATACCGCGGTGCAGAACGGCAATCGATACACACCATGTCGGCATGCCATTGACGAATGGCGCTGTTCCGTCAATCGGATCGACAACCCATGTCAATCCCGACCCCCCTTCCTGATAACCGTATTCCTCGCCGAGAAATCCGTCTGCCCCAAAAGCTTCCGCCACGCGCTCTCGTATGAATGTCTCGACGTTGCGGTCGGCAATTGACACGACGTCCTGCAGATCCCGCTTCGTTTCGATCACGAGTCTGTCGCGCCCGTTGAAATAGTCGAGCGCCATAGCGCCCGCCTCCCGCGCAACGGCTTTGGCAAAGACAAAGCGTGTATCAAGTTCCGTCTGTTGCGACATAATGCTGGTACTCCTTGCAATAGTTCAGGTCGTTGAGTGGTTTAAGAGGTCGGCGTCGAAGTGGATGGGCGAAGCGGCCGATCAGGGGGGTGATTAGAATCGCTGCTCAGATGTATCGGCAACGGACATCAAGAACCTGCGCAAGAAAAGGCGCAGCCGAATCTCAGGCCTTCATCTTCAAGCTGTCGCGAATGTTCAACTCGCGTTGCTGCTCAGGAAGATCAAGCCGATTCACATCAATGGCGCTCATACCCGCCCGTCGAGCTGCTTCGAGACCTTGTTCGCTATCTTCGAACACGACACACCGGGCTGGTTCTATTCCCAATAGAGCGGCCGCCTGCAGAAACAGGTCTGGGGCCGGCTTTGGATTTGCCACGTCATCGATCGTGACCAACTCGTCGAAATATTCCCGCAGGCCCGTTCCATGCAGGGTCGCAGTGACAATTTCCCGCGAACCGCCGGAGGCAACAGCCATGGGACGCACGCCGGCCAACCGGCGAACCGTCGCAGCAACCACATGCACTTCACGCACTCTGTGTAGATTCTGAAGAAAGTGCGATCGCATGGTGGCGATGACGGATTCGCGATCGAGCACAACGTCGAATTCTCGCTCAAAGGCCTCCATAAGGACCCCTTCAGACATTCCCGCCCGCATCAAATACCAGGCCTGATTCATCGGTTTGCCGGAATGGGCAAAGCCGGCTGCCCATGCGTCCGCATAGACAGGGGGCGTGTGAACAAGTGTGCCGTCGCAATCAAAAATCACGGCCTCGAAATCATTTTCCAGCGATAGAATATCAATCATACCTAATCCTTCCGGCGGGCGAACATCGGTTTAACGCAAGGGCTCCATACAGGCTCGTTCTGATAGGCGGTCATCGAACGCAGGCTGGCCCAGGATTTTGCCTCAGAGTCTCTCACGTGCTGATAAGGGCGATGCCGCGACTTCGGAAGCCGAGCGTAGCGTCGGACGCGACCGGTAAAATGCGGTCGACGGCGTGGTCGACGATGAAGAGCGTGCCGACGTCGGTTTCGACCTCATACTCGACATGATCTCCGAGATAGGCCGAATGCAGGATGCGGCCGGCAAGCCCGTGCCCCCGCCCCTCGGAAAGCGCGATGGCGCCGGGACGAACGGCAAGGCTCGCCGCACCCGGCGTCGCTCTACCCGCCGGCACACGATGTCGGAAACCACCAATGCGGATGTCAGCATCGGCGCCATCGATACCAACCACCTCGCAGGGGATCACATTCGCCTCTCCCATGAAATCCGCGATGAAGGCGGAAGCCGGCGCTTCATAGAGGTCGCGCGGGGCGCCGGACTGGGCGACTTCGCCATCTTTCATGATGATGATGCGGTCGGACACGGCAAGCGCCTCATCCTGATCGTGCGTGACATAGACGGCGGTGAAGCCGAGGCGCTGCTGGAGTTCGCGGATATCCGTGCGTACCTTGCGGCGCAGGCGCGCATCGAGGTTGGAAAGCGGCTCGTCGAGCAGCAGCACCTGCGGTTCCAGCACCAGCGCGCGGGCGACGGCGACGCGCTGTTGCTGGCCGCCGGAGAGTTCGGCGGGCAGGCGATGGCCCATGCCGGCAAGGCCGACCAGTGCCAGCCCCTCCTCCGCCTTCTCGCGCGCTTCCTTGCGGCTGAAGCCCGAGGATTCCAGGCCATAGGCGACGTTGTCGCGCGCATTCATGTGCGGAAAGAGCGCATAGGACTGGAAGACCATCGAGACATCGCGCTCATTGGCCGGCAGCATGGTGACGTCCTTGCCGCCGATCAGTATTTTTCCGGCCGAAGGATGTTCGAGGCCGGCAAGCATGCGCAGCGTCGTCGTCTTGCCACAGCCGGAGGGGCCAAGCAGGGTGACGAGCGTACCGCGCTCGATGGTGAGCGAGAGGTCGGGAATGGCAGTGAAGGCTCCAAATGTTTTGCGCACGTTCTGGAAGACAACGGAACCGGCTTTGGGATTAATCATGCGATTTTCTCCTGGCGAGAGGAAGCGGATGTGGCAAGGCCGGCGACGCGGTTTTCACGGCGCAGGCGCCGTTCGCCCACGATGAGCTGGAAGCAGGCGATGACGGTGATCATCACGACGATCAGCATGGTGGAATAGGCGATGGCCACGCCATATTCCCCGTTCTCGACGAGGCCGACGATGTAGGAGGTCGCCATGTTGTACTCGGCGCTGACGAGGAAGATGACGGCGCTGATGGAGGTGATTGCGCGCACGAAGGAATAGACGAGCGCGGCGGTGATGGCCGGGCGTAAAAGCGGCAGGATGACCTTGCGGATCGTGCGGAAGCTGTTGGCCCGCAGCGTCAGGGAGGCTTCATCCAGGCTCTTGTCGAGCTGGCTCATCGCCGCGATGCCTCCGCGCACGCCGACCGGCATGTTGCGGAAGACGAAGCAGGCGATCAAGATCAGTGCCGAGCCGGTCATTTCCAAGGGCGGCAGATTGAAGGCCATGATGTAGCTGACGCCGATGACTGTGCCGGGAATAGCAAAGCTCATCATGAGGGCGAATTCGAAGGCATTCTTCCCGACGAATTTTTGACGCACGATAATATAAGCCGTCAGTAGGCCGACGGCGGCAGTCAGCGGAGCAGAGACCAACGCGATCTCGATCGTCGTCCGGAACGAGTTCCAAGCGACGCCCGTCCAGGCGATCCCATTTTCGAAGCTGATCGAGAAGGCCTTGGCGTAGTGGTCGAGCGTCAGCGAGTTGTCGAGACCCCAGGTTTTCACGAAGCCGCCGACCAGGATCATGCCGTAGATGACGAGCGTGAAGAGGATCCACGGGATGACGACGGCGTGAACGCCGATCGACAGCCCTCGCGGCAGAGCGATGTGCGATCCGCTATCGCCCTTGCCGGTGACGGTGGCGTAGTTTTTGCCCGACAGCCAGACGCGTTGGGCGAGGAAGGCGGAGAGCGTGAATAGCAACAGCACCGTGGCGAGTACGGCGGCGCGCGACGGATCGTTCTGCGACCCGACCACGGCGAAGAAGATCTCGGTCGAAAGCACGCCATGGCTGCCGCCGAGCACCAGCGGATTGCCGAAGTCGGCCATGCTTTCGATGAAGCCGATGAGGAAGGCGTTGGCCAGACCGGGCTTCATCAGCGGCAGCGACACCCGCCGGAACGTGCGCCAACGGTCGGCGCGCAGCGTCGTGGACGCCTCCTCCATCGACGGGCTGACGCCCTCGACGACTCCGATCAGCACGAGGAACGAGATCGGCGTGAAAGACAGCACCTGCGCTATCCAGATGCCGGTGAGACCGTAGAGCCAACGGCCGGGCTCGATGCCGAAGAGTCCCGACAGCCCCTGCGTGACGACACCGGCGCGGCCGAAGAGCAGCGTGAGCGCCAGACCGATGACGAAGGGTGGAGTGATGATCGGCAGGATCGTCAGCAGCCGCAGGCCCTTCTTGAAGGGAAACCGCGTGCGGGTGGCGACAAGCGCGAAGGCGAGGCCAAGCAGGGTCGAGCCGAGGCCGGTCATGATGGCGAGCCAGAGCGTACGCCAGGCGACGCCGCAGCGACCGGCGCCGATCACACAGTTGAGGCTCCAGATGCTCGGATCCTGCACGTTCCGGATGAAGTTATCCGCATTGAACGAGCCGTCGAAATCCTGCACCGATCCGATGAACATGCTGCCAATCGGGTAGAAGACGAAGACCGCGACGAGGAAGACGAGCAGCGCGATCGCGCTGACGACAAAGGCATCGCCCTTCATGACACCGCGTTCGGCAAGGCCGAAGGCGAAGAGCAGCACGAAGGTGATCGCAGAGAGCACCGCACCCGCCCCCATCGAAGCCTGACCGTTCGAGAGCGGGCCGAAGAGCATTTCGCTCACCGTCCAGGTCCAACCGGAAAAGCCGACGGCGAGGCCCTGGAGCGACAGGAAGAGGACGCCGATCGCGCCGGTCCAGGCGAGCACGGCGCCGCGGCGCATTGGGTCTGCCGTGCCGCGGGCCACGATAGCCAGGAGAAGGAGCACGAGCGCAGCGGCAAGCCACAGCCGGCCGTGCGCGAAAATCTGCACGACGCCGGGGGCGGCTTCCGGAGAAAGGGGGAAACCGGCCAGCCAACCGAGTCCGAAGAAGCCGTTCTCGATCCGATACCAGGGCAATAGGGTCAATGCGACCACGCCCAGGATCAGGACCACGTCCAGCCTGCGATTGCCATGTCTCATGGCTGACCTCGCTGTCTTGAGTGTGAGGAGGCGGCGCCCGGGGAGACGGGCGCCGCCGGTCTGGACATCAGTTGGCGGCGGCGCCTATTTCCCGATCCCAGCGTTCCAGCAGTGCCTTGCGCTTCGTCGGCTCGCCATAGGTCTTGAAGTCGTAGTCGATCAGCTTGATGTCCTCGAAGCGCGGCGCCTCCTTCGGGATTGCGGCGCTCTTGTTGGACGGCAGCTGGAAGGACTTGGCATCCTTCATGCGCGACTGAACTTCCGCCGTCAGCGCCCAGTCGTACCAGATCCTCGCATTGTCGAGATTGCGGGCGCCCTTGATGATCGACATGGAGCCGATCTCGTAGCCGGTACCTTCGCAAGGCGTAATCGACTTGACCGGGAAGCCTTCGGCCGTCTGCGCCACAGCATCGTGGACGAAGACGATGCCGAGCGCCGTCTCACCGCGTGCTGCGGCCTTGACGGGTGCCGATCCGGACTTGGTATATTGCGATATGTTGCCGTTCAGCTTCTTCAGGTAGTCGAAAGCCTGGTCCTCGCCCATGATCTGCACGAGAGAGGCGAGCGCCGTATAAGCGGTACCAGAAGAATTCGGGTTCGCAATTTGGATTTCGCCCTTCAGTTCCGGTGCCAAAAGGTCGGCCCAGCAGACTGGCTCCTTGTAGCCTTTGGACTTGAAGATTTCCGTGTTGTAGCCCCAGCCCAGCGCGCCGGCATAAACGCCGACGGTCTTGTAACCGGAGCTTTCGGCCTGCTTCTTCGCCCAGTCGTTGAGTTCATCGAGCTTCGGCGACTTGTATTCGAGGGTCAGATTTTCCGAAGCCGCCTGAAGATGCGGATCGCCCGTGCCGGCCCACCATATGTCTGTCTTCGGATTGCGAGCCTCGGCGCGCACCTTGGCATAGGTCTCGCCGGACGAAAGGCGAACCATGTTCACCTTGATGTCGCTATGCGCCTTCTCGAAATCGCCCTTCATCTGCTCGCAGATGACAACGTCTGCCGAGCAGATGAGGTTGAGTTCGCCAGCCGCCTGCGCCGGTAGCGCCCCGAGCGCCGTGCCGGCGAAAAGCACGAGGGAAAGGGTCTTCATTTTCATGGGGCATCCTCCTTGTTGCCTGGGTTAGATTTTCGCACGAACAAAACACAGCAGAGCCATCGGCCTGCCCGCGTCGGCGTGTGCATGTTTCTGGGTTGTGGTTTGTCTGAATGCCTTGATCAGTTCGTCGCGGCGATTTCCGCATCGAACCTGCGGAGCAGTCGGCTTCGTTCATCCGGCGAGCCGAAGGTGGCGAAGTCATAGTCGACCATCTTGATCATCGAGATATCCGGGGCTGCAAGCGGCAGGGTGGATTTCGCGTTGGATGGAACTTGGTTCTGGCCGGACGCCGCGCCCGTACCCTGCCCTTCCGGGCTCAGCGCGAAATCGACGAAGCGCTTTGCTTCCTCGATATGCCTTGCGCCTTTGACGATGCTCACGGCGCCGATCTCGTAGCCGGTGCCCTCGCAGGGTGCGACGATGACGAGGGGAAAGCCCGCTTGCTTCTGCGTCACGGCATCATGCATGAAAGAAATGCCGATGAGCGTTTCTCCTCGCGCCGCCGCCTTGATCGGCGCAGCCCCCGAGGGTGTGTAACGTTCGATATTGCGATTGAGCGCAGCGAGATAACGGAAAGCCTCATCCTCGCCGAAGAGCTGAACCAGCGTCGCAAGCGTCGTGAAGGCGGTGCCAGACGAATTCGGATTACCGCTCTGGATGCGGCCGCGATAGGCGACATCCGTGAGGTCCTTCCAGCAGGTCGGCGCGGGCAGCTTCAGCTCGCGCAGCAGGTCGGCATTGTAGGCAAAGCCGAGCGCCCCCGCATAAATGCCGGCTGAGCGGCCGCCAGACATGGCGAAGAAGTTCTGCGCCCAGGGCAGCATGTCGCGCTCATGGGCCGGCTGGTAGGGTTCGAGCAGATTTTCAGAACCGGCCTGCAGATGAGTATCGCCCGTGCCGCCCCACCAGACATCGACGGTAGGTGCTGTTTTCTCCGCGCGGATCTGATTGAGAATATCGCCGGTGCTCTTGCGTGTCACCGAAATTTCGAGCCCGGTCTTCGCCTCATAGGCCGTCTTCATCGCGGCACACCACGTCTCGTCCACCCCGCACAGAACGGTGAGCGACGGTGCTGCGATGCCGGTGCTGGCGCTCGCCAGCCACAAAGCTGCTACCGCGCTGAAAGCGGTGATGCCTCTCACAACTTCCTCCCATTGGACCTTGCGTCCCAATCTCCGTAATCAGGATGTCACATCTGCTTCCCCGCGCAATCGAAGAATGGTTACGGTTCTTACAGCCGGAGCCGGTATCACCCTCGAAAAAATGACAAAGGTTACAAATGTGACAAACCGCATAACACGAGCTCGCTTTGAAGATCGTGACATCTCTGCCTATAATAGGCACGGGAGGACGTGCATGTGTTGAATGAGAGGATAACCATCCTGATCGTCGAGGACGATCCGGACATGGCGGAGCTTATCTCCGACCTCATAGAGGCGGAAGGTTGGACAGCTCTAACCGCGCCATCCGCGGAAGAGGCCGCGATCGTCCTTTCGCGCGAAACCGTGCATCTCGTGCTCGTCGACCATAACCTGCCCGGCACATCCGGACGCACCTTCGCGCAGCGCCTGCGCGCGCAGGCCAATATCGGCATTGTCATGGTGACCGCTGCAGGCAGCGCCGTGGACCGGGTGCTGGGTCTCGAAACCGCGGCAGACGACTATGTCGTCAAACCCTTCGAGCCCATCGAATTGACGGCCCGTATCAAAGCCGTGCTGCGCCGGACGATTCCCTCGCTGAAGCCGGAGCGCGAAAGCGAGCGGGAGCATGAACCCACATCCCTGAAGCTCGGCGAATGGTCGGTGGATCTCAAGAGCCGCCGCGCCATCTGCCGTACCGACCCCGCCAAGTCGCTCACGAGCGCCGAATTCGCGCTGCTCGAAATCCTCGCCGAAACGCCAAACACACCCGTTAGCCGCGCGCATATCCTCGATCGATTGGGCGCGGAAAGCGAGCGCTATATCGACCGCAATGTCGACGTGCTCGTGCTGCGTCTGCGTCGCAAGATCGAGCGCAATCCAGACCTGCCGCGCCATATCAAGACGCGCCGCGGCAAGGGCTATATTCTCGACACAGACGATAGCGAGACCGCACCGTGATCAGCCGTCCGTTCCTCTCCTCCATCGCCTTTCGGCTGCCCTTCGCCATCGCCTTCATCTGCGTGCTCGTCTTCAGCCTTGCGACCATTGCCGTCTACGGCCTGCAGCGGGCGCGCCAAGAAATGGCCGCCTATGGCTTGCAGGCGTTTTCGGCTCTCGCCAAGGCCTCGCTGGTCTCGCGGCAGGTTTCAGACCTCGTCTCCAGCGCACCCTTCCTCATGAATTCGACCTCACCCTACCGGGTCTCTAGCGAAAGCCGCTCGGTCGTCCTGCAGGTCGATGCGCTTTTGCGCGCGATGCAACCTGAAAACGACCGGGCTGCCGTACGGGGTTTTGCCAGCAGCCGCATCGTAGAGCTGCTGGAAACCATCCGCACGCAGACGACGACGCTTGCGGGCGACGCGGAATCGGCCCAGCAGCACAAGGCGGAGGCCGCGGCAGCACTCGGCGAGATCGCGACCGGCAGCGGCATTGGGGATGCAGGTTTCCGCAGTCGGCTGAACGCCATCGTCCAATCCGCCTCCAATTCGGATAGCCTCTTCCAGCTCGGCGAATTGCGCCGGCGCTACGTCTCGGAGACCGCCCCGCGACTCGAACGCGCCGCGCCGGACACCCGGGTTGCCGCCGCCGAGCTTGCGCCTTACGAACGGATCTTCGAGGCACAGACGCGTTATCTGCTCGAAATGTTCGCCATCCGCGCCGCAGTCTCGCGCCTGCACAGCGTCTCACGCGATCTGTCGCATGCGACGGAAACCCAAAGCGAGGCCGTTGCCCGCAACCTCAGTGACGACCTCGTCTCGACCTCCGATGCATTGAGCCGCATCCTCGTCATCGTCGCTGTTGCCTCGCTGTTGGTCCTGGCAATGGCCGTGGTCTCGATCCGATCGGTCATGCGTGTCTCACGCGGCATCGTCTCCCTTTCGAACGGCATGAACGCACTGGCAGAAGGGCGCAAGGATGTTGATACGCCTCGCTATGACGGCACGGAAACCGAGCTGGTGCGCCTGCTCGAAGCTTTCCGCGCATTCCGGGAGAGCGTCGAGCGCGTGACGCGGCTTCGGCGTACGGCGGAGGCCGCCGCACGCACCATCCGCTCCACCTTCCGCAGTATGAACGAAGGCATCGCGCTATTCGATCCGCGCGGCCGGCCGATCACCATGAACCGGCGTGTCATCGAGCTGGTGGGCTGGTCTGGTTCGGCCAGGAAATTGCCGCTTCGCAGCTTCGTGACGCCGCTGCCGGAGATTGATCGGGCCCTTCTGCCGGCTGAGGATGATGCGGGGCTGCTCACCGACCGCTGTGTGCTGCGCCATCGCTCCGATGTCGGACAGGTAACCGAAGTGTCGGTATCGCGGCAACCGGACGGCGGCGTCGTGCTGCTGGCGCGCGATATCACCGACATGGACCGGCAGGAGGCGGAGGCGGCAAAAATCCAACGGCTCGACGGCATCATGCGTATGACCCATCAGGTGAGCCACGAAGTCGGCAACATGATCGGCATCATCACCGGCAGCCTCGGCCTGCTGGAGCGCGAAACCGGCTTCAATGAGCGGCAAAAGCGACACCTCGCCCGCATCCGTAAGGCTGCCGACCGCGGCAGGTCGCTGGCCGGGAGTATGCTTTCCATCGGCAGCCAGCAGCCGATCCATCCCGGCGCGGTGGAGATCGGCGCGGTGCTGCGCGGCATGGCCGACGTATTGGAAATCGCCATCGGCGAAAAATGCCGGCTCGCCTTCGAAATAGCCGGCGACCTGCCCACCGTCCTCATCGACACGGCGCTCTTCGAACAATCGATCCTCAATCTCTGCCTCAACGCCGCCGCGGCTATGCCGGCAGGTGGAACAATTCTCATACGTTGTTCCCGCAGTGAGGCCGGCGTCAGCGTCAGTGTGACAGACGACGGCATCGGCATGACACCCGAGGCCGTCGACAAAGCCTTCGAACCCTACTTTACCACGCGCGACGCGGAAGGCGGCGTCGGTCTTGGCCTAGCAGTGGTTTATGGATTCGTACGCCAAAGCGGTGGCGACGCTCGCATTGCCTCGGTGCCGGGCAAGGGAACCGTCGTTGAACTTTTGTTTCCGGCATGAATTGTCACTTTCGCCTTTCATCGCACCAGTTCGCATGTGCCGAACGCACAAGAACGCACGCAGCCGCAAAAAAGGCATTGAATCAAGAGCATCTGCCGACTCGCAATACGAGTGAGATATCAGCGTTAAGTCATTGAAACTAGATTCGTTTCGACTTGGAACAAAGCGTCACTGATTCGGTTGAGTCGGGTTGGTTGCGTCAGGAGTCCGCGAAGATGGTTACCCCGCGAGCGAATTGGAAAGGCTATATCAAGTTTGGAGAGGTCGCGTTCCCTGTTGCCTTTTACACAGCGGCATCGTCCTGCGAACGGATAGCCTTTACATGATGCGTCCACGTCGCCCCTCCCTGCCGTTGCTCGACGAGTCACGCTTAACGCTGCTGTCTCGTCCGATCCGCAAGCGCGACCCCGACCAGCCGAGTCTACCCTTCGATCCAATGCCGTCACGCGTCGAGCCATGTCTCGCGCTGCTCAAGCCGACCGTGCCTATCGGATCGGATTGGCTCTATGAGGTGAAGTGGGACGGTTATCGATTGGCAATCCACATCGAGCCAAAGCGCGTGCGGGTCATCACTCGCGGCGGCCATGACTGGACCCACCGCTTCCCCACCATCGCTGCTGCGGCAAAAGACCTTGGGGTAACAACTGCCATCCTCGATGGTGAGGCGGTCGTTCTTGACGAGCGGGGCCGATCTGATTTTGCCGCCCTGCAGCGTTCGCTCGGCGGGCGGGGGGGCAAACGGGTATCGACCGAGTCCAGCCTTTTCGCGTTCGACCTGGTCTATCTCGATGGGCATGATCTGACCCGCACCGAGCTTGCAGTGCGCCGGCACCTGCTTGAAGACCTTGTGCCGGAAGACGGCGACGGCGCGATCCGTCTTTCCGAGGAGATAGAACTGCCCGCCGAAGACCTGCTCGAGCACGCCTGCCATCATCAACTGGAAGGGATCATCGCCAAGCATCGTGACCGACCTTACCGAAGCGGCCGGACCGGTGACTGGCTGAAGATCAAGTGTGTCCAGAGCGAAAGCTTCATGATCGTTGGCTACGAGCAGTCGGCAGTCGCGCGGGGCGGCATCGGCAGCTTGCTGTTGGCCGGTAGGAAGGGATTCGATTGGGCTTTTGTGGGATCAGTCGGGACTGGATTCACTGCGAAGGATGCCGAGCACCTGAAAAAGACGCTCGATCCGTTGAAGACGAACCGGCCGGTCGTTCCGCTGAGGGGCAAGCGCTTCGTCTTCGTGCAGCCGACGCTGATCGCTGAGATCGAGTTTCGGGGCTGGACTGGGGACGGCAACCTCCGTCATGCATCGTACAAGGGGCTTCGGGAGATCCAGGACAACGCGGCAGTGTATGATTTGACGGAATGATCCGACGCCTGGCCAGCTGGTCGTCCTCTGCAGATCTTGGCCGGCCCCGAATTCGCAAAGCAATGCCGGCTACCACCTCGAGCCAGATCCGCGATGAACTACTTCTCAATCAAGCCGCCACCCGGGCCTTTGCGAGGCGCTTCATCGCCTGCTCCAGCGGCCGCTGGCCGTCGCAATAGTCCTCCCAAGCCGACGATTTCGACAGAAGCGCCGGAACAGTGCGGATGGTAAAGCGCTTGGGGTCGAGGCCGGATTTGACCTGCGTCCAGCTCAACGGCATCGAGACAGTGGCGCCCGGTCGAGCCCGCGGCGACAACGGCGCCACCGCGGTTGCCATTCGGTCGTTGCGAAGATAGTCGAGGAAGATGCGGCCGTTCCTCAGGCTCTTCGTCATCTTGATCAGATAGAGTTGCGGATTGTCGCGCGCCATCTGTTGGCAGACGTCATGCGCGAAGCCCTTCGCTTGCGCCCAAGAAAGCGGCTCGCTCTTGTCGACGGCAAGCGGGGTGACGACGTGCAGGCCCTTGCCGCCGGTTGTCTTGCAGAAGCTTATCAGGCCCAGTTCGTCGAGACGGTCGCGCATTTCGCGGGCTGCGGAAACGACCTCGGAGAAGGGCACACCCGGACCTGGATCGAGGTCGAAGACCAGTCGTCCCGGCACCTCAGGCTTATGCGGCTCGCAATTCCAGGGATGCAGTTCGACGGCGCCGATCTGCGCGACGGCAGCCAGACCCTCGACCCGGTCGATCTGCAGATAGGGCTTTTTGTCGCCGAAGACTTTGACCAGTTCGAGCAGGTTGGAGGTGCCGGGCATAGCATGGCGCTGGAAGAACTGCTCGCCGCCGACCCCGTCGGGTGTCCGGATGATGGAACATGGACGTCCCTTGATGTGCTCGATCAGCCAGGAACCGACCGCTTCGTAGTAACGGGCCAGCTCCTCCTTGGTGACGGGTTTGCCGTCATTGGCATCCGGCCACAGCGGCTTGTCAGGGTTGGAGATCAGCACGTCCATGACCTCCGCCTTGGCGCCCTTTCGCCTGACCGGCCTGGCCTTCGTCTCCGCCGCCGGCTGCGGCACGTCCGTCTGCGCGGGTTTCGCCGGCCGTTCGGCCTTGACCTCCTTGGCCGGCTTGTCTGTGCGCAGCCCCTTGAACGCCGCCTGCCGGACAATACCGTCGGCCGTCCAGCCTGCGAATTCAATTTCCGCCACGAGCTCCGGCTTCAGCCACTTGACCTCGGCCTCCTTTTTCGGCGCGCCGATGCCGGTGAAAGGCGATTTCACCGTCTCGAGCGCCTCCAGCTTCGGAAGCAGCGTTTCCACCTTCTTCGCACCATATCCGGTGCCGACGCGGCCGACATAAACGAAGTGGTCGCCCCGGTAGACGCCGACCAGCAGAGATCGGAATTTACCGTTGGTCTTGGCATAGGCGCCGATCACGACTTCGTGGCCAGCGCGGCATTTCGACTTTGCCCAGCTTTCGGTGCGGCCGGATTGATAGGGTGCATCCGCCTGTTTCGAGACGATGCCTTCCAGTGACAGTTTGCAGGCAGACCGAAGGACCGCATCACCGCCCGTTTCGAAATGCTCGACGAAACGGATGCGCGGATCGCTGCCGGCGTCGGACAGAAGGCTTTGAAGCCGCTCCTTACGCTCGACGAGTGGCAAGGATCGCAAATCTTCGCCACCCTCATAGAGAAGATCGAATGCGAAATAGACGAGCTCGCCGGTCCTGCCTTCCGAGAGAGCCGCCTGCAGGGCTGCAAAATCCGGCGCGCCGCTTTCATCGAGTGCGCAGATCTCGCCATCGATGATGGCGTCCGGCAGGGCCGACGCTGCCTGGGCAATCTCGGGATACTTGCCGGTCCAGTCGAGTCCTTTCCTGGTCTTCAGCGTCGTCTCGCCATCCAGCACCCGCATCTGGATCCTGTAGCCGTCGAACTTAATCTCGTGAATCCAGCCGGTGCCGGGGGGCGGGCGCTCCACGGTTTGGCAAAGCTGCGGCGCAATGAAATCAGGCAGATCGACCGTTGTGACCGTCTTCGATTTTCGCCCGGCCCTGTCATCCTCTTTTCGCTCTTCGGCCGCCAGTCCCTGATTGCTGTCCCAGACGGCATCGGCCTGAACGTCGCCGCCCTCGACCATGAAAGGCTTGGGTTTTCGTCCCCTTCCCGTGGCAATCATCTCCATCGTACGTCCGGAGGCAACTGATGTCTGGTTTTCCTCAAGTATGGCCGCGCCGTTCTCGTCGACGGAGAACTCGTCGTGGTGTTTGATCAGCAGCCAGTTTGTCCGCTTGCCGCGGTCGCGATCGTTGCGCATGCGCACCAGCACGAAGCTGCCGTGCAGCCGTTTGCCCTCCAGCGTAAACTTGAAATCGCCTTTCGCCAGGGCCTGCTCCGGGCTCATCTTGCCTTCCGGTTCCCAATAGCCCCGATCCCAGAGCATGACCGTGCCGCCGCCATACTGGCCTTTCGGAATGGTGCCTTCGAAATCACCATAGTCGAGCGGGTGGTCTTCGACCTCGACGGCCAGCCGCTTGTCATGCGGATCGAGGGACGGCCCCTTCGTGACGGCCCACGACTTGAAGACGCCATCGAGCTCGAGCCTGAGGTCGTAATGCAGGCGGGTAGCATCATGTTTCTGGATGACGAAGCGACGACGATTGCTGCGCGCGAGGCGCTTTTCACCGCTCGGTTCGGCGGTTTTCTGAAAATCGCGCTTCGACCGATAGGTCGATAGTTTGTCCGTGGCCATGGTCGTTCCCAAAAAGCGGTCCGACAATGAAATGTCAGCAGGTGGCTGGAAGTTCCGTGGCGTTGCCTCAACGCACCTTAGGGCGAGGGCTAGTTCAGCGGCCTGGCCATCCTGGATGCTTCATAGACGCCAATGGGAAGCCGGCCAGCCCACGGGTGACCGTTATCCACCCGATGACGACCTCGACAAGCTGAGGCATTCTCATTTCCAGGATTTCTGCTATCGTTCACTTGTCATGGGAGTTGGCGTCATGGTTGCAGCAAGTTTGGTTCCGGATGCGTTTTACTGGGCGAAGTCCTCGAAGCACTTCGACGGACGAATAACGATCGTTCAGGTCTCCACGGTTTTCGGGGAGGATCCTGCTTACTGGACGCTGGCGCTCGTGGGAACCGATCAGCACGCCATGCCCGCGGACTTCGAGATCATCGCTTCGGCAGAGCTCGCAGACGGATACCCCCTCCGTCATGCCGCCGAGTGAACCACCAATCCGACAAGTTTTCCCTTCGGAGGATCACCGGAACAGGATAATTGGCTTCGCCGCGCTCGGCCTTGCGGAAACTCGGTGCATTAAATTCGCTCGGCGCGTGGGATGCAAACCTGGTAAGTCGCCAGCCGTCGAAGCGTGTAAGCGAGCTCGTCGGCATCATATGGTTTGGAGAAGAACACCCCACGCTCGGGCAGGCCCTCCCTGCCGATCGTCACCCTCCCCGACACGACGACGATCTCGATCAGGGGCCATCTTTCGCGGACCAAGGCGGCCAGCGCCAAGCCATCCATCGTACCCGGCACCTCGACCTCGGTCAGGACGATGGCGATATCGCTCCTGCGTTCCAGGATGAGGACCGCATCATCCGCGTTCGTCGCCTCGAGCGCTTCCAGTCCGACCGCTTCGACAACGTCCACCGCCATCATCATCAGCAGGGGCTCGTCTTCGACGACGAGCACTGCATGCCTTCCGTGAGGATGCGTCATGCCGTATTACCGTGAATCATAACCGCGAACCTCCGCATTTCAATTTGGTTCCCGGACGTCCATTTGATAGTTGGCAGGTTTATGCGCCCGTTTTGCCGGGGGACTTGAATTGAACATAACCCGAAGCTATCTACGGATCATCGGCGTTGCTGGTGAGTGCTCCACGCGAGTGTTCGCGACTGCCGAAGTCGCTTATCTGCTTTTGACCACGGATGTACTGGCACTGGTGTGAAGAGCGATGTTGGAAAGGTCGGTGCGATTTCGCCCCGGCCTTTTTTATTGCCCGCTGCTCGGGGTAGAGAGCTTGGCCCCGCGTTTGACGGCGCTCGCGCACCGAGAATTCGGAAAAAACCGGTGCGTTCACCATCTCCGTAACGTCCGGTTGGCACGCCGCGACCTCGGCGAATAAATCGGCAGCGGTTCGGCCGGGCCGAGACTCTTTGGGCCGGTAAAAAATGTCTCGCCTTAATCTCCTGTGCAAAGGAAAGCACAACTTTAGGAGTTAAAAGTCCCATCGCCTATGTGAGGCTTTTGAATTGCTCATTGGAGGTCGCTCGCTCCACGCCTCATTGTCCGCTCGTTTTGCCGCGGCACCGGGAGGGATAGTATTATTTCGGGGTCTCGTCGCCGTATATTTAAAAAAATCAATTGCATACTTCCCTGCGGCGGCGAGGAACAAAAATCTTCTCTGGCGGTTTTGAGAGCATGGATCTGCCTGATCCGCAAACGGAGGAAACACCATATGAAGAAGATCATGTTGGCAGCGGCAATTTTTGGCGCCTCTGTCGTCGCAACTTTCGCCCAAACACCGCCGGCTCCATCTCCGGATGGAAATACACCAGCAGTTGCAACCCCGGATACCAAAAATCCGACTGCGCCCGTTGAGGGTGCCAACAGCTTTACCGAAGCTCAGGCGAAGGATCGCATTGCGGAAGCCGGCTACACCGACGTCAAGGATCTCAAGCTCGACGACAAGGGGATCTGGATGGCCTCTGGCATGAAGGATGGCAAAGCCGTCTCCATAGCCCTCGATTATCAAGGCAACATCGTCGCCAAGTAACCCAAGGAGAAGCATGATGAGAACTGTAACCGGACTTTTCGATGACTACTCTGACGCTCGCTCCGCCGTCACCAAATTGGAAGCGGCAGGCGTTCCCTCAACCGACATCAGTATCGTCTCCAACAAGGCCGGCCGCATCGATCGCGACTCCGACGTTGGAGAGGATGCCGCGACCGGTGCCGGCATTGGCGCTGCCCTCGGAGGCGCTGGCGGCCTGCTCACCGGACTGGGCCTGATGGCCATTCCCGGTGTCGGACCGGTGGTTGCCGCAGGCTGGCTTGCCGCGACTGCGGCCGGGGCTGTTGCCGGCGCCGTCGCTGGTGGTGCCGCTGGTGGCCTAATCGGCGCCCTCACCGACTCCGGCGTCTCGGAAGATGATGCCCACCTTTATGCCGAAGGCGTCCGCCGTGGTGGCAGCTTGGTTACGGCCCGGGTCGACGACGCCCGCGCTTCCGAGGCGCAGGCCATTCTCCAGGGTTCGAACTGGGTCGACCCGGTTGAACGTCGGCGTGCCTATAACGAGCAGGGATGGACCCGGTTTGACGATACGCTCGATCCATATGCCCCTGAACAGATTGCGCAAGAGCGCGACCGGTACCGGCGGACCGCCATCTAACCGGCTTCGAGTTCAACCCTCCTCGCGCTGCGCAAGGAGGGTTGAAGTGCAGCTGGCGTCTCCCCTATCGAGCACCATCTTGCGATAGCGGCAAAAGCCACACGTCGCTTGATGAGATGGCGTTTCCGCCGCGGGGATCGATGGCCGCGGTGGTATGCCATGGCTGGCAATGAAATCGCGAAGAGCTGCTTCCGCGTGCTTCGCCTTGGAGCAGCAACGCCGATAACGTGCGATCTCCTGAATTTTGAATCATAGCACGTTGCTCTGACCTCAGAGCTGCCGCGGCGAGCTTGTTTTGAAGAGACGGCGTTTCCACTGCCCGTGACGGACATTGGCTTGTGTTTGCCATGGGCTTGTGTTTTTCCGTCGACAACGACGGAGCGGCGCCTGGCCGATAATCGCGATAGAGGAATGGATCACAATGCTCTCCGCCGAACAAAAGAGTGAATTTCATCGAGCCTTCGAACGTCGCCGGCCTTATGCCGATGGTGAAGCGGACGCGTATCTTGAATCTGACAGCGTCACTGCATTTTCTCCTCTAGAAGACAGTGACCTTTCGTTTCGGTTGGCGCTGACCAGCAATGAGACACTCGACCTTGCGACCAACCCGATCTGCGCGGGACGGCTGGCCGCAGCCTTGCTCGACCTGATAGCGAAGAGGGGGACTTTGTCGTCGACCTGACGATCTGGGACGCTGGAAGCGGGGAGCAGCTTGTGATGCTCAAGCCCTGACGAGCCCACGGTTAGGATACCGCGGCGATCTTCGCCGTCAGCGGGTGCATGTAACCCACTTTCGCGTTTGCGCTAACGAAGACGAAGACGAAGACGAAGACGAATTTGGCCGGTCAGCCTGGGTGATCAACTGGCTTGGATAGCCCGAAACCTGCGCACTCTAGCATGCGATCCGCAGGTTTTGTCCGAGCACCATCGTCTGAGGCCGCCACGAGATTGATCCAGAAAGAGCCAGCCGCAATTTGGACCTTGACACGCACGTACAGGACGGCGTGCGTGTCGCGACGTCAGCAGTTCGGCGGCTGACTGGGCGATACGAGTACTGATTGCATCCAAATCTTTGGCATCCGCCGGACGCCACTGGATCCTGCCTCCAACGCAGCTCAGTGATTGCTGCAGTTGCGCACGCCGGGCCATGCCGGCAACGAGGTCGAGATCGTCCCGGCTGATCGGGCTTGCATCATATTCGGACAGAAACAGGCGGCTAAGAGCCTCCCGCAACTCCTTAGCTTCTCCGAGTTCCTTTTTCGCGTCGGACGGCGACCCGCCGGCCTTAGCTAGTAAGGTATCGCGTTCTTTGTCGTCGATCAGATCGAGACGACGGGCCCAGGCCACGAGGTCATCGTAGCTATTCAGGAAATCCGGGCCCCAACGTTCACCGCGACTATCGACCGTGTTGACGAAGTCGAGCGCTGGATGACCGCCGAGAAGGCTGATGTCATGGATCGTCTTTAGCGTGTTCATAATTTGAATATCGTTTCCGGGAACGATTTGGGCAAGGGCGAGTTGTAACGGTCTAAATGATTTTTACACGTTACACGGATCGGAGCCCCGATGCCCAGCGGTGCCAACAAAAATCATCTGCGCTTTCTGATGTTATGCATAATCTGGGGAAGCACCTGGATCGGAACCAAGGCCGGCATCCAAGCCGTGCCGCCGCTCGTGTTCGCCGGCACGCGGTTCACCGCTGCCGGCATGTTGCTTCTTCTCTACGCTTGGGCGAATGGCAACATAGCGGGGCTGAAGGTGAGAGATGGCATTCGCTTTACCGCCGCCAGTATGCTGATGATTACGCTCTGCTACGGCCCATTGTTCTGGGGCATGCAGTATATCAATTCCGGGACTGCCGCCGTTCTGGAAATGTCGCTCACTCCGATCGCGCTCCTGGTATTTGCTCTCCTGCTAGGCGAAGAGACATTGGATGGCCGGCGGATCTTCGCGATCGCTCTGGGGGTCTGTGGACTGGTCGTCCTGTTCTGGCCGGCTTCCGCCTATGTAAGTCTGCCTGAAGCCTTCCCAGGCGCGAGCCTATGGGGGGGATTGGCGGTTGCATCAGCGGCCTTCACCTATGGTTACGGCTCGGTGTTGGCCCGTCCACTTCTCCGATCCTATCCGGCCTTGTTCGTTTCAGGTGTGACGACCTCGTTCGGAGGCTTCGTGCTGCTGATGGTAGCCCTGGCTTTCGAACCGGGGGCAGTTTCCGCCCTCTCCGGCGACTGGGGCATGATTGCCTGGCTTGGCTGGTTCTTCCTTGTGATCTTTGGCTCGCTAATCGGCTACACGACCTTCATGCGCTTGCTGCGGGATATCGGCGCATCCCGCGCCGGTAGCTATGCCTTCGTTTCGCCGGTCATCGCTGTCGCCCTCGGCGCTGCTGTCTTCGCGGAGCGGATAACAGTGATGGATGTGATCGGCATCATCGTAATGCTGAGTGGCGCCTGTCTCGCCATGTCAGGAGCGCCGGCGACCGAACATGCCGCTCTCGAAAGCTGAATCAGATCGAACTGAGTTCCAGTTGTATCAAATGTTGGAGACCAGAGATGGCAACGACACTGATAACGAAAATCCAGCAGGGGCAAACAGGCGCCTGTTCTTGAGGCAGGGCGGATAGTGGAGCCCTTATCGTTCGCATCCTCCGCGAGCTGGAGGCGCATCGGCCGGATGTGCTCGGAAACGTGCCGGCTGAGCGCTGCGACAAGGGCTTCGGCTTCATCACGCCTGAGGGCGGCGGACAGGATGTGTTTGTTCACGTCTCTGCCTTGCAACGCGGCCGTTCGCTGCGCGAAGGCGATAAGGTCAGCTTCGAGGTCGGAGGACCGCAAGACCGGAAAGTCGAAGGCTGAGAACGTTTCGGTCTTCTGATCGGCTGTCGTAGATTTGCCAGGCTGCTTAGACAGGCGAGCCCAGCACCACGATGTCGTCATAGACCGGCGCGACCGTGCCGAAGATAGCGCGGCCGGGGAAGGCGCTATGCCGGACCTCGCCTCCGATGAGGCGAGGTCGTCACTGATACCCCTAGATGATAGCAAGGCGCGCAGGCCGAGCCGGATGCGCGGTCGGCTTTCTCTTCCAAGGAACAAGAACGGACGGCATGCCGGCTTCCAAGCAGGCGGCCACGAAGGCCTCCCGCGCGATAATGCCGGCGGTGGTGTCGTTGAGGGCGCCACGGCACGTCTTGACTGCTCGCTCGTGGCGCTCTCCGTGACGCAACGGCCATTCGTTTTCGAGAAAGTCCAAGGCGTCGTATGCGCCTGTGAAACTGCGCTCCAAACCGCACTGCAGCCGGATTCTTACCGGCTGGGTCCATGGAACATCGTTCTGCGGCATTTTTTCCTCCTTTCATGCCACCAATGGTCCTGTCGAAATGATATTGTTAGGGATAGCCGATCATTCAAGGACCGTCAGAACCGTCGAGTAGCCCATTGCAAACGCCAGCGCCGTCCCCAATGTCAGGCGGCGTCCTAGAAACAGGATGAGGCCCTTTTTCTTGCGGGCCCTGGGAAGGATCGGGCCATCATATGATCATGAAACTCTTTTCCAACTCCAGTCGCTCCCGAGAGCGCTTTCTCGAAGCCATTCTCCAAAGTGCGATCGAATATGCGATCATCTCGACAGATCTGGATGGGCTGGTGACCACCTGGAATGAGGGCGCGCGACGGATCCTCGGATGGGATGAGGCCGAGATGGTCGGCCGGCCTGCGGCCGTGATTTTCACCGAGGAAGACCGGCAGGCGGGGGTTCTTCAACGGGAAATGACCGCCGCTTTGACCGAAGGTCATGGCAATGACGAGCGCTGGCACGTTCGCAAGGACGGCTCGTTGTTTTGGGCGTCGGGTCAGATGATGGCATTGACGACGGATGACGGCGAAGTCGAGGGCTTCGTGAAGATTCTCAGAGATCAGACAGAGCAGAGAGAGAACGAGGAACGACAGCGCGTTCTGATGCACGAGCTCTCGCACCGGATGAAGAATACGCTCACCGTCATTCAGGCTATCACCAGCCAATCCTTCCGAAACGCGAGCTCTATAGAGGATGCGGAACAGGCGATCTCGGCACGGATCAATGCATATGCCAAAGCGCACGAAATTTTGCTACAGCGGAATTGGCTGGGCGCTACCCTGACGGCGATTGTCGAGGCGACGGCTATCAATCTCGGACTAGAGACGTCGGAACGGTTCAAAGCAAGCGGTCCTGCTGTTGAATTGGGTCCTCAGGCGGCTCTTTGCTTCTCCCTCGTGCTGCACGAACTTGTCACCAACGCCAACAAGTATGGTGCGCTATCGGGAGAGACCGGGATAGTCGAAATCGATTGGTCTGTGCGCGACGAGGCGGGTGACAAGCGCCTAGACTTCCGTTGGCGGGAGGTCGGTGGCCCTGCGGTAGAAGCGCCGGATAAGAAGGGGTTCGGCTTTCGACTCATCAACTCCAGTCTCTCCGCCTTCGGCGATGTCACTGTTGGCTACGCGCCGACAGGTTTCGTCCTGTCGGTGGACGCATCGCTTCTGAAACTGCAATTCAAAACGTATTCCGACGCTGAGGACTAATTCGAGAGAACGATCCGCAAGAGCTAGAAGCGCTTGGCGTCGTCGGTTCGGAACCAATCGCACCGACTGGCATTGCTTCTGCATCTCGCAAACGGCGGACGCTTGATGCACAACAACAGGAAGCAGTTCTTCGTCCTCGCTCTTGCCTTTCTGATGAGCATGTTCTTTCGCAGCTATTTCGGCGAGGTCGGTCCGATGGTCGCTGCCGACATCGATCTCGACCCCAGCCGCTATGGATACGCGGCGTCGGCCTTCTTCATTTCGTTCGGGCTGCTGCAGATGCCACTGGGCTCAGCCTTCGACCGCTTCGGCGCAGGAACGCCTATGACTGTTTTAATGATCGTCGGCGCCATGGGGGCCGCGTTGGTCGCCATGGCACGAACGGCCGGACAGCTTGTTGCCGGTCAGGCGGTCCTGGGCGCGGGATGCGCGCCGATCTTCATGGGAGTGGTCTATCAGTTCGGAAGTCTTGGCGACGGGGTGGCCGCGCGGAGAAAGATCACCGCCGTCAGCGCTGTTGGCACCATCGGCGCCCTTCTATCGGCGTCGCCTATGGTTTGGCTTTCTGAAGTCCTCGGGTGGCGCGGGGCGATGCTTGTTGCAGCGTCAGCGATGGCGCTTTGCGCGGTTGGCGTCGCCTTTCAAATGGCACCAACGCCACAAGAAGGACAATCGGAAGAGGCGACTGAGAGCAGGCCAGCGGGCTTAGTCTACCTCTTGCCAATATGCCTAACCCTGTCGCTCGGAGGGACTTTTCGCAATGCTTGGGCGACCCCTTACCTGTCCGGGGTGTTCTCCGCGGATCAGCGTGTCTCAGGTTTCGCGCTGACGATCGTGAGCGCCGTCGGCATAGCGACGTCCTTTGCTATTCCCGCGCTCGTATCCAAAGTGTCACCGCGAAGCATCGTGACGGCTGGGATGGCCGCGGCGACGATCGCCGCTTTCGCCATGGCCGTTTCACCCGGCTCCAGTATTGTCGCCGCCGTCGCTCTGATCTGCCTGCTTTATTCAATCGGCAACCTCCATCCCCTGGTTATGGCCGAAGCGCAGGAACTCGCACCTTCCAAGCACCGAGGCCTTTTGTTGGGCTTTCTCAACACCCTTGTGTTTTTCGGAGTTGCGATCTCTTCGGCTGTATTTGGATGGATCGCCCAAAGTGCCGGTGGACCCTCCGCCACGTTTGAGATCATCTTGTTCAGTACCGCAGGCTGTCTCGCCATCGGCCTGACAGCGTATTTGGCGAGGCCAGCCTGGCGGAGCATCGCAAACCAACGTTAACCGGTCGCCGAGCGAAAGGTGGATCTGTCGAGCGCCAATTTGCGGCCGATCCGAGCATAGCCAGCGTCAAAGGCAGGTCGTGCCCCTCTGTCGCGCGGAATTTATTTCAGTTCAAATTACTTAGTCACTGCTGGAACTTTTTCTGGAGCGTCGCGTTTTGAGCGCGGATGTGATTGCGATTTTTCGCTAACGTCCGCCTTTCCATGTCCGCTCACCATTGCGCCCCGCGTCTCCGCGGGGCGATTTTTGCGTATATTTGGTGGGGATCAGCTCCCAGTGTTAACCTGGTGCATGGCCACTTCTGATCTTGCCTTGTCGACCAGTCAAAATGCTCGTCAATCGTTGATCTTAGCTGTGTTCTCGGGCCGAATTGGCGGGCCCACCTTCCACTGAACGCTTGGGGTGCCGTTGATCGGCGTCTTCCCCGATCCTAATGCTTGCCGACACTATTCGTATTGTCGGTCAGCAGACGCAACATGCCCCACGCCGTGGCTCGTGACCGCTCTATCGCCGGGAAGCGAAAAGATCTGTCGCCATAGGCCAATCATGCCGATTCATCTCGGTTTCGCGACACCTGCAGGGTTCTGTAAATTTTGCGGTCATCACCGATTTTTGAATACCGGAGGCGTTGTTGTTGTGTTTTTCCAGTGTGTTAGCAGCCGGCGATGAAGAGTGCTAATTTCTTTGTTTTGACCTCTTGAAATCAAAACACCGACAAACCAGATCATTTTGCGCAAAACGCTCGAGTGAGGTTTTGCACCCGCCCGGACTAGTCATCCGGTCCGGGCGGGGGAACAACGTCATCATTGTTTGTCCATCGGAGGGAAAACATGTCGTTCCGACCGCTTCATGATCGCATTCTTGTCCGCCGGGTTGAGTCTGAAGAGAAAACCAAAGGCGGAATCATCATTCCCGATACCGCCAAGGAAAAACCTCAGGAAGGCGAGGTCATCGCCGTCGGCCCCGGCGCGCGCAACGATGCCGGCCAGATCCAGGTGCTTGACGTCAAGGCTGGCGATCGCATCCTGTTCGGCAAATGGTCCGGCACAGAGATCAAGATCAACGGCGAGGACCTGTTGATCATGAAAGAAAGCGATGTCATGGGCGTCATCGAAGCCCCGGCAGAGCAGAAGCAGGCCGCCTGAGCCGTCCACCCCACCAATCTATCAGTCAAATAGCTGCCTATTAGAGGAGTTAGAGAAATGGCTGCAAAAGACGTTAAATTTAACACCGATGCTCGTGAACGCATGCTGCGTGGGGTCGATGTGCTTGCCAACGCAGTGAAGGTGACCCTCGGCCCGAAGGGCCGCAACGTTGTGATCGACAAGTCCTTCGGCGCACCGCGCATCACCAAGGACGGCGTTTCGGTCGCCAAGGAAGTCGAACTCGAAGACAAGTTCGAAAATATGGGCGCCCAGATGCTGCGCGAGGTGGCATCGAAGACCAACGATCTCGCCGGCGACGGCACCACGACCGCAACCGTGCTTGCTCAGGCAATCGTCAAGGAAGGCGCCAAGGCGGTGGCGTCGGGCATGAACCCGATGGACCTGAAGCGCGGCATCGACCTGGCCGTTGACGCCGTGGTCAAGGAACTGAAGACTAACGCGCGCAAGATCTCCAACAATTCGGAAATCGCCCAGGTCGGCACGATATCGGCCAATGGCGACGAAGAGATCGGTCGGTATCTTGCCGAGGCCATGGAAAAGGTTGGCAACGAGGGCGTCATCACCGTTGAAGAAGCCAAGACCGCCGAAACCGAACTCGAAGTCGTCGAAGGTATGCAGTTCGACCGCGGCTATTTGAGCCCTTATTTTGTGACCAACCAAGATAAGATGCGCGTCGAGCTCGAAGATCCCTATATTCTCATCCACGAGAAGAAGCTGTCGAACCTGCAGTCGATGCTGCCGGTTCTCGAAGCCGTCGTCCAGTCCGGCAAGCCGCTCCTCATCATCGCTGAAGACGTCGAAGGCGAAGCTCTTGCAACGCTCGTCGTCAACAAGCTGCGTGGCGGCCTGAAGATCGCTGCCGTCAAGGCGCCTGGCTTCGGCGACCGCCGCAAGGCCATGCTCGAAGACATCGCCATCCTGACCGGCGGCACCGTCATCTCCGAAGACCTCGGCATCAAGCTTGAAAACGTGACGCTGAACATGCTCGGCCGTGCCAAGAAGGTGTCGATCGAAAAGGAGAACACGACCATCATCGACGGCGTCGGCTCGAAAACGGAAATCGATGGCCGGGTCGCGCAAATCCGCGCCCAGATCGAAGAGACCACTTCGGACTACGACCGCGAGAAGCTCCAGGAACGCCTTGCCAAGCTCGCCGGTGGCGTTGCCGTCATCCGCGTCGGCGGCTCGACGGAGGTCGAAGTGAAGGAAAAGAAGGACCGGGTCGACGACGCCCTGCATGCGACCCGGGCAGCGGTCGAAGAGGGTATTCTGCCCGGCGGTGGCGTTGCCCTTCTGCGGTCGGTCAAGGCGCTCGACAATCTCACCACCGCGAACCAGGACCAGCGCGTCGGCATCGAAATCGTGCGACGTGCAATCGAAGCCCCGGTGCGTCAGATCGCCGAAAACGCCGGCGCGGAAGGCTCCGTGATCGTCGGCAAGCTGCGTGAGAAGACTGAGTTCTCCTACGGCTGGAACGCTCAGACTGGCGATTATGGCGATCTCTATGCGCAGGGCGTCATCGACCCGGCCAAGGTCGTTCGCACCGCGCTTCAGGATGCAGCCTCGGTTGCCGGCCTGCTGGTGACGACGGAGGCTATGATCGCTGAAAAGCCCAAGAAGGAAGCCGCTCCGGCGATCCCCGCCGGTGCCGGCATGGA